>NZ_JASGET010000069.1:0-10098 GCF_047606145.1 Nocardioides sp. | reverse complement strand
CGGCGCCCGGTCGGCGGCGCGGACGGCGCGGGCGCTCGGCGCGGCCGGCTGCCTCTGCCTCGCCTTCCCGTTGCACCCGCCGGGCCGGCCGGAGAAGAGCCGGGCCGAGGAGCTGACCGGAACCAAGGTGCCTACGCTGGTGGTCCAGGGCGCCCGCGACCCGATGGGCCGGCCGGAGGAGTTCCCGGCCGGGACCGACCTGGTGGTCGTGCCCGGCGCCGACCACTCGCTGCGGGTCGGGGCCCGGGCCGGCGTCTCCGCGGAGGACGTCGCCGCCATCGTGGTGGAGTCGGTGCTGGAGTGGCTGACCCGCGAGGTCATCGGTACCACGAGCGGGCCGGTGTCCGGGCCGATGGCGACCTGACCGGGCCGCCGTACGCCGGGAAGCCGGGGATGGTGGGAATGCCGGTCGGGGCCGGTGGGTTGATCAGTGCGTGACCGTACTGCTCGAGCGTCCCGACGCCGTCGCTGCCACGCTGGTGGCCGTGCGTCCCGGCGTAGGCTTGGCGTCGATGAGTGAGACAGACGATTCCCTCGACTCCCTCGACGCGGCGGCGATCCCGGAGGTCGTGGACGTGGCCACCGAGACCGATGCCGAGCGTGACCTCCGCTTCGAGCGGGACGCGCTGCCGTTCCTGGACCAGCTCTACTCCGCGGCGATGCGGATGACCCGCAACCCCTCCGACGCGGAGGACCTGGTGCAGGAGACGTTCGCCAAGGCGTACGCGTCCTTCCACCAGTTCCGGCCGGGGACCAACCTGAAGGCCTGGCTGTACCGGATCCTGACCAACACGTTCATCAACAACTACCGCAAGAAGCAGCGCGAGCCCCAGCAGTCGATGGCCGAGGACGTCGAGGACTGGCAGCTGCACCGGGCCGAGTCACACTCCTCCTCCGGCCTGAAGTCGGCGGAGACCGAGGCGCTGGAGCACCTGCCCGACTCTCAGGTCAAGGACGCACTGCAGCGTCTGCCCGAGGAGTTCCGGCTGGCGGTGTACCTCGCCGACGTGGAGGGGTTCGCCTACAAGGAGATCGCCGAGATCATGGATACGCCGATCGGCACCGTCATGTCCCGACTGCACCGCGGGCGCCGGCAGTTGCGCGACCTGCTCTCGGACTACGTGCGCAGCAACGATCTGATGACCGCGGGCCGGAACGGAAGTGGATCGTGAACGGGCATCGGCACGACGCGGCCGACGAGGTGACCCCGGCGGAGTGCGCGGACTTCCTCGAGCAGATCGTGTATCTGATCGACAACGAGCTCGACGATGACGACCGGGCGGCGGTCCGGAAGCATCTGGACACCTGCAATCCCTGCCTGGCGAAGTACGACCTGCAGCGCACCGTGAAGGAAGTGGTCGCGCGGTCGTGCTCGGAGAGCGCGCCGGGGGACCTGCGGGCCAAGATCATGGTCCGGCTCGAGCAGGTCCGAGTGGAGATCGCGAACCCCTGACCGGCTCCGCCTGGTTCCGCCTCGGCAGCGGATGCCGACCCGGCATGAGGCCGAGGAGCGATGCAGCGAGCCCCGGACCGTCACGGTCCGGGGCTCGCTACGTCGCGCTGAGCGCGTGCTCAGCTGTTGGGGCGCTTGCCGTGGTTGGCGCCCTTCTTGCGGCGCGCGCGGCGCTTGCGTCCGGTCTTGCCCATGGTGTCCTCCTGTAGTCACGGATCCCCGAGGGGCCACGGGCCAGTCTCTCAAATCACCGCCGATCCGGCGAAATCAGCGGCGGCTCGGCGCCGGCCGGTGGCGCGGGCCGGGGCGGGGTGGCGGTGCACCACTGTCAGGCCAGGTAGGGGTGGTTGCTCGCCCGGAGCCCGTCCACGACCGCGAGCAGCAGGTCGGAGCGGTTGGCGAGCGGCCGCGCGCCGAGCGCCAGCTGCAGGTAGAGCGCCCGCAGGAAGGCCTCCGCGCTGCCGGTGCGCAGGTAGGGGTCCTTGCCGGCTCCGGGGTAGCTCCGGTTGGCGCCGGCGGCGACCCGGGAGATCCACGGCTCGACGACGGTGGTCGGCACCAGGCCGCGGCGCAGGATCGTCACGGTCGCCAGCGCGAGCCGATCCGGCTCGCCGTGGGTCAGGGCGATGTCGGCCGGCATCAGGATCCGGTCCGCGATGACGTCGAGCAGGACGGTGAGCTCGTTGGCGCCCAGGTGCGGGGAGGAGCCGAGTGCGGCCAGCGCATCGGCTCCGTGGGCCAGCGCGTGCGCCCACCCCCGGCCGGGCACGTAGCCCCGGATGTCGCGCTCGCGCAGCAGCCAGCCGGAGATCCGGTCGCCCCATTCGTAGATCTTGCTGCCGGTGACCAGCGGCCGCACCGTGTCGCGCACGATGCACTCGGTCAGGATCAGCACCGAGAAGCTGCGACGGAAGACGGTGTCGGTGTCGCGCTCGCCGAGCCCGACGGTCAACCCCGCGGCCATTCCGTCGCCGAGTCCGATCAGCAGGTCGTCGTACACCCCGCGCTCGATCCAGGTGGCGAGGGTCGGGTACGCCACGCCGTCACGTATCTGCGGGTCCGGGTCGCCGAGCATCCGGGTCAGCTCCGCGGTCAGATCGGCCAGTGGCCGGTCGTCCGGGACACTCAGCCCGGCGCCTTTGACCTCCGCCCAGTAACGGGTCGTCGGCGGCGGCGATGACGACGGCTCGGGCATGGGGGACATCTTGCCAAAACCCTCTGTGCCGCGTGGCAGGACCCACCTCTACCCTGGGCCTGTGCCGTCGTTGACCGAGCTCGCGCAGAGCCACACCAACCTCAGCGAGGGCGATGTCGGCTGGCTCCAGTTGCTGATGGCGGACTGGCAGATCCTCGCCGACCTGTCCTTCGCCGACCTGGTGCTGTGGCTCCCCGACCGGGAGGGGAAGGGGTTCTGGGCGGGCGGCCAGATGCGCCCGACGACCGGTCCGACGGCGTACGTCGACGACGTGGTCGGCACCTTCGTGCCGATCGGGCGGCGCCCGCCGTTGGACGAGGCCTACCATGCCGGGCGCCTGGTCCGGGAGGGCGATCCGGACTGGCGCGACGACCTCCCGGTCCGGGTCGAGACGATCCCGGTGCGTCACCAGGGCCGGGTGATCGCGGTCCTCGGCCGCAACACGAACCTGCTCGGCGTACGGGCTCCCAGCCGACTGGAGCTCACCTACCTCGAGACGGCCGCCGACCTGACCAAGATGATCGCCAACGGGTACTTCCCGGCGCTCGGACAGCGCAGCGACCACGCCGACACCGCCCGGGTCGGGGACGGCTGCATCCGGGTCGATGCGGAGGGGGTGGTGACCTACGCCAGCCCGAACGCGCTCTCGGTCTACCGTCGGCTGGGCCTGTCCGGGGATCTGGACGGAGTCTCGCTGGCCGAGACGACCCGCGCCCTGGTACCGCCGCGCAAGCGGCCCGACGAGGAGACGATCAGCGCGGTCTTCGGCGGCCGGGCACACCGCGACACCGAGCTCGACACCGGGTCGATGGCGGTGATCGTCCGGGCGATCCCACTGCGCCCGGGCGGGGAGCATCTCGGTGCGCTGGTGCTGGTCCGCGACGTCACGGACCTACGCAGCCGGGACCGGGAGCTGGTCACCAAGGACGCCACCATCCGCGAGATCCATCACCGGGTGAAGAACAATCTGCAGACAGTGGCCGCGCTGTTGCGGATGCAGGCGCGCCGGATCGGATCGGGGGTGGAGCGCGAGGCGCTCGACGAAGCGGTACGGCGAGTCGGGTCGATCGCCCTGGTCCACGAGATCCTCTCCCAGCAGGCGGTCACCGAGACGGTGGCCTTCGACGAGATCGCCGACCGGCTCGGCTCGATGGTGGGCGACATGAGCGCGCTCGGCGTGGAGGTCCGGGTGCGACGGCTCGGCAGTTTCGGCGAACTGCTCTCCGACATCGCCACCCCGCTCGCCATGGTGCTCACCGAGCTGTTGCAGAACGCCGTCGAGCACGGCTTCGCGGGCCGGCGGGTGGGGCAGATCGCGGTCGAGGTCGCTCGGCCGCCGGGACATCTGGTGGTCAGTGTCGAGGACAACGGCAACGGTCTGCCCGAGGGCTTCGACCTCGATGGCCACAGCAGCCTCGGCCTGTCGATCGTACGGACGCTGGTGGAGTCCGAACTCGGGGGACGGCTGCAGCTGGGCGCCGCCCCGGCCGGGTCGGGTGCGCGGGCAACAATAGACCTCCCGGTCGAGTGAGTCGGACTCACTCGTCGCGGGAGGTCGCTCGTGGTGCTGGTCGGTCAGGCGCTGGTGCGGACGCGCGAACGCGCGTTGCGGCGCTTGAGCGCACGGCGCTCGTCCTCGCTGAGCCCGCCCCAGACACCGTGATCCTGGCCGGCCTCGAGGGCCCACTGGAGACACTGCTCGCGCACCTCGCACCGCCGGCAGACCTGCTTCGCCTCCTCGATCTGCAGGATCGCCGGTCCGGTGTTCCCGATCGGGAAGAACAGTTCTGGGTCCTCATCGAGGCAAGCCGAACGGTGGCGCCAATCCATGGCTGGGTGGGACCTCTTTCCTTACGTCGTCGGCGGGCTCAAGACCCGCGGTGCATGAAGGCACGACAATGTGAACGCCTTCACGTGCGTAGCCCTAGGCTTCCAACAATTGGAGCGTTAAACAAGAGGTAACAGGTGTCTGTTCCGTCACCGCCGCAGATCGCTCGCGGTGGGTGGGAGGCGATCCTCTACCCTCGACGAGTGAAGAACCGCCCGCTTCCCCTGCTGGTCGCCGTCGTCCTGGTCGCCGTGGAGGCGGTGTTGCTACTGGTGTGGGCGGTGCTCGAGTTCGCCAGCCTCGACGACTCCGAGATCGGCGGGTCGGCGGCCGCGGTCGGCATCTTCTTCCTGGTGTGCGGGGCCGGACTCGGGTTCTGCGCCTGGAGCCTGGGTGGTCTGCACTCCTGGGCACGGGCTCCGATCGTGCTCACCCAGCTGATAGTCCTGGGGCTCTCCTGGAACGCCCGGCACTCCTCGGCGCTGTTGTCGGTCGGGCTGTTCGTGCTCGCCGTCCTCGGGTTGGTCGGCATCTTCCACCCGGCCAGCCTCGATGCCCTGAGTCCGGACGAGGAGGAGTGAGCCCGGACGAACGAGGACCGGGCCTCAGCCCGTCGCGCTCGTGGGCGGCTAGTCGGTCTCCAGTGCGGAACGCAGATGCGCCAGGGTGCGGGTCAGCAGACGCGAGACGTGCATCTGCGAGATGCCGACCTCGGCGGCGATCTGCGACTGGGTCATGTTGCGGAAGAACCGCAGCATCAGGATGCGCTTCTCCCGGTCGTCGAGTGCCTCCAGCAGCGGTTTGATCGACTCCCGGATCTCGACGTGCTCCAGGCTCTCGTCCTCCGCGCCGATCGCGTCCAGCATGGTCGCCGGGTTGTCGTCGTTGTCGTCGCCGGCATCGAGCGAGAGCGTCGAGTAGGCGTGTCCGGACTCCAGTCCCTCGACGATCTCCTCGACCGAGCAGCCGATCTTGTCGGCCAGCTCCCGTGGCGTGGGGGAGCGGCCGAGCTGCTGGGTGAGCTCGGCGCTCGTCGAGCCGATCTGCATCCGCAGCTCCTGCAGTCGACGCGGCACCCGGATGGCCCAGCCCTTGTCCCGGAAGTGTCGCTTGATCTCGCCGAGGATCGTCGGGGTGGCGTAGGTGGAGAACTCCACACCCCGGTCGATGTCGAAGCGGTCGATCGCCTTGATCAGGCCGATGGTGCCGACCTGGACCAGGTCCTCGCGCGGCTCGCCGCGGTTGCGGAACCGACGGGCGCAGTGCTCGACCAGGGGCAGATGCAGCCGAACGAGCTCGTCACGGGCGGTGGCGCGCTCCGCCTCGGTGGCGGTCATGGAGGTGAAGACGGAGAAGAGATCGCTGCTGCGCCGCCTGGTCTGTTCGACAGCGGTGGTCCGCTGAGGATCGATCGTGTCCGTCCGAGTCGGCTCATCGGTCATCTCAGAGAGCTGCCTCCAACGGCGTCGCCTGGGCGACGAGGACGATCTCGAGGCGATCGCCGGACAACGTGGCCGAGGCCGAGTCGGCGAGGGTGGTCAGCACCTGCCAGGCGAAGCTGTCCTCGTCGATCGGGGTCGGGTCGTCGACGACCGTCTCGACCTGCACCTGCACCCGGCGCTCACCGAGCCAGAACCGGGTGACCAGCGCGGCCGGCTCCCGCACATGCTCGAGCGCGATCGCGGCCGCCTCACCGACGGCCATCCGCAGGTCCTCGATGTCGTCCAGGGTGAAGTCGAGGCGTGCGGCGAGGCCGGCGGTGGTAGTGCGCAGCACCGAGACGTAAGCCCCCTCGGCCGGTAGCCGAAGCTCGACATCGGCACGCATCGAGGAGTCCTCGGTACCCATCGCTGCCATCCTCTACGACCCTCCATCGTGTGTACCCGACACCACGGCCCGACCAAGGGGCCCCGGGACGATGTGCCCATCATGTCAGCACTCCCAACAGAACCTACGCCGCCCCGCGGGTCGCGGGACGGCGTAGGTTTCGGCTGGCGTAGGCGCCGGCTGGGCCAAAGATCGTGCGGAATCTCTTACTTCTTCGTCGGCCGTCGCTGCGCTCGGGCACTCACGCGTTCGCCGCACGACACCGAGCAAGCTCGGGTCGCTGGGCTCACTTCTTCGTCTCCCAGAAGATCTCGGCGATCTGGTCGATCTTGGCCAGGAGCTGGTCGGCCGCCTCGGCGTCCATGGTGCCCTTGGTGCCGCCGGCCCCGGCGAGCTTGGTGGCCTCGTTGATCAGGGTGTGCAGCTGCGGGTACTTCTCGAAGTGCGGCGGCTTGAAGTAGTCGGTCCACAGCACCCACAGGTGCTCCTTGACCAGCTGGGAGCGCTGTTCCTTGATCAGCACCGCGCGGGTGCGGAAGTCCGGGTCGTCGCTGTCGTTTGCCTTGGCGATGATGGCCTTGACCGACTCGGCCTCGATGCGGGCCTGGGCAGGGTCGTAGACACCGCAGGGCAGGTCGCAGTGCGCCGAGACCTCGATGGCGGGGGCGAGCATTCGCGCGAACATCTGAGTCCTCTCTGGGGACGAGTACATCGGGAAAGACGTGCTGCCTGCGACACTACTCCGCGTGTCGGAGCGTCAACCACGGGTACCCACATCTGGATGGTTCGGCCTGGCCAGGGTCACCGGTGAGTCGATGCGTCCGGCGCTGCACCCGGGCGATCGACTCCTCGTCTCCTACCGTCGCCGGGCGCGGGCCGGGGGACTGGTGGTCGCGCGCTTCCCGGACGGAGCCGTGGTGGTCAAACGGGCCGTCGAGCGCCGTACGACGCGTTCGGGTGGACCCGGCTGGTGGCTGTTGTCGGACAACCCCGAGGCGGGGGTGGACTCGCGCCATCGTGGCGTGATCGCCGAGGCCGACGTCCTCGCGGTGGTGCTCTGCCGACTCTGGCCGTGGCCCGGCCCGAGCCCACGAATTCGTTGATGTGAATCATCAGTTGAACCACGGCGACCACCGGCGTCCGCTGTGCCAGACTGTCGAGGTCGGGGGAAACATCCCCACCGGGCTCCGTGTACCGCCACCTGCAGGAGACGTGGGCCGAAGGCGTCGTGCCGATTCCCTGTAGCAGCGCTCGTCGTGAGCTCGTGAGCCCGTCGTGAAACGAGGAAGAGATGACCTCCCCCCAGCCCACCCATCCCCGTGCCGGTGATCCTGTCTTCGACCTGCATGTCGGCGGCAAGATGGAGATCGCCCCGACCGCATCGGTCGCGGATCGCGAGTCGCTGTCGATGGCCTACACGCCCGGGGTCGCCCGGGTCTGTACCGCGATCGCCGAGGATCCCGAGCTGAGCCAGGTCTACACCTGGGTGCCGAACACGGTGGCGGTGGTCACCGACGGCACGGCGGTGCTGGGTCTGGGCGACATCGGGCCGGCCGCGGCGATGCCGGTGATGGAGGGCAAGGCGGTGCTGTTCAAGGCCTTCGGCGGAGTGGACAGCATCCCGATCTGCCTGGACACCACCGACGTGGACGAGATCGTGGAGACGGTCGCCCGGATGGCGCCCAGCTTCGGTGGCATCAACCTGGAGGACATCTCCGCTCCGCGGTGCTTCGAGATCGAGGACCGGCTCAAGAAGCGTCTCGACATCCCCGTCTTCCACGACGACCAGCACGGCACCGCGGTGGTCACCCTGGCGGCGTTGATGAACGCGCTGACCCTGACCGGGCGCGCGCCCGGATCGACCCGGGTGGTGATCTCCGGGGCGGGTGCCGCCGGCGTGGCGGTCGCCAAGATCCTGCTCGAGTACGGCATCCGCGACCTGGTGCTGCTCGATCGGGTGGGCATCTTGTCCTCGGCGCGTACCGATCTGACCGGGCACAAGGCGGCGATCGCGGCGCTGACCGCCGACGTGACCGGGCGCAGTGGGGGACTGGCCGAGGCGATGGTCGGGGCCGACGTCTACATCGGCGTCTCCGGGGGTACCGTCCCCGAGGAGCTGGTCGCCTCGATGGCGCCCGATGCGATCATCTTCGCGATGGCGAACCCGAACCCGGAGGTCCACCCCGAGGTCGCGCACCGGCATGCCCGGATCGTGGCCACCGGCCGTTCGGACTTCCCGAACCAGATCAACAACGTGTTGGCCTTCCCGGGGATCTTCCGCGGTGCCTTCGATGCCCGGGCCTCCTCGATCACCGAGTCGATGAAGCTGGCCGCGGCCGAGGCGCTGGCCGGGCTGGTGGGCGACGACCTCGCCGACGACCTCGTCATCCCGGCGCCGTTCGACCCGCGGGTCGGGCCGACGGTGGCTGCAGCGGTGGCCGGGGCAGCCCGCCGCGAGGGCGTGGCCCGGGCCTGACGGCTGCGCGGACTCGACGTAGGGTGCTGGCGTGTTCGCCGTCTACGCCGAGTCCTTCCACGATGACGACCCCCTCGCCGGGCTGGTGCTCGGCGATCGTCCCGAGCCGGAGGTCCCGGACGAGTGGACCACCGTCGAGGTCAGAGCGGCGGCGCTGAACCACCACGACCTGTGGAGCCTGCGCGGGGTCGGGCTTCGGCAGGAGGCGCTGCCGATGATCCTCGGCTGCGACGCGGCCGGCCTGGATCCGGACGGGAACGAGGTGATCGTCCACTCCGTGATCGCCGACCCCTCGTGGGTGGGTGACGAGACCCTGGATCCCCGGCGCTCACTGCTCTCCGAGCGCTATCAGGGCACGCTGGCCGAGCGGGTCGCCGTACCGC
Source organism: Nocardioides sp. (assembly GCF_047606145.1). Taxonomy (GTDB): domain Bacteria; phylum Actinomycetota; class Actinomycetes; order Propionibacteriales; family Nocardioidaceae; genus Nocardioides. Next base: position 936 of record NZ_JASGET010000069.1, on the reverse strand, counting down.
GCCGCAACGTGGTGGCCAAGCCGGTCGGCCTGTCGTTCGAAGAGGCCGCGTGTCTGCCGACGGCCTGGCTGACGGCGTACCGGATGCTCTACGTGCAGGGCGCCCTCAAGCCCGGCGACAGCGTGCTGGTCCAAGGGGCCGGCGGCGGGGTCGCGACCGCGCTCATCGCCCTGGCCCGGGCCGGCGGCCTGCGGGTCTATGCGACGTCGCGGGACGAGGCCAAGCGCGCTCGCGCGCTCGAGATCGGCGCCCACGAGGTCTTCGCCTCCGGCGAGCGGCTTCCGGTCACCGTGGACGCGGTGATGGAGACGGTGGGGCGCGCCACCTGGACGCATTCGATCCGGTCGCTGCGGCCGGGCGGCGCGGTGGTGATCAGCGGTACGACGTCCGGGCCGGAGCTCGACGACGCGATGCTGAGCCACATCTTCTTCCGGCAGCTGCGGGTGATCGGCTCCACGATGGGCACCCGGGACGAGCTGGCCGCACTGGTGGCGCTGCTCGACGCCACCGGGACCAGGCCGTTGATCGACCGCGTCCTCCCGCTGGACCAGGCCCGTGCGGGCTTCGCCGCGATGGCGTCCGGGGACCTGTTCGGCAAGATCGTCTTCACCCGCTGAGGCGTGTCTCGCCGGTGGGGCGCGGCGCGCGGGGAGGGTGGCGCCGCGGGGGAGGGTGGCGTGGGGGCGGGGTAACACGTTGTCCACCTAGGTAGCAGCCTGTTGCAGCACGCTGCTACCCATCCGAACGACGTGTTACCCCCCACCACCACCGACGGCGGGTAGCGCCAGGCGGGGTACGCCGGGGACGACCTCAGACCGTATGACGTGACCGCCTCGGGTTGAGGGGGTTGCGGGCCGGGGCCTCTCTGCGCATGTTCGTGGGTTACCGAGCAGGGGCCGCCTGCTCGGCCTATCCACAGTCGTAGGAGGCCCCGGT
>NZ_JASGET010000068.1:0-50764 GCF_047606145.1 Nocardioides sp. | reverse complement strand
CGGCCCTGGCCGAGCGCGGGGTCGATGTGCTGTGGCCGCGTGTGCTCGGCCCGCTGCTGACCGATCGGTCGAGCACCGCGGCGGCGGTGACCGCCCGATCGGTCAGCAGCGGGCCGAGCACACGCGGCCACAGCACATCGACCCCGCGCTCGGCCAGGGCCGCGACGCCGTCCTCGAGCAGGCCGCCGATCTCGTCCGCGGCCAGCTCGATCCGGTCGGGCACCGGCTGGTCGAGGAGCCGGTCGAGCACCGGCCAGGCCTCCGCGGCCCGGCGCAACGCCGCGGAGGCATGGGTGCGGGCGCGCGGGCCGAAGCCGTGGTCGACGCTCTCCGCCCACAGCTGCGAGGCGTCCACCACGTGCAGCGGATCGGTCTCGTCGTGGACCTGCGGCACCAACCGGACGCTGCCGGCGAGCAGGTCCTCCTCGTCGGCCTCGACCCGCAGCGAGATCGACACAAGCGTGGGCAGCGCCGACGGCGATCCGACCGATGGAGCCGGCGACGGCACCTGGCCCGAGACCCGGTCCGCGGTGGAGTCGGTCGGTGCGTGCGGCGCAGGTGCGTGCTGGGCGGGTAGGTGTGGGGCCAGCCGCTGGGCGAGCCGCTCCCGGAACCGGGTCGTCCGGTCGCGTGCGGCGGCCTCGGCCGTCGCCGGGTCGGGCAGTGTCGGCGAGAGTCGGTGCGACCGACGCGGTCCGCGTGGGGTCGTCCGCGGAGCCGGTGAGGGCGGACTGGTCGGCACGGCGTCGGCGACCGCGTCGACCAGGTCCCGGACCATCCGCTCGACCTCGGCGCCAGAGCGGTCGCCGTACCCTCTGGCCTCGGCGAGCAGTCGGATCCGGTCGTGGTCCTCGGACTCCAGCCGGAGCCGCCAGTGTCGCGCCTCCGGCGCCGGCTCGAGCCGGCCGGCCGCGACCAGCCGGAGCGCGAGGTGCGCGGCCGCGGCGAACAGCGCCACCGTGTCGTGGACGTCGTCGCGGACGTGTGCCTTGGTCAGGATGGGCAGCGCCGCCTTCATCGGCAGGCTGAGGTGCCGGCGCGCGTCGCTGAACTCGATGCTGCCGTCCCGTGGCGGCACCGCGGCGCGAAAGCGCGCCGGACCGGCGACGGGTACGAAGCTCACCCGTCGAACCTATCCGTGCTCACCGACAGGCGCGCCGTTCGCGGGCCCCTCCTCCGGGCCGCCGCGCCGGCAGGTCCGGCGAGGGTCAGGCGGACCGCTCCTGCGCCGGGTAGCCGGCCAGCATCAGCCCGGAGACCGCTCCCAGAGCCTCCGACCAGGCCGCGGACATCGCCGGCGTCCACTGCGCACCGGCTCGCTCGGCCATCGCCGCGACCATGCACTCGGCCACCGCGTCGTACATCGCCGGGGTGGCGCCGTACCCGGCGTGCTTGGCGCCGAGCGTGCCGAGCGTCTGGGTCAGCCAGGCCGGATCGTCGAGATGATCGAGTACGGCGACCACCGCGGTGCGCAGCATGGCCGCCTGCGGCCGGACGTCGGCGGAGAACATCGGGCGCACGGCGGGGTAGCGCTCGAAGAGGATCTCGTAGAAGCGTGGAGTGAGTCCCTCGTCGTCATCGGCGAGCAGAAGGCTCGCGGTCAACAGTTCCTTGTCCATGATGGGACTCAACGCGACCGCGGTTTCGAGCGCCCTCACCCGCCGGACGACAAGCCGTAAACTCCGTCTCACGATCTCACGGAGGCTCGGCCGACCTCTCGGGGACCGTCCCGGCGGCACCCGCGGCGGCATCTGCTGTGGCGAGCCGAATCCCGATCGCGTCCTGTCGGTGGGCACACCTAGGATCTGCACAGTGACCAGCAACGTGACTGCCGACCCACCCGCCACGCCTCCCACCGGCTATCTCGACCGGAGCGTGCTGCTCGTGGCCGGTGTGGTGGTCGTGGGTGCGATCATGTCCATCCTCGACATCACCGTCGTCTCGGTCGCCCAACAGGACTTCCAGCAGCAGTTCGACGTCAACGCCGCCGAGTCGGCGTGGACGATGACGGGCTACACCCTGGCGCTGGCCACCGTGATCCCGCTGACCGGCTGGGCCGCCGACCGGTTCGGCACCAAGCGCCTCTATCTGCTGGCGATCCTCTTCTTCGCCCTCGGCTCGGCGCTCTGTGCGCTGGCCACCAGCTTGCCGATGCTGGTGACCTTCCGCGTCATCCAGGGGCTCGGCGGCGGCATGCTGATGCCGCTGGGCATGACGATCCTGACCCGTGCCGCCGGCCCCGAACGGGTCGGCCGGGTGATGGCGGTGCTGGGCATCCCGATGCTGCTCGGCCCGATCTGCGGCCCGATCCTGGGAGGCTGGCTGATCGACGTCGCCTCGTGGCATTGGATCTTCCTGATCAACATCCCGATCGGGGTCGTCGCGCTGGTCTACGCCTGGCTCATCCTGCCCCGAGACCACGTCGAGCCGTCGGAGTCCTTCGACTTCCTCGGCATGCTGCTGCTCAGCCCGGGGCTCGCCGTGCTCCTCTACGGCATCTCGATGATCCCCGAGACCGGGACCTTCGCGGCCACCAAGGTCGTCGTACCGGTCATCATCGGAGCGGCGCTGGTGGTCGCGTTCGTGCCGTGGGCGCTCAACCCGCGCAACCGGCACCCGTTGGTCGACCTGCGACTCTTCGCCAACAAGGAGCTCACCGTCGCGGTGATCACCCTGTCGGTGTTCTGCGTCGCGTTCTTCGGCGCCGGCCTGCTCTTCCCGCAGTACTACCAGTTCGTCCGCGGCGAGGACTCGCTGCACGCCGGCCTGCTGCTGGCACCGCAGGGCCTGGGCGCGATGGTGACCATGCCGCTGGCCGGCGCGCTGGCCGACCGGATCGGGCCGGGCAAGGTCGTGATGACCGGCGTCACGATCATCGTGGTCGGGATGTTCCTGTTCTCCACCCTCGACGAGTCCACGCCGTACTGGTTCCTGCTGCTCTCGCTGTTCATCATGGGTCTCGGCATGGGCTGCACGATGATGCCGACCTTCGCCGCGGCGCAGGCGACGCTGCGCGAGCACACCATCGCGCGCGGATCGACACTGGTGAACATCGTCCAGCAGGTGGCCGCCTCCGTCGGGACGGCGATCTTCACGGTGCTGCTCACCAACGGGATCAAGGACCATCCGACCACCGCCGGGGCGTACGTCGCCGGGTTGCAGTCGCTCGATCCCGACCACCCCGACCCGAGCGTGCTCGCCCAGCTCCGGCAGCTGGCCGGCACGGCGCTGCCGGACCTGGCCGGCGTGTTCGGCAACACGTTCCTGATCGCCACGATCATGGTCGCCTGCTGCCTGGTCCCGGCCTTCTTCCTGCCACGCTCCAAGGCCGAGCACGGCGGCGCGGCACCCTCGGTGATGCACTGAGGCCGCGGGCGGTGCCGGGGGCAGTTTCACCGGTTCACCGGTGAAACTGGCACTTCCTGCGGGTTGCAACCCGCAGGAAGTGCCAGTTTCACGCAGGGAGTGATCACACCCGCCACCCGATCCGTGGCCACAACCGGCGCTCTCCCCCGGCCGGACAGCCGGGGTCAGGCCGTCGTGGCGAGCGCCAACGGGAGTACGGCGCCCGCCCCGGCCCGTCGCAGAGCCCGAGCCGCCAACGTCATCGTCCAGCCGGTGCCGACCCGGTCATCGACCAGCAGCACCGATCCCTGCGGGGGGATCTCGGCCCGCAGCTCGAACCGACGCCCGACGGCCGCCACCCGCTGCGCGGAGTTGGCGGCTCCCTGACCGGGACGGATCTCCTCGTCGAGGATCGCGTAGCTGCCGATGACGGGTGACCGCAGGTAGCGGGAGAGCCCGGCCGCCAGATCACGGCTCAGCGTGGGGCGGGTGGCCGACTCGACGTACACGATCGCGTCGACCGAGGGCCGCCAGTCGCCGAGCACCTCGATCACCGCCTTGACCAACGGCACCGGGACCGGGCCGTCCGGGGTTCCCTCGGCGAACAGCTCGCGCAACTGCTGACCGTAGCCGAGGTCGGTCAGCCGGGCGACCGCGCGGCCCGGCTCGGCGCCGTCGCGGATCCTGCCCTTCAGCTCGATGCCGAGCCGGTCCAGGCCGCTGGGCCACAGCTTCTTCGGCTCGATCACCACGCCGGGCCGGGACAGTCGCGCACTCGCCTCCGCGACCGCGGTCCGGGAGACCTCCGCCGAGATCGGGACGCCGGTGCAGTTGTCGCACCGCCCGCAGTCGGCCGCCTCGGGGTCATCGAGCTGCTCGCGCAGGAACCGCATCCGGCAGGTGTCGGTGGCGATGTAGTCCAGCATCGCCTGCTGCTCGCGAGCGCGCGCCTGCGCCACCCGGGCGTAGCGCTCGGCGTCGTAGGCCCACTCCTGACCGGTGGCCTCCCACCCACCGCCGACCCGGCGGACGGCACCGTCGACGTCGAGCACCTTGAGCATCTGCTCGAGCCGGGACCGGCTCAGGTCGACGTACGTCTCCAGCGCCTGGGTGGACAGCGCCCGCCCGGCCTCCGTCAGCGCCGCCAGCGTCATCCGGACCTGGTCCTCCCGCGGGAAGGCGAGGGAGGCGAAGTAGGCCCAGATGTCACGGTCCTCGGGGCCGGGCAGGAGCACCACCGGGGCACCGGACCCCGAGGCCGCCAGCCCCCGGCCGGCGCGGCCGACCTGCTGGTAGTAGGAGACCGGCGAGGAGGGCGCACCGACGTTGACCACGAATCCCAACGACGCGTCGAAGCCCATGCCGAGTGCCGAGGTGGCGATCAGCGCCTTGACCCGGCCCTCGGCGAGCCGCTCCTCGAGCTCGTGGCGCTCGGCGGGCTCGGTACGGCCGGAGTACGCCGCCACGTCGTGCCCCCGGCCGCGCAGATAGTCGGCGATCTCCTCGGTGGCGGCCACGGTCAGGCAGTAGACGATGCCGGATCCCGACTGCTCGGCGAGGTGATCCGAGAGCCAGGCCAGCCGCATCTCGGGAGTGCGCAGACGGACGACTCCGAGCCGGAGGGACTCCCGGTCGAGCGACCCGCGCAGCACCAGGGTGGCGCCACCGGTGGCGCCACCGAGCTGCTCGGCCACGTCGCCGGTCACCCGGGCGTTCGCGGTGGCGGTGGTGGCCAACACCGGGATGCCGGCGGGCAGGTCGTCCAACAGGGTCCTGATCCGGCGATAGTCGGGACGGAAGTCGTGTCCCCAGTCCGAGATGCAGTGCGCCTCGTCGATCACCAGCAGGCCGCACTCCGCCGCCAGCCGCGGCAGCACGGCGTCGCGGAAGGTGGGGTTGTTGAGCCGCTCCGGGCTGACCAGCAGCACGTCGACCTCGCCGGCGTGGATCGCCGACTCGACCTGCTGCCAGTCCTCGGGGTTGGTGGAGTTGATGGTCGCCGCCCGGATCCCGGCGCGCTCGGCCGCCGCAATCTGGTTGCGCATCAGCGCGAGCAACGGCGAGACGATGACCGTCGGCCCGGCACCCCGCTCACGGAGCAGCAGGGTGGCGACGAAGTAGACCGCCGACTTCCCCCAGCCGGTCCTCTGCACCACCAGCGCCCGGCGGCGGTCGATCGCCAGTGCCTCGATCGCGCTCCACTGGTCCTCGCGCAGGCTCGCCTCGGGCTCGCCGACCAGCGCCCGCAGGTGCTCCTCGGCCCGGGCGCGGGCCGCCGTGCGTGCCTCGGCGCGTACGTCGGTCGGCGACTCAGTCATGCCCCCGTGTCTACCAGCGCCGACCGACACCGTCCGCCCGGGCGTCGGGATGCGGCCAGTGCCGGCGGCCGCGACGAGACAGTGGGCGAGGCGGCGCTGTTCCGGGTGCTCGCCACCCGTCACCTCGGGAGCAGGGCCGATCAGTCGGGCCGCTTGACGACGCCGATGGCGAACCCGTCCCAGCCCTTGAGGCCCACGGTCTGGAGCGCGGTGGCGTCGATCCGGTCGTCCTGGCCGAGCAGTTCGATCAGGGCCCAGGTGCCATGGACCCGAGGATCGCTGCTGCCGGGGTCGGCGACGGCGCCGTTGCGCACCACGTTGTCGCCGATGATCACGGTGCCAGGTCTGCTCAGGGCGAGCGCGGCCTCGAGATAGGCGGGATTGTTGGGCTTGTCGGCGTCGATGAAGACCAGATCGAACGGGTCCACCGGGGCATCGACCAGTGCCCGAACGGAGTCGACCGCCGGGCCGACGACCAGCTCGATCCGGTCGGCGACTCCGGCGCGGATGAAGTTGTCTCTCGCGACGGCGGCGGTCCGCTCGTCGACCTCGAAGGTGACGACCCTGCCCGCGGGGCCGATCGCGCGCGCCAGCCAGATGGTCGAGTAGCCGGCGAGGGTGCCGAACTCCAGGACCCGACGGGCTCCGGCGATCCGGGCGATGACGCCGAGGAACGCGCCTTGGCTCGGCGAGACGTCGGCTTGGGGCATCACCGTTCGGATCGAGCTCTCCCGAGCGTGGACGAGGGCCTCGTCCTCGGTGACCAGGCGGTCGATGAAGTAGGTGTCCACCGCCGACCAGATCGCCTCACCGTCGTACACGCCACTCACCCTATGCCGCCTCGAGCGAGCGGGTCGGCGGTGGCCATGCCCCACTGTCTGGCCACCGCCGAGTCCTTGAGGTGCCCGCCGGGACGGCTCAGACGGCGGCGACCCCGAGTCTGCGTCGTCGCGTCGTGCCTGCCTTCGATCTGGGACGTCCGGACAGATGTCTAACTCGACGTCCCGCCTCGAGGTGATGATCAGGTTTGTGCGTTGCAGAAACCTGCAACGGCCCCGCCCGGTGTCACGCGCCGTCGCGACCCTCCCGCCGGCGGTCTCGATACGCTCGCTGGCGCTCGCTACTCGACCGACAACCGGCACGCCGACGCTCGCTGCTCGACCGACACGGCGCTGGCGCTCGCTGCTCGACCGACAACCGGCACGCCGGCGCTCGCTGCCCGAGACCCTCCTCGCCGGACCCCTCACCCGGCGACGAACGCCCCGTCGCACAGCAGCGGTACGACGCCGCTGGCGTCGTGCTCGGCCGCGATCTCGACGTCCTCGGCGTACCCCCTGCCGATCAGCTCCTGGCCGCTGGCGCAGCGGCGCAGCCGCTCGGCCAGCCGGGGTGCGACCAGCTCGTAGGAGTCCGCCGCCACCCAGGCCTCTGGGCTGAGGTCGTCCGGCGGCACGCCCGCGTCCAGCAGGGCGTGCACCACCGCGCCCGCGCCCCACAGGTCCTCCACCGCCGGTCTCAGCGATCCGTCCGGCCAGCGCTCGCCGGCGGCGATGATGCCGACGCTCTCGGCCGGCGTGGCCCGGGCCGCGATCCAGCGGGCCACCGCGGTGGCGTTGCGCAGCGACGCACCCAGCACCCGAGCCCCGGTGCCGGCCAGCAGGGCACTGATCGTGGAGCCGTTCGGCGAGGGCAGCACCACCCGCTCGACGCCGTCGACCTGGTTCATCGCCGCCGGGCTCAGGCTGACCGCCGGCCGGACCCTCTCGGTGGCGTCCTTCTCCCCCTCGAGCCGTCCGACGGCGAGCACGGCGGCCATGCTCTCGGCGTACGCCGCCGCACTCTCGTCTCGCCACCGATGGGGCCAGACCCGCATGCCGCGCTCGACCGCGACGGTGAGCGTGGTGGTGAAGGAGAGGATGTCGATGACGACCGCGTACGCCGTCCCCGACCCGACCGCCTCCGCGCCCGTCGGACCCCACTCCATCCGGATCCGATGGTCTGCCTGGGTGTGCTCGGGAACGGCGGACGCCACCGCCCTCACCAGATCCGGACGCGCTCGGCGGGCTCGAGCCAGAGCCCGTCGCCGACCTGGGTGCCGAAGACCTCGTGGAACTCGTCGAGGTTCCGGACGATGTTCGCGCGGAACTCCGGCGGGGAGTGCGGATCGATCGTCAGGTACTGCTGCGCCTGCTCCTTGCGGCGCACGGTGCGCCACACGTAGGCCCAGTTGAGGAACAGCTTCTCCCGGTCCGCCGCGGTGGCGTCGGGATTCGCCAGCAGGTAGGCGGTGTGGGCGATGGTCAGCCCACCCAGGTCGCCGATGTTCTCCCCGACGGTGAGCGCGCCGTTGACGTGCTCGCCGGGCAGGTCCCGCGGCGAGAACCCGTTGTACTGCTCGATGAGCGTCTTGGTCTTGATCTCGAAGGCCGACTTGTCCGCCGGCGTCCACCAGTCGGCCATGTTGCCGTCGCCGTCGAACTGTGCGCCCTGGTCGTCGAAGCCGTGCCCGATCTCGTGCCCGATGACGGCGCCGATGCCGCCGTAGTTCTCGGCCAGCTCGGCGTCCGGGGCGAAGAACGGTCGCTGCAGGATCCCGGCGGGGAAGCAGATCTCGTTGGTGCCGGGGTTGTAGTAGGCGTTCACGGTCTGCGGCAGCATGAACCACTCGTCGCGATCGACCGGCGAGCCGATCTTGTCCAGCTGGCGGTTGGTCTCGAAGACCGACGCCGCGCAGACGTTCCCGAGCAGGTCGCCGGCATCGATCGCGAGCGCGGAGTAGTCCCGCCACGTGTCGGGATAGCCGATCTTCGGGGTGAACTTCGCCAGCTTGTCGTACGCCCGCTGCTTGGTCTCCTCGCTCATCCAGTCGAGCTTCGCGATGGAGGCACGATAGGCGGCCAGCAGGTTGGCGACCAGCTCGTCCATCATCGCCTTCGACTCCGGGCCGAAGTGCCGGGCGGCGTACTCCTTGCCGACCGCCTCGCCGAGCGCTCCCTCGACCAGCGCGACGCCACGCTTCCATCGCTCACGCAGCTCGGGGGTGCCGTTGAGGGTGCGGCCGTAGAAGTCGAAGTTCACCTCGACGAAGTCGTCGACCAGGTACGGCGCCGCCCAACGCAGCACGTGGAAGGCCAGCCAGCTCTGCCAGTCGGCCACGCCGACCTGGCCGAGCACGGCGTCCAGATGGGAGAGGTACGACGGCTGCCGGACGGTGACCTCGCCGAGCAGCTCCTCGCAGGTGTGCCGGGCCCCGGAGAGGTTGGTGACGTAGGCGTCGAAGTCGAACGCCGGGCACAGCTCGCGCAGCTCGGCGAGCGTCATCAGGTTGTAGGTCTTCTGCTTGTCCCGGGTCTCGGCCCGCTCCCAGTGTCCCTGGGCCAACAGGGTGTCGACGCGGAGGACCGTCGCCGCCTCGGCCACCGGGTCCTCGCGGCCGGCGAGGGAGAAGAGCCGGGTCAGGTAGTCGACGTACTTCTCCCGGACCTCGGCGAACTTCTCCTCCCGGTAGTAGGACTCGTCCGGCAGTCCGAGCCCGCCCTGGGCCAGGTTGACGATGTAGCGGTCGGCCGCCTTGTCGTCGTTGTCGATGTAGGAGCCGAAGATGCCGTGCCCGCCGAAGCGCTCGATCTCGCCGAGCAGCGCCGCCAGGTCGCGGGTGTCGCGCAGCCCGCCGACCGCGGCGAGCAGCGGCTGGATCGGCTCGGTTCCGGCGGCTTCGATCGCGGCCGTGTCCATGAACGAGGCGTAGAGGTCACCGATCTTGCGCGCCTCCGAGCCGGGCTCCGCGGCGGCCGCCGACTCGGCCAGCTCGGTGATGATCGCGCGGACCTGTTCCTCGGCCCGATCGGCGAGCATCACGAACGGCCCCCAGCTGGACCTGTCGGCGGGGATCTGCGGGTCGCGCAACCAGATGCCGTTGACGTGGCCGAAGAGGTCGTCCTGGGGGCGGATCCCCGGGTCCATGCCGGGGCGGGCGTCGTCGAGAATGCTCACGGCCAGACCCTAGCGCGACGCCGGAGGCGGCCTCCCCGTCCTCGGCGCATCCGGCTCGGCCCATCCGGCTCAGCCCGGATGCACGATCCGGTTGACCTCGAAGTGCATCGGGTCGGTGTAGTGCCAGGTGCCGCCCCAGGTGAATCCCCATTTGTTGAAGATCGCGACCACCCGCGGATCGATCTCACCGGCGGTCCCGCGCTGGTTCTCGGGCACGTTGATGTCGAAGGCGAGTCCGAAGGCGTGGTTCGACAGCGAGGTGGTGCCGGCGATGAAGCGCGGGACGTAGCAGCCGCCGTACTGGCTGGGATGGATCTTGTCGGCCAGACCGTCCTGGACGATCTCCTGCAGGGCCGCCTTGAGCTGCGGGAACATCACCTTGTTGCAGGTCATGGCGCCGATGATCGGCATCGTCTCGGTGCGGATGTGTGCCGAGACCCAGGCCGGGTCGGGAGAGATCCGGCCACCGCCGACAGCGGTGTAGGTGTAGTGGCCGACCGCGTCGGCGACGGTGCCGACGACATAGGCGGTCTGGGTGGCCTTGGGGTCGATGCCGGTGCGAGCGACCACGTCCACCCGCTGCACCGAGACCTTGCGGCCGACGATCTTGTCGACCGCCTTGACCGTCTTGTCCGGCGACGAGCCGCCGGTGGAGATGACCAGCGCGTTGTCCTGCGCCATCCCCATCGCCTCGCCCCACCTGGTGTTGACCACCGCGTCGATCACCCCGAGGACCTGGTCGGCATAGGCGCCGACGTGCAGCTTCGGGGCGTCCTTGGCCGAGCCGAGCTGGACGTAGCCCGCCTTGTTCGGCCGGAGCTGCTTCTTGCGGTCGTTGGTGATGGCGATCTCCCCGCCGGCGACCCGCTGCCAGACCACGTTGGCGTCGGCGCTGCTGGCCGGGGTGAAGTTGCGGTACGTCGACGGGTCGACCGCGGCGACCTTCATCATCCGGTCCTCGATCGGGACCAGTGCCAGCGAGATCGGCTCGACGGCCGTGACCCCGGCGGCGTGCCTGATCGCGGCGATGGTGTCCGCATCCAGGCTCTGTTGCGACCAGACCAGCAGGTCCGAGGAGACCACCGGCCCGACCCGGTCCCCCGGCATCGACACCGCATGGGAGGGGTCGGCGACCGGCACGCTCGCACTGGCCGAGCTGGAGGTGCCACTCGTCGAGGCACCCGGCGAGGTCGCGGTGCCCGATCCGCTCGCCGGGTCGGAGGCGGTGCCGCTTGCGGTCCCGGACGCCGTGCCGGACATCGTGCCCGCATCCCCGCTGGGATCGCCCGCCCGAGGAGACCCCGAGCCGCAGGCCACCAGCGTGGCGGCCAGCGCCAGCACGGCGAGCATCCTCGCCACCCCCCGGCACCGCATCGGCCGGGGAGTCTGAGCCCCATGTCGCATCCGACCTCCCCGGCACAGGGTAGACGGCACCGGGTGGACGGCACAGCGTAGATCGGTGGTGATCGTGACCGAGCGGGTCACCATCTGCTCGGCCGGTGGGACCGGGGTGAACCAGGCTGGCCGGGCTGAGCCGCGTTGGAGCCGCGTTGGACCGTCGGGCTCAGCCCCAGGCCACCGCCGTCAGCTCGCGCCAGTCGCCGGTCGGCATGGCCGGTGGCGCGCCCCGGTTCCACACCCGGAGATAGACCTCGCCCGCGTCCCCGGTCAGCTCCCAGTCGGCGCTGCGACCCCGATCGCCGTCGCCGAGGCGGAGGGTGCGCGGCGGATGTGGGCCGACCTCGACCTCCCACGACTCCCCCACGTCCGGGAGTCGTACGACGAGCAGCGACTCCTCCGCGGAGCGCAGCGTCGAGGTGGGCCGGGGCAGGAAGCCACCCAGCAGCTCGTCGATCCCGTCGACGGCGACCTCGGCGCCGATCCAGTCGGCCTCGGCCGGCTCGGGCACCCGTCCGAGCGCGGCGGCCTGGGCGTCCACGGCATGGATGGTGGTCTCGTGCGCCTGCCGGCGCGCCCAGAACTCCCGCGGCGCCGGCGCGTCGGCCAGGAAGGTGAGCACCTCCAGGTCGGGCGCCGCCTGGGTGAGCTGGTGGGACAGCCGGACCGCACCGGTGCGCAGCCAGCCGAGCGGATCCATCGCGACCAGGCCCTCGGCCTGCCAGGCGGCGCTCCGCTCCTGGGCGACGCGCGGCCGCTCACCCGAGACGAGGGCCGTCGCCCAGCGGTGCACCATCCCCTGATGGGCGATCAGGTCGCGCACGGTCCAGCCCGGGCAGGTCGGCACGTCGGCGTCCAGGCCGGCCCGGTCGGCGTACCGGACGAACGCGGTCATCGCGGTGCCGAGGGCGGCGAGGTGTTGCGCGAGGCTCAATCGGGTGGGCACCGTCCCATCGTCCCAGCCGGCGCCGACGGCGTCGCCCGAATTCCAGGCTGTGGCCCGGTGGACCGCCGATGACCGCGGGTGACCACCCGGCCGGCGTGAGCGAAGATGGGGCCATGAGTGCGACTCAGGAAGCGACGCTGCCCTTCGGGATCGACTTCGGCGGCACCGGGATCAAGGGGGCACCGATCGACCTCGCCCAGGGTGTCTTCGCCGCCGAGCGGGTGCGGATCAAGACACCGGACAAGTCGGTGCCGGAGGCGATCGCGGAGGTCTTCGTCGAGCTCCTCGGCCACTTCCCCGAGGCCAGCGGCCCGGTGGGCGTGACGGTCCCCGGCGTGGTCCATCACGGTGTGGTCCGCAGTGCCGCGAACATCGACAAGTCCTGGATCGGCACCGACGCCGATGCGCTGTTCACCGAGGCGACCGGGCGCGAGGTGCACGTGGTCAACGACGCCGATGCCGCCGGCCTGGCCGAGTCCCGCTACGGCGCCGCCCGGGGCCACGACGGCCTCGTCATCGTCACCACGCTGGGCACCGGCATCGGCTCGGCACTGCTCTACGACGGCACGTTGGTGCCCAACTCCGAGCTCGGCCATCTGGAGATCGACGGCCACGACGCCGAGAGCCGCGCGGCCAACAGCGCCCGGGAGCGCGAGGAGCTCTCCTGGACGCACTGGGCCAAGCGACTGCAGACCTACTACCGCACCCTGGAGCGGCTCTTCTCCCCCGACCTGTTCGTGGTCGGCGGCGGGGTGTCGAAGCACAGCGAGGAGTTCCTGCCGCTGCTCGACCTGGACACCGAGATCGTGCCGGCGACCCTGCGGAACAACGCCGGCGCGGTCGGGGCGGCGCTCTACGCGGTCGAGCGCGGCGGGCGGTAGCCCGACACCGCGGCCGGGTCAGCCGTTGTCGGTGAACCGCGAGCCCAGGCAGTGCGCGAAGACGGCCCTCGGGTCGCCCGCGACGTGCGTGTTCTGCAGGAACTTCAAGGTGAACTCGGCGTCCTTGGTGCGGAGGAACATCCGCGCCCGTCCGAGCATCAGCTTGCGGTACTCCGCCGAGCCGATCTCGTCCCAGCGCACCAGGGTCTTGCGTGGCGAGGCGAGCAGGCCGTCGACGCCGTTGCGCAGCACCTTCTGGATGAACGGGCTGCGATTGAGCTCGTCGGCCGTGGCGGTGCCCGTGACGACCCCGGCGATCGCACCGCCGATCGCACCGCCGAGCGCGCCACCGACGCCGCGGGCGACACCGGCCGCACCGGCCTTGCCGGAGACGATCGCCTTGTGGATCACCACGCCCTGGCCGAGGACGACGACGATCCGCCCCATGCCGGCCGGAGCCCAGGCAGCGAGGACGTCGTTCTCACCGGGTTGGTTGGGCGACTCCATCAGAACTCCTTCCGCTCGTGCCGGCCGGGTCGCCGGCGCCGGGACGCTACCCAGGTCGCCGGCACCCGAACCATCGAGCCGAGGAGGGCGGCCTCACCGCCGCCAGGGCTGGCCCCAGCCGCCGGCGTACGCGATCTCGGTGAGCGGTTTGCGGATCCGCTCGCGCTGCTCCCGCTCGGCGTCGACGGGATCGACGCTCGCAGGGTCGCCGTGCACGCCGACCGCGATCCCGGTCATCACCTGCCACCACTCCGGGACGCCCAGCGCCTCGCCGACCGCGGCGTGGTCGAAGCCGGCGAACTGGTGCGCCGCCAGACCCATCGCCGCCGCCTGGATGGTCAGGTGCGCGGCCGACTGGCCGAGGTCGTAGTAGGAGTACGTCGGCCACTTCGGCCCGTTGCCGTCCGGGTCGGGCGCCGTCTGGGCCACCGTGATGAAGACCGCCGAGGCGCGCGGCACCCAGCCGGAGTTGCCGCGGGAGAGGTGAGCCAGGAGTACGTCGTGGGTGGCGGAGCCGCGCGGCGCCACCAGATAGCCCCACGGCTGCCCGTTGCCGGCGCTCGGCGCCCACTGGGCGGCCCGCAGCAGCAGCTCGATCTCGGTGTCGTCGAGGGTGTGGGTCGGCTCGAAGACGCTCACGCTCCAGCGGTCGCGCAGATGGTCGGTGAGGCTCTCGGCGCCCGGCATCGGCGCGCGCAGTGGATCGCTCATGACCCTATTGTCCACTAAACCGGTTGGCTAACTCCTGCGGGGTGGCGGGTATCGGCCGCCCAGCAAGGTATGCAGGCGAGTGGGCACTTCCCTTGTGGAACTCCAACGGGGAAGTGCCCACTCGCCTGCATACCTTGACGAACGCGCGCGGCCGCCTCAGACCGGGACCCGGTCGAGGCAGGAGACGATCTCCTCGACCTTGTCCTTGGCGTCGCCGAAGAGCATCTGGGTGTTCTCCCGGAAGAACAGCGGGTTCTGTACGCCGGCGTAGCCGGTGGCCATGGAGCGCTTGAACACGATCACGTCGGCGGCCTCCCAGACCCGCAGCACCGGCATGCCGGCGATGGGTGAGCCGGGGTCCTCGGCGGCGGCGGGGTTGACCGTGTCGTTGGCGCCGATGACGAGCACGACGTCGGTGGTGGCGAGGTCGTCGTTGATCTCGTCCATCTCCAACACGATGTCGTAGGGCACCTTGGCCTCGGCCAGCAGCACGTTCATGTGGCCGGGCAGCCGACCCGCGACCGGGTGCACCCCGAAGCGGACCTCCACACCCCGCTCGCGCAGTTTGCGGGTCAGCGTGGCGACCGGGTACTGGGCCTGGGCCACCGCCATCCCGTAGCCGGGGGTGATGACCACCGAGGTGGCGCGGGCCAACAGGTCGGCCGCGGCCTCGGCGTCGGTCTCGCGATGCTCCCCGACCTCGTCGTCGCCACCGCTGGAGGCCTCGATGCCGAACCCGCCGGCGATCACAGAGAGGAAGGAACGGTTCATCGCCTGGCACATGATGTAGGACAGGTAGGCACCACTGGACCCGACCAGGGCACCGGTGACGATGAGCAGGTCGTTGTCGAGCAGGAACCCCGAGGCCGCGGCCGCCCAGCCGGAGTAGGAGTTCAGCATCGAGACCACCACCGGCATGTCGCCCCCGCCGATCGAGGCCACCAGGTGCAGACCGAGCGCCAGCGCGAGGATCGTGACCACCACCATCAGCCACAGCGCCGGGCGGGAGACGAAGACGATCGTCAGTACGACGAAGGCGACCAGGATGCCGAGGTTGATCAGGTTCTTGCCGGGCAGCACCAGCGGGGCGGACCTGATCCGGGCCGACAGCTTGAGGTTGGCCACGATCGACCCGGTGAAGGTCACCGCACCGATGAAGATGCCGATGAAGACCTCGGCGTGATGGATCCGGAGCAGCGAGCCGGCGAAGAACTCCAACCCGTTGCGCTCGACCTCGACGTAGGAGGCCCAGCCGACCAGCACCGCGGCGAGTCCGACGAAGGAGTGCAGCAGCGCGATCAGCTCGGGCATCCCGGTCATCTGCACGATCCGCGCGCGCCACAGGCCGATGGTGGCTCCGATCGCGGTCGCGACCACCAGGATCGCCACCGCGCTGCCGCGGGTGGTGGACTCGTGGACCGACAGGCCGATCGTGGCGGCCAGGGCGATGACCATGCCCGTCACACCGTAGGCCCAGCCGGGCTTGGCGGTCTCGTGCCGAGACAGCCCGGCGAGGCTGAAGATGAACAGCAACGCGGCGATCAGGTACGCCGCTCCTGCGATCGAGCTGGCCGACATCGTCAGTTCCCCTTGCTGAACATGGCGAGCATGCGGCGCGTCACCGCGAAGCCACCGAAGATGTTGATCGAGGCAAGCAGGAGGGCGATCCCGGCCAGCACCTGGATCGCGGTGTTGTCGATGCCGACCTGGATCAGCGCTCCGACCACGATCACCCCCGAGATCGCGTTGGTCACGCTCATCAGCGGGGTGTGCAGCGCATGGGCGACCTTCCCGATCACGTAGAAGCCGATCACGATCGCCAGGGTCAGCACGGTGAAGTGCTGCGGGATCGGATCCGGCGCGGTGGCGAGGACGAAGAAGAAGACCAGCAGACCCAGCGCCATCAGGCCGAGCTTGGCGACCGGCGACATGGTCCTCGTGGTCTCGATGCGCTCGCCGGCGCTCCCCCGACCACCCGAACCATCGGAGCCGGCGGAACCGGCGGTCGGCGCGGGTGCGGCGCTCACCTGCACGGCCGGCGGCGGCCACAGCTTCTGCCCGTCGCGGACCACCGTGATCCCGCGCTGGACCACGTCGTCCAGGTCGAGCACCACCTGGCCGTCCTTGCCTGGGGTGAGCAGCTTCATCAGATTGACCAGGTTGGTGCCGTACAGCTGGGAGGCCTGGGTGGGCAGCCGGGCAGCCAGGTCGGTGTAGCCCAGGATCGTCACCCCGTTCTCGGTCACGATCCGCTCATCGGGCACCGAGCCCTCCACGTTGCCGCCCTGCGCCGCGGCCATGTCCACGATCACCGAACCCGGCCTCATCGCCGCCACGTCCGCCGCGGTGATCAACCGCGGCGCCGGCCGGCCCGGGATCAGGGCGGTGGTGATGATGATGTCCACGTCGGCCGCCTGGTCGGCGTAGAGCCGGGCCGCGGCGGCGTCGTAGGCCTCACTGGTCGCCTTGGCGTAGCCGTCGGAGGAGACCTGCTGCTCCTCGGCCGGTACGACGACCGGCAGGTACTCCCCGCCCAGCGAGGCCACCTGGTCGGCCACCTCCGGCCGCGGATCGGTGGCCCGCACGATCGCCCCCAACGACGAGGCGGCACCGATCGCCGCCAGGCCCGCCACCCCGGCGCCGGCCACCAACACCTTGGCCGGCGGCACCTTCCCGGCCGCGGTCACCTGGCCGGTGAAGAACCGGCCGAACTCGTGCGCCGACTCCACCACCGCGCGATACCCGGCGATGTTCGCCATCGACGACAGCACGTCCAACGACTGTGCCCGACTGATCCGCGGCACCGCGTCCATCGCCAGGGCGGTGATCGGCCGCGCCGCGAGGGCGTCGACCAGATCGGGGCTCAGCCCCGGCGCCAACAGCGAGACCAGGATCGCCCCCTGTCTCAGCTGGCCGATCTCACCGGTCGTGGGCGCGTTGACCCGGAACACCACGTCCCCGCCCCACGCATCGGCCGCCGTACCGATCGCGGCGCCGGCCTCCGCGTAGGCCTCGTCGGCGAAGCTCGACCGCTCACCCGCGCCGGCCTCCACCACCACCTCGTACCCCAGTCCGATCAGCTGGGCGACGGTGGCCGGGGTCGCCGCCACCCGCGTCTCGCCAGGCTTCGACTCGCGTGTGACACCGATCAGCATCGTGAGGCTCCCACGGTAGGCGACAGGATCTCGGCCTCCGGGCCGGACGCCGAACTGCTCCCCGCGCGAGCGGGGAGCAGTTCGCACCTTGCCAGTGACCTGCGTCTCTTGGGTAGGCCTGTCGGCCGATTTCGGTCCGTGAGATAGATCGCGTCCCTCACCCCGGCGATCCGCCACCCGCTCCGGCGCGGGTGGCGGGACCTCGGGTCAGACGTGCGCTCGACGGCCCATCGTGTGGCGCAGCACGACGAACCTGAGCAGGGTCGCCACCGCGTTGGCCAGCACCAGCACGACGAGCTCGGTGAACGCCGCCGGATGGGGCTCACTGGCGTGCAGCAGCGCCAGTGAGCCACTGGTCAGCAGCAGCCCGAGGCCGAACGCGCTCAACCCGGCCAGATGATGGCGGACCATGCCGACCCGGCTGGTGATGCCGAACGTCACCCGCCGGTTGACGGCGGTGTTGGCGACGGCCGTCAGCAGGAGCGCGATCAGGTTGGCGCTCTGCGCTCCGAACGGCGCCCGCAGCAGGAGGTAGAGCAGCAGGTAGGCGAGCGTGCTCATCACGCCGACCGCCGCGAACCTGGCCAGCTGGGTGGGCAGCGACGGGTCCGGGGTGGCCTGCCGCCGTACGCCGGAGAGCTCGGCCACCCCGGCGACGCTGATCCGCCCGGAGCCGAGTCCCCGCGCCAGCCGGCCGATCCCGCGCAGGTCCTCGCGGACCGTGGCCGAGATGTCGACCCGTGAGTCCGGGTCGTCGACCCAGTCGACCGGCACCTCGTGGATCCGCAGGCCCGCCTCCTCGGCGAGCACCAGCAGCTCGGTGTCGAAGAACCAGTTGTTGTCCTCGACCAGCGGCAACAGCCGCTCGGCCACGTCGCGACGTACCGCCTTGAAGCCACACTGGGCGTCGCTGAAGCTGGCCGAGAGCACCCCGCGCAACAACAGGTTGTAGCAGCGCGAGATGACATCCCGCTTCGGTCCGCGGACGATCCGGCTGCTGCGCGCCAGTCGCGTCCCGATGGCCAGGTCGGAGTGGCCCGAGAGCAGTGGCGCGATCAGCGGCGCCACCGCGCGCAGGTCGGTGGACAGGTCGACGTCCATGTAGCCGACCACCGCCGCCGTCGAGTTCGACCAGGCCGCCTTGAGCGCCCGGCCGCGACCCTTCTCCTCCAGCCGCAGCGTCCGGACGTTGGCCAGCTGGTCGGCCAGCCGGGCGGCGATCAACGGGGTGCCGTCGGTGCTGGCGTTGTCGGCGATGGTGATCTGGTACCGGTAGGGCAGCTCGGTGCTCAGGTACTCGTCGAGTCGCCGGATCGAGGCGTCGAGCTCGCGCTCCTCGTTGTACACCGGGACCACGAAGTCCACGGCCAGGTCGACGGCGGGATCGAAGGCGAGTACGTCGACCGGATACTCCCCCCTCATCGGCCGGCTCACCGGTCCGCTCATCGGTGCGGCGCTCATGACGTCGACCCGCTGTCGGAGGACGAGGTCAGGTCGTAGACGGTGGTGCCGCCGATCGTGGTGGAGGTGAAGTTCTCCTCCACCCACGACTGGATCTGCGAGGCGTCGGAGTCGGAGGAGCTCCCGCCGGCACCGCCGCCGCTGCCACTGTCGATGTAGTAGTGGATCTTGCCGCTCTCGACGTACTCCTTGAACTGCGCCAGGGAGATCGAGTTCGAGGTGCCGTTGAAGCCGCCGATCGACATCACCGACTCGCCGGTGGCGAGCTCGTAGCTGGCCGCGTTCTGGGAGCCGGTCACCGCGGCGACCCAGGTGTAGTCGCCGGCGTTCTCCTCCAACGCGGAGGTGAGCTCGTCGCTGACCGTGGAGCCGCCCAGCACGCTGCTGCCGCCGCCCGCTCCGCCGCCGTCACCCATACTCGGCATGCCGCCCTGGGTGGAGCTGGAGCTGCTGCCGGAGCTCGAGCTGGACGACCCGGAGCTCGATCCCGTCGAACCGCCCGGGAGACCCTGGGTGGATCCGTTGCTGCTCGACGAGCCGTTGCTGCTCGACGAACCGGAGTTGCCGTTGCTCGTGGACGGGGGCGTGCCGCCGCCAGGACCACCCTGGCCACCGCCACCGCCGCCACCACCACCACCGATGCCGCTGGAGTAGGGACCGGCGGTGACGATCGAGCCGGTGTGTGCGGTGGTGATGGTCTGCACCGTGTAGGAGAGCGGCCCGATGCCGACGCCGATCGCGGCCGCGGTCAGCAGCGCCGCCGCCTTCCGCTTGGTGAACTGGTCGGCGAAGACGAACCCACCGGTGGCGACCAGACCGATCAGCAGCACCGGCCAGCGCAGCGCGTCGTACGGCTGCTCGCCGGACTGGCCGAGCAGGACGACCGCCCACACCGTGCTGGCGGCCATCGCCGCGGCCAGCACCAGCCGGGCGAGCAGGTCCTCACGGCGACGCCACAGCACCACCGTGCCGAGTACGGCGGTCGCGGCGATCCACGGGGCCAACGCGACGGTGTAGTAGTCGTGGTAGATGCCCTCCATGAAGGAGAAGACCAGGCCGGTGACGATCATCGCGCCGCCGGTCATGATCAGCGCGGCCCGAGTCAGGTCGGTGCGCGGCGCCTTGCGCAGCGCGATCAGGCCGGCCACGAAGACGATCAGTGCCGCCGGGAGCAGCCAGGCGACCATGCCGCCGGAGACGCCCTGGAACAGGCGGAGGAAGCCGACGCCACTGGAGAACCCGGCATTGCCCAGGCCACCGGTCTCGTCGCCGGTGAGCCGGCCGAGGCCGTTGTAGCCGAAGACCAGCTCGAGGATCGAGTCGTTGGTCGAGCCGTCGACGTAGGGCCGCCACGAGTCCGGCACCAGCTCGACGATCGCGATCCACCAGCCGGCGCTGGCGACGACGGCGCCGCCGGCGGCGACCAGGTGGAGCAGCTTCTTGCGCACGGTGGTGGGCGCGGCGATCAGGTAGATCAGGGCGAACGCGGGCAGGACGAGGAACGCCTGCAGCATCTTGGTCAGGAAGCCGAACCCGATCAGGACGCCGGCCAGGATCAGCCACTTGGGCTTGGCCGACTCGGTGGCACGCAGGGTGCAGTAGCCACCGGCGACCATCAGCAGGAGCAGCAGTGCGTCCGGGTTGTCGAAGCGGAACATCAGCGCCGCCGCCGGGGTCAGCGCGGTGAACGCGCCGGCGGCGATGCCGGCCTGCCACGGCGCGACCCGCTTGACCAGCTTGTAGGTCAGCCAGACGGTCGCGACGCCCATCAGCGCCTCGGGCACCAGGATGCTCCACGAGCTCAGCCCGAAGATCCGCACCGAGAGCCCCATGATCCACAGCGCGGCCGGCGGCTTGTCCACCGTGATGGCGTTGCCGGCGTCGAGCGCCCCGAAGAACCACGCCTTCCAACTCTGTGAGCCGGCCTGGGCGGCGGCCGCATAGAACTGGTTGGCATAGCCGGACTCCGAGAGCGTCCACAGGTAGGCGACCGCGGTGGCGGCCAACAGGACGATCAGGGACACCCGCTCGGGTCGCAGGCGTCGTCTACGGGCAGTCGTCGCGACCGGTGGGGTCTGGGTCGCGGGCGGTGAGATGAGTGCCGTCATGACCACCACCGTGGGTCGATGCCCTGTGGCCGACGTTCGGTGATCCTGTGTGGCGGCTGGGAGCCGGCTCCCACCGGTCAGGCCGGCCCGAGGGATCGGTCACATCCGGTCGTCGGCGGTCGTCGACAGGGTCGACGGCGCCGATGGCACCGACACGACGGCGGGTGCGGATGGAAGGGTGGAGTCATGGACCGGACATCGGGTTTCGAGGCCGAACGACCGCGGCTGCAACGGCTGGCCGGCGGCCTGCTCGGCGATCACGCCGAGGCCGAGGACGTGGTGCAGCAGGCCTGGCTGCGGCTGGACCGCACCGACGCGGACATCGACAACCTGGCGGCCTGGCTGACCACCGTCACGACACGGCTCTGCCTGGACCGACTCAAGGCGCGGACGCCGGTCCCGGCCGAGGACCTCGGCGACCTCGGCGAGACCGGGGTGGCGGTGGGCTCCGGCCCGCCGCCGAGCGACCCGGCCGACGACGTCGCCCTCGCCGACACCGTCGGGGTCGCGTTGAACGTGGTGCTCCACCGTCTCTCCCCGTCCGAACGGGTCGCGTTCGTGCTGCACGACAGCTTCGGCTTCGAGTTCGCCACCATCGCCGGCGTCCTGGACACCACGCCCACCGCCGCCCGCAAGCTCGCCTCCCGGGCCCGGGCCAAGGTCGCCCAGCCGAAGGCCGAGGATGCGCTGGCCGACTGGGAGGTCGTGGACGCCTTCATGGCCGCCGCCCGCGAGGGCGAGTTCACCCGGCTGCTGGAGCTGCTCGCGCCGGACGCCGTGGTACGGGCCGACGAGGCCGCCGTCCAGGCCGGGACGCCGGCGCGTATCGACGGGCGTGGAGAGGTGGCGGCGTTCTTCAACGGCAGCGCACGGGCGGCGCTGCCGGCCTACGTCGAGGGCCGGCCGGGGGCAGCCTGGTTCCACCGCGGCCGGGTGCGGGTCGCCTTCGACTTCGCCGTCGTGGACGGCCTGGTCCAGCAGATCACCTTCCGCGCCGAGCGCGAGCTCCTGGACAGCGTCGTACGTCGCCACGGCGCCGAGGCCCGGGGCTGATCCGAGATCCCGAGATGTCCCGAGAGGCACGCCGCATCCGGTCACATCGTCGGCCTCGCGATCGTCGGCACCATGCAGTGGCACCTCGACCGCTCAGAAGGGAACCGGAACGATGAAGACGATGACCTGCCGAGACCTCGGCGGCCCCTGTGACCTGCCGCACCACGGCGACACCGCCGATGACGTGATCAAGGCCCAGGACCAGCACCTCAAGGACGCGGAGCAGGCGGGCGATGCCAGCCACTTCGAGGCACGCAAGGAGATGAAGGCTCGCTGGCGCCACCCGAAGAGGTCGTTGGGGTGGTATCGCGACGTCAAGCAGACCTTCGCGGACCTGCCGGAGGGCTGAGACCGCGAGCCGAGAGCCGGGACGGGCCGACCGACGGCGCCGGCCTCACCCGGTCCGGCGGCTCGCGATGGCGAGCAGGTCCCGCGCCGGCCCCGGCGGCAGTGCGGCGCCACCCGCCCAGACCGCGGTGAAGGCGCGGCGCAGGTCGAGCCCGCGGACCTCCAACCGGACGAGTACGCCGACCTCGACGTCTCGCTCCACCGCGCGCAGGCTCAGGAACGCGGGCGCACTCCCCGCCCGGACCGCGGCCCGGACCGCCGTGTTGGTGGTCAGCTCCGCCTCGGGCTCGGCGGGGGCGGTGTCCGCCAGGGCGCGCTGCAGCGCCCGCTCGACCACCAGCCGGGTGCCGGAGCCGGGCTCGCGACTGGTGAGCGCGCGACCGGCGAGCTGCCGCGGGGTCAGCATCCGGCGCCGTACCCACGGATCGTCGGGCGCGGCGACCAGGACCAGCTCGTCATGGCCCACCACCCGGGTGCGCAGCCCGGAGACGTCGGCCGGGCCCTCGATGAAGCCGAGGTCGGCGCGGCCCTCACGTACGGCCGCCAGCACCGCCTCGGAGTTGGTCGCCTGCATGCTCACCGTGACCGTCGGCGAGGCGCGGCGCAGCTCGACCAGCCAGCCCGGCAGCAGGTACTCGGCGGTGGTCATCGAGGCATGGACGTGCAGCTGGGTGCGATGCGCGCGACGGAGGGTGGTCAGCGCGGTCTCGATCTCGTCGCCGCGGCGCAGCAGATCCGCGCTCCACTCCACCAGCAGCCGTCCCTCGGCGGTCAGCATCGCCCCGCGGGCGGAACGCTGGACCAGGACCAGGCCGGTCTGCGCCTCCATCGACCGCAGCCGCTCGGAGGCGGACTGCTGGGAGATCCCGGCGGCGCGCCCGGCGGCGCCGATGCTGCCCAGCCGGGCGACATCGGCGAGCAGCCGCAGCGAGGCCAGCTCGGGAAGGCTCACACTCACCGGGCCAGTCTAGGGCCGGCCACAGGGACAGCCTGTGAGAGCACAGCGAGCTTCCCCTACTCGGGAATTGTCTTGACGTGGAGAATTGTTGGGGGTCTCGAACCTCGATCCCTCGATCCATCCGTTGAACCAGCGAGTTAGGCTTGCCTTACTTGTAAGCCTCAGGAAGGTCTCCTCCCCATGCGCTCCATCCGCGTTGCCGTGATCGGCGCCGGCCCGGCCGGCATCTACGCCGCCGACATCCTGACCAAAGAGCATCCCGGCGCCCGGGTCGACGTGATCGACCGCCTCCCGGCGCCGTACGGTCTGGTGCGGTACGGCGTCGCGCCGGACCACCCGCGGATCAAGGAGATCATCAAGGCACTCAAGCGAGTGCTCACCCGCGAGGAGATCCGCTTCCTCGGCAACGTCGACTTCGGCACCGACCTGAAGCTCTCCGACCTGCACGAGTACTACGACGCGGTGGTCTTCGCCACCGGTGCGATGGCCGATCGCGACCTCGACATCCCCGGCATCGAGCTGACCGGCAGCCACGGCGCGGCCGACTTCGTCTCCTGGTACGCCGGTCATCCCGACGTACCGGCCGAGTGGCCCCTCGAGGCCGAGTCGGTCGCTGTCGTCGGCGCCGGGAACGTCGCCCTCGACGTCGCCCGGATGCTCGCCAAGCCGGCCGACGAGCAGCTCGTCACCGAGATCGCCGACAACGTCTACCAGGGCCTGAAGCTGAACAAGGCCAAGGACGTGCACGTCTTCGCCCGCCGCGGTCCCGCCCAGATCAAGTTCTCCCCGATGGAGCTGCGCGAGCTCTCGCACAGCCCGAGTGTGGACGTGATCGTGCACCCCGAGGGCTTCGAGATCGACGACGCCGGCCAGAAGGCGATCTCCTCCAACAAGGGCACCCGGCTGGTGGTTGACACCCTGCTGAAGTACCTGGAGACCGAGCCGACCGGCGCGCCGCACCGGATCCACATCCACATGTGTCAGGCGCCGACCGAGCTGCTCGGCGAGGACGGACGCGTCACCGCCATCCGCACCGAGACCCAGGAGCTGATCGGCGACGGGCGCGCCCGCGGCACCGGAGAGTTCACCGACACCCCGGTGCAGGCGGTCTACCGCGCCGTCGGATACCTGTCGACCGCGCTGCCCGACGTGCCTTTCGACGAGGGCAGCGGCGTGATCCCCAACGAGGGCGGCCGGGTGCTGGACCTGGACGGCGAGAACGTGCGCGGCACCTACGTGACCGGCTGGATCAAGCGGGGCCCGGTCGGGCTCATCGGCCACACCAAGTCCGACGCCAAGGAGACCATCGACAACCTCCTCGCCGACCTGGACCAGCTGAGGGCACCGGCCCACAGCGAGGACAACGCGATCCTGGACCACCTCACCGCCCGCGGCGTGCAGTTCACCACCGTCGAGGGCTGGGAGAAGCTGGACGCCCACGAGATCGCGCTGGGCGAGGCGGCCGGGCGCGACCGGATCAAGGTCGTCCCGCGCGAGGAGATGGTGCGGGTCTCCCGCTCCTGATCCCACCCGCAGCGGCCGAGTCGGTCGCTGGAACCGCCGAGTCGGTCGTTGTCGCGGCCGAGTCGGTCGTTCTGACAGCCGAATCGGGCAACTGGACGGTCACAGCGGCAGACTCGACGGAAACAACGGCAGACTCGGCCGGTATAACGGCGGACTCGGCGGGGTGACGGCGGTGGCGCAGCCGGCCGATCTCGATCGCGACCGCCCAGCCCACCAGGGCCACCAGCCATCCGACGAGCACGTCGAGCGTCCAGTGGTTGGCGGTGCCGACGACTACCACGGCGGTGGCCGCGGCGTAGGCCCAGCCCAGCGCACGGGCGAGTCGGTTGCGGGTCGCGGTCATCACCGCGATGGCGACCCAGAGCGACCACCCGGCGTGCAGCGACGGGAAGGCCGCCAGCTCGTTGGTCAGGCCGCCCAGTCCCTTGGGCGCGGAAGCGTCCGCGCCCCACCAGCCGACGCTGGCGTGCTGGCTGAGTACGTCGACGAACCCGCCGAGCATCCGCGGCGGCGCCGTGGGCAGCAGCAGGTAGAAGCCGAGTCCGACCACGGTGGCGGCGGCCAGCGCACGACGCGCCGGCAGGTAGACCTCCCGGCCACGGGTGTAGAGCCAGACCAGGACCGCCGCGGTCACCACGTAGTGCGCCGAGCTGTACCAGAAGCTGGCGATCACGCCGATGGTGTCGTGCGCCGCGAACCACACGTTCGTGGCGTGCTCCCAGGCCAGGCCCGCGCCGCTCTCGAGGTGCAGCAGCTCCCGCGCCCGGCCGAGCGCCGCGGACACGTCGCTGTTGGCGAGCAGCCGGGACCCGGTGTAGAGCAGATACAGGCCCGCGACCAGCGCGAGTTCCACCAGGCCGGCACGGAGCCTGCGTGCCGGACCCTGTGACGCCACCTTCGAGTCAGAGCTCAAAACGGACATAACCTCCACAACCAGCCTATCGAGATCCCTATTCCCGATGCGGAGAAGACTCCTCCACTCTATGAGCCACGGGCGCGCTCCCTGATACCGGATCGCCGTTTCTTAGGTAAGGCTGGCTTGTCTGGAATGATTCAAAAAAAGGTGCCAGAGTGGGGTCATGACCACTTCCACCTCCTCCGCCGTCCACACCTCCCACCCCGCGTTCATCCCCAGCCAGCAGTTCGCCGCCAACACCCAGCAGCTGCTCGTCGACCTGACCGATCTCCACCTCCAGGGCAAGCAGGCGCACTGGAACGTCGTCGGCAAGAACTTCCGCGACCTGCACCTGCAGCTCGACGAGATCGTCGACTCGGCCCGGGACTTCACCGACGAGCTCGCCGAGCGGATGCGCGCGCTCTACATCACCCCCGACGCCCGCTCGGCGACCGTGGCCGAGGACACCTCGCTCGCGCCGTTCCCGGCCACCGAGGTCGACACCGCCACCACCGTCGACCTGATCGTCGCCGCGCTCTACACCGTCGCCAAGACCGCCCGTGACATCCACGACGCGGTCGACGCCGAGGACCCGACGACGGCCGACCTGCTGCACGAGATCATCACCCGGCTCGAGCAGCTCGCCTGGATGGTCGACGCCGAGAACAGGGTCGCCAACCAGAGCCGGCCGGCGCAGCTCAACGTCTGAGTCCCGGCCCACGGCCGGACGGCCGGGCCGGGTCCTGCTACAACGAGCCGGGTCCCGCTACAACGCGGGCGTGCGCGGCGGCACCGTCCGCCGGTCGCCGGTGCGCTCGAAGGCCGCCGCCAGTCGGAGCAGCGAGACATCGCTGTACGGCGTGCCGGCGAAGGTGAGCCCGACCGGCATCCCGGTGTCGGCCATCGTGCCCATCGGCACCGTCACCGTCGGGATGCCGAAGTGGCGGATCGCGAGATTCCCGTTGGCCACCCAGGTGCCGTTCCGCCAGCCGGCGTCGGCCGCCGCCTCGTCGACGTCCATGTCGGCGCGGCCGATGTCGGCCACGGCGGGGAAGACCACCGCGTCCAGCCGGTGACCCGCCAGCCAGTCGTCGAAGTCCCGGCGTCGGGTCTCCTCCAGGCCGGCGATGCCCTCGGCGAGTGCCGGGATCTCGGTGAAGCTCACCCGGGGATGCTCGGCGACGATCCGCGGGAACCGAGCGATGTCGTCCTCGAACCCGTCGTAGCGATCCGGGAGCGCTCCGGGCGGGGCCGGGAAGATCCGGGCGCCGTCGACCTGGGTCAACGTGCTCAGCGCCGGGTCGGCGTTGGCAGCCAGGAAGTCCTCCCAGGACCAGGCCGCGAGGTCGTTCAACTCGGCCCGCAGATACTCCGGGCTCACCAGGCCACGGGTGTCGATCGCGGGCGCTCCCCGACGGTCGGCCTCGTAGTTGGAGACGATCGGGAAGTCCACCTCCACGACCGTCGCGCCGGCCTCCTCGAGGTCGTGCCGGGCCGCCCGCCACAGCTCGACGATCGAGGCCCGGGTCTCGATCCGTCGGCCGGTCGGACCACCGATCCCGCCCGGCCGGCCGGTCCCGGCGTCGGGATCGGCGTTGAGGTACATCCGCGGCACGCCGAGACGCCTGCCGCGCAGTGTCGACCTGGCCTGCTCCGGGGTGCCCGGGCGCAGGTCCGGATAGCTCGCCGGACGCAGGTCGCGCACCGGCGGGATCTCCAGCCAGGGCTGGCAGCGCCAGAAGTCTCCACGGACGATGGGATCCTCGGCGACGATGACGTCGAGCACCGCGAGCAGGTCCGCCATGGTGCGGGTGTGCGGCACCACCACGTCCATGGTGGGCACCAGCGGCCAGTTCCCCCGCATCGAGATGACCCCCCTGCTGGGGGTGTAGGCGCACAGTGCGTTGTACGACGCCGGCGCGCGCCCGCTCGACCACGTCTCCTCACCGAGCCCGAAGGCGCACAGCGACGCGGCGGTCGCCGTTCCCGAGCCGTTGGAGGAGCCGGAGGCGAACGCCGAGGTCAGCCAGTCGGCACGGTAGGGGCTCTCCGCGCGACCGTAGGCGCCGCGCTGCATGCCGCCGTTGGCCATCGGTGGCATGTTGGTCAGCCCGATGAGGACCGCGCCGGCCGCCCGGAGCCGTTCGATGGTGAAGGCGTCCCGCTGGGCGACCAGGGTGGTGAACGCGGGTGAGCCCGCGGCGGCGGTGAGCCCGCGGGCCAGATAGCTGTCCTTCGCCGAGTACGGGATCCCGTCCAGCGGACCGCGTGCCTGCCCGCGGGCCCGCCGGGCGTCGGAGGCCTCGGCATCGGCGCGCGCGTCCGGGTTCATCACGACGTAGGCGTTGAGCGCCGTCTCGCTGCCCGGTACGTCGTAGGCGCGGATGCGGCGCAGGTAGGCCTCGAGCAGCTCGACGGCGCTCACCCGGCCGGCCGCGAGTGCCTCGGCGAGCTGGTCGAGGCCGGCCTCGGTGACCTCGAGGCGTGTCACCGCCGCACCCTCGGCTGTTGCTGCGTGATGCAGTGGATGCCACCACCGGCCGCGAAGATCGGCCGGGCGTCGAGGGTGATCACCCGGCGCCCCGGGTACGCCGCCTCGAGGATCTCGCGCGCCCGCGCGTCCGCCTCGGGCTCGCCGAAGCCGCACGCGATCACGCCGCCGTTCACGACGAGGTGGTTGACGTAGCTGTAGTCCACGAAACCGTCCTCGTCGCGCAGCGTCGCCGGCGCCGGCAGCTCGGTGATCCGGAAGGGTCGTCCGGCCGCGTCCCGCGCCTCGGCGAGCAGCTCGCGCAGCTCACCGGTGACGGCATGGTCGGGATGCTCCGGATCGGTCTGGCTGTGCAGCAGCAGCTCGCCGGGGGCGGTCAGGGTCGCGACGATGTCGACGTGACCGCTGGTGCCGAGGTCCTGGTAGTCCCGGGTGAGGCCACGAGGGAGCCAGACCACCGTGATCACGCCGAGGGTGCGGGCCAGCTCGGCCTCCACGCGGGCCTTGTCGGCGTACGGGTTGCGCCGCGGGTCGAGCTGCACGGTCTCGGTGACCAGGACGGTGCCGGCGCCGTCGACGTGGATCCCCCCACCCTCGTTGACCATCATCGAGCTGATCAGCGTCGCGCCCACCAGGTCGGCGATGAACCTGGCGTGCTGGTCGGCCTTCTCCCAGCGTGACCAGCCGTGTGCACCCCAGCCGTTGAAGGTCCAGTCGACGGCACCGAGCTCGCCGGGCCGGGAGTCGTCGACCACGAACGTCGGACCGTGGTCACGCAGCCAGGACTCGTCGACCGGCGTCTCGAAGATCTCGACGCCGCTGCTCAGCAGTCGACGGGCGCGGGCGCTCTCCGACGGATCGACCAGCATCGCCACCGGCTCGAAGTCGGTGATCGCATTGGCCACCGCGGCCCAGGCTCGGTAGGTCTGCTCGCGCTGCTCCTCGGTGTCACCCAGGGTCGGCCCCTGGCAGGGGAAGGCCATCCAGCTGCGTTCATGAGGATCGGTCTCGCTCGGCATCCGCCAGCCCATGGCGTTCGCTCCTTCGTGGTGAGTCCGGCGGCCGGGCGGTCGGGCGTTCCGGGCGCGGTTCTGTTGATCATATGATCAATAGAGTTGCAGGGTCGCACGCGGCCGACAAGGATGTCAATCGTGACCAGCGCCCGGACGTCGAGGAAGTCACCCAGCGAGCGGACCGCCGAGATCCACACCGCGGCGCGTCGGCTGGCACTCGAGTCGGGGCTCTCCGCGCTCACCCTGAGGTCGGTGGCGGCCGAGGCCGGCGTGACGCCGGCGCTCGTCGCGCACTACACCGAGACGATGGACGCCCTGGTCGCCGAGACATTCTCCTGGCTGACCGGCCAGGAGCTCGCCGAGGTGTCCGCCCGCGTGCTCGCACAGACCTCGGCCACACGCCGCCTGACCGCCCTCTGCTCGCTGCTGCTGGACGGCGAACGGAACGAGATCACCCTGATCTGGGTGGAGGGCTGGGCCCTGGGTCACCACAACCAGCAGCTCTCCGCGGCGGTCCGCGACCAGATGGAGCTCTGGCAGCGGCTGGTCGCGGCGGTGATCGAGGAGGGCGTCGCCAGCGGCGAGTTCCACACCCCCAGTCCGGCCCTGGCGGCGTGGCAGCTGATCGGGATGATCGACGGCCTGAACGCTCAGGCCCTGGTCGCCCACCCGGACGGGGGTCCGCGCGGGTCGCTGATCGGCAGTGCCGTCGAAGGCATGTTGCAGATGACACCGGGAGCGCTGACCGACCTCCGTAGCGCCGCGTCGGCGTACGCCGTGCGCGACGCCGACTCGTGAGCTGCGCGTCACCCGGACCGGTGCCGCGGGCGCCCGCCGGATGGCGAGCGGGCCGGGGTCACTAGGCTCGCCCCCCGTGGACGAGTGGACCCGGCTGGCGGTGGCGGCGCGTGAGACCGGATCCGACGCCGACCTGACCGCCTTCGTCCGGGCGACACAACGCGACGTGTGGCGACTGTGCGCCCACCTCGGCGACGCCGACCGCGCCGACGACCTGGCCCAGGAGGTCTACCTGCGCGCGTTGCGGGCGCTGCCCCGGTTCCGCGCGCAGGCACCGGCGCGGGCCTGGCTGGTCACCATCGTGCGCCGTACCGTGGCCGACGACATCGCCGCCCGGCAACGCCGGCGACGGCTGGAGCCGCCACCGCCCGAGCCCGAACCCGACCACCAGGGTCAGGTGGTGCTCGAGCAGCTGCTCGGGGCCCTCGATCCGGATCGGCGTACGGCGTTCGTGCTCACCGCCGTGCTGGGCTGGTCCTACGCCGACGCCGCCGAAGCCTGCGACTGTCCGGTCGGCACCATCCGCTCCCGGGTCGCCCGGGCCCGCGAGCAGCTCATCGAGCTGCTCGGGCCGGCCGCGACCGACCGCTCGGCCTGATCAGCCGCGGCGCCGGCCCAGACGCTGGCTGTTGACCAGCGCGGCGGCGCCAAGCGCGATGCCGACGATGGACAGGATCAGCGGCGCCTTCGAGTCCCCGGAGCCGTCCGAGTCAGCCGAGCCATCCGATGCCGTGGAGTCATCGTCGTCCACTGCGACGAGGGTCAGCGTCGGCGCCGGGTGCTCGAGCTCGACGTCGTCGGACTGACCGGCCGCAGGCGTCTCGATCCACCGCACCACCGATCCGTCCGAGTAGCTCTGCAACGCCTTGAACACCACCTCGCCGGAATCCGGCAGCGGGCCGAGCGAGATGTCGAACTCGTCGAACTGCCCCGGCTTGATCGCCGCCGCCGTGCTCCGCGCCGTCCAGGTGACCGCCGAGACGTCCTCACCGGATCTGGTCACCACCGCCCGCCAGCCCGGATGCGGCTTGAGGCTCACCGAGGCGAAGCCCGGGTCGGTCGGGAAGACCACCTTCAGCTTCGTGGTCGAGGCGGTGTCCGACTCCGTCGGCACCCGGAAGGTCAGCTTCGCGTATCCGCCGCCCGGCGCCTCGGACGGGTTGACGGTGACGTGTGCGGAGGCCGGACCCGCGATCAGCAGGACGGCGCCGGCGGCCGCGGCTCCCAGGCCGGCGCGCAGGGGAAGACGCTTCTTCGGATTCACACCCTCCAGGTCTGCGAGGAGACACGACTGGTTCCCGGGAACCACCTCACGTTTCCGACCGACCTGGCAGGAGTGAGGTGCGAGCAGATCCGCGAGGCCCTGTCGGCGGCGCATGACGGGGAGTCCCCGCCACTGGACCGGCGCACGATGACGCGCCATCTGGCCGAATGCCGCGAGTGCGCCGCCTTCGCGGCCTCCCTGCCCGGCCTGAGCGCCCTGCTGGACACGGCCCTCGAGGCCGCGCCACCGACTCCCGACCTGGCGGCGCAGGTGGTACGGCGCCCGGTCGAGCACCGTCTCGTCCGCAGACCCCGCGCGGAGCCGGTGTTGCGCGGCGCGGTGGCCCTGGCCGGCCTCGGCGAGCTCGTGACGACCGTCTGCCTCTTCGTCCACGCCGGTCACCACGAGGACCACGCGGCCAGCGAGGCGACCGCGCTGACCGTCGGGCTCTGCGTCGCCCTGCTCTACGCCGCCCTGCGACCGCGGCTCTCGCCCGGCTATCTGCCGGTGCTGGGCAGCGCGACCCTGCTGATGGTGCTCGCCTCCACGCACGACATCGCGGACGGCGAGATCTCGCTGCACCACGAGCTGGCACACATCGGCCTGGTGGTCGGGTTCGTGCTGCTGTGCCTGCTGGCGCTCACCCAGCCACCCGATCCCGGCGCCTTCCGGCTCGGGCCACGCCGGCGGGGCGCGGCGCGATCGCGACCGCGGCTGCGGGTGGTGCACCGGACGGCGCACGGGATGGCGCACGGGATGGCGCACGGTCTCGCGCACGCGACCCGCCGCATCGCGTCCGGAGCGCGAGGGGCGATCCGGACCCGGAGGCACCTGCCCGTGCGCGTCGTGGCCGGCACGCTGCTGGCCGCGGTGCTGATCCTGATCGGCGGCCCGGCCGGCGCTCACGCGGTGCTGGAGAGCAGCAGCCCGGCGCCGGACGCCGTGCTGCATGCCGCACCGAGCCAGGTCCTGCTCCGCTTCGACGAGCCGGTCGGCCTGCTCTCCACCTCGTTGCAGGTGATCGGGCCGGACGGCAGCGAGGTGCAGCAGGGCGAGGCCGCCCACCAGGGCGACGCGACCGACACCGTCGCGGTCCCGGTCGAGGCCACCGCCACCGGCACCTATCTGGTCTCCTACCGAGTGATCTCCGCCGACTCGCACCCGGTCTCCGGTGCCTACACGTTCTCGGTGGGCAAGGCCGGGGTCGTGCCCGCGGCGAGCCCCGAGAGCGGCGACCGACTCGTCGGGATCGCGCTCGGCGTCGCCCGTGGGCTCGGCTACGCCGGCGCGGCGCTGCTGCTCGGCGGTCTGGTCTTCCTGGCCTGGTGCCGCCCCGGTCGGCGACCGACCTCGGTCCACCGGCTGCTGCTGGCCGGCGCGGCGCTGCTGAGCGTGGGCGCGGCCGCGGCCTTCGGTCTCAAGGGACCCGACGACGCCGCCGTCGGGATCTCCCACACCGTCGACACCGACCTGTGGCGGGAGGTGATCGGGACGACGTACGGCGTGGCCACGCTGGTGCGGCTGGCGCTCGGCCTGCTCGCCCTGGTGCTGCTGGTGCGCCTGCGGCCCGACCCACCATCACGCGGCAGCATCACGGCCACGGCCGGACTGTTGGTCGCCGTACCGCTGACCTTCGCCTTCGCCGGGCACGCCAACGCCGGGCATCCGCGGTGGCTGACCCTGGCCTCGACCTGGGCGCACGTGACCGCGATGTCGGTGTGGCTGGGCGGGCTGGTGGCACTGTTCGCGCTGCTGCGCGATCGATCGGACGGCGTGCTGCCGGCGGCCCGCAGATACTCCGCGCTCGGACTCGCGGCGGTCACGACGCTCGTCGTCACCGGGATCTACCAGGCCTGGGATCAGGTCCGCTCGTGGGGAGCGCTGCAGCACACCGACTACGGCCGGGAGCTGCTGGTCAAGGTGATCCTGGTGGTGGCGGTGCTCACCGTCGCCGCATCCTCCCGCGCGGCGGTGTGGCGCCGACCCGACCCGGCCCGGCTGCGTCGCACCGTGGCGGTCGAGGCAGTCGGGCTGGCCGCGGTGATCGGGGTGACCAGCGCGCTGGTCGCCACCCAGCCCGCGGCCAGCGCCTACCGGCCCACGGTGCATCGGGAGCTGACCGTGATGGGCGACCGGGTCGCGATCACCGCCGAGCCCACCGCCGACCGCACCGTCGACCTGAGCGTCCAGGTCACCGACGGTGGTGCGCCGACCACGCCCAAGCAGCTGAGCCTGGCGCTCTACCGCGGCGGGCTCGGACCTCTCGCGGTCAAGCTCACCCGCGCCGGGACCGGGTCCTATGGCGGCACGGTGGCCGTGCCGGTGGCCGGGGAGTGGACGCTGCGGGTGAGCCTGCGCACCACCGCGGTCGACGAGGGCATCGCCGAGGTCGGCCTGCCGATCGAATAGCTCACCCGACAGCCCGCCAGACAGCTCGCCCGGAGCCGTCACCCGCGCCCCTCGTCCGCGCCACCGCCGGGGCCCAGCGCGCGTTGCCGTCCCGGGGACGGTTGGCGATCCGACGCCGATGCGTCAATAATGCATGCGTGCTTCGCCGTCGTTCTCGCTCGCCCGGACGCCGGCGAGCGGTGCCGGCGCGACGACGCGCGACGACCTCGCGCCGCGGGGCGAAGGTCGCCTCGATCGCCTCGATCGGGCTCGCGCTCGCCGCGCTGACCGCCATCGGAGGATCGGGCGCCTCGGTGCCCCGGGCAAGCGCGCCGACGACGCAGCAGCAGGTCGTGACCTCCGGTGCGGGCATCTCGTTCCGGCCCAGCGAGACGACGCGCTCCTCGAGCCGGCTCGCCACGCTGCGCGGGTCTCGGCTCGACGCCCCCACCGACAGCGGGTCGAAGAAGCCGCAGAAGGTGGTCTCGGGCGGGACGTTCAAGCGGATGACGAAGTCGCAGCTGGAGAAGCTGCGCACCCAGGCCGAGGCGACCGCCAACGACGGCGCACTCGGGTCGGTGGCGATCGCGGAGGCGAACATCCCGCGTCGATCCGGCATCGGCGGATACGACACCGGCATCCACCAGCTGCTCTCCTCCTCCCCGGACTTCGTGATGCTCAACGAGGTGTGGGCGCTCAGCGACTCCCAGATCACCGCGCCGGCGGCGGGGTACTCGGTGTATCGACCGCCGTCGGGCGGTCGCGGCGGGATCAGCCAGCTGATGGACACCGCGGTGCTCTACAAGTCCGCCGACTGGACGGTCGTCGACGGCGGCCGGGTGCAACTGGTCAGCAACGACCGGGTCGGCTATCAGGGTCACACCGAGAACTGGGACCGGTTCGCCACCTGGGTCACCCTGAAGAACAACGACTCCGGCGGAGTCGTCTCGGTGATCTCGGTGCACAACATGACGAACCCGGCCAAGTACGGACCCAACAAGGGTCTGCGGCAGGCCAAGTACGGCCGCGGCATGGACATCCTGGTGAACCTGGTCAAGGGCCTGGAGGACCAGGGCCCGGTCTTCACCGGCGGCGACTTCAACGTGCACACCAACCAGAACCAGGGCTGGACCGCCACCAGCAACATGCGCGCCGCCGGCTACAGCTACTACAACCACAGCGTCGACTACATCTTCTACCCGTCCTCCGACGGGGTGAGCGTGAGCGGCACCTGCCGCTACACCCACGGCAACCACGTCTCCGACCACGACTTCCTGGCGGCGCGGTTCGTGATCCCGAACGACGAGGGCGTGGAGCCGAAGGCCTTCAGCTGCTGACCGGCGGGCGCGGACGCACGCCGGTCGCGGCGAGATAGAGGCGTCCCCGGCCGGTCAGTCCGACCGCGTCGGGTCCGGCGACCAGGGCGGCCTGACCCCGGCCGATCTCCAGGCGCTCGCCGCCGGCGTCGGCGGTGAACCCGCCGTCGAGCACCAGCAGCACCGCCGCCGAGGTGGTGGTCAGCTCGATGGGTCCGGACACCTCGACCAGCTCGAAGTCGACGTCACGGCCGGCCGGGTGCCGCCGGGGCCGGTAGCTGCGGGCGTTCGGGCCCAGACGGTACGGCGTGAGGGGTTGAGGCGGCCCGGACCGCAGATCGAGGATCGCGAGCAGCTCGGCCCGGTCGACGTGCTTGGCGGTCAGCCCGCCGCGCAGCACGTTGTCGCTCGGGCCCATCAGCTCGACACCGACCCCGCGCAGATAGGTGTGGATGTTGCCGGCCGGCAGGTAGAGCGCCTCGCCGGCGGCGAGGACGACGTGGTTGAGCAGCAGCGCCACCGCCACGCCGGGGTCGCCCGGGTAGGCCGCGCGCAGTCGGTCGAGCAGGGCCGATCGACCGGCCGGCAGTTCGTCGAGCATCTCGGTGATCTCCCCCGAACCGGAGAGCAACCAGGCCAGGCACGCCCGCAGCCCGTCGGCGGCCAACAGCTCCCGCCATCTGCCCAGACCGCCGCGACCCGCCGCCTGCGGTGCCAGCGCGTCGAGCGTCGCCAGGCTCTCGGCCACCTCGCGGAAGCCGCACAGCGCCTCGAAGCCGTCCCGTGCCGCCACGATGAGCTCGGGCTTGGCGCGCGGGTCCGGGTAGTTGCGACCCGGGTCGTCGACCGGTATCCCGGCCGCGTCCTCCCGCGCGAACCCCGCCGCCGCCTGGGCGGCCGTCGGGTGCGCCTGCAGCGACAGCGGCCGGTCCGCGGCGAGGACCTTGAGCAGGAACGGCAGCGGCCGGTCGGCGTACTCCTCCCAGGCGGCGAGATCGGGCCACGGCGCCGGTCCGAGGACCCGGCTGGGCGAGCCGGGGTGGCTGCCCAGCCAGAGCTCCGCCTCGACCGCACCGGTGCGGGGCCTGCCGAGCAGGTCGGCGATCCCGTCGGTCACCCCCCAGGGGTAGGGGCGCGGCGTGTTGTCGATCCGAAGGAGCTTGTCCGGCACGACTCCATCCTCGCCGATCCCATCGTTCCGCCGGCGTCCGGCCGGCATCGTCTAGCCTCACGCTCATGGGTGCAGCGGAGCTGAGCGCGATCCGCGAGGAGATCCGGACGGATCCGGAGAACGCCACCGCGCGAGCGGCCGGCTATGAGCCGTTGTACGTCGCCGAGCCGGCGGCCCGGATCGCCGTGATCGGTCAGGCGCCGGGCCGCAAGGCGCAGGAGTCGGGGATCGCGTGGGGAGATGCCAGCGGCGTACGACTGAGGGAGTGGCTCGGCGTGGACGAGCCGACCTTCCGCGACCCGGACCTGTTCGCCCTGCTCCCGATGGACTTCTACTTCCCGGGCAAGGGCGTCCACGGCGACCTGCCGCCGCGTCGCGGCTTCGCCGAGCGCTGGCATCCGCGGATCCTGGCGCAGCTGCCGCACGTCGAGTTCACCCTGTTGATCGGCAGCTACGCCCAGCGCCACTACCTCGAGACCCGCGACAACCTCACCACCACCGTGCAGCGCTTCCGCGACTTCCTCCCCGACCGGATGCCGCTGGTGCACCCCTCGCCGCTGAACTTCCGCTGGCTGGCGAGGAACCCCTGGTTCGAGACCGACCTGCTGCCCGTGCTCCGCCGCCGGGTCACCGAGACGCTCGGCAGCGGGTAGCGGAACGCCGCCCCCGAGGCGGCCTCCGCTACTCGGCCGCCATCGAGGGGTAGAGGTGGTCGGTCGGCGGCACCAGGGTCTCCTTGATCGCCCGGGTGCTGGTCCAGCGCATCAGGTTCTGTGCCGCGCCGGCCTTGTCGTTGGTGCCCGATCCACGCGCCCCGCCGAACGGCTGCTGTCCGACCACCGCACCGGTCGGCTTGTCGTTGACGTAGAAGTTGCCGGCGGCGTAGCGCAGCGTGTCGCTGGCCCACGAGATCGCGGCACGGTCACGCGCGATGACCGACCCGGTCAGCGCGTACGACGCGGTGCCCTCGGCGACCCGCACGATCTCCTCGAACGCGCCCGGCCGGCTGTCGTCGTAGACGTGCAACGCCAGGATGGGCCCGAAGTATTCGGTGGAGAACATCTCGTCGCGCGGGTCCTCGGACCGCACGATGGTCGGCTGGACGAAGTAGCCGACGCTGTCGTCGGCGCCACCACCGGCGACCACCTCGAGGCCCGGGGTGACCGCGGCCCGCTGCAGCGCCGCGGCGTGCTTGGCGAAGGCACGGTCGTCGATCACCGCACCGGTGAAGGTGGTGAAGTCTCGCGGGTCGCCCAGCTTCAGCGCGTTGGTCTGTTCGACGAGATCCTCGCCCAGCCGCGACCACAGAGAGGCCGGGACGTAGGCCCGGGACGCGGCTGAGCACTTCTGCCCGGAGTACTCGAAGGAGCCGCGGATCAGCGCGGTGCGCAGCACGTCCACGTCGGCGCTCGGGTGGGCGATGACGAAGTCCTTGCCGCCGGTCTCCCCGACGATCCGCGGATAGGACCGGTAGCCGGCGATGTTCGACCCGACCTGACCCCACAGATGGTGGAAGGTGGGGGTCGACCCGGTGAAGTGGATGCCGGCCAGGTCAGGGTGTCCGAGGACCACCTCGGAGACCTCGATCCCGGTGCCGGGCAGCATGTTGATCACTCCGGCGGGCAGCCCCGCCTCGATCAGGAGCTCCATGGTCAGCGACGCGGCCAGCTGCTGGGTCGGCGACGGCTTCCAGATCACGGTGTTGCCCATCAGCGCCGGCGCGGTGGGCAGGTTGCCGGCGATGGCGGTGAAGTTGAACGGCGTGATCGCGTAGACGAAGCCCTCCAGCGGGCGGTGGTCGAGTCGGTTCCAGGTACCCGGGCTGTTCGCGATCGGCTGCTCGCCGAGGATCTGACGGGCGTAGTGCACGTTGAACCGCCAGAAGTCGATCAGCTCACAGGCCGAGTCGATCTCGGCCTGGAAGGCGGTCTTGCCCTGACCGAGCACGGTGGCGGCGTTGAGCCGCTGGCGCCACGGCCCGGCCAGCAGGTCCGCAGCCCGCAGGAAGACCGCGGCCCTCTCGTCGAACGGCAACGCCCGCCAGTCGGCCGCAGCCCGGGTCGCCGACTCGACCGCCCGGGTCGCCTCGGCCTGGGTGGAGTTGCGCATCACGCCGAGCACCGAGGCGTGTTCGTGCGGCTGCACCACCCGGATCTCCGCGCCCGAGCCGGGCACCCACTCCCCACCGACATAGGCGTCGAGCGCCGGTCGCTCCTTCTCCTGGGCGGCTATCGCCGCGGTCAGGGCGTCCCGCTCCGCCGTACCCGGTGCGTAGGTCAGGTTGGGCTCGTTGCTCGGAGCCGGCGGGCTGGTGACTGCATCCATGACATCCTCCAGTTCGGTGTGGGTGGTCAGCGGCGGGTGAGCGCACGCAGGAAGAAGGCGACGTTGGCGGGGCGCTCGGCGAGCCGGCGCATGAAGTAGCCGTACCAGTCGGTGCCGTAGGGGAGGTAGATCCGCATCCGGTACCCGTCGGCAACGGCCCGCTCGGCCAGGTCGGTGCGGATCCCGTAGAGCATCTGCAACTCCCAGGAGTCGGCCGACCGGCCCTGCTGACCGGCCTGCTGCCGGGCACGGGAGATCATCGCGGGGTCGTGGGTGGCGATCATCGGGTAGCAGCCGGACCGGATCAGCGCGTCCAGGTCCCGGCGGTAGGCCTCGTCGACCTCGGACTTGCGCTGGTAGGCGACCGAGGCGGGCTCGCGGTAGGCACCCTTGACCAGCCGGATGCGGGTGCCCTCGGTGGCCAGCGCGGTGATGTCGCCCGGCGTGCGCCGCAGGTTGGACTGCAGCACATTGCCGACCCACCCGTACTCCTTGCGCAGCAGCTGACCCACCTCCAGGGTGGTGTCGGCGGTGGTGTGGTCCTCCATGTCGAGGGTGACCGAGCAGCCCACCGCCGACGCCGCGGCACAGATCTCGGCCGCATGGGTCAGCGCGATCTCGGCGCCCGAGTCGGGCAGCGCCTGCCCGAGGGCGGTCAGCTTGAGCGAGACGTCCGCCCCCGCCGCGCAGCCGCCCTCGGCCAGCGCGGTCAACAGGTCGAGGTAGGAGTCCCGAGTCGCCCGGGCACCGGCGGGATCGGTGACGTGCTCACCGAGCGAGTCGAGCGTGACCAGGCGGCCGGCGCCCACCAGGCCGGTGGCCGCGGAGACGGCGTCGCCGGTCGTCTCGCCGGCCACGAACCGGCGTACGACGCCCTGGGTGATCGGCATCGTCTCCACCAGCCGCCGGACGCGTCGGCTGCGCGATGCGCGGTCGAGCGTCCCGCCGAGTGCCTCGCTGAACATGGCTCCACGGTAGAACGCGACAGCCCGGAGCGGGGATGCACAGATGTCACATCGTCGGGCCGGAGGGTGCGACGATTGTCGCATGACGGCGCTCGATGACCTGGTCGACGACATGGCTTCGCTGCTGGGCGCGCCCTGCACGTTGGAGGACACCGACTTCCGGCTGATCGCGTTCTCCGGCCAGCACCGCGACGACCCACTCGACCTGGTCCGTCAGCGCTCCATCCTGGAGCGCGGCTCGAGCCCCGAGATCCGGGACTGGTTCCTGGATCACGGCATCCGCGAGGCCACCTCCCCGGTGCGGGTCCGCGGCGACGCCGAGTTGGGCATCGTGAGTCGGCTGTGCGTGCCGGTGCGTCACCGGTCCCGGTTGCTCGGCTACTTCTGGCTGCTCGATCCCGAGGAGCGAACCGAGGCACGGAGCTGGCCGGCGGCGATGGAGATCGCGACGGCCGCCGCGGCGCTGCTCAATCTGGTCGAGGGTCGCCAGACCCGGCGGGACACCCTGTTTCGCGAGGTGACCGAGGGGGGTTCCGCCATCGCCCGGCGCTCCGCCGGCGAGCTGGCCACGGCGGCCGGGATCGGCGTCGGCGAGGAGGTGACCTGCGTGTTGGTGCGGCGACCCGGGCTGGTGGAGCAGGTGGCGAGCATGCCGACCCGGGCCGGAGTGCTGTGGGCACGCGAGGACGCCGATACCGCCACCGCGGTGGTGAGCAGGAAGGCGCTCGGCACCGACCTCTCCGCCACCGGGCTGCTCTCCGGGCTCGGCCTCGGCCGGCGGCTGCGGGAGTTGGACCGGGCCACCCTGATCGGCGTCGGGCCGCTCGTGGCCGGATTGGACGACCTCTTCACCGCCCGGTCGGGTGCGGCGGTGGCGTTGCGGGCGGCCGAGGCCCACGGTCCCGGCTCGGTGAGGCGCTGGGACGACCTCGGCGTCCTCCGACTGCTCGGCGTCGCCCGGGACGACGACCTCAGGCAGGCGGTGACAACCCCGGAGATGGCCACCTTCCTCGCCTCCGGGTCCGAGCTGGTGCGCACCGTGGCGGAGTTCCTGGACGCGGCCGGGAGCGCGTCCCTCGCCGCGGCCCGGCTCGCCACCCATCGACAGACCGTCTATCACCGGCTGCGGCAGGTCGAGCGCCTCACCGGATGCGACCTGGGCCGCGGCGAGGACCGGCTGCGACTCCATCTCGCGCTGCGCCTGGCGCCGTACGTCGGCCTCTGCCGGCCCCCCGGTCCGGCGACCGCGAGGGATCCGGCCCCAGCCGGTGGCTGACACACTGTCCCGGTGACGGGGAAGCGAGGACGGTACGCGGTCGGCAAACAGCGCATCGAGCAGATCCTCGATGCGGCCTACCAGCGTTTCGCCACCGACGGCTACGGCTCGACCTCGCTGGCGAGCATCGCGCGCGACGCCGGGCTGACCGAGGCCGGGATCCTGCACTACTTCCGCAGCAAGCCCGGCCTGTTGATCGCGGTGAGCCGCCGGCGGCTCGCCACGGTGGAGTCGTGGTGGGCCGGGCTGCCCGCCGAGCCCGACATGTTCGACATCCTCGGCCGGATGCTGCTCTCCACCAGGCGGTTGGTCGCCGACGCCGAGCTCATCGAGTTCTCCGTGCTCAACGCGGTGGAGACCGCGCGGCTGGTCCACGCCGAGGACCCCGTCGGCGAGACCGACCAGGCCCGGGCGGTCGCCGCGGTGGCGGCCGGCTTCGCGGCCTGCCAGGAGCGTGGGCAGCTGGTGGAGTCGGCGGATCCGGAGCGGCTGGCGCGACAGTGCATCGCGCTGAGCGACGGACTGCACCTGCAGTGGATCATCTGCCGACGCGGATTCGACCTGGCCGCGGTGATCCTCGATCACCTCGAGTTCGTGGCGCGCAGCACCGTGCCCGACGCGCTGCGGCCACCGGACGTCCGGGCTCGACTCGAGCAGGTGGCCGCGGCCGCGGACCGCGCGCTCCCATCGGGCTGAGCGGGCGGGGAGTCATCGGTGACTCGCGGAGGCTCCCCTGACTCCCCGCCCGTGCGGCTCAGCCCAGTCGCACCTGTCGCCACGGCGTCACCGTCACCGGCCCGATCAACCCGACACGCTGTCGGTCCTGGGAGCCGAAGAGCACCGACCGGCTGACCCGGAGCCGGTTGAGCAGCGTGCTGCCGAGAGTGACGGTGATGGTGTTGCCGCCGCGGCGAAGCGCCTGGCCGATCTCGATCGACGGAGCCAGCGCGTCCAGCCCGTCGATGGCCCTGCCGTTGACGGTGACGGTCGCGGTGCCGCCCGCGATCTCGCCGAGGTCGAGGATCGCGCCGCAGTCGCCGGCCCAGTCCGCGAGGGTGATCGTGGCGGTGTAGCGGCCGGTGCCGCCGACGTCCTCGAGTCCGTCGATCTGAGACCACGGCACCAGGTCGACCGCCCCGACGTCGATCACCCGCTTGGTGGTGGCGGTCGCCTTGGCCCCGGTCGCTCCGGGGTAGGTCGGCTCCCAGCTGACCGCCTTCAGCGACCACCCGGTCACGGTCTGCGCCGCCGGGACCGACGCGACCCGCGCAC
Source organism: Nocardioides sp. (assembly GCF_047606145.1). GTDB lineage: Bacteria > Actinomycetota > Actinomycetes > Propionibacteriales > Nocardioidaceae > Nocardioides. Next base: position 8,884 of record NZ_JASGET010000068.1, on the reverse strand, counting down.
GGACCGTGCCGGCGGAGGTGACCGCGCTGTAGTCGCCGGCCTTCGCCGCCCGTACGGCGAGCCGGCCACTGCCGTCGTAGACGACGGTGCCACCGCTGGCACTGCTCGCCACCGCCGCGCGGCGGCCGATCCCACACACGTCCCGGTCGGTGAGGATCACGAACCGGGAGTCGCCGGCGGCGATCTCGACGGCGACCGAGACCGCGCCCGTGCTCGCGCGGTGCACGGCGATCGGGGTCAGCGTGCCCGACCACGGGTCGGCGAGGTAGGGCCGGCCGCTGCCCTCCAGCGCCACGGTGGTGCTCACCGCGGTCGTGCTCTGGTTGTGCAGGTAGTAGATCTGCTCGGCGTCGTTCGTCCGCCGCACCGAGAGCAGGGCGTCGCCGGCTCCGGAGACCGCCGGTCGCACCCCTGCCGCGGTCAGCGCGCTCGGCACGGCGTCCATGGAGGCGACCCGGTGGACCGAGTCGAGCCTGACCAGCCGACCGAGCGTCGCGGCCAGCGCGGCGTCCTGCGCGGCGTGCCTCGCGTATCCCGGCACGCTGGTGGGCAGGTCGCCGACCAGCACGATCACCAGCCCCCTGCGGGCGAACTCGACGAGCCGGTCGGCGACCTCGCGCAGCATGGTGTCGCCCGCGGGGACCACCAGCGCCTTGAACGCCTGTCGCGACGGCGCCAGCCGCCGGTTGCGAACGCCGACCGTCGGCAGCGTGAGGAGCCCCATCGTCAGTGGCTGGTAGCTGAACCCGGCGGCGGTCAGCGGGTCGCCGCCGACCTCGGTGTCGCTGGCATCGAAGCCCTGGTGGTAGACGGCGAGGTCGACCCGGTTGACCCCGGTCTGGAGCAGATGGTTGGTGGTCGCCATCGCCGCCGACGGGGCAGCGGAGAGCTCCCACTGCGGCTGTCGCGGGCCCCAGGCCTCGGCGAAGTTGAAGGTCGACGTCTCGCCGCCGAGCGGGGAGAAGGCGTGGAAGCCCGGCCACTGCGCGTCCGGCGCGGTGGCGTAGGGAAGTCCGTGGACGACCTGCTGGTTCACCCCGACCGCACAGTCGAAGTTGGCGGTCGCGACCAGGTCGGCGTACGTGACGGCGTAGGCCTTGTTCATGAACGCCCCGAGCTCGTTGCTCATGATGGTGCGGCCGCCGAGGTCGCGGCCGGCCGCGATGAGCCGGTAGGCGTCCGGAACGCTGCCGAAGGCGAGGCTCTCCCCCTCCGGCACGTCCGACATGGAGGCGGCGAGCCCACCGTCGATCGAGGTCCCGTAGGCCTGGTTGCGGAAGTCCATGCCGAGCGAGCGCGCCCAGCTGCGCAGGGTGGCGACCCGGTGGTCCATGAACAGCTCGCTCAGCGTCAGCTCGTAGTCCCACCGCACCCGGTCGGCGATGGTGGAGTCGTCGAAGGTGAAGACGGGCTCGTCCTGATCGTGCACCACCACCAGGAACGGTCGCAGGTCGTAGCCACGCCGGGCCCGGAACTCCGCGAGCATCGCCGGCGTCCAGTGCCGGGTGGTCTTGAGCTCGAGGGAGTCCTCGAAGAAGGAGCCACCGTTGCGACGCAGCTCGCGGCGCAGCTCGGTGGTGAGCAGATCCTGCTCCCACCACCGCGTGACGGCCCGGGCGCCGGCCTTGCTGAAGTGGTCCACGACGAACGCCTGCGGGTCGGTGTAGGCGCTGCGCTCCTTGCCGTCGAAGTAGAAGGAGTTCTGGATCTGGCAGGTGCCGCGCGACCAGGAGACGACCAGCGCCCAGGTGCCCGTCGACGGCGGCGTCCACTCCAGGGCGCCGTCGCTCACCGAGCCGGTCAGCTCCACCAGGGAGTCCTGCTCCAGCACCAGCGGGCTCGCGTCGGCCTCACCGATGACCTTCGCCGCGTGCACCGCGACCAGCACCGGAGTCGCGGTCGCATCCAGCCAGGAGAGGTACCCGGATGGCTCCGAGGTCGGCGCCGGCAGCGATCCGGAGAACGAGTCGGTGAGGGTCGTGACGGCGTAGGTCAGCTCCTTGGCCGCCCGGTCGTCGTCGGGTACGACGCCCGGCACCGTCGAGGGCCAGTGCGGCCCCACCGTGAGATCCGCCTTCACCCCACGCCTGTTGGCCTCCTGGACCGCGGCGAGCATGGCCGCCCGCCACCGCTTCGTACCCCAGCCGTAGGTGTCGGGCGGCAGGTCGGCGTACACGCTGTCGCGGACATCGCCGATCTCGAACCCGCCGAAGCCCTCGGCCGCGATGGCGGCGACCTCCTTGCGGATCTCGGCGGGCTCCACGTAGGCACCCGGCCACCAGTACCTGAACCGCGCGCCCTGGGTGCGAGCCGCACGCGGCATCGCACCCGTCGCCGCGCGGGCGGCGCCGGTCGAGGTGCCTCCCGCGGCCTGCGCGACACCGGGTGTGCCGGCGACGTACGCCCCGACCACCGCGGAGACCGCGACACCCGCTCCCAGCTGCAGGGCGTGACGGCGGCTCAGTTCATTGCTCATGGCGATCCTCCAGTCGTCGAAGGCTCACCGATATTAAAACGTTTCAAGAAGTGAGCCGCGTCACACACTAGAGCAACAGAAACCGAGTATGCAAGGTTTTCAAAGAGAAGCTTCGGCTCCGCCAGCGGCACGCCGAGGCGCCGGGCCGGGACCGAGGCTCGAGGCCTGGCTCGGCTACCGATCGCCGGTCGAGCCTGGACCCGTCCGTTGAGGTGGCCCGGGCTAGGGCACCACCGAGACCGGCCAGCGACGCATCCGCATCAACTGCACCGGGAGCGGGCCACCGGGACGCAGATACGCCGCCGCACGCGAGGAGCCGAGCACGATCAGGCCGGCCGTGGTCTCCGTGGCGACCGCCGCGAGCACCTCCTTCGGGTGACCCCGGCGCACCTCCAGGCGCGCCTCGACGGCCCACGGCGCCTGCCACAGGCTGGCCCTGAGCTCGGCCTCGACCGCGTCCTGGGCCTCCATCGCGGACGGGATGGCCGCCTCCGGGGCCACCGCGGCGTCGAGCCCGATGTGCCGGGCGAAGACGACCACCAGCTCGCTGCTCTGACGCCGGGCGAGCCCCGCCGCGTAGGCACCGGCGCGCATCGAGGAGGTCGAGCCGTCCACGCCCACCACGATGGTGCGCGGTCCGTCTCGTCCGAGCTCGAACACCGACCTCTCAGATCCCACGCAGAAGAGACTCCCAGTCGTGCGGTCGGTTGTCACCCGCAGCGGTCGGCACCGGCGGGGCTCAGTGATCGAGGGCGAGGTGGAGCGCGAGCAGCGCCTTGCCGTAGTCGTTGCCGTTCGGGGTCCGGGTGATGGAGTGGACGTGTTGCCGGGAGACGGTGTTGTCCGCGCCGTATCCCTGCCCGACCGGCCCGGGGGTCTCGCAGTCGAACTCGATGTAGATCACCGGACTCTGGATGCGGAAGTAGAAGGTGGCGTCGCTGCTGGTCTCGCCGATCCAGCAGAAGTGCGTCTCGTCGGCGTACTTCTTGACCTGCTTCATGGTGACCTTGGCATGACCGTCGTCGACGTTGCCGACGAAGAGCTCGGTCAGCGTCCACAGCTTGGCCAGCTGCTTGTCGGTGAGGTCGGAGGCCACGATGCCCTGATAGGCGACCTCGGCGTTGTCGGAGAACGCGACCGCCTTGATGTCGTCGCCGGTCTTGTCCGAGCTGATGATGGCGACCGACTGCTGGTCGTCGTCGAGCGCGGTGATCATGTCGATGGCCGCGGCGAACTCGTCGTCGAACAGGGTCAGGCCCTCGTAGTCGCTGTCGATGCCGAAGTTCGCCTTGACCGGCTCGGAGCCCATGAAGGTCGGCGTCATGACGACCTGGTCGCCGAGCACGAAGTAGTTGATCACCAGATGGTGACCGTCGATCTGCCAGCCCCAGGGCTCGGTCGCCGAGGGCTTGCCCATGATGGTGAACCAGTAGAGGCCCTCGTTGAACTGGTCGGTGTTGTCGATCAGCTCGCCGGCGTACTGGTTGAGCTTGATGATGGTCTCGGCGTTCTCGAGACCCTTCGCACTGAGACCGGCCTTCAGGATGGCCATCGCCTTGGTCTTCTGCGCGGAGGTCATGTCGGCCAGGCTCATCCCCTGACGCTGATAGCCGTCGACGTTGCTCCACAACCGGAACTCGTCCTTGGTGTAGTCCGAGGGGTTGATGGAGAACCTGACCGACGCGCGTTGCTGGGCGCTGAGACTCGCCAGCCACTCCTTGGTCGCGGCGATCACGCCGTCGGTGCTCACGCCGGTCTTCTGGATCGAGTAGAGGTCCTCGATCACGGTCCCGTCGGTGGTCAGCCCGACGAACTTGTCGGTGATGCCCTCACTGGTGCCGCCAGGAGCGGCACCGCCGGACGCTCCGCCAGACGGGGCGCCGGACGGGGCGCCGTCGGGAGGTGCCCCCTCGCCCGCCGCGGTCGTGTCGGTGTCGCTGGCGTCCGAGCCGCACGCGGCGAGCATCCCGCCGAACGCCACCGCCCCGGTGGTCGCGAACAGCCGGGTCATGAAGGCCCGGCGGCGCAGCTGCGCCGGCGAGCCCGGGTGGTGGACGCGATGCCCCGAGGCATCGCGTCGTGGCTCCTCGGTCGATGGATTCGGCGATCGCCGCGAACTCGCTGCGGTCCCGAGGTCGGATCCGTCACTGTGGGTGTCCATGACCTCACCAGACATGGCCCCGATCGCCGCGCACTGTCACCGCCCTGTCATCCTGCTGAGAAGGGCCGGGAAGGCTGAGAAGGCGGCGGCACCGCGGCCGGGTCGCGGATCCTCCGGCTCGACCGCCCGATTCGACCGCTTGATGGCGAGAGCTTGATGGCGACCGGGTGGGCTCACCCCCGCCGGCGCCGCGACGGATCGACCAGCGACGGCGGCTGATAGCCCGCGTCCCGCTCGGACAGATTGATCCCGGGCGGCACGATCTTGTCGATCGCATCGAGGACGTCGGGACTCAGCCGCAGGTCCGCGGCACCGAGCTGGGACTCGAGCTGCTCCAGCGTCCGCGGCCCGATGATCGGGGCGGTCACCGCCGGATGCCCCAGCACGAATGCCAGCGCCAGGTGGATCAGCGACAGACCGGCCTGATCGGCCAGCTCGGAGAGGGCCTCCACCGCCTCCAGCTTGGCGGCGTTCTCCGGAGCCGCGATGTCGAAGCGACTCGGCTGGCTGCCGGACCGGCTCGAGGACGGCTGCGGACCACCGGCACGGAACCTCCCGGTCAGCCATCCGCCGGCCAGCGGGCTCCACGGGATCACGGCCAGGTCGTAGCGCTGCGCCGTCGGCAGTACCTCGCGTTCGATGCCGCGGGCGAGCAGGGAGTACGGCGGCTGCTCGGCCACCGGTCGCTCGCGTCCACGTCGCTCCGCGACCCACTGCGCCTCGACGATGCCCGACGGCTCGAAGGTGGAGGTGCCGAGGTAGCGGATCTTGCCCTGATGGACCAGGTCGGAGAGGGCGCCGAGGGTCTCGTCGACGTCGGTGTCGTCCTCGGGCCGGTGCACCTGGTAGAGGTCGATCCAGTCGGTCTGCAACCGCGTCAGACTGTGCTCGACCTCCTGGAAGATCCATCTCCGCGAGTTGCCGAACCGGTTGACGCCCTCACCCATCCGGCCATGGAACTTGGTCGCCAGGAAGACGTCGTCGCGACGGCCCTTGAGGGCCTTGCCGACGATCACCTCCGACTCCCCCTGGCTGTAGACGTCGGCGGTGTCGACCAGGTTGATCCCGGCGTCGACGGCGTGCCGGATGATCCGGACGGAGTCGTCGTGATCCGGATTCCCGCGTTGGCCGAACATCATCGTGCCCAGGGCGAGCGAGCTCACCTTCACACCGGTGCGGCCGAAGGGGCGGTAGGGGATGCTCATCCGATCTGTCCTTCCTCGATGGTGGTCTCCGGGCTCGGCGACGTCACGGTCCTCATGCCGGCACGTCCGCGAGTCGCTCGACGACCGCGTCCCGGTGGGCGAACTGGTTCGCCGGTCTCGGTAGTCCATAGTGCTCGCGCAGCGTGCGGCCGGTGTAGTCGGAGCGGAAGAGCCCGCGCTCCTGCAGGAGGGGGACGACCTTCGACGCGAACGCCTCGATCCCGGACGGGAGCACCGCGGGCATGATGTTGAAGCCGTCGGCGGCCCCGGCCTCGAAGTACTCGGTGATGGTGTCGGCGATCTGCAACGGCGTCCCCGCGAAGGTGCGATGGCCCCGTCCGCCACCGAGCCTGCCGATCAGAGCCCGCACGGTCAGGTTCTCGCGGCGAGCCCAGTCGACGATGAGGGTGTAGCGGCTCTTGGCCCCCTCGACACCGTCCTCGCCGGGCAACAGGTGATACGGGAGCGGCTCATCGAGCGCGAGCCGGCCGGGTTCCAGCCGAAGGGTGCGGGCGAGTTGCGCCACGGCGTACTCGGGCGCGATCAACCGCTCCAGCTCGGCCTCGAGCTCACGCGCCTCGGCCTCGGTGTCGCCGACGACCGGCACGATCCCGGGCAGCACCACCACGTGGTCGGGGTTGCGGCCGACGGCGGCGGTACGTCGCTTGATCTCGGCGTAGAAGTCCTGGCTCTCCCGCAGGGTCGGCTGGGCGGTGAAGATGGCCTCCGCCCAGCGCGCCGCGAACTCCTTGCCGTCCTCGGAGGATCCGGCCTGGACCAGCAGCGGATAGGCCTGCGGCGAGCGCGGCACGTTCATCGGCCCGGCGACCTGGAACCGCTCGCCTCGGTGGTCGATGGCACGCACCGCCTCCGCCCGGGCGTGGATGCCGAGGGCCTTGTCCGCCACGATCGCCTCGTCGCTCCAGGAGTCCCACAGCTTGGTGGCGACCTCGAGGAACTCCGTCGCCCGCTGATAGCGCTCGCGGTGGCTGGGCTGGTCGGCCAGGCCGAAGTTGCGCGCGGCGGCCTCGCCGGCGGTGGTCACGATGTTCCACCCCGCCCTGCCCCCGGAGAGGTGGTCGAGGGAGGCGAACCGGCGCGCCAGGTTGTAGGGGTCGTTGTACGACGTGGAGGCGGTGGCGATCAGCCCGATGCGACTCGTGGTGGCCGCGAGCGCGGCCAGCAGCACGGTCGGCTCGAGCTTCCCCGACGGACGTCTGCCGGGGTTGTGCAACAGGGCCGGTGAGTCGGCCAGGAAGACCGAGTCGAACTTGGCGTCCTCGGCGATCCGCGCCAGATGCTGGTGCGCCGTCAGGGAGAGGTTGGCGTCCGGGTCCGACTCCGGGAGTCGCCAGGACGCCTCGTGATGGCCGGTGTCGTGCAGGAACAGGTTGAAGTGCAGCTGGCGGGTCGGTCTGGTCATGGCAGGGACCTCCTGGACGAGAACGTGCAGATGGGTGGGGCGGCGGGCTCAGGAGGCATGTCTGGCCTCGGGCACCCAACCGTCGGCCGGACCGCCGTCGCGCACCCCGAGCTCCTCGAGCAGCAGGTCGCGCAGTTCGGCGAACCTCGGATCGGACCGGGCCCTGCTCTCCAGCTCGACGGGCACGTCGGTGCGGACCAGTCCGCCGTCGAGCAGGATCACCCGGTCGGCCAGGACGATCGCCTCGTCCACGTCGTGGGTGACCAGCAGCACCGACGGCTCGTGCAGCTCGCAGAGCCTGCGCAGCAGATCGTGCATCCGGATCCGGGTGAGCGCGTCGAGGGCGCCGAACGGCTCGTCGGCCAGCAGCAGGGCCGGCTCGCGGACCAGTGACCGGGCCAGTGCGGCCCGCTGTTGCTGGCCACCGGAGAGCTGGTAGGGCCAGGCCCGTTCCCTGCCCTCCAGACCGACCTCCGCCAGGGCACGCCTGCCGCGGTCGGTGGCCCCCCTCCCGCTCAGGCCGAAGGTGACGTTGGGCAGCACTCGCTTCCACGGCAGTAGCCGGGAGTCCTGGAAGACCACCGACACCGACGCCGGTACGTCGATCTGACCGTAGCCCGCCACGCCCCGATCGAGGCCGGCGAGGGCACGGAGCAGGGTGCTCTTGCCGCTCCCCGAGCGACCGAGCAGGGCGACGAACTCGCCCGGAGCGATGTCCAGGTCGAGACCGTTGAGCACGCCGCCGGCCTGATTGAAGCTGCGGTGCAGGTTGCGGACACGAACCGCGCTGCCGCCTCGGTCCGCGGGCGGGGTCGCCCTCAGCCCTCCAGAGTGCGTCGCCATGTCAGAGCCTTCCTTTCGATGAGGCGGACGAGTGCGTCGGCGAGGAAGCCGAAGACCCCGTAGATGACCAGGCCCAGCACGATCACGTCGGTCTGGCCGTAGTTCTCCGCGAGCGTGATCATGTGGCCGATGCCGGCGGTGGCGTTGTACTGCTCGACCACCACCAGCCCGAGGAGCGCGGAGGTGACGGCGAACCGGAGACCCAACAGGAACCCTGGCAGTGCGCCCGGCAGGACCACGCTGGTGACGAACTGGGGGCGGCCGATGCCGATGGTCTCGGCGAGCTCGGCGTACTTGCCGTCGATCGAGCGCAGGCCGTTGTGGGTGTTGATGTAGATCGGGATCATGCTGATCAGCGCGATGGTGATCAGCTTCATCTCCTCGTTGATGCCGAACCAGGCGATGAAGAGCGGGATCAGCGCCAGGGTCGGGATCGACCGCTTGATCTGGATCGGACCGTCGATCAGCGACTCGCCGATCCGGGAGAGTCCGGAGATGACGGCGAGCACGGTGCCCGTCGCCACGCCCAGCGCCAGACCGATGGCCGCTCGGGTCAGCGAGGTGCGGATGTCACGCCACAGATCGTGATCGGTCCATTGCGTCTTGCCGGCCGCGACGACGTCCCAGGGCGAGGTGAGGATCTGCGGACTGAGGACCCCGGTGGCGGATCCGATCGCCCACAGCGCGAGCAGCACCAGCGGGCCGACCCAGAACGCGCCCCGGAAGCGCCGGCCGGGGCCGAGGCGCCGCCGCAGCGGCCGTCGGTCCGCGGTGGT
>NZ_JASGET010000067.1:0-9359 GCF_047606145.1 Nocardioides sp. | reverse complement strand
CGATGGCGCGGGCGCTCCGCTGGGCGGTGTCGGCCGGACGTGCCGCGCGCGGCGCCGATCGGATCCCGCGTCGGGCGGTCGCCCGGGCGTCGTCGCCGATGGCGGGCCGGATCCGATGAGCGTGCCGGAGCGGCCGCGGGTGTCGTTGCCCCGACTGCTGCTGCTCACCGATCGGTCCCAGCTCCGCCTCGGCCGGAGTCTGCTCCGCACCGTCGGTGAGTGCGTCGAGGCCGGTGCCACCCACGTCGTACTCCGTGAGCTCGACCTCCCCGCGGATCGTCGCGAGGCCCTGGCGGACGCCCTTGCCGGTGCCGGCGCGCAGGTGATCGCCGCTCACCGGCCGCTGTCCGCGGCCGTGGGATGGCACGCGCCGGCCGCGTGTCACCCGTCGTTCGAGGCACCGGCAGCCCGTTGCGACGCACGGGCCGTGCCTGGACCGGGGTGGGACAGGTGGCGGGGCCGCTCCTGCCACACCCGGGGTGAGGTCGCCCGGGCGGCGGTCGACGGGTTCGACTACGTCACGCTCAGCCCGTACGCCGCCAGCGAGTCCAAGGCCGGCTACGGACCGCCGCTCGGGGCGGGTGCGCTCGCCGGGCACCCGCTGCCGGTCTTCGCACTCGGCGGGATCGGGCCGCACAACGCCGCCCACGCCCTCGCCGAGGGTGCCGACGGGGTGGCGGTGATGGGGGCGGTGATGCGAGCCGAGGAGCCGGCGGCCGTGGTGACCGCGCTGCTGGCGTGCCTCCGGGACCCGGCATGACACCGCCGGTGTGCCTGACAGTCGCCGGCAGCGACTCGGGTGGCGCGGCCGGCGTCGCCGCCGACCTGGCCACCTTCGCGGCGCTCGGCGTGCACGGCGCCTGCGTCATCACCGCCGTCACCGCGCAGGACACCACCGGTGTCCACAGGATCCATCCGGTGCCGCACGAGGTGGTGGTGGCCCAGCTGGACGCGGTGCTGGCGGACCTGGATCCGGCGACGGTCAAGACCGGGATGCTCGCCGACCCGCGGGTGGTCCGGCTGGTGGCCGAGCGCTGCGCCGACCGGGTGCTGGTGGTCGACCCGGTGCTGCGCGCCACCTCGGGTGCCATCCTCGCCGACGATGCGGTGCTCCGGACCTACCGACGGCACCTGTTGCCGGTCGCATGCGTCAGCACCCCCAACGCCGAGGAGGACGAGGCCCTCGGCTGGCGGGGCACCCCGGTGATCCGGACCGGCGGCGGCGCCGCCGATCTGCTCCTGCGTCCGGGTGTGGAACCGCTGTGGATCGAGCACGACCGGGTCGACACCACCAACGACCACGGCACCGGCTGTACCTACTCGGCGGCCCTGGCCGCCTTCCTCGCCCAGGGCCACGAGCTGCCGGTCGCGGCCCGCCGAGCCGGCGGCTACACCGTCGACCAGCTCCGCCTGGGCAGCGACTGGGACCTCGGCCGCGGCCGAGGACCGATCGCGCACCTTCATCCCACATCGCTCACCGGAAGGGGAACCGCATGACAGTCCATCCCGCTCACACCCGCATCGAGGTGGGGGACCTCGGGGTCCCGGTCACCCGGGTCACGCTGACCAACGGCGAGACGTTCGACCGCTACTGCACCGAGGGTCCGGGCGGCGATGCCGAACGCGGCCTGCCGGCGCTGCGCGAGCCGTGGATCCTCGAGCGCGGAGACACCGCCGGCTACCGGGGCCGGGCGGTCGAGCCGGCCGACGACGGTGGATCGGCGCCGCGCCGGGGCGCCGTACGCCGGGAGTGGCAGGGGGTACGCCGCGAGCCCCGCCGAGCCCACCCGCCCGGACCGGCCGGGACTGGCCGCTGCACCCAGCTGCACTACGCCCGGCGTGGCCTGATCACCGCCGAGATGGCGTACGTCGCCCAGCGGGAGGGGTGCCCGGTCGAGCTGGTCCGCGACGAGGTCGCCGCCGGCCGGGCGATCATCCCGGCCAACGTCAACCATCCCGAGTCCGAGCCGATGATCATCGGCAGGCGCTTCCTGGTGAAGATCAACGCCAACATCGGCAACAGCGCCGTCACCTCCTCGATCGCCGAGGAGGTCGACAAGCTCACCCATGCGGTCACCTGGGGCGCCGACACCGTGATGGACCTCTCCACCGGCGCCGACATCCACACCACCCGCGAGTGGATCCTGCGCAACTCTCCGGTGCCGATCGGCACCGTCCCGATCTACCAGGCGCTGGAGAAGGTCGGCGGCGAGGCCGACAGGCTCGACTGGGAGGTCTTCCGCGACACCGTCATCGAGCAGGCCGAGCAGGGCGTGGACTACATGACCGTCCATGCCGGCGTCCTGCTACGCCATGTGCCGCTCACCGCCGAGCGCGTCACCGGCATCGTCTCCCGCGGGGGCTCGATCATGGCCGGCTGGTGCCTGGCGCACCACCAGGAGAACTTCCTCTACACCCACTTCGAGGAGCTCTGCGAGATCTTCGCCGCCTACGACGTGGCCTTCTCCCTCGGCGACGGGCTGCGTCCCGGCTCGGTCGCCGACGCGAGCGACCGGGCCCAGCTGGCCGAGCTGCGCACCCTGGCCGAGCTCACCGAACGCGCTTGGGCCCACGACGTACAGGTGATGGTGGAGGGACCCGGCCACGTGCCGCTGCACCTGGTGAAGGAGAACGTCGACCTGCAGCAGGACTGGTGCCACGGGGCGCCGTTCTACACCCTCGGCCCGCTCGCCACCGACGTCGCACCCGGCTACGACCACATCACCAGCGCCATCGGCGCCGCCACCATCGCGATGCACGGCACCGCGATGCTCTGCTACGTCACGCCCAAGGAGCATCTGGGCCTGCCCGGTCGCGACGACGTCAAGACCGGGGTGATCGCCTACAAGCTCGCCGCCCACGCCGCCGACGTCGCCAAGGGGCACCCGGGCGCTCGGGAGTGGGACGACGCGCTCTCCCGCGCCCGGTTCGAGTTCCGCTGGCGCGACCAGTTCGCGCTCTCGCTGGATCCGGTGACGGCCGAGGCCTTCCACGACGAGACCCTTCCCGCCGAGGGCGCGAAGACCGCGCACTTCTGCTCGATGTGCGGCCCGAAGTTCTGTTCCATGGCGATCAGCCAGGACGTCCGCGACCGGTTCGCCGCCGACGGCATGCAGGCCCGGTCGGCCGAGTTCCTCCGGCTCGGCGGCACGGTGTACCTGGAGCCCGGCGACGCGACCGACCGCTGAGCCCGCTGAGCCTGCCGAGCCCGCCGGGGAGCCGCCGGGTCACTACCATGGGCGAGCATGGGAGATCTCGTGCCGGGCCAGCCCGGAGAGCCCGAACGGGCCGGGCAGTCGGGGCAGTCGGGACAACCCGCGGCGAACCTGCGGGTCGGCGACGCCGACCGGAATCGGGTCGCGGAGGTGTTGCGGGAGGCGGCCGGCGAGGGTCGGCTCGACCTGGCGGAGCTCGACGAACGGCTCGACGCGGTCTTCGCCGCCAAGACGTACGCCGATCTGGTGCCGCTGACCAGCGACCTGCCGGTCACCGGCTCCACCCCGACGCCCCCGGCCTCCGCGATCCCTGCCGCCTCGGTCAACCCGGCCGAGCGTCATCTGGCGATCTTCGGCGGGTTCGAGCGCAAGGGCGGCTGGACGGTCCCCGGCGAGCTGACGGTGCTCGCCTTCTGCGGCGGCGCCGACCTCGACCTGCGCGAGGCCACCTTCTCCCAGCGCGAGTGCACCTTCACCATCAACGCGATCATGGGCGGTGCCAGCGTCGTGGTGCCGCCGGGCGTCCGGGTCATCATGGACGGCGTCGGGATCCTGGGTGGCTACTCCGGGCCGCGAGGCCCCGAGGAGACCGGTCCTGGCTCGCCGACGCTGCGGATCAAGGGCTTCGCGATCATGGGTGGCGTCGACGTCAGGCGCAGGCGCTGAGTGCTTCGAGATCGAGTCGACCAGACCACTCGACCGAGGACGATCGGCGGTTCCCCCGCGACGACGCTGCCCTGTCACCGGGCCGGTGACAGGGCAGCGTCGCTCGACAGCACTCGCCTCAGGCGCTCTGGTCCTCCTCGGCGGCCCGGGCCGCCTCGACCGCCGGGATGGTGCCGGCGTGGTCGAGGTCGACGGTGAGGTTCTCGCCGCTGCCCGGGTCGAAGAGATGGATCTTCTCCGCGTTGACCCAGACCTTGACGGTGTCACCCTCGCTGAGCTGGGTGGAGCCGTCGAGGGTGATCACCAGCTGGGTGCGCAGCGACTCCCCGTCCAGGTCCCGCTCCAGCTCGGCCAGATGCTCCTGGACCTCCGGCGGGGCCTCGAACGGGATGTAGGCGTAGGTCTCGTTGCCCAGCCACTCCACCACGTCCACGGTCGCGTCGAAGGTGTTGGCGTCGGAGACGTCCCGAGCGCTCGGTGCCGCGGCGTCGGCGAAGTGCTCCGGCCGGACCCCGGCGATGAGCAGGCCCCGGCCGGTGGCCTTGGCGGCCTTGTCCGCGGGCAGCTGCACCTCGCCGAAGGGCAGCTTGAGCGTCGTACCCTCCACCGTGGCCGGCAGGAAGTTCATCGGCGGCGAGCCGATGAACCCGGCCACGAACAGGTTGCCCGGGTTGTCGTAGAGCTCGCGCGGCGTGGCCAGCTGCTGCAGCACCCCGCGCTTGAGCACCGCCACCCGGGTGCCCAGCGTCATCGCCTCGGTCTGGTCGTGGGTGACGTAGACGGTGGTGATGCCGAGCCGCTTCTGCAGGCGGGCGATCTCGGTGCGCATCTGACCGCGCAGCTTGGCGTCCAGGTTGGACAGCGGCTCGTCGAAGAGGAACGCGTCGGCGTCCCGGACGATGGCGCGGCCCATCGCGACCCGCTGTCGCTGGCCGCCGGACAGGTTCGCCGGCTTGCGCTGCAGGTGCTCGTCGAGCTCGAGGACCGCCGAGGCCTCGCGCACCTTCTGGTCCACCACGTCGTTCTTCTCCCCGGCCAGCCGCAGCGGGAACGCGATGTTCTCGTAGACGGTCAGGTGGGGATAGAGGGCGTAGTTCTGGAAGACCATCGCCAGCTTGCGGTCGCGTGGCGCCAGGTCGTTGACCCGCTTGCCACCGATCAGCATGTTGCCGGAGGTGATGTCCTCCAGGCCGACGATCATCCGGAGCAGCGTCGACTTCCCGCAGCCCGACGGGCCGACCAGGATCAGGAACTCGCCGTCCTCGACGTCGATGCTGACGTCGTTGACCGCAGGAAACCCGTCGCCGTACCTCTTGACGATGTGTTGCATCTCGATTGTGGCCATGTCTGCTCTCTTCGTTGCGACGTGTGGTCCGGTCAGCCCTTGACGGCACCGGAGGTGAGGCCGGTGACGATCCGGCGCTGGAAGATCAGCACCAGGATGACGACCGGGATGGTGACGACGACGGCGGCGGCACAGATCGCGCCGGTCGGCTGGGTGAACTGGCTGGCCCCGGTGAAGAAGGCCAGCGCGGCGGGGACGGTTCGGGCGTTCGAGGACGTCAGGTTCACCGAGAACACGAAGTCGTTCCACGCCGTGAAGAACGCGATGATCGCGGTCGTGAAGACCCCCGGCGCGGCCAGCGGTGCGACCACCTTGCGGAACGCCTGCCAGCTGGTGGCGCCGTCCACCTGGGCCGCCTGCTCCATCTCCCACGGGATCTGCTGGAAGAACGCCGACAGGGTCCAGATGGACAGCGGCAGCGTGAGCGAGAGGTACGGGATGATCAGGCCGGGGATGGTGTCGAACAGGCCGATCTGACGCCACAGGTTGAACAGCGGCGTCACCATCGCGATCACCGGGAAGAAGGAGACCGCCAGCGCGGTGGTCAGGATCGCCTTCTTGCCGGGGAAGTCGAGCCGGGAGATCGCGTAGGCGCAGAACGTCGCCAGCACGACGCTGATGAACGTCGCGATGAGACAGACGACGATCGAGTGCCACAGCGCCGGCATGAACAGGTCCTTCGCGCCGCCGGTGAAGATCAGCTTGTAGTTGGCCCAGCTGATGTCCTTGGGCCAGAAGTTCCCGAACGTGTTCAGCTCGGAGTTGCCGAGCGCGGCATCGCTCTTGATCGAGGTGGCGAAGATCCAGATGATCGGGATCAAGGTCCACAGCATGATCGGGATCGAGGCGACCCCGAGCCAGCCCTTCGCCCTGGCGCTGATGTTGCTCTCCATCTCAACTCCTCCCCGAACTCGTCAGATCGACCTTGAAGCCGCGCACGAAGACGAACGCGACGATCAGCACGATGATGAACAGGATCACCGCCAGACAGGAGCCCATCCCGATCTCGACCCGGTTGATGGTCTCGTTCCCGACCAGCATCGAGAGCGTCATCGTCTTGTTCGCCCCACCGGTCATCACGTACGGGTTGTCATAGATCCGGATGGCATCCAGTGTCCGGAACAACACCGCGACCATCAGCGCGGCCTTCATGTTCGGCAGCACGACCCGGATGAAGCGCTGCCACCAGGTCGCGCCGTCCACCTGGGCCGCCTCCTCCATCGAGGAGTCGATCTGGGAGAGGCCGGCCAGCAGCAACAGCGACATGAACGGCGTGGTCTTCCAGATCTCGGACAGGCAGATGATCGTCAGCGAGGACCAGCGCCCGCCGAACCAGTCGTAGTCGAGCGGGAAGCCACCGAAGCTGATCCAGTGCAGCCAGTGGTTGAAGAAACCGGTGTCGACCCGGGCGGCGTACAACCAGGAGAACGCCGAGACCACGGTGATGATGGCGTAGGGGATCAGTACGACGGTGCGCAGCGTCTTGCGGGGGATGACGATCTTGTTCATCACCATCGCCAGCGCCATGCCGAGGATCAGTTCGAAGACCAGCGTGATCGCCACGATGATGAAGGTGGTCACGAAGGCCTGCCAGAACAACGAGTCGCTCAGCGCCACCGCGTAGTTCTTCAAGAAGACGAACTTGCGGCCGTCCGGGTCGGTGAGCCGGTAGTTGAACAGCGAGAGATAGATGGCGTAGCAGATCGGGTACAGCGTGACGAAGAGCATGATCACGAACGCCGGTCCGGCCAGCCGCCAGCCGAGGTTGCGTTCGCCACGTGCGCGGTCGGAGATTCGCTTGACCGCCCCGAGGGCGTTGTCCACGGTGGTCATAGCAGCGCCTTTCCGTTGAGCACGTCGATCAGGAACTTCTGCGCCGTCGCCGGAGTGTTCTGGTTCACCGAGGAGGGTGGACTGAACTTCTGTTGGAGCCCGGTGGAGATGTCGCCGTAGTACTGCGACTGCGGACGCGGGACGGCGCGGTCCAGGCTCTTGCGGATCAGCGCGGCGATTCCGTTCGGGAACGCCTTCTTGACCTCGGCCCGGTCGAAGACGGTCTTGTCGCTTGCCGGGTTGCCGGTGCCGATCATGTACTCGGCCTGGTGGTCGGCGCTGGTGATGCAGGCCGCCGCCTGGTAGGCCTCGTCGATGTGCGAGCTCTTGGCGCCGACGGCCAGGTCGATGCCGCCGAACGGCGGGGCGGACTCGGTGCCGGCCACCGTCTGCGGGTAGAGCGTGGCCCCCACGTCGTCCATGAAGTCGACCGGTCCTCCGTCGGCGCCGGCAGTCTGCAGCGCGGCGTACACGTAGGGCCAGTTGACCAGGAACCCGCTGCTCGACTTGTTCTCGAACAGGTTCAGCGCGGCCGTCTCGTCCGAGCTCCCCATCGACGGACCACCGGTCTTGGTCTGGGAGATCTTGGCGATGATCGCCGCCGCCTTGCGGCCGGCGTCGGAGTCGAGGCCGAGCTCCAGGTCGTCGTAGGTGGCGCCGGGGTTCTTCACGATCTCGCCACCGGCGCCGGCGATCAGTGCGTTGATCCACACCGTGTAGCCCTCGTAGAGCATGGCCTGGACGCCGATGTCGGTGTTCGTCTTCTGTGCCGCGGCGATGAGCTGGTCCCAGGTGACCGGCTTGCTCATGTCCAGTCCGGCCTTCTCGGCGACGCTCTTGCGGTACCACAGCAACTGGGTGTTGGCCCAGAACGGTACGGCGACCAGCTTGTCGTTCCACTTCGCCGCGGTCAGCGCCGAGGCGACCCGGTCCTGGGTGAAGGTGGACTCCATGTCGGAGGGGACCGGGGCCAGGTAGCCGGCCTCGGCGAACTCCGGCACGTAGACGGGGTCCACGCTCATCAGGTCCATGCTGGAGTCGCCGGCAGCCAGGCGACGCAGCAGCTGGGTGCGCTGGTCGCTCGCGCTGTTCGGCAACAGCTGGACGCTGATGGAGTACGTGTCGGTCGAACATTCCTTGGCGAGCTGCGCCTGGCCGCCCCCGTTGGGGTCGGAGCCTCCGCCGTCGGGATTGATGTACCAAGTGAGCTCGGCCTTGCCCGAGCTCGAGCCGCAGGCGGCAAGCGTGGAACACGCCAGCGCCGCGGCGATGCCGGCGGCGATTCGTCTCACGCGTCGAGCACTCGTCATCCGCACCCCTCCCCGTTCAGTCGTGTGATCTGCACCACCGTCCTAGTCCATTCGCGCCACTTTGTCCACAGATGTCACAGCGGCGTCACCGGGCCGTGGAGATCGCGGACTCGGTCGGCAGATCCGGTTCGGGTCGAGCGGGGCGCGGTCATCGGCTACAGTGATCCTGGCCACACGGCGATCGTCGTCGAGATCTCGGGTGGCGCCCACTTCACTACGGATCGTCCGGCACGTACCTGCCGGTGAAGGAGCACGACATGGCATCAGTGACCTTTGACAAGGCCCAGCGCTGGTATCCGGGAGCCTCGGAGCCGGCGGTCCAGGGCATCGACCTGGAGATCGCGGACGGCGAGTTCATGGTGCTCGTCGGGCCGTCAGGCTGCGGCAAGTCCACGACCCTGCGGATGCTCGCCGGGCTGGAGGAAGTCAACGACGGGCGGATCCTGATCGGCGACCGGGATGTCACCAACGTCCCGCCCAAGGATCGCGACATCGCGATGGTCTTCCAGAACTACGCGCTCTATCCGCACATGAGCGTGGCGGAGAACATGGCGTTCTCGCTGAAGATGGCCCGCGTCGACAAGACCGAGCGCGACCAGCGGGTCCGGGACGCGGCCAAGCTGCTCGGGCTGACCGACTACCTCGAACGCAAGCCGAAGGCCCTCTCCGGAGGTCAGCGGCAACGCGTTGCCATGGGGCGGGCCATCGTCCGCCAGCCGCAGGTCTTCTGCATGGACGAGCCGCTGTCCAACCTCGACGCCAAGATGCGCGTGCAGACCCGTACCGACATCGCCAAGCTGCAGGCCGACCTCGGCATCACCACCGTCTACGTCACCCACGACCAGGTCGAGGCGATGACCATGGGCGACCGGGTGGCGGTGATGAGCGCGGGCGAGCTGCAACAGGTGGCCACCCCGCTGGAGCTCTACCGCAGGCCGGCGAACCTCTTCGTCGCCGGGTTCATCGGCAGCCCGCAGATGAACCTCATCG
>NZ_JASGET010000066.1:0-2921 GCF_047606145.1 Nocardioides sp. | reverse complement strand
GCCCCCCGGGGGGTCCCCGCGGGGGCGGCCCCCCGGGCGGCCCCCCACGGCTGTCTCGGTCCGGTGTCCATCGGCATGACGGATGCCCGGCATCAGCAGCGACACCGTTCCCCGCGCCCGTGACGCACGGCACAGTGGTCGGCATGTTCGAGTACTTTCCCGGCAACTACATCTGGAGCTTCAGCGTCGCCGCCACCCTGAACTCCGGCGGCGCCATCGACGAGGTCGACCGAGCCTGCCGCCCCATCCGTGACCTCGCCCAGCAGGGCTCGGACGTCGGCACCAGCGAGCTGATGGCGTCTTGGCGCGCGGTCTCCGACCAGGTCGCAGCCCAGGCCGCCGAGGCCGAGCAGGCCGGGCATCTGCGCACCGCCGGGCAGAAGTACTTCCGCGCCGCGGCCTACGTGTGCCAGGCCGAGCGGATGCTCTCCAACTCCTCTCCGGAGCGCCTGCCCACCTACCGGCATCTGCTCGGCCTGATGGAGAAGACCTTCGAGCTCATCGACCCGCGCACCACCCGGGTGGAGATCCCCTTCGAAGGCACCACCCTGCCGGCGTACTTCACCAACGCCAGCACCGACGGCTCACCGGTCCCGGCGGTGATCATGTGGAACGGCCTGGACTCCACCAAGGAGCACATGTACACCTCCGGCTGGCCCGCGGAGATGGCGGACCGCGGCATCTCGGTGCTCCAGGTCGACTGTCCGGGATCCGGTGAGGCGCTGCGGCTGCAGGGACTCACCGCACGGATCGAGACCGAGGGCTGGGCCGCGGCCTGCCTCGACTATCTGGAGACCCGCGACGACGTCCGCGCCGACCGGATCGGGCTCTCGGGCTGGTCCCTCGGCGGGTACTACGTGCCTCGGGCGGCGGCCTTCGAGAAGCGGCTCTGCTTCGCCAACGCCTGGGGGGCCAACCACAACTGGGGCGAGGTACAGAAGAAGCGTCTCGAGCGCGAGGGCGAGAACCCGGTCCCGCACTACTGGGAGCATGTGTTGTGGGTGTGGGGCCAGCCGGACATCGAGACGTTCATCTCCTACGCCGAGGGCATCCACCTCAACGGCATCGTCGAGAAGATCACCTGTCCGTTCCTGATCACGCACGGCGAGAACGACCGCCAGATCAGCGTCGACTACGCCCGCCAGTCCTACGACCAGGCGATCAACAGCCCCCGGCGTGAGCTGCGCATCTTCACCCCCGCCGAAGGCGCGACCGAACACATCGGCCTCGACCATCTCCCCCACGTCGGCGCCTACACCGCCGACTGGATCGAGGACACCCTGGCCGCGCTGGACGGGTGAGCCCGGGGGCGGCCATCCCGGGGGAAGTTTCACCGGTGAACCGGTGGTTCTGCCACTTCTCGTGGGTTGCAACCCGCGAGAAGTTCCAGTTTCGCCGGTGAACCGGTGAAACTGCCCGGGGCCGTCCTCACCCACCCGCGAACGGCGGCAGGAACTCCACCCTCGAGCCCCAGGGGACCAGCGTCGCCCCCGGATCACGGGTCGCCACCGGCTGGTCGTCGACCAGCACCGAGCACACCGCGAGTACGTCGGCCAGCCGCTCGTCCGGGTGCAGCTCGAGCACCCGGCGGCGTACCTCCGCGAGCGTCACCGGGTGCTCCACCGCGAGCTCGTCGCAGGAGGTACCCGCGGCCGCCTTGGCCGCGGCCCAGTAGTGCACGGTGACCGATCCACTCACCGGACGATCCTCCCTCGCCGTCGTACCCGTCGCCGCCATTGTCCACCGGATCCTTTGGTGCGTGACCCGCCTGGAATGTGACCGGTCCGTTTCGGTAGGATGAGCGAGCGATCACCTCACCGAGGCTCAGCGTTGCGTCCCGGTGCTCCTGGCTCCTGACGAAGGAACTCCCTCAATGAGCACCCTGCTGCTGCTGACGAATTCGCTCCAGCCCTCCGCTGACGTCCTGCCCGGCCTCGGACTGCTCGGTCACCAGGTGAAGGTGCTGCCCGCCGAGGGCAGCGCGCTGCTGGAGGCGCCCGAGGTCGACCTGCTGCTGGTCGACGGCCGCCAGGACCTCGCGCACGTGCGCGACCTGTGCCGGCTGATCCGCACGACCGGGTCCCAGATCCCGGTCGTGTTGATCGTGACCGAGGGCGGCCTTGCGGTCGTCAGCCATGACTGGGGGGTGGACGACGTGGTGCTCCACACCTGCGGACCGGCCGAGCTGGAGGCCCGGATCAGGCTCGCCGTCGGCCGGCTCAACGCGCAGCGCGACGCCGCCGACCCCGAGGCACACGTGATCCGCAGCGGCGAGGTGGTGGTCGATGAGGCCACCTACACCGCGAAGATCGGCCGCCGCCCGCTCGACCTCACCTTCAAGGAGTTCGAGCTGCTCAAGTTCCTCGCCCAGCACCCCGGCCGGGTCTTCTCCCGCCAACAGCTGCTGCAGGAGGTCTGGGGCTATGACTACTTCGGTGGCACCCGCACCGTCGACGTGCACGTACGCCGCCTCCGGGCCAAGCTCGGACCGGAGCACGAGACCCTGATCGGGACCGTCCGCAACGTCGGCTACCGGTTCGTGCTGCCGACCAAGAGCGCCGACGCCCAGGCCGACGCCGCCCGGGTGGCCGCAGCCCGCGCGGCCGAGGAGGTCGAGCTCTGAGCGACTCGATCGCGCTCGACACCGTCGCCGCCGTGGTGGCGGCGGCGACCGCGGACGACGGGGTCGCCGCCCTGGACGAGGCGACCCTGCTGACCCTGAGCCACCACCCGGAGCGGGCCACCTGGTGGGGGGACGAGCGGGGTGTCGCACTGGTGATCGGCGACGAGCTGTCGCTGGTGGTGCGGCCCGAGGCTCGTCGTACCGGCGTGGCGGGTGGGCTGCTCGCCACCGCACCGCCGGCCCTCGCCGCCGCGCGTACCGCCTGGTCGCACGGCGACCACCCGGGCGCGACCGCGCT
>NZ_JASGET010000065.1:0-46310 GCF_047606145.1 Nocardioides sp. | reverse complement strand
TCGTCCGTGAGCAGCCGCCGTACGCCGGCCCGGCCGCGGCCCTGCTCGCCGGCTGGACCGCGTTGCGGACCGCGCCGCCCCGGGTCGCGGTGCTCGCGGTGGACATGCCGCACCTGACCACCGGCACCCTCGATCGGCTGGCCCGGGCCGCGGCAGTGAAGCCGGCGGGCGGCATGGACGAGGCGACGGACGGCGCGGTCCTGATCGGGCCGGACGCGCGCCGGCAGCTGGCGCTGATGCTCGAGGCGGCGGCCCTCCGGAACCTGCACGCCGGACTGCCCCCCGGGGCCGCGGTGGGCCTGGGCGTGTGGCGGCTGCTGGCACCGCTGAGGCTGGTCGAGACGCCGGCCGAGGGCGACGAGCACCGCGACGTCGACAGCCCCGCGGATCTGCCCGGGCGGTGAGCGGCCCGGGGCGACGTACCGGTCACTACGCTGGCGGCATGCATGCAGTGGTGGCAACACAGGCCGGTGGGCCCGAGGTCCTCAGCGTCGCCGAGGTGCCCGACCCGATGCCGGCCCCCGGTGAGGTGGTCGTCGACGTGGTCGCGGCCGGGCTGAACCGGGCCGACCTGCTCCAACGACAGGGCTTCTACCCGCCCCCGCCCGGTGCCTCCGACATCATCGGGATGGAGTGCAGCGGCACCATCGGCGCGGTCGGCGAAGGGGTCGAGGACTGGCGGGTCGGGGATCGGGTGTGCGCGCTGCTCGCCGGCGGTGGGTACGCCGAGCGGGTCGCCGTGCCGGCCGGTCAGCTGCTGCCGGTGCCCGACGGCGTCGAGCTGATCGACGCCGCGGCGCTCCCCGAGGTGGCCTGCACGGTCTGGTCGAACGTGTTCATGGTCGGTGGCCTGCGGCCGGCCGAGACGCTGCTGGCACACGGTGGCGCCGGCGGCATCGGCAGCTTCGCGATCCAGCTCGCCCATGCCCTCGGCATCCGGGTCCTCACCACGGCGGGCACGCCGGAGAAGCTGGAGCTGTGCCGACGGCTGGGCGCGGACGAGGCGATCGACTACCACGGCGACTGGCCGGCGGCGGTGCAGAACCTGACCGACGGCGCCGGGGTCGACGTGATCCTGGACAACATGGGCGCCAGCTACCTGGCGGACAACATCGACTCGCTCGCACTCGAGGGCAGGCTGGTGGTCATCGGGATGCAGGGTGGGCGACGCGGCGAGATCGACCTCAACGCGCTGCTGCGCAAGCGGGCCGCGCTGATCGCCACCAACCTGCGGGGCCGGCCGGTGGCGGGCAAGTCGGCCATCTGCGCCGCGGTCCGAGAGCACGTCTGGCCGCTGATCGCCGACGGCAGCATCACCACCGTCGTCCACCAGGTCTTCCCGCTCGGTGCGGCCGCCGACGCGCACCGGCTGATGGAGTCCGGCACGCACACCGGCAAGATCCTGCTCACCGTCGAGTGACTGCGAGCGACTGCGAGCGAGTGGCGACGGGCGAGCGGTCGCCGTGCCCCGGTGCGCGGCCGGGGCCGCGCCGGTCCCCCTCTTCCCGCCCACCGGGCCTGCGTCACGGACCCTCTAAGGTGGAAACATGAGCGAGGAGCAGCAGGGGCCGGTCATGGTGATCGGGCCGGACGGCCAGCCCGTGGCGATGGCGGCAGCCACCGAGGAGGCCGAGGAGAGCGAGGAGCGGGGCATCACCGATCTCGTCGAACAGCCGGCCAAGGTGATGCGGATCGGTTCGATGATCCGGCAGCTCCTCGAGGAGGTGAAGGCCGCGCCACTGGACGAGGCCTCCCGGAACCGGCTGCGGGAGATCCACCGATCCTCGATCAAGGAGCTCGAGTCGGGGCTCGCCCCCGAGCTGGTCGAGGAGTTGGAGCGGCTCTCGTTGCCGTTCACCGACGATCAGACCCCGTCGGAGGCCGAGCTCCGGATCGCGCAGGCCCAGCTGGTCGGTTGGCTGGAGGGCCTCTTCCACGGCATCCAGACGGCGATCTATGCCCAGCAGGTGGCCGCCCGCGCCCAGTTCGAGCAGATCCGGCGTGGACTGCCGCCGGGCGCCCAGGCGGCCGGACCCGGCATGCATCCCCAGGCTGGGATGCCCGGTCAGCCCCAGGGTGAGGGCCACGGTGACTCCGGCGGGCTCTACCTCTGAGCCCGGGCCCGAGGGGGCTGAGATGGGGCTCGGGTAGCGGCCGACTCGTGCCGCCTCACACCGGGACGGACGACTCCTCCACGATGCCGCCGTCGAGCGGAGGGGCGAGCGGATCTCCGGCGAGGGCCGCCGCACGGCGTACGTCGGCCTCGGCCCACAGCGCCGCCAGCGTGGCGGGCCAGATCTCCTCGACCGTCCCGGCCAGCTCGACACGGCTCCACCAGCGGTG
The DNA here is from genome assembly GCF_047606145.1 of Nocardioides sp. Classification (GTDB taxonomy): domain Bacteria; phylum Actinomycetota; class Actinomycetes; order Propionibacteriales; family Nocardioidaceae; genus Nocardioides. Next base: position 43,967 of record NZ_JASGET010000065.1, on the reverse strand, counting down.
CTCGGCCAGGGTGAGCTTCTCCTCCTCGGTGTGGCCGGCGTCGGAGACCTCGAACGCGGGGGTCCAGCAGGCGTAGAAGACGTCCTCCTGCTCGATGACCACATCGGTGTAGCCGTGCAGCACGGTGCGCACCATGATCGGGCCGAGCAGGCCGGACGGCGCCACCACCAGACCGGTCTCCTCGGCCAGCTCGCGCGCCGCCCCAGCCCGGTCACTCTCCCCCGGATCGATCCCCCCGCCGGGTGTCATCCACCAGCGCGACCCCAAGATGCCCGGGTCGGAGTCGGCGAAGAGCAGCGTGCGGTCGCGGTCGTCGACCAGGACCACCCGCGCGGTACGACGCCGACGGCGCGGCCGGTCCGCCGGGGCCACCGGGACGAACGTGCGCACCGAGGTGGGATCCGCGGCCTGCGCGGCCCTGAGCCTGGCCAGCTCCTCGGGACCGATCACGAGGCGTTCGACTCCTCCGACTCGACCGGATCCGCGTCGCCGGTGACGTCGTGCGCGGCCACGTCGGCGAGTCCCACCCCACCGATCGGGTCGCCGTGCCATCGCTCCATCCGCCAGCCGGAGTCCGGCGCCCCGTCCAGCACGATCATGCCGGTGTTGCCCAGCCGGTGCTGGGTGGCCAACGCGTGGCCGGCGTCGGAGCGCAGCGCGCTCCACAGCCTGATCGCCGCGCCGTGGCTGACCACCACCGCGACGCCGTCCGCGCCGTCGGCACGGATCGTCTCGGCCGCCACCGCGGCGATGGCGGCGTCGTAGCGACGCAGGAAGGCATGCCCGTCGGCGGCCCCCGGGATGGCGTGGTCCAGGTTGCCGGTGACCCACTCGTGCAGCGTCTGCTGGTAGGCCTCGACGGAGTCGCGGTCGGAGTTCATCGCCAGGTCGCCCGCGGAGATCTCCTCCAACCCGGCCCGCACCGTCACCGGCAGGCCGAGCCGCTCGGCCAGCGGTGCGGCGGTGAACTGGGTGCGGATCATCGGGGAGGCCGAGATGGCGCCGATCCGCTGGCCGGCGAGGGCCTCCGGGATGGCCCGCGCCTGGGCCCGGCCGAGCTCGGTGAGGCCGGGACCGGGGATCCCGGTGTCGAGTGCGCCCGAGACGTTGCTGGGCGTCTGGCCGTGTCGGATCAGGAGGAGTCGCATCGAGGCCGAGCCTACCGGCGGCGCCTCGCCCGCGAGGGCGTGAAGGGGCGCGGAGCTTCTGAGAGGCTGGGGCGACACCGATCGATGTCGCATCCGTTGGTTGCTCGACCAACCCAGGAATCCGGAAGGAGGGCGCGATGTCCCCCGAGGAGAGCCCGACCGCGCGTGCACTCCTGGCGCTGGAGCTGATCGGCGCGACGCCCGGGATCACCGCCGAGCGGCTGGGTGAGCGGCTCGGCGTCTCCGACCGGGCCGCCCGACGCTACGTCTCGACGCTGCGCGAGGCGGGGCTGCGGATCGACTCGGTGCGCGGCCCGTACGGCGGCTACCGGCTCGGCCGGGGTGCCCGGGTACCGCTGATCTTCTCCACCACCGAGGCGCTGGGCCTGGTGATGGCGGTGCTGGACGGACACCACGACGTCGGCACCAGCGAGACGCCCGTCGGTGCCGCGATCGGGAAGATCGCCCGGGTGCTGCCCGAGCCGCTCGCCCAGACCCTGGACGCGGTTCGCCGGACGACCTCCGCGGCACCGGACCGGGCGGCGGCGCGGCCGGAGCCCGAGGTCATCGTCGACCTCGCCCGGGCCTGTGAGACGGGGACCCGGATCCGGGTCGGCTACCGCACCCGCCCCGAGCGGCTGCGCGAGATGGTGCTGGACCCGTGGGCGATCGTCGTGCGCCATGCCCGCTGGTACTTGCTGTGCTACTCCCAGACCTCCCAGGCGCGACGGGTGCTGCGCATCGACCGGATCTCCTGGGTGCGGCCCACCGACGAGCGCATCACCGCCCCCGACCTCGACCCGGTGGCCACGGTGGAGGAGCACCTCGGCGAGGGCTGGACGCACCCCGTGGAGATCCACATCGAGGCGCCGATGGACCGGGTGGCCGGTGCCGTCGCGGGCCATCTGGGTCGGCTCAGCGAGGACGGTGCCGGGTGTCGGCTGGTGGGCTCGACCGACGACCCGGCCTCCTACGCCGAACAGCTGGTCAGGCTGCCGGCACCCTTCCGCGTCGTGCTCGGCGACGAGGTGCGGGCCGCTCTCGTCGACCTCGGCCGGCGGCTGCTGGCCGCCGCCGAGGCCTGAGGATCACGCCCCGATCGGACCAACGCGATCGTCGACGGACTCGCCGTCACCCAGGACGGCCGGCAGATGCTCGTAGCCGCGCAGGATGCGCGTCGGGCGGCGCACCCGGCCGGGGAGGAGTCGCAGGTCGGCGTACCGGTCGAAGACGGCGCGCAGGCCGACCTCGCCCTCCATCCGAGCGAGCTGGGCGCCCAGGCAGTAGTGCCGACCGGCCGAGAAGGAGATGTGTTCGCGGGCGTTCTCCCGGGTGACGTCGAAGGTGTGCGGGTCGGCGAAGACGTCCGGGTCCAGGTTGGCCGCGGCCAGGACCGTCGTCACCACCGCCCCCTCGCCGATCCGTACGCCGGCCACCTCGGTGTCGCGGGCGGCGACCCGGCCGGTGAGCAGGACGGGCGGGTCGAGTCGCAGGATCTCGTCGACCGCGTTCGGCCAGAGCTCGGGCCGGGCGCGCAGCAGCGCGAGTTGGTCGGGATGGTCGCAGAGCAGCGCGATGCCGTTGCCGAGCAGGTTGACGGTGGTCTCGAACCCGGCCGCGAAGACGAGCCCGGCGGTCGCCCGCAGCTCCTGGTCGTTGAGGCCCCTGCCGTCCTCGCTGACCGCCACCAGCTGGCTGAGCAGGTCGTCACCGGGCTGCGCACGCAGCCGCTTGAGATGACCGGTCAGCCAGGTGTCGAACTCCGCCAGCGCGGTCTCGACCTCCCGGAAGCGGCGCCAGCCGAGCCCCAGGTCGAGGCTGGCACCGGCGGCCGCGCCGCGCTCGAGCATCCACTCCCGCAGCTCGGTGGGGACGCCGAGGATCTCGGAGATCACCGTCACCGGCAGCAGCCCGCAGTAGGAGGTGATCAGGTCCACCGGCCCCTCGCCGGCTCGGCCGTCGCGGGCGTCGAGGTCGTCGAGGAGCTCGGTGGCGATCTGTTCGGTGCGGCTGCGCAGCCCGGCGACCGCACGGGCGCTGAAGACGCGGGTGACCAGCTTGCGGTAGCGGGTGTGGTCGGGCGGCTCGGTGGCCAGTAGCGAGGGCGGCTGCACCGGGTTGAACACGTCGGTGGCCGACCAGGCGCCGAGCCGTCCGATCACGCCGCGACCCTCCAGGATCCCGGTGCGGAAGTCGTTGCTGCTCAGCACCTCCCGCACGTGCTGATGGGAGACGGTGACATAGCTGAACCCGCCCTTGTGCACCGGTCCGGCCGCGCGCACCTCCTCGAAGAGACCGTGCAGCTCCTCGGTGTGCACCCCGGGCGAGGCGCCGATCAGCCTGCCCTGCAGGTCGCCTTTGCGCGCCGCGCCTCGCATCGCCGCCCGCGGGAGCGCCTGGCCCACGCCCCAGCGGACCACCGGCTTGACCCGAGCGTCGACCTGGTCGCGCACGCCGCGCTCGACCCGCCGCAGGGGGCCCAGAAGCCTGCGCTCTCCACCGGAGTTGGCGAGTCTCAACACGGAGGTCTCCTTCGTCGGCGCTTATTACTGCACAGTACGCCGGCCGCGAGGAGGGTCGCGACCTCGGCTTCGATCCGAGCTGCCGGGTCCAGGCTCAGCCTCGGTTGCGGGCGACCGCGCTGCGGACCAGCTCGACGAAGGCGGCTCCGTCCGGCATCTCCCCTTCGCGGACATCGATCGCGCGGCGGGTCCCGGCGTCGAGGCTGGCGTTGAAGAGCCCGGCCGGATCCTCGATCGAGGCGCCCCTGGCGAAGGTGAGCTTCACCTTGTCCTTGTAGGTCTCCAGGGTGCACACCAGACCCGAGCAGGAGAAGGTCGGTACGCCGGCCGGGTTCGACGGCTTGACCCACTTGGCCTCCTCGACCATCTCGGGGTCGGCCGACAGGATCAGGGTCCGCAGGTTCTGGGCGGTCTCGGTTCGCCAGTCATCGCTCACCCCGCCGACCCTACTGCGATCCCGCCGCCGCCCGCTGCCACGCCGGGCGACAGGGCAGCCCGAGGCGACCCGCGGCAGCTCGGGGTGAGGAGCCGGTCAGACCTGCGTGGTGAACTGCTTCATCCCACTGCCGGCCAGCCACTCGCGCCACGACACATCGTAGTCGGCGTACCCGTTGTCGCCGGCGGCCTTGCCCCGCGGTGATCCGGTGATGGTCACCGGGTCGCCCTGCTTGACCAGGTTGTAATACCACCTCGCGTCCGAGTAGGAGAGGTGGACGCAGCCGTGCGAGCCGTAGCTGTGGCCAGGATAGGGATCGCCGGTGGAGTAGTGCAGGAAGGTGCCCGACCAGGTGATCCGCACGTCCCACGGAAGCACCAGGTCGTAGTAGTCGGGGTCGCTCGGATCGCAGGCGATCCCCACACTGCACGAGGTCATCCGGACGGTGCGCGACTTGTTGACCACCGCCATCGTCCCATCCCAGGAGGGGTAGTCCGGGCTACCCGCGTCGCTGGACATGGTGCGCACCACCGTCCCGTTGCGGGTCACGACCGTCTTGTGCTGCCTGACGTAGACGTGGGTCCGGACGTCGGCACCGATCGTGAAGTCCCGGGCGTAGCTGTGGGTGCCGTAGCGACCGTGGCCGTCGCCGACGTGGTTGAAGCTGGCCACCATCGACACCGTGGTCCCGGGCTTCCAGAAGCCTCGGGGCCGGAAGTCGACCCGCCGCGTGCCGAACCAGTGCCACGCCCCGGAGACCGGGACCGAGGTGGTCAGCTTGATGTGCTCCTCGATCTGCTTGCGGGCCGAGACCTTGACCGGGTCGGTGAAGACGATCGAGATCGGCATGGCCACGCCGACCGTGGTGTCGCTGAGCGGCGCGATGCTGTCCAGCAGCATCGCGGGTCCGGTCGGGTAGTGCTTCTTCTTCGCCTTCTTCGGCGAGGAGCTGGCCGACGCCGACGCCGACGCCGATGCCGTCGCACTCGCGGTCATCGACGACGTGGTCGTCGACGACCCGGCGGCATCGGGCGCGGAACTGCTCCCGGCGCACCCGGTGATGATCAACGACCACCCCACCACACCGACCGCGACGAGCGCGCGGATTCCCCCCGGTTGCCTCATCGGTCTGGGTGCCTCATCGATCGGATCCTTCCCGGTCAGCGTGGATGCGCCTGCGCACTCGCGATAGGTACGCGACTGCCGGAACCATTGAATCCCTCTGCTCCAAGACGCCGCCCACCGGCACGCTCGATCGGCGAGCCGGCGCCCCGGCCGTCGGCTCAGCGTGGGAGCGGCTGGTAGAAGACCAGGCCGTTGCCCTGGTTGTCGTAGACCACCGCGCGCCGCTCGTGCGCGTCGTCGTACGGCGCCTTCACGATCGCCCCGCCACTCGCCTCGATCGCGCCGGCCGCGCCGTCGACGTCGTCGGTCTTGATGCCGACGACCACCTTGCCGGGGAGGGGGTGGTCGATCGAGGTGGCCAGCGCGATCGTCACCGAACCACCGTCGAGCGCGGCGTAGTGGGTGCCGTCGCGGAACTTCAACGTGAATCCCAGCGCCTCATAGAAACCGATCGAGGAGTCCAGGTCCTCGGTCGAGAGCACGATCTGGCGCACCTGCTGCTCACTCATCAATGTCTCCTTCGTCGATCGACTCCTCCCAGAATCGCACGGAAACAGCGGTCGGCAGAGGCTGGGGGAGTACGTCTCCGCCACCAGGGACGCCCAACCGGCAGGCCAGGGGACCGCGGACTAGACGTCCAGGCCCATCTCCCGCAGGCGGGGACGGGCGTCGGGCGGACGGCGCAGGCCGGCAAGCTGCTCGGCTCGGAGTGTCAGCACCCGCTGACCCGCGGCATCATCGGTGAAGACCCAGAAGTCGCCTCCGGCCACACCGGCGAGGATCGCGGCGGCGGCCTCCGCCGGGCTCTTGCCCTGCTCCTGGCCGATCTGCTCCATTCGGTCGAAATAGGCCGCCGCCAGGTCGTTGCCGGTCGGCGCCACCCGCTGGGCGTCGACGAATATCCGGGTTCGGACGTACGAGGGAAGCACCACCGAGACCTGGATCGGCGCGCCGACCAGCTGGAGCTCCTGGTGCAGGCACTCGGTCAGGGCGAGGACCGCGTGCTTGCTGGCGACATAGGAGGACTGGAACGGCACGATCGCCGCCCCGCCCACCGACGACAGGTTGACCACCGTCGCAGGTCGGCCGGTCGCGAGCATCCGCGGCACGAAGAAGCGGATGCCATGGAAGACGCCATCGATGTTCACCCGCATCATCTGCTCCCAGCGCGCGGGGTCAGCCTCCCAGACCGGCCCGGCCGTCTGCAGGCCCGCGTTGTTGATCAACAGGTCGACGTGGTCGTGCTCGGCGAAGAGCTCTTCCGCCAACGCGTCTACCGACGCTGCGTCGGCCACGTCCACCGTACGGGCGAAGGCACGGCCACCATCGGCGACCATCCGCTCGACCACGTCCCCGATCCGCGCGGCGTCGATGTCGGTGGCGACCACCGTCGCGCCCTCCGCCGCCAGCCGTTCGGCGAGAGCGGCACCGATCCCCGACCCTGCCCCCATCACCACCGCGAGCCTGTCCGCGTACGACGCCGTCATCTGCATCCCTTCATCGCTCACGCATCGGTCACGTCGGGATGCGGCTCTTGGGCACAGCCATGACCGCCGCATCCCGCCCACCGAGGAACGGCCGGCCCGGCCTCAGCCTGGCTCAGCCCGCGAGAAGGCTGAATCGCACCTCGCGCTCCACGTTGTCGACGTTGAGGTCCACCAGGCAGATGCTCTGCCAGGTGCCGAGCGCCAAGCGTCCGTCGAGCACCGGCACGGAGGCGTACGGCGGGATCAGCGCCGGCATCACGTGGGAGCGACCGTGCCCGAGACTGCCGTGCTGGTGACGCCAGCGGTCGTCGGCGGGCAGCAGGTCGGCCAGCGCGGCGAGCAGATCGTCGTCGCTGCCCGCGCCGATCTCCAGGATCGCGATCCCGGCGGTCGCATGCGGTACGAACAGGTGCAACAGCCCGTCGCCGCGACCATCGACGAACGCTGCCGCATCGCGGGTCAGGTCGAGGACCACCTCGTCGGTGCCGGTGCGATAGGTCCGGGTCTCGCTCTCCACCCGACCATGGTGTCACCTCACAGAGCCGTACTGCCCGTTCCGGACGCACCTCAGACGAGCCCCGCCGTGCGAGCCTGTGCCACCATCGCGGCGAGCATCGGGCGTATGTCGTCCCGGCGGTAGCCGAGGAGCGCCACCGCGGCCGGGTCGGGCTCGTAGGAGAACATCGCCGACCGACCCGGCACGATCATCCGATCCGGCAGGAACCAGTGCTCGGCATCAACGACCTCGACACGACCGGTGCCACCGACCAGGTCGACGATCGTCTGGAAGTAGTCCCGGTAGCTCAGGTTCTCATCGCCGATCAGATACGCCTCACCGGGGCGCCCGACCCACAGCGCACCGCGGATCGCCTCGGCGAGCGAGCGGACGGTGACGAAGTTGGTCCCACCGGGCGGCGCCGTCAACGGCCACTTCGGGTCCTCGCCGCGCGCCCAGCGGAACAGTCGGCTGTAGCGGCGAGTGGCGATGCCGGGGGTCATCCCGACGATCGGCGGCGGGTTGAGCGTGACGACCGCGAACTCGTCGGTGGTCAGCGCGCGGGCCCGCTCGTCGGCGTCGCGGCGGGCGCGGACGTACGGGTTGGTCTCGGCCCACTCGGGGCGCACGACGTGGTAGCAGCTGCCGACCTGGATGAACCGGCCGACCTCTGCCGCGCGGGCCGCCTCCGCGACGGCGGGGATGCCACCGGACTGCATCCGCTCCCAGAAGTCGGTCAGGTCCACGTCCCCCGCGCCGGGAGCGACGTGGCGGATGTCGTTGCCCGCCGCCATCACGACCGCGTCGAAGCCGCGCAGCCGCTCCGGAGTGAAGTCACCGGCGGCATAGTCGCCCTCGAGGAAGTCGAGCTCCTCCACCAGTGACGGAGCCTCGGGCGCGGTACGCCCCGCGATGACGACGTCCTCACCCTCCGCGGCGAGGAGCCGGGCCGCGTGCGACCCGATCAGGCCGGTGCCGCCGACGACGAGGATCCTCATCGCGCGCCTCCGAACGCGATCGTGCCGTCATCGATCGCGACGCCACGCCCACTGACGACCCGGAACGTGCCGTCCGCCCACGACTCGACCGCGAGCCGGTCACCCGGGAAGGCCACCGAGCTGAACCGGCCGGTGAGCGAGGTGAGCTCCCACGGCTTCGCCCCGACCTGGTCGGCCAGGGCCATGACCGCGGTGCCGAGTGTGGCGAGGCCGTGCAGGATCGGCTTCGGGTACCCGATCGCCTGGGCAGCCGCGGGGTCGACGTGGATGAGGTGGCGGTCGCCGGTCAGCCGGTAGAGCGCCGCCGCCCGCGGGTCGAGCACGATCTCGCTGGCGTACGCCGGAGGCCCGGTGGGCGCCGACCGCTTGCTCGGGCCGCGCTCACCACCGAAGCCGCCACGGCCGGGCGCGAAGATCGACCAGACCCCGCGGAAGTAGTCACACGAGGCCTCGACCTCGAAGACCGCCGCCGAGCCCTTGTCCCAGACCGCCGCCACCCGCGCGGTGATCTCGGTGGAGCCGCTGGGCGGCATCGGCGCGAGCACCTCCAGGCCCTGGGCGCCCTGGACCGACTGTCCGACCGGGAACGCCCCCTCGCCGCCGAGGACGTCGGGCGCCCACTGCGCGAGGGTGAGGCCGAAGAGCGGGTGGACGTGCAGGCGCTGCTCGAAGACGAGGTCGAGCTCGTCGGCCCGCGCGCCGAGCGCGAGGTGGTAGAGGATCACGTCGCGATCGGTCCAGGAGACCGCCCGCGCGCCGAGCTCGCGACCGATCCAGTCGCCCGCGCTCGTCGGGTCCGTCATCCCCGTGCCCCGTAGATCGGCTCGGGATCGCCGGCCTTGGCCAGCAGCTCACGCAGGCGTGAGCCGACCTCGGCCGCCTCCCAGCGCCGACCCAGGTCGAGCGTCGGGCCGTGCCGCCAGCCGTCCTCGACGCAGACCTTGCCACCCTCGACCTCGATCACCCGGCCGGTGACGTCACCGGCCTCCACGCTGGCCAGCCACGCGACGACCGGTGAGACGTTGGCCGGGTCCATCACGTCGAACCCCTCCTCCGGCACGGCCATCGCCTCGGCGAAGGCGCCGAGGGTCATCCGGGTGCGCGCGGAGGGGGCCAGCGCGTTGACGGTGACGCCGTAGGAGGCCAGCTCATAGGCCGCGACCGTGGTCATGGTGGCGATGCCGGCCTTGGCGACGGAGTACGTCGTCTGGCCGACCGAGCCCTGCAGGCCCGCGCCCGAGGAGGTGTTGATCACGCGAGCCGCGCGCGTACGCCCCGCCTTGCTCTCGACGCGCCAGTAGGCACCCGCATGGCGCAGCGGCGCGAAGTGGCCCTTGAGGTGGACCCGGATCACCGCGTCCCACTCCTCCTCGGAGGTGTTGACCAACATGCGGTCACGGACGAAGCCGGCATTGTTGACCAGGATGTCGAGGCCGCCGAAGGTGTCGATCGCCTGGCACACCATCGCCTCGGCCGCCTCGAAGTCGGCCACATCGGCGCCGTTGGCCACCGCCTCGCCACCGGCGGCCCGGATCAGCTCGACGACCTCCTCGGCCAGCGAGACGCCCTCGCCGCCATCGCCGGAGAGGGTGACGCCGTAGTCGTTGACGACGACCTTCGCCCCCTGCCGCGCCAGCTCGAGCGCATGCTCTCGACCGAGCCCGCGGCCCGCTCCCGTCACGATCGCGATCCGGCCATCCAGGACGCCCACGCTCGACCCCTCTCTCCGTGCATGCTCGACATGCATTCTCGACGAACTCCTTGGCCCATCAGGCCAGGCTGCTGCTACATTACCAAGCAAGCGATAGGTTAGGAATTGGAATGCCGATCACCACTGAGATCGTCGACGAGCGCATCAGCGTCGTGACGATGGACTACTCCCCGGTCAACGCGCTCCCGGTCGAGGGCTGGTACGACATCGCCCGGGCGATGCAGGCGGCTGCCGAGGACGGCATCAGCCGCGTCGTCGTCCTGCGTGCCGAGGGCCGCGGGTTCAACGCGGGCGTCGACATCAAGGAGATGCAGCACCACGCCGGCTTCGACCATCTGGTGGGCGCCAACCGCGGCTGCTACGCCGCTTTCAAGGCGGTCTACGAGTGTCCCCTCCCCGTCATCGCAGCGGTGCAGGGCTTCTGCCTGGGCGGCGGCGTCGGCCTGGTCGGCAACTGCGACACCATCATCGCCAGTGAGGACGCCTACTTCGGCGTGCCCGAGATCGATCGCGGCGCGCTCGGCGCCGCCACCCACCTCTCGCGCCTGGTGCCGCAGCACCTGATGCGGACGATGTACTACACCAGCCGCACCGCGACCGCCGCCCAGCTGCACGCCTTCGGCTCGGTGGTCGAGGTCGTGCCGCGAGACCAGCTCGATCAGGCCTCGCTCGCGCTCGCCGGCGAGATCGCCGCCAAGGACACCCGCGTCGTCCGCGCCGCCAAGGAGGCGCTCAACGGCATCGACCCCGTCGATGTCAACCGCAGCTACCGTTTCGAGCAGGGCTTCACCTTCGAGCTCAACCTGCTCGGCGTGGCCGACCAGCACCGCGACGAGTTCGTCCGCTCCGGCAACAATCTGTCCGTCTGAGAGCTGAGGAGCCATGAGCGAGCGTCAGCGAGCGAACCAGTCAAGGCAGCACGGATGTGCCTCGTCGGCGCACAGAGCGAAGCGAGTACGTCGATGAGCATGCCCGCCACGTTCCGTACTCCCCTCACCGAGCTGACCGGGGTCACCCACCCAATCGTCCAGACCGGGATGGGCTGGGTGGCGGGTCCGCGCCTGGTCTCGGCCACCGCCGAGGCCGGGGGGTTGGGCATCCTGGCCTCGGCCACGATGACCCCCGCACAGCTCGCGAGCGCGATCATCGAGGTCAAGGAGCGGACCACCCAGCCGTTCGGCGTCAACCTCCGCGCCGACGCCGCCGACGCTGCTCAGCGGATCGACCTGATCATCGAGCACGGCGTGAAGGTGGCCTCCTTCGCACTGGCACCCAAGCCCGAGCTGATCAGCCGGCTCAAGGAGAGCGGCGTCGTGGTGATGCCGTCGGTCGGCGCGGCCAAGCACGCGGTCAAGGTGGCCTCCTGGGGGGCCGACCTGGTGATGGTCCAGGGCGGAGAGGGCGGCGGCCACACCGGCAGTGTGCCCACCACGTTGCTGCTCCCCTCGGTCATCGACGCGGTCGACATCCCGGTCGTCGCGGCGGGCGGCTTCTTCGACGGACGCGGCCTGATAGCGGCCCTCTCGTACGGCGCGGCCGGCATCGGGATGGGCACGCGCTTCCTGCTCACCAGCGACTCCGCCGTGCCCGAGGAGATCCGCCGGCGCTACCTGACCTTCGGACTGGACGGCACCGTGGTCACCACCAGGGCCGACGGGATGCCGCACCGACTGCTGCGCACGGAGTTCATCGACACCCTGGAGAAGGAGGGTCTCACCACCCGGCTGTTGCACACGCTGCGGCGTACCGCCCAGTTCAAGCAACTGTCGGGGCTGAGCTGGTCGCAGCTGATGCGTGACGGCCAGTCAATGAAGAGGTCCGGCGGCCGCACCTGGGCCCAGATGGTGCTCGCCGCCAACACCCCGATGCTGCTCAAGGCCGGTCTCGTCGAGGGCGACACCGAGGCGGGCATGCTCGCCTCCGGCCAGGTCGTGGGCATGATCGACGACCTGCCCAGCTGCGAGGAGCTCATCGACCGGATCATCCGCGATGCCGCGGAGCGCCTGCGGGCGGCTCAGGGCAACCTGGTCGGCACGACCGGCTGAGCCGATGGCGAAACTCCGCACAGAAGCGACGAGCCGAGCCGGAGGCGAGGGCACGAGCTCCTCGGCGGCGATCTGGGTCGGCTGGTCGCGGCCAGGGACACCGCGAGCTGACCCTCGGAGCACGTTCTCAGAGGCGCTCGATGATCGTCACGTTGGCCTGGCCGCCGCCCTCGCACATGGTCTGGAGGCCATAGCGGCCGCCGGTGCGCTCGAGCTCGTTGAGCAATGTCGTCATCAGGCGGACGCCGGTGGCGCCGATGGGATGACCGAGGGCGATGCCGCCGCCGTTGACGTTGACCTTCTCGTGCGGGACGCCGGTCTCCCTCATCCACGCGAGCACGACCGAGGCGAACGCCTCGTTGCACTCGAACAGGTCGATGTCGTCGACGGTCAGCCCGGTCCTCTCCAGGGCGCGCCGGGTGGCGGGGATCGGGCCGGTGAGCATCCAGGCCGGGTCGGCGCCGTAGACGCTGAGGTGGTGGATCCGGGCGCGCGGGGTGAGGCCGTGGTCCTGGACCGCCTGCTCGGAGGCGATCAGCATCGCGCCGGCGCCGTCGCAGATCTGGGAGGCGACCGCCGCGGTGATCCTGCTGCCCTCCTCCAAGGGCTGCAGCGCGGCCATCTTCTCCAGTGAGGTGTCCGGGCGCGGGCACTGGTCGACCGCGAAGTCGCCCACCGGGGTGATCTGGTCCGTAAAGCGCCCCTCCGCGATTGCGGCCGCGGCGCGCTGGTGGCTGACCAGCGCGAAGCGCTCCATCTCCTCGCGCGAGATGTCCCACCTCTCCGCGATCATCCGGGCGGAGCGGAACTGGGAGACCTCCTGGTCGCCATAGCGCTCAAGCCACCCCGGCGACTCGGCGAACGGGGTGCTGAAGCCGTACTGCTGTCCCACGATCATCGCCGCCGAGATCGGGATGGCGGACATGTTCTGCACGCCGCCGGCCACGACGAGCTCCTGCGTCCCGGACATGACGCCCTGGGCGGCGAAGTGCACGGCCTGCTGGCTCGAGCCGCACTGCCGGTCGATGGTCACGCCCGGCACGTGGTCGGGCATGCCCGCGACCAGCCAGGAGGTCCGTGCGATGTCGCCGGCCTGGCCGCCGATGGTGTCGCAGCAGCCGTAGAGCACGTCGTCGACGGCCCCCGGGTCGATCCCGGTGCGCTCGACCAGCGCCTTGATCGGGTGGGCGCCCAGGTCGGCGGGGTGGACGGTGGACAGCGACCCGCCGCGCTTGCCCACCGGGGTGCGGACGGCGTCGACGATGTAGGCCTCGGGCATGGGCTTCTCCCTCGAGAGATCTGGACGGGTCAGGCGTGCTGACTGCTGACGGACACGACCTCGCCGGTCATGTAGGAGGAGTAGTCGCTGGCCAGGAAGACCATCACGTTGGCGACCTCCCAGGGCGCCGCGGCGCGGCCGAACACCTCACGGCCCTTGAGCTCGACCAGCAGCTCCGGCGTGGTGACCTTCTCCAGGAACGGGTGCATCGCCAGGCTCGGCGAGACGGCGTTGACCCGGATCCCGTGCGGTGCCAGGTCGATTGCCGCGCATCGGGTCAGCGCCATCACGCCGGCCTTCGCCGCCGCGTAGTGGGCCTGGCCCTCCTGGGCGCGCCAGCCGACGACGGAGGCGTTGTTGACGATGACGCCCTTCGTGCCCGCGGCGACGAAGCGGTTGCCGGCCGCCCGAGTGCAGCGCATGGTGCCGGTCAGGGTGATGTCGAGGACCCGGCTCCACTCCTCGTCGGGCATCTCCAGGATGTCGGTGGTGCCGCCCAGGCCGGCGTTGTTGACCATCACGTCGACCCCGCCGAACTCGTCCGCGGCGTCGAGCAGCGCCTGCACGTCGGCCTCCCGGGTCACGTCGCAGACCAGCTGGCGGACGCGATCGGCGCCGAACTCCTCGGCGAGAGCGGTCTCGGCCTCGGCCAGCCGGCGCTCGTGGGTGTCGGAGAAGACGACCGCCTTCGCGCCCTCCTCCAGCGCCCGGCGTACGACCGCGGCACCGATGCCCGCACCCGCGGCCGCGGTCACGACGACCACCTTCCCGGTCAGCAGGTCGTGGCCGGGGACGTAGTCGGGGGTGGGCTGTTCGACCCGGGTCATGGGCGGTACTCCTTCGGCAGGCCGAGCACCCGCTCGGCGATGATGGTGCGCTGGATCTCGTCCGAGCCGCCGTAGATGGTGTCGGCCCGGCTGAAGAGGAAGAGGGACTGGAGGCGGTCCAGCTCGTACGGCGCCTTCTCGACGGTCAGCGCGCCGGCGCCGGCGACGTCCATCGCGAGCTCGCCGAGGCTGCGGTGCCACCGGGCCCACAGCAGCTTGGAGACCGACGCCTCGGGCCCCCGCGAGCCGGAGTCGAAGGCGCTCAGCGTGCGCAGCGCATGCATCCGCATGACCTCCAGCTCGACGCTCGCGCGGGCGAGCCGGTCGGCGATGTCGGGCTCGTCGATGCTGCCGTTGGCGCGGGCCAGCTCGGTGATCGTGGCGAGCTCCCGCTCGTAACCCACCTGCTGGCCGACCGTCGAGACGCCGCGCTCGAAGCCGAGCGTCGCCATCGCGACCTTCCAGCCCTCACCGGGCGCGCCCACGATGAGGTCGGCATCGGTGATCGCAGCGTCGAAGAAGACCTCGTTGAACTCCGAGGTGCCGGTCAGCTGCACGATCGGCCGGACCTCCACTCCGTCCTGGTGCATCGGCACCAGCAGGTAGGACAGGCCGTGGTGACGCTGGGAGCCGGGCTCGGTGCGGACCACCGCGAAGCACCAGTCGGCGTGCTGGGCCAGTGAGGTCCACACCTTCTGCCCATCGATGACCCAGCGCCCACCCTCGGGACCGTCCTCGAGCCGGGCTCGCGTACGCACGCCGGCCAGGTCGGAGCCGGCGCCGGGCTCGGAGTAGCCCTGGCACCACAGCTCGGTGACCGCCACGATGCCGGGCAGGAAGCGGGCCTGCTGCTCGGGCGTGCCGAGCGCGATCAGGGTCGGTCCGAGCAACTCCTCACCGAGGTGGTTGACGCGGGCCGGGGCGTCGGCGCGGGCGTACTCCTCGTGGAAGATCACCTGCTGGAAGAGGCTGAGGCCCCGGCCACCGTGCTCGACGGGCCAGCCGAGGCAGGTCCAGCCGGAGGCGGCCAGGTGCCGGTTCCAGGCGACCCGCTCCTCGTACGCCTCGTGCTCGCGGCCCGAGCCGCCCATGCCCTTGATCGCGGCGAACTCGCCGACGAGGTTGTCGGCCAGCCACGTGCGCACCTCGGCGCGGAACGCCTCGTCCTCCGCGGAGAAGGTGAGATCCATCGGGGTCCTCCCTGGTCGTGGCCGGATCGTCCTGCCACCGTAGCAAACCAAGCACTTGTTTGGTAACGTGCTTCGGGCGCACTCAGGCACAGTACGGCCGCGGATATCGACGTGTGGAGGACAGATGAGCGAGCAGGACGGCGCCCCCGTCGTCACCTATGAGGTGCGCGGACCGGTGGCGGTGGTGAGGCTGAACCGGCCGGAGTACACCAACGCCCAGAACTCGAAGGTGACCTACGCCCTCGACGCCGCCTTCACCCGCGCGGTGAACGACAACGACGTCAAGGTGATCGTGCTCGGCGGCAACGGCGAGCACTTCTGCGGCGGCCATGACATCGGCACGCCCGGCCGGGACATCGACCAGTCCTTCGAGCGCAAGGCGGTCATCTGGTACGACCACGTCGACAAGGAGGGCGTCGACAGTCGCTTCGCCCGCGAGTCCGAGGTCTACCTCGGCATGTGCCGACGCTGGCGGGAGATCCCCAAGCCGATGATCGCGATGGTGCAGGGCGCCTGCATCGCCGGCGGACTCATGCTGGCCTGGTCGTGCGACTTCATCATCGCCTCCGACGACGCCTTCTTCTCCGACCCGGTGGTGCGGATGGGTATCCCCGGAGTGGAGTACTTCGCGCACCCGTGGGTGATGAACCCGCGCGCCGCCAAGGAGTTCCTCTACACCGGCGCCCGCCTCTCCGCGCAGCGCGCCGAGGCGCTCGGCATGGTCAACCACGTCGTGCCGCGCGCCGACCTCGAGACCGAGGTGATGGCGACGGCCGAGCGGATCGCCGAGATGCCGCGGCTGGGCCTCGCGCTGACCAAGAAGGCCGTCAACCAGGCCGAGGACCTGATGGGCATGCGCTCCGGCATGGACTCCGTCTTCGGCCTCCACCACGCCGCCCACGCCCACAACGCCGAGGTCGGCAAGGACTCGCTGGCCGGGCTCGACGCCCGCGGCATGGCGGCGGCGAACAAGAAGGCCGCCGGCGAGGGGGACGAGGCGTGATCCTGGAGTTCACCGAGGCCGAGGAGGCGTTCCGCGCCGAGGCGCACGCCTGGCTCGCCGAGCACAGCCCCGGCCGGCTGCCCTCGATGGACACCCCGGAGGGCGCCGTACGCCACCGGGAGTGGGAGCAGACCCTGGCCTCGGGCCGGTGGTCCGTGGTCGCCTGGCCGGAGGAGTTCGGCGGGCGCGGCGCGAGCCTGACCGAATGGGTGATCTTCGAGGAGGAGTACTACCTCGCCGGCGCTCCCACCCGGATCGCGCAGAACGGCATCTCGCTGCTGGCCCCGATCATCTTCGAGCACGGCACCCCCGAGCAGCGGCAGCGCTATCTGCCGGCGATGGCGGCCGGCACCGAGGTGTGGGCGCAGGCCTGGTCCGAGCCGGAGGCCGGCAGCGACCTCGCGGGCATCCGCAGCCGCGCCGACCGCGACGACGTCCGTGGCGGCTGGGTGCTCAACGGGCAGAAGACCTGGAGCTCACGCGCCCCGTTTGCCGACCGCGGCTTCGGCCTCTTCCGTACGGACCCGGCCGCCGAGCGGCACCGCGGACTGACCTACCTCCTCTTCCCGCTCGACGCCCCGGGCATCACCGTGCGCCCGATCGACCAGCTCGACGGCGATCCGGGCTTCGCGGAGATCTTCTTCGACGACGTCTTCGTCCCCGACGCCGACGTGCTGGGCGCGGTCGGCGCGGGCTGGCAGGTGGCGATGAGCACCGCCGGCAACGAGCGCGGCCTCTCACTGCGCTCGCCCGGCCGGTTCTGCGCCACCGCCGAGCGGCTGCTGGAGCTGTGGACCGAGCGCGGCGAAGACGCGCCGCACCTGCGCGACCGGGTGGTCGACGCCTGGATCGGCGCGCAGGCCTACCGCTACTACACCTGGGACACCGTCACCCGGGTCGGTCAGGGTGAGAGCGTCGGAGCGGCGGGCAGCGTCAACAAGCTCTTCTGGTCCGAGCTCGACCTGGAGCTGCACGAGACCGCGCTGGAGCTGCTCGGGAAGGAGCAGGAGCTGCGTGACGCAGGAGCCGGGGAGGAGGGAGCCTGGATGGACGGCTATCTCTTCGCGCTCGCCGGCCCGATCTATGCCGGCACCAACCAGATCCAGCGCAACATCGTCGCGGAGCGGATCCTCGGCCTGCCACGTCCGGGAAAGGGCAAGTGACCATGCACTTCGGAGTGACGCAGGAGCAGCGGTCGTTCGCCGAGGCGCTCGACGACCTGCTGTCCGGCACGGACGTGCCCGCGGCCGCGCGCGCCTGGGCCGCGGGCGAGCACGAGTCCGGACTGGCGCTGTGGCGTCGGCTGGCGGAGCTCGGCGTCACCGGGCTGGCCGTCCCGGAGGAGCTGGGCGGGCTGGAGGCGAGCAAGGCCGACCTGACGGTCGCCTTCGAGGCGCTCGGCCGCCACGCCGTGCCGGGCCCGTGGATCGAGTCGATCGCACTGGCGCCACGGCTGCTGGCAGGTGCCGGCCTCGACACGGTCCTGGAGGGCGTCGCCGAGGGCACGACCCTGGTCACCGTCGCCGCCACCGTCCCACGCGCACTCGACGCCGACGTCGCCGACGAGCTCTTCGTGCTCGACGGCACCATGCTGTCACGGGCCGAGCTCGGGGCCGCGCGCACCAGCGTCGATCCGGCTCGCCGGCTCTACGACGTACGCCCCGGGGCGTACGTCGCGACCCTCGACCGGGTCGCTGTGGACAGGGCGCTCGACGGTGCCTCCCTGGCCGCCGCCGCGACCGTCCTCGGCGCGGGCGAGCGGCTGCTGGCCGAGTCGGTCTCCTACGCGACCACGCGCCGTCAGTTCGGTCAGCTCATCGGGGAGTATCAGGCGCTCAAGCACCTGCTCGCCGACGTCCGCGTGGCGCTCGACTTCGCCCGGCCGCTGGTGCACCTCGCGGCGCTGGGCCTCGACGCCGGAGTGCCGGAGGCCGGGCGGGACGTCTCGGCTGCCGCAGTCGCCTGCGCGGAGGCCGCGCGCCTCGCCGCGCGGACCGCGCTGCAGGTGCACGGCGCGATCGGCTACACCCAGGAGTGCGACCTGAGCCTGTGGCTGCTCAAGGTGCGCGCCCTGCGAACGGCCTGGGGCACGCCCGACCACCACCGCCGGCGGGTCCTCGCCTCCCTCACCGGGCCCACCTCCGCTAGGAATTGAGCATGCACTTCGCTCTCACCCCCGAGCAGCGGGAGCTCGTCAGCACGGTGCGCGCTCTCGTCGAGCGCCGCGTCGGCAGCGTCGACCTGCGCACGGCGTACGGCTCCGAGCCGGGCTACGACGCCGAGCTGTGGCAGGTGCTGTGCGAGCAGATCGGGGTCGCCGCCCTGGCGGTGCCGGAGGAGTACGGCGGGGCCGGCTTCTCCTCGCTCGAGACGCACCTGGTGCTGGAGGAGCTCGGCGCCTCGCTGACGCCGAGCCCGCTGCTGGGCTCCGGCGTCCTGGCGACCCAGGCGCTGTTGCTCAGCGGTCCCGAGGCACTGGCCGGTCCGGCCGGGGAGCTCCTCCCCGAGCTGACCGCGGGGTCGGTCGCGGCGCTGTGCTGGGCCGACGCGGGTGGGCGCTGGCGCACGGACGGGAGCGACCTGACCGCGACGCCGGAGGAGGGCCGCTGGAGGCTGCGCGGCACCGCGACGCTGGTGCTGGGCGCCTCGCACGCCGACGTGCTGCTGGCCGTCGCGCGGACTCCGTCGGGCGTCGGTCTCTTCCAGCTACCGGCGGGCGCCGCGGGCGTGGAGGTGCGGCGTACGCCGGGGCTGGATCTGACGCTCAGCCTGGCCGACGTCACCCTCGACGCCTTGGCCGCACCCCTCGTCGAGTCCGGCTTCGAGGCGGTCCTCCCCCGGCTGCGGGCGCTCGCCGCGACCGCGGTCACCGCGCTGCAGGTCGGCGGCGCCCAGCGCGCCCTCGACCTGACCGTCGCCTACCTCAAGGAGCGCGTGCAGTTCGGCCGCCCGCTGGGCTCCTTCCAGGCCCTCAAGCACCGTTGCGCCGACCTCGTGGTCGCGGTCGAGTCGGCCCGCTCGATCTCCTGGGCGGCAGGCTGGTCGGCGGCGTACGACTCCGACACCCTCGAGCACCGCGCGGCGCTGGCCAAGTCCTGGTGCGGCGACGCGTTCGCCGCCGTGGCCGGGGAGATGATCCAGCTGCACGGCGGCATCGCGATCACCTGGGAGCACGACGCGCACCTCTACTTCAAGCGCGCCCACGCCACCGGGCAGCTCTTCGGCCGTGGCGCGGAGCACCGGCGGGGCCTCAGCCCCGCAGGGGATCACCGGGCGGAGTGAGCCCGGCATCCTAGGCCTACTCCCACGAGCCGGGAGGAGCGCCGACGCGACTCCTCGATCCGCTCCGCCACCACCCGCATCAAGACCGGGTCGACGTCGGTCCGGCCGACCGCGGCGGCGAGCCGGCGGGTCGCCCGGACGAGGTGGTCGCGCGCCTGGCTCACGTGGGATCGCCGTCAGTGGACGTCTCAGCGGACGTAGCCGACGGATCGGAGGCCCCCGCGCGCAGCCGGTGCAATGGCGTGGCCACCGAGGAGTCCGTGCTCACCCGGCGCCGGTCCGGCTCCACCGCGGTGAGCGGCTCGACCGGGCGCAGGCCGACGCGGCTGCGCTCGGCCAGCTCCTGATAGGTGTGCACCCCGTTGCGCTTCCAGGCGATCGCCTGCTCGTCGAGCTCGCGGACGACCCGGGCCGGGTTGCCGACCACCAGCGTCCGCGGCGGCACCTCGGTGCCGGCACGGACGAAGCTGCAGGCCCCGACGAGCGCGTCGTCGCCGAGCACGCAGCCGTCCATGACGACGGCGTTCATCCCGACCATCGCGTAGCTGCCGACCCGGGCGCCGTGCACGATCGCACCGTGGCCCAGGTGGCTGTGGGGCGCCAGCTCGCAGTCGGCGCCGGGGAAGGCGTGCAGGACGCACGAGTCCTGCACGTTGCTCCCCTCCCCCACCACGATCCGGCCGAAGTCGCCGCGCAGGCTGGCGCTCGGGCCGATGTAGCAGCCGGGGCCGACGATCACGTCGCCGATCAGGACGGCAGAGGGGTGCACGAAGGCGGCGGGGTCGATGACCGGCACCACCCCGTCGATCTCGTAGCAGGTCATAGGGCCGCTCGCTGACGCTCGATCGCTGCGCTCACTGGACTACCTTCCTGGCGTCGGCGAGTTCAGATAGCTCGCTGATGCACCCCGGGTGCCACCGGGTCACTGCCCTGCTCGCTTGACGCGGTTGACGTCCAGCATGAGATCTGCAGGACCTGGTGGTTGCCCGGGACGTGTGGACCGTCGATAGGGCTGAGCGCCAAGACCACCACTGACATCTGGTGTGGTTGCGAGCGCCGATCAGTGAGCGAACCGGCAGACATGTCCCGGCACCAAGGCCACCCGAACCATCAACTGAAGATGAGGGTGCCTCCCCACTGGGCTTAGCAGCGAGGAGGCTGACGTGAAGTCTGCCAGCAACACCCGAAGTAGTGAACTGCCCGAGTTCCCGCCCAACGACGTCACTGCGGGCATCGACTGGGCTCGCGACGATCACGCCGTGGCGATCGTGGATGGCCGCGGCCGCGAGGTCCACCGCGGCACGGTCGAGCACACCACCGCCGGCCTGCGAGAACTCATCAAGGTCCTCGGCAAGCACGGTGTCGGCGAGGTCGCCATCGAACGCCCCGACGGCCCGGTCGTCGACACCCTGCTCGACGCTGGCCTGACTGTGGTGGTGATCTCCCCGAACCGGGTCAAGAACCTGCGCAGCCGCTACGGCTCGGCCGGCAACAAGGACGACCGGTTCGACGCCTACGTGCTCGCCGACACCTTGCGCACCGACCGCACCCGACTCCGGCCCCTGGTGCCAGACACCGAGGCCACCATCGCGCTGCGCCGCGCCTGCCGCGCCCGCAAGGACCTCGTCGGCCACCGTGTCGCCGCGGTCAATCAGCTGCGCGCACACCTGCGGCTGGTGCTGCCGGCCGTCGTGGGCCTGTTTCGCGACCTCGACTCCGCAATCAGCCTGGCGTTCCTGACCAGGTTCGACACCCAGGACAAGCTCGACTGGCTCACCCCCAAACGGCTGGGCGACTGGCTGGCCAAGCAGGGCTACTCCGGCCGGGTCGACCCCGCAGTACTCCACCAGCAGATCCTGGCCGCACCCCGCGGAGCCACCAGCACCCACGGCACCACCCAGGCCCACATCACCGCCAGCTACGCCACCCTGGTACGCACCCTGGTCGAGCAGACCAAGGCCCTCGAAAAGCAAATCGACACCCAACTGACCACGCACGCCGACGCGCACATCTTCACCTCCCTGCCCCGAGCCGGGCGCATCCGAGCCGCCCGACTGCTGGCCGAGATCGGCGACTGCCGCGCCAAGTTCCCCACCCCCGAGTCCCTGACCTGCCTGGCCGGAGCCGCACCCTCGACCCGACAATCCGGCAAACTCCGAACCGTCGGATTCCGCTGGGCCTGCGACAAACAACTCCGCGACGCCGTCACCGACTTCGCCAGCGACTCCCGACGAGCCAACCCCTGGGCCGCGAAGATCTACAACGACGCCATCACCCGCGGCAAGGACCACCCCCACGCCGTCCGCATCCTCGCCCGCGCCTGGCTCCACATCATCTGGCACTGCTGGCAAGACAACCTCGCCTACGACCCCACCAAACACCACGCACTCCAACACGTCCTCGCCCAACAAAACGAGGCGGCCTGACATAGGGCGGCTTGACATAGGGCTTCTCATGCCTTCATCCCACCATCCACGATGTAGTCCTGGCCGGTGCAGTAGCTCGCAGAGTCGCTGAGCAGGAAGGTCACCATCGCGCTGACCTCCTCGGGCCGGGCCGCCCGCGCGATCGGCAGCGTCGCCACCACGCCGCCGCCGGCCCGCGACTCCTCCGACAGCATCGCGGTGTCCGCGGCGCCCGGGCAGACGGTGTTGACCCGGATCCCGCTCCTTCCGAGCTCGGCGGCGGCCGCGTGGGTGAGGCCGCGCACCGCGTGCTTCGACGCCGCGTACGCGGTGGAGTTCGGCCAGCCGTAGAGACCCGCGATCGAGGAGACGTTGACGATCGAGCCGCCCTCCGGCATGTGCGGCACGACGGCCTGCATGCCGTGCAGCGGGCCGTACAGGTTGACCGCCATCATGCTCGCGAAGAGCGCCGGGTTGCTCTCGCGGAACGGGGCGTAGCGGCACAGGCCGGCGTTGTTGACCAGGCCGTCGATGCGGCCGTACCGCTCCACCGCCTGCGCCACCACGGCGTCCCAGGCGCTGCGGTCGGTGACGTCGTGGGCGAGGCCGAGGTGGTCGGGGCCGAGCTCGGCGGCGACCGGCGGGACGGCGAGATCGGTGGCGATCACGGTCCCGCCCTGGGCGGTGATGGTGCGGGCATGGGCGGCACCGAGACCGCCGCCGGCTCCGGTGACCAGGACGATCCGGCCGGTCAGGTCAGCGAGGGTGGACATGGGCATCCGTTCGGGATAGAACAATCGCTTGGTAGGTACTCCGGGAGAAGGGACGCCATGACGGCCATCCACCACGTCGGCATCACCGTGAGCGACATCGGCCGCTCGCTGGACTTCTACGAGGATCTGCTCGGCGGTGAGCGCCTTGGGCCCTACGAGCGCAGCGGGCCGCGGATCGACGCGGTGACCGGCCATCCGGGCGTGGTGGTCCGGCAGGCGTTCGTCCGCGCCCGGGAGGGGACGACGATCGTCGAGCTCCTGCAGTACGACGGCGGCTCCGGGCTCTCGATCGACCCCGACAACGGCCACGCCGGTGCGGCGCACGTCGGGGTCACCGTGACCGACCTCGACGCCACCCTGGCCCACCTCTCCGAGCGCGGGGCCGAGGCGATCTCGGTGCCGGTGACGACCAGCGAGCCGCTCGCCGGCTGGCGGGTGGTCTACGTGCTCGACCCCGACCGGGTGCGGGTCGAGCTGATGGAGCCCCCTGCGACGCACTCTCACCCGACGGCCTGATCGAGCAGGGCGAGCTCCTCGGCCGACAGCACCAGCTCGGTCGCCGCGACCGAGTCGCGCACCGACTCCGGCCGGCTCGCACCCGGGATCGGGATGACCACCGGCGAGCGGGCCAGCTCCCAGGCCAGGGCGACCCGCTGCGGGCTGACCCCGCGCGCCCCGGCGACCTCCGCGAAGCCCCGGGCCGGGCCCGTCGCGCCCAGCCCCTTGGCCGAGCGCATCCCGCCCAAGGGGCCCCAGGCCAGGAAGGCGAGCCCGAGCTCCTGACACAGCACGATCTCGTCCATGGCGCAGGGCGCCACCGGCGAGAGCTCGTTCTGCACCGAGACCAGCGCCTCGCCCAGAATCGCGGCCGCCTCCCGGATCTGGTCGCAGGAGGCGTTGGAGATGCCCACCCGGCGGACCAGCCCCTCGTCGTACAGCTCGCGCAGCGCCTGCATCGACTCGGCGTACGGCCGGCGCGGGTCGGGCCGGTGATGCTGGTAGAGCGGCAGCACGTCGAGACCGAGGCGGCGCAGCGAGTCCGTGCACGCACGGCGCAGGTGGGCGGCGCTGCCGTCGATCCACCAGGTGTCGTGCTCGAGCCGGGTGTGGCCGCCCTTGGTGGCGATCACGACGTCGTCGAGCGAGCCGGGCCAGGAGCGCAGCGCCTCGACCAAGGCGGTCTCGTTGACGCCGTAGCCGTTGGTCGGCCCGTAGACGTCGGCGGTGTCGAAGAGGGTGATGCCGGCCTCCAGCGCGGCATGCACGACCCGCACGCCGCGGGCCGCGTCGTACCCCGGCACCTGGGTCAGCGTCATGGCACCGAACCCGATCGCGAAGACCTCCAGGTCACCGAGGCGCCGCCTCGTCCGCGCCACGTCCTCCACCGGCGACCCTCCCTCTGCTTCTGACCAAGCGCTTGCTCGTCCCTTCTATCCCACCACGAGGGACCCCGGGTGACAAGAGCGAGGACGGCGCGTTACAGTCACCAAACAAGCGCTAGGTTTAGGAGGAGCAGTGGTCGACAAGACCATGCAGCTGTCCGACGTGGTGGCACACGTCGAGTCCGGCATGACCATCGGCATCGGGGGCTGGGGCTCACGACGCAAGCCCATGGCCATCGTTCGCGAACTGCTGCGCAGTGACGTCACCGACCTGACGGTGGTGACCCTGGGCGGGCCGGACGTCGGCCTGCTCTGCCGGGCCGGCAAGATCCGCAAGCTCGTCTACGGCTTCGTCTCCCTCGACAGCATCGCGCTCGATCCGTTCTTCCGCGCCGCCCGCGAGGCCGGCGCGATCGAGACCGCGGAGTACGACGAGGGCATGTTCGTGGCAGCACTGCGAGCCGGCGGCAACCGGCTCTCCTTCGCCCCGACGCGCGCCGGACTGGCCAGCGACGTGACGCGGATGAACCCCGATCTGCGCACGGTGCGCTCGCCGTACGACGATGAGGAGTACGTCGCGGTCCCGGGGCTGCGGATGGACGTCTCCTTCCTCCACCTCAACCGCGCCGACAAGGCCGGCAACGGGCAGTATCTCGGGACCGACCCGTACTTCGACGACATGTTCGCGATGGCCTCGGAGAAGACCTTCATGAGCGTGGAGAGGATCATCGAGACCGCTGAGCTGACCGCCGACGCACCGCACCAGAGCCTGCTCATCCCACGGCTCTACGTGGACGGCGTCATCGAGGCGCCACGCGGCGCCCACTTCACCACCTGCGAGCCGGACTACGGTCGCGACGAGGCGTTCCAGCGGCACTACGCCGCCGCGGCCGGGAGCCAGGAGGCCTGGGAGGCCTTCGAGCGGCGCTTCCTGCGCGGCGACGAGGCTGCCTACCAGGTAGCCGTCGCCGCCTTCCACGCCGAGAGCGCCGCCGAGCGAGCCGATACCAAGGAGGAGACCAAGTGACCACGGATGTGACCCGCGCCGAGGTGTGCGCCGTCGCCTGCTCCGAGGCGTTCCGCGGCGCCGGCGAGGTGCTCGCCCATGCCGTCGGGACCGTGCCGACGATCGGTGCCCGGCTGGC
Organism: Nocardioides sp.; assembly: GCF_047606145.1. Taxonomy (GTDB): domain Bacteria; phylum Actinomycetota; class Actinomycetes; order Propionibacteriales; family Nocardioidaceae; genus Nocardioides. The sequence continues at coordinate 18,713 of NZ_JASGET010000065.1, read as the reverse complement.
CCGGCTGACCCACACTCCCGAGCTCGCGCTCTCCGACGGCGAGTGCTTCTTGATGAGTGAGCCGCCACCGCTGGGCAGGACCGCGGCGACCGGTGGCGTGATCGAGGCGTGGACGCCGTTCCGCAACATCTTCGACATTCTCAACTCCGGTCGCCGCCACTCGATGATGGGCGCCAGCCAGATCGATCGCTACGGCAACCAGAACATCTCCTCGATCGGGGACTGGCGCAAGCCGACACGGCAGCTCATCGGCGTCCGCGGCGCCCCCGGCAACACCGTCAACCACCGGGTCGACTACTGGGTCAGCAAGCACAGCGCCCGGGTCTTCGTCGAGCAGGTCGACGTCGTCTCCGGCGTCGGCAACGACCGTGCGCGGGCCTATCCCGGAAGCTCGCTGCGCTTCCACGACCTCGGTGTGGTCATCACCGACCTCGCGGTCCTCGACTACGACGACGAGGGCGTGCTGAAGGTCCGCTCGCTGCACCCCGGCGTGAGCGCGGAGGAGCTCCGGGCCAAGACCGGCTTCACGATCGACGTCTCCTCGGCCACCACGACCCGGCTGCCCACCGAGGAGGAGCTGCGGCTCATCCGCGAGGTCATCGACCCGCGCGGGCTGCGCGACCGCGAGGTGCGCGCCTGAACACCGTCCGGGCGGCCGCTACGCCCGGCTCTCACTCTCAATGCTTGAGGAGACCGTCGTGCAGCAGCGTGAGGTACTGCTCGGCGACCGCCTCATGACCATAGCGGCCGCCCGGGCGGTACCACCGAACGGACGCCCAGACGGCGTCGCGGATGAAGCGGTAGGCGAACTGGACGTTGAGGTCGCTGCGGAAGTCGCCGGAGGTGGTGCCCGCCTCGAGCACCCCGATCCAGATCTTCTCGATCCTCTTGCTGCCCGCGCCGACGAACTCGAAGCCGTCGAGGGTGGCCAGGAAGCCCTGCTCGCTCTGGTAGAGCGCGACCGCCTCGCGCTCGTTGTGCATGGTCTCGAAGGACTCCCGGATCAGGCTGTCGAGGGCCGCGCGGGGGGTCTCCTCGCGGGCCACGATCTCCTCGAACCGGCCGAGCAGGCCGTCCATGAAGCCGTGCAGCACCTCCGTGAGCATCTCCTCCTTGGAGGAGAAGTGGTGATAGAGGCTGCCCGACAGGATGCCCGCCGCGTCCGCGATGTCGCGCACCGTCGTCTGGGTGAAGCCCTTCTCCGCGAACATCTGGGCGCCGATCGCCAGCAGCTGTGCGCGGCGGGCCGAGCTGCCGCCGCTGCCGCGTCGGCGGCCGGTGGTGGCCGGTTCGGAACTCGCCATGACCAAGGACTCCCTTCCGGCCCCGATCCCCGGGCCGTACGACCGTGTCCTGCCGACACCTGTCGGTTGAGTATGCTACCAAACAAGCACTTGTTCGAGGAGCAGGCTTCATGAGACCCCAGACCGCCCCCGCCCTGCTGGCCTACGGCGTCGAGCACTTCGCCGACCGCCCCGCGATCGTCGACGGCGAGACCCGCCTCACCTACGCCCACCTCGCACACGAGGTCGACCGGGTCAGCCGGGCCTATCTTGCCACCGGAGTGACCCCCGGCGACCACGTGGCCATCTGGGCGCCCAACCGCGCCGAGTACATCCTCGCGCTGCTGGGAGCCCAGAACATCGGCGCCGCCGTGGTGCCGCTCAACACCCGCTACCGCGGGCACGAGGCGCGGACCATCCTCGAGCGCTCCCGTGCCAGCGTCCTGGTCACCGTCCAGGGCTTCCTCGGCAACGACTACATCGACCTGCTCGCAGGGACGTACGACGGCCCGGATCCCTCCGGGCCCGCCGGTCTCTTCGGGCTGCCGAGCCTGCACACCATCGTCGACATCGCGGAGAGTGGTGACCCACGCGCGGTGGGGTGGTCCGACCTCCTGGCGCGCGCGGAGTCGGTCACCGAGGAGACCCTCGCCGCGGCCGTCGCCACCCTCACCCCCGAGACGATCGCCGACATCCTCTTCACCTCCGGCACCACCGGCGTGCCCAAGGGCGTGATGAGCGCCCAACGCCAGACCATCGGCGTGGCCAAGGTCTGGGCGGCCGGGGCGGGGCTCGGCCCGGAGGACCGGTATGCCATCGTCAACCCGTTCTTCCACGGGTTCGGCTACAAGGCCGGCGTGATCGCGGCGCTGACCGCCGGCACAGCCATCTACCCAGTGGCGACCTTCGACCCGGTCACCCTGATGGAGCTGATCCAGCGCGAGCGGATCACCGTCCTGCCCGGCGCGCCGACGATCTTCATCACGCTGATCAACCACCCGCGGCGCACGGAGTTCGACCTCTCCTCGCTGCGCTTCTCCATCGCCGGCGCGACCTCGGTGCCGGAGTCGCTCTTCGAGCAGATGCTCGACGTGCTCGGCTTCCGGCAGGTGGCCCAGGCGTACGGCCTCACCGAGTGCGTCGTGGCGACCCAGTCACGCCCCGGCGAGGACCCGCGCCACGTCGCGGAGTGCACCGGCCCGGCCGTGCCCGGCATCGAGATCAAGGTCGTCGACCCGTCCGGCGCCAGCGTGCCGACCGGGGAGGAGGGCGAGGTCTGGCTGCGCGGCGACAACGTCATGCTCGGCTACTTCGAGGACCCCGAAGCCACCGCCGCGGCGATCGACCCCGACGGCTGGTTCCACTCCGGCGACGTCGGCGAGCTCGACGAACACGGCTGTCTCAAGATCACCGACCGGATCAAGGACATGTTCATCGTCGGCGGCTTCAACGTCTACCCCGCCGAGGTGGAGAACGTGCTGGTCAGCCACCCCGACGTGATCGAGTCGGCGGTCGTCGGCATCCCCGACGAGCGGATGGGCTCGGTCGGCCTCGCCTACGTCCTGCCCCGGCCCGACGCCGACCTCGACCTCGACGAGCTGGCGGCCTACTGCCGCGAGCGGCTGGCCAACTTCAAGGTCCCGCGCCGCTTCCAGGTGCTCAGCGACTTCCCCCGCAACGCCTCGGGGAAGGTGCTGAAGAAGGAGCTCCGGGCCACGGCCGCTGCCGGCTGAGGAGAGCCGCCGAGTCGGCGCATCTCGTACGGGTGAGAACGCCGAGTCGGCGTGAAGTGGACGCTCTCAGGCGTCGAGTTCACGCCGACTCGGCGCTCCCCGGTGTCAGGTTGGCGCCGAGTCGGCGGCTCAGGAGAGGCGTTCGATGACCATCGCCATGCCCTGACCACCGGCGGCGCACATCGTCTCCAGGCCGAACCGGGCGTCGCGCTCCTGCAGGCCGTGGATCAGCGTCGTGGTCATCCGCGCGCCGGTGGAGCCGAACGGGTGGCCCAGCGCGATCGCGCCGCCGTTGACATTGACCCGGTCGAGGTCCACGCCGAGGTCGTCGACGCAGGGCAGCACCTGGGCGGCGAACGCCTCGTTCATCTCCACCAGGTCGAGGTCGGAGACGGAGAGGCCGGCCCGGGCCAGCGCCTGCCGGCTCGCCTCGACCGGACCGAGGCCCATGACCTCGGGGCTCAGCGCAGAGACGCCGGTGGAGACGATCCGCGCCAGCGGGGTCAGGCCGAGCTCGCGGACGCGCACGTCGCTCATGATCACCAGCGCCGCGGCGCCGTCGTTGAGCGGGCAGCAGTTGCCCGCGGTGACGGTGCCGTCGGAGCGGAAGACCGGTGCCAGCGAGGAGACCTTCTCCATCGTGACGCCCCGCCGCGGACCGTCGTCGGTGGCGACGACGGTGCCGTCGTGCAACGTCACCGGGGTGATGTCGCGCTCCCAGAAGCCGCGGTCGGCGGCAGCCTCGGCGAGGTTCTGGGAGCGGACCGCGAAGGCGTCCTGGTCGGCGCGCGAGACCTTGCGCAGCGAGGCGACGTTCTCCGCGGTCTCCCCCATGCCCATGTAGACGTCCGGTAGCTCGCCGAGGTCGCGCGGGTCGACCCACGGCTCGCCGCGCTCGATCCGGGCCCGGTCCCGCTCGGCCGCCGCGAGGAACCGCGCGTCCTTGGTGTCGGGCATGCCGTCGGACTTGCCGAGCCCGAAGCGGGAGACCGCCTCGACGCCGGCGGAGACGAAGACGTCGCCCTCGCCGGCCCTGATCGCGTGCAGCGCCATCCGGGTGGTCTGCAGCGAGGAGGCGCAGTAGCGGTGCACGGTGGTGCCGGGCAGGTGGTCGAGGCCGAGGCGTACGGCGGTGACCCGGCCGATGTTGTAGCCCTGCTCGCCGGCCGGCTGGGCGCACCCCATCATCAGGTCCTCGACCTGGCCGGGGTCGAGCGCGGGGACGGCCGCCAGGGCCGCGCGGACCATCTGCTCGGCCAGCTCGTCGGGCCGCAGCTCGCGCAGCGACCCCTTGCCGGCGCGGCCGATCGGCGAGCGGGCGGCGGAGACGATGACGGCTTCGGGCATGGGGTTCCTCCTGAGGTGCGGGGGTTCAGCGGAGCGCGTTGGGGGTGTGCTGCAGGAAGGCGGGCCACTCCCCGCCACCGTCGACGTTGAGCACGGCGCCGGTGATGTGGGTGGAGAGCGGCGAGACAAGCATCAGGCAGGCCTGGCCGATCTCCTCGGGGCGCGCGAAGACGCCGCGCGGGATCGTGGCGGCCACGCGGGCGTACTGCTCCGCGTCGCCGTAGTGGTCGATCGAGCCGGGCGTCTCGACCAGCCCGCAGCTCACCGCGTTGACCCGTACGTCGGGCGCCCACTCGACGGCGAGGCTGGTGGTGAGGCTCTCGACGGCGGCCTTGGCCGCGCCGTAGACCGCCGTGCCCGGGCTGGGCCGGCGCGCGGAGATCGAGGTGATGTTGACGACCGAGCCGCGGCTCTCCCTCAGCGCCGCGTACGCCGCATGACTGACGTAGACGGTGGACATGAAGTTGAGCGCGGCGATCTTGTCGGAGTAGCGCGGCGAGGAGTCGGCGAGGTTGGCGAACGGCGACCCGCCGGCGTTGTTGACCACGACGTCGATCCGGCTGCGGCGCGCCAGCACGTCGGCGATCCACGCCTCGACCTGGCCCGCGTCGCGGACGTCCACAGCACGGAAGACCGGGGCGCGGCCGTCGACCTCCCGCAGCCGCTCGGGCTGCGTACGACCGCAGATCTCCAGCTCGGCGCCGGCGGCGAGGAAGACCGAGACGATCCCGTCGCCGACCCCGCGGCCGCCACCGGTGACTAGCACCACCTTGCCCGTGAAGTCGAGCTCGATACCCACACCCACTCCTTGTCTCTGTCACCCCGCGTTCCGCGGTGACGACCATGATCCTAGGATCAAAACCAAACAAATGCTAGGTTGCTCATCATGACCTTCCCCTCACCCGAGGCCATCACCGTGGTCACCGGCGGGGCGGCCGGGATCGGTGGCGCCACCTCGCGCCGGCTGGCCCGCCGCGGCGACCGGATCGTGCTCAACGACATCGACGCCGAGGCCGCCGAGCACACCGCCGGCGAGATCCGCGCGGCCGGTGGCCGGTGCGAGGTCGTCGTCGGCGACGTGACCAATCCGGCGGTGGTCGCCACCATCCGGGCGGTCGCCGAGGAGGCCGGTCCGGTGGAGGTGCTGGTCAACAACGTGGGTGATTTTCGCCCGGCCAAGCGCGACTTCGTGCACAGCAGTCCCGCCCAGTGGCAGCGGATGCACGAGCTCAACCTGCTGCATGTCCTTCACCTGACCCACGCACTGCTGCCTGGCATGATCGAACGCGGCCGCGGCGCGATCGTCAACGTCTCCACCGTCGAGGCGTTCCGCGGCATCCCCGGGCACTCGGTCTACTCGGCCTACAACGCCGGCGTCTCGGCCTTCACCAAGAGCCTCGCCGTCGAGGTGGCTCGACACGGGATCCGGGTCAACGCCATCGCGCCGGACCTGGCCGACAGCGAGCAGACCCCGGCCGCGCTGATGATCGGCGACCGCGACCCCGGCCGAGTCCCGACCTGGGTGCCGATCGGGCGCTTCGGCCACGTCGACGAATACGCCGCGGTGGTGGAGTTCCTCTCCTCCGAGGCCGCCTCCTACGTCACCGGCCACACCATCCCCGTCGACGGCGGCACCCTGGCAGCGTCGGGCTGGTACGCCCGGGTCGACGGCAAGGGCTGGACCAACTTCCCGCGCGAGGCCTGATGAGCGAGCGTCAGCGAGCGAACGATCCAACACGGCGCGGGTGTGCCTCATCGGCGCACGGAGCGCAGCGAGTACGCCGATGAGCGACACCGCGCCGCTGCACCAGCTGGAGTTCCGGCTCAGCTACGCCGACACCGATCCCGCCGGGATCCTCTACTACGCGGCGTGGTTCCCCTGGATGGAGCGGCTGCAGAGCGAGTGGTTCTGGATGAACGGGCTGCGCCAGGACCAGCTCGCCGCCGAGCACGGCTTCTGGAGCGTCACCTGCCACACCGAGTGCGACTACCTCGTGCCGGTCGGACTCTTCGACCACATCCGCGCCGAGCTGCGGGTCGGCCGGGTCGGCCGCCGCTCCTTCGACATGCTCCACCATCTCGTCCGCACCGAGGACCAGAGGCTCGTCGGCCGGGGCCTCATCCGGGTCGTCACCGTCACGCCGTCCGGTGAGTCCACCCCGATCCCCGACCTGCTCCGGCGTCATCTCGACGCCTGGGTGCAGGGGCACCCGCTGCCCGCCGACGTGTCACCGTGACACGCTGCGCAGCGGCCGGCGGTCACTGCATCGTGATCCCGCCGCTGACGCTGACGACCTGGCCGGTGAGATAGGACGCGCCGTCCCCGGCCAGGAAGGCGATCACCCCCGCGACGTCCTCCGGCTCGCCGAGCCGGCGCATCGGGATGGCGCGCTCGAGGTCGGCGACCAGGCTCGGGCTCTCGGCGCTGACGCGCTCGAGCATCGGCGTGCGCATCGGGCCGGGGCAGACCACGTTGACGGTGACGCCGGCGCGCGCGGTCTCGCGGGCCAGCGACTTGGCGAACCCGAAGAGCGCCGACTTGGTCGCGCTGTAGACCGCCTCGCCCCACGACCCGGCGCGAGCGCCGTCGGAGGAGACCAGGACGACCCGACCCCAGCCGCGCTCGACCATGCCCGGCACGAGCCGGTGGGCGAGGAGCATCGGACCGCGCTGGTTGACCCGGTAGAGCTGTTCCCAGGACGCCGGGTCGGAGGTGACGAACCGCTCGACCCGGGTGATGCCGGCGTTGGCGACCAGGATCGAGCACTCCCGCTCGGCCAGCTCGGCGCACAAGGTGCGTACGGAGTCGTCCTCGGCGATGTCGACGTGGCGGGCGATCACCTCGCCCGGCAGACCGGCGAGCCGCGCGGCCAGCGCCTCGGCCCCGGCGAGATCGCGATCGGCGATCACCACGTCGGCGCCGAGAGCGGCCAGCTCGCGTACGACCGCGGCGCCCAGTCCGCTCGCGCCCCCGGTGACGACCGCGGTCCGCCCCTCGATCATGCCGCCCCCATACAACCAATCGCTTGCTTGTTTTCTACGCTATCATGACGAGGTCACACCACCGGCGAAGGAGAGCGCACCATGCCCCACCCCGACTTCGGCTTCGATCGCGGCGACGTCGTCCTCATCACCGGCGCCGCCAGCGGCATCGGCCGCCAGCTCGTCCTCCGTGCGGTGGAGCTCGGCCTGCGCGTCTCCGCCTGGGACCTCACCGAGGCCGGGCTCCTCGACGTCGCCGCCCAGGCCCGGGATGCCGGTGGCGAGGTGATGACGTACGTCGCCGACGTCAGCGACCACGCCGCGACCGCCGTCGGCTTCGAGCGGACGCTGGCCGAGCTCGGCCCGATCCGCTACCTGGCCAACAACGCCGGCCCCTCCTCGGCCGCCCCGCTGGAGTTCGAGGACGCGATCCGGATCTGCATCGGCAGCGTACGCGCCATGACCGAGGCGTGGGCCGCCACCGGCCTGCCCGAGGGCGCGGCGATGGTGGCCACCTCGTCGGTGGCCGGCAACAGGATCGGCACCGAGTCCGACTGGTACTCCGCCTCCAAGGCCGCCCTGATGGGCTACGTCCGCCACCTGGCCGCCCACCGCGCTGCGTCCTTCCGCTCCAACGCCGTCGCGCCGGGTATGACCGACACCCCGCGACTGGCCGGCTTCGCCGGCAGCGAGATCGGCCAGCGTGCGCTCGCCCGCAACCCGCTGGGCCGGATGGCCACCGCCGACGACATCGCCTGGGCGGAGCTCTTCCTGCTCTCGCCGCTGGCCTCCTACATCAACGGCGTGCTGCTCCCGGTCGACGGCGGCTGGACCGTCACGCAGTGACCGACGCGCTCCGGGAGCTGACCGACCGGCAGGAGATCCACGACCTGGTGCGCGCTACTGCCGGGCGGTCGACCGGCTCGACTACGCCGACATCCGCGCCGTCTACGCCGCGAACGGGGTCGACCACCACACCGGCTTCTCCGGCCCCGCCGACGACTACGTCGCCTGGCTCGAGCGCCTGCTGCCGCGCCTGGACGGCACCATGCACCTGGTCGCCAACCACCTGTGCGAGCTGGCCGGCGACGCGGCGGTCGCGGAGACGTACGGCACCGCGGTGCACTGGGGCACCCCGGGCGACGACCCGGGCCGCAACTTCACCAGCGGCTTCCGCTACGTCGACCACCTGGTGCGCACGCCCGCGGGCTGGCGCATCCGGGAGCGGTTCGCGATCCGCGACTGGACCCGCAGCGACGCCGGCCTCTTCCGGGCCAAGGAGGGCGACGGCCCGGCCGGGCGGCGCGGCCCGGAGGATCCCGTCTTCGCCGTCCGCGCACGGGTACTGGGACTCAGCGCACCACCACGTCGCTGAACGACGGCGGCTCGCCGAGGATCGAGCGCCGCGAGCGTGGCCGGGTGTCGTCGACGTCGCGCACACCGAGGCGCTCGCCCTCCTCGGCGCCGATCAGCACCCGCCCGGAGAGGGCCGCCCGCTCCGGGTCGGCGTGCAGCGCGGCGATCACCCGCCCGGTGAACTCCGGCGACTCGGTGATGCGCCGCGCCCCGCCGTACTTCTCCGGCTCGGCGGCCAGCACCCGCTCGGTCCGCTCGGTGCGCAGCAGCCCCATCCAGATCGAGACCACGCTCACGCCGTACGACGCGAAGTCCACCGCCATGTCGTGCGCGAGCTTGTCGACGCCGGCCTTGACCGCACCGTACGCCGGGCCGTGCATGTAGCAGGTGCCACCGAAGCCGGAGGTGGTGACCACCAGCGGCCCCCGGTCGGCGCGGGCGAGCAGCAGCGGAGCGGCGCGGTGGGTCATCACGATCGTCGAGCGCAGGCCGACGTCGAGCATCCGCAGCTGGTCCAGCGACTTCTCCCAGAACGGCCGTGGATCCAGCAGCTCGTCGTCGACCGCCAGCGCGTTGTTGACCAGCAGGTCGAGGCCGCCGTGCTCAGCTCGTACGCGCTCGACCAGCGCGTCGACCTCCTCGTCGCGACGGTGATCGCAGGCCACCGGGACGCCGAGACCGCCGCGGCGGGTCACCTCGGCAGCGGTGGTCCCGATGGAGCCGCCGAGCTCGTGCGCCTCGCCCTCGCGGGTCCGGCCCGTCACGTACACCACATAGCCGGCCTCGCCCAGCGCCACGGCGATGCCCGCCCCCGCGCCTCGACTGGCCCCGGTCACGATCGCCACCTGTCGCACATGGACAGGTTACCAACCAAGCATTAGGTTGTCAGAGTGACGTATCCGATGGCCTTCCTCTCCTTCGTCGATCTCACCGATCCCACCCAGCACCGCGCCTACAACGAGTGGCACCAGCTCGACCACCGCCCCGAGAACCTGGCCCTGCCTGGCGTCGCCTGGGGCGACCGCTGGGCCAGGCCGCAGGAGTACCGCGAGTCCGGCTCGGCCGCGCCGGAGTACGCCGAGGTCGACTACGTCGCGATGTACCTCTTCCGCAACCCGCTGCCCGCCTCGCTCGCCGCTTGGGACCGGCTCGGCGAGGACTCCTTCCAGTGGGGCCGAGGACCGATCATTCCCGGCGTCACCCGCCGGATGACGTCGTTCTTCGTGCCGGTCAAGGGGTACGCCGCCCCGTCCGCGCTGGTCGGCCCCGATGTGCTGCCCTTCCGGCCCAACCGCGGCCTGCACCTCACGCTCACCCGGTACGCCGCGCCGCACGACCTGAGCACGCACGCCCTGTTCACCTGGCAGGACCGCACGCTCATCCCCGCGCTACTCGACCTCGACGGGGTCGCCGGAGCCTGGACCTTCTCCTTCGACCGGCACCAGCGGCACCGCACGCTGCCGTTCCACTCGGCCGCCGAGGATGCGCCGGGCAGCCTCCGGCTGCGGGTGCTCTACCTCGACGGCGATCCGCTCGAGACCACCGCCGCGATCCGCCGTACCGAGGAGGAGGTCGCCACGCCGACCTCCCGCGCGGCCGCCGAGGCCGAGGAGGCGCTCCTCTCCACGCCGCTGCGCACGATCATCCCGTGGCAGGACTGGTGAGACCGGTCGGCGCAGGGACTGCGCTCCGTGGCTGCCGCCGACGTCGCACGACTCAGCGGCGGTAGCGCGTGAGAGGGTCCTCGCCGTCGGCGGCGAGTCTGGCCATCGCCGAGGCGCGGGCGGCGACGGCGTAGCCCGACTGCGACGGCCAGGCGGACCAGTCCCCGGGCAGCAGCTCGGCACGGGCGTGGTGGGCCCAGTTCGGGTCGTCCAGCATCGTGCGACCCAGGAGCACCAGGTCGGCGTCGCCGTGCTGCAGGATCGCCTCGGCCTGGTGTGGGTCGACCACGAGGCCGACGGTGGCGACCGTCATGCCGGTGGCCTCGCGCAGCGGGCCGGAGAGGGGCGTGTGGAAGGCATAGCCACGACGTACGCGGGTGTCGATCGCCCGGTCGGTGACGATGCCGCCAGAGGAGGTGTCGATGACGTCGACGCCGGCCTCGCGCAGCCGGCGGCAGAACTCCGCGGTGTCCTCCAGCCTCAGGCCGCCCGCCATGCCGTCGACGGCGGAGACACGGTAGAGGAGCGGGCGGCCCTCGCCGATGGCCTCGCGGACGGCCGCGGCCACCTCGAGCGGATAGCGCATCCGCGCCTCGGCCGATCCGCCGTAGGCGTCCTCGCGCCGGTTGGAGACCGGGGACCAGAAGGCGTGCAGCAGGTAGCCGTGGGCGCCGTGCAGCTCCACCACGTCGAAGCCGGCCTCCACCGCGCGCCGGGCGGCGGCCCGCCAGTCCTCGACCGACGCCGCGATCTGCTCGACGCTCATCTCCACCGGCGTCTGCCAACCCGGTCCGGCGGCGATCGCGGAGGGGCCGACCACCGGCCACGGCGGCTCGCCGTGCGCGGCGTCCTCCTGGGTGAGCGGCCGGCCGCCCTCCCAGGCCACGCGCGCCGACCCCTTGCGGCCCGCATGCGCGAGCTGGACGCCGGCGACGCTGCCCTGGCGGTGCAGGAACTCCACCACCGGCCGCAGCGCCTCGGTCTGGCTGTCGTCCCACAGGCCCAGGTCGCCGTGGGAGATGCGTCCCTCGGGGGCGACCGCGGTCGCCTCGGCGATGACCAGGCCGGCACCGCCGAGCGCGAACCGGCCCAGGTGGACCAGGTGGTAGTCGGAGGCGCGGCCGTCGGTGGCGCTGTACATGCACATCGGCGAGACGCCGACCCGGTTGGGCAGGGTCACGTCCCGCACGGGGAGCGGCTCGAACAGGCGTACGTCACTCATGGGGTCACTCCCAGCAAGGCGGGCAGGTGGGTGCTGCGACCGTGCTCGACGAACTGCGCGATCAGCGCCTCGCGCGCGGTGGCATCCAGCGGCTCGTAGACCTCCGTCCTGCCCCGCCGCACCCAGATGGGGTCGTCGGTGGCCCAGGCGGCCCGGCGCAGCGGTGCCTTGTCGAGCTTGTTGCTGCCGGTCAGCGGCACCCGCTCGGTGACCCGGACGAAGCTCGGCCACCACTTGGCGCCGAGGTCTTCCTGGGCACCCAGGAAGCGCCCGAACCCGACAGCGTCGAAGCTCGCGCCGCGCTCGAGCTCGAGCACACACATCACCCGGTCGCCGGTGACCGGGTCGGGGACGGCGAAGACCGGTGCCACCGCGATGCCGGGCGCGCGGCGCAGGATCTGCTCGACCTGGGCGGCGGAGAAGTTCTCCGAGTCGACCCGCAGCCAGTCCGAGGAGCGGCCGGCGAAGTAGAACCAGCCTTCCTCGTCGCGGTAGGCGAGGTCGCCGGACCAGAAGTCGTCGCCGCGGATCCGCTCGGCCTCGGCGGCGGGGTTCTTGTAGTAGCCCTCGAAGGCGTGCGCCAGGCCGACCCCGACGATCTCGCCGACGGCGGCCTCGTCGACCAGCCGGCCGTGCTCGTCGAAGCGCGCCCGCGGGCACTCCCGGCCGGTCCCCTGGTCGAGGACGCGCACGTCGAGCCCGCCGGGCACGCTGCCGAGGGCACCGGGCGGGGTGTCGTTGGTGCGGTTGATCCGGAAGACGCCCTCGCTGCTGCCGTACCCCTCCGAGACCCGGCAGCCGAACCGCTCGGTGAACCGCGCGATGTCCATCTCGGAGGCCTCGGTGCCGTAGGCGAGCCGCAGCGTGCTGGTCCGGTCGCGCGGGTCCTCGGCCTGACTGAGGACGTAGGACAGCGCCCGGCCGACGTAGTTGAGATAGGTGGCGCCGAAGCGGTGGATGTCGTCGCTGAACCGGCTGGCGGAGAACTTGCGGACCATCCCGATGCTGGCACCGATCGTGAAGGCCGGCATCAGGTTCATGATCACCGCGTTGCCGTGGAAGAGCGGCATGCACAGGTAGGTCCGGCTCTCCCGGGTCAGCTCGATCCGGTCGACGATCGCGCCCATCAGCCGACCCATCCGGCCCTGCCCGGCGATGACGGCCTTGGGGCGGCCGGTCGAGCCGGAGCTGTACATGAGGAACGCGTGGTCCTCCGGCGCCGGGGTCGCGTCGGGCAGCGGCGAGCCGGCGTGCGCCGCCAGCAGCCCGCGGTAGCGCCGGGACTCGATGTCCAGGACGCGCTCGGGGGGTACGCCGTGGCCGCCGTCCGCCACCAGCGCCAGCAGCCGCGGCTCGGTGACGATCAGGTCGACGTCGGCATGCTCGATGTCGAGGGCCAGCTCCGCGGCGGCCCGGCTGGAGTTGATGCCCACCACGGCCGCGCCCGACATGGCCGCACCGGCGATCCAGAAGACGAAGTCCGGCACGTTGTCGAGCAGGATGCCGATGTGCAGCGGACGCCCCTCGGGCGCCGGAACGAGCTCGGCCGCCACGGCCATCCGGTCGGCACCGGCCTGCACGATCTGCGCCCAGGTCCAGGAGTCGTCCTCGAAGAGCAGTCCGAGCCCGTCGTCCCCCGCCCGGAGACGCACGATCTCCGCCCAGGTCGAGGGCACGTTCATCGGGCACCCTCGAGGGCGGCGCCGATCCGAGGAGCCGTCTCGATCACGCTCCCGAGCTCGGCCTGGGTCGAGGCCGCCGACCCGGCCGTCAGCGCGATCTGCTTGCCCCAGATCAGGTAGCGGTGGATCGGGTAGTCGACGTCGCCCCCGATCCCGCCGTGCACGTGCTGGGTGGAGTGGACCACCCGCGTGCCGGCCTCCTTCGCCCACCAGCTGCACACCAGCGCGGCCGGCCAGGTCCGCTCCGGCCCGCGACCCTCGTCGACCTGCCAGGCGGCGTGATAGGTGGTGAGCCGGGTCCGCTCGGTGTCCAGATGGGCGTCGGCCAGGCGCAGCGAGATGCCCTGGTTGGTCGAGAGCGGCCGGCCGAACTGCACCCGCTGCGAGGTGTAGGCCGCCGCCATCGCGACCGCCTCGCTGCACACGCCGACCGCGAGCGCCGCCTGGCCGATGGTCGCGACGGTACGCACGCGGGCGAGGATCGCGGCGCCGTCGGTGCCGCCGGTCTCGTCCAGCAGGTCGGCGGGGCGCACGCGTACGCCGTCCAGCCGCAGGTTGCCCGCGCTCTCCCGGCTGGTGACCTTGGTCGGGGTGACCTCCACACCGGCGCTCTCGCGCGGCAGCAGTGCGACGTAGGGCCGCCCCTCGACCCGGAAGGGCAACACGAAGGCGGCCGCGTGCGGCGCCGCGAGCACGGCCGGCAGCTCGCCGGAGAGCACCCAGCCCTCGCCGTCCGGCGTGCCGCTGAACGGCAGCACCCCGTCCTGCTCCAGGGTGAATGCGCCGACCACGCGGTCGTCGCCACGCAGGATCCGCGGCAGCCACTGCTCGCGCTGCTCCGCGGAGCCGAACTCCGCGATCGGGGTGAGCGCGGTGGTGAGCACCGACCACAGCGGCACCAGCGCCGTGCGCCGGCCCTGCTGCTCGAGCAGGGCGGCGACTCCGATCAGGCCCATGCCGGCCCCGCCCGCAGCCTCGGGCAGGCCGATGCCGAGCAGGTCGGCCTCGGCCAGCGCCCGCCACAGCGTGGTGTCGAAGCCGCCCTCGGCCTCGACCTCGCGCAGCCGCGTGGGCTGGGAGAGGTCGGCGAAGATCGCTGCCGCCAGGTCACTGAGCGCCTGGTGGTCCTCGTCGAGTCGGAAGTCCATCAGCTCGCGCTCCTCTCGGGCGCCGGCGTCCGGCGCACTCCCACGGTCATGCCGAGCCGCTTGGCGGCGAGCAGCTCGCGCATCACCTCGTTGCTGCCGCCGCCGAAGGTGTTGTTCTGCGCCCGCCGGGCCAGCGCCTCGACCCGGCCGTGGAGCACCGCGCCCGGGCTGTCCGGGCGGATCAGGCCGGCCGCGCCGAGCACCTGCTGCAGCAGGTTGTAGACCTCGACGACGGTCTCGGTGCCGACCACCTTGGCGCCGGCCGCGTCCCCGCCGTTGAGGGTGCCGTCGGCGAGGTCGGAGACCAGCCGCAGGTTCATCAGGTCGGCGGCGCTGATCAGCGCGTACGCCTGGGCCAGCAGCGACTGCACCCACGGCAAGTCGATGACCCGGCCCTGGGAGAGCGTGGTACCGCGTGCCCAGCCGACCACCTCGTCGAAGAGTTCGTTGGCGATGCCGCCGCGGGCCGCCAGCGCGACCCGTTCGTGGTTGAGCTGGTCGGTGATCAGCCCCCAGCCGCCGTTGAGGGTGCCGACCAGGTTGGCCACTGGCACCCGGACGTCCTCGTAGTAGGTCGCGGTGGTGCTGTGACCGCCGACGGTCTCGATCGGGGTGACCGAGAAGCCCGGGCTGGTGGTCGGCACGGTGATGATCGACAGGCCCTGGTGGCGCGGGGCGTCGGGGTCGGTGCGGCAGGCCAGCCAGATCCAGTCGGCGAAGATCGCGCCGCTGGTGAAGACCTTGTTGCCGTTGATGACGAACTCGTCGCCGTCGATCACCGCCCGGGTCTGCAGCGAGGCCAAGTCGGTGCCGGCGCCGGGCTCGGTGTAGCCGATCGCGAAGGTGAGCTCACCGGCCAGGATCCTGGGCAGGAAGAACTCCCTCTGCTCCTGGGTGCCGTGCTTCATCAACGCCGGGGCGACGGTGTTGAGGGTGACCAGCGAGAGCGGCGCGTCGGCACGGATCGCCTCGTCGTAGTAGACGAAGAGCGCCTCCGGGTCGGCGCCGCGGCCGCCGTACTCCTCCGGCCAGCCCAGGCCGAGCCAGCCGTCGGCGCCCATCTGGCGCAGCAGCCGGTCGAAGGTGGGACCGCCCTCGTTCTGCTCCCGCAGCGCGGCGTGGTCCTCCTCGCTGATCAGCTCGTCGAAGTAGGCCCGCAGCTGCGCGCGCAACTCCTGCGAGCCCGGGGAGAGTTCTGGATGCATCGATCTGTCCTTCGTACTCAGTGACTCGGTCCGGCGGTGACCACCACGTCGCGGCGGATCACCTTGCCGGTGGCGTTGCGGGGCAGCGGTGTGGTGCCGAGGGACCACACCGTGGGGAGCTTGTAGCGGGCCAGTCGGGGACGCAGGTGCTCCAGCAGGAGCTCCTGGTCGACCGGACCGGCGTCCTCGTGCAGGACGACCACCGCGGCGACCGCCTCCCCGTAGTCGGCGTCCGGGACGCCCATCACGATGCACTCACGGACGGCGGGGTGGAGCAGCACCTGGTTCTCCACCTCGGCGGGGTAGATGTTCTCCCCGCCGCGCAGGATGAGGTCGGAGCGGCGGCTGGAGATGTGCAGGTGGCCGCCGGCGACCAGGGTGCCGAGGTCGCCGGTGCGGAACCAGCCGTCCTCGGCGACCGAGGCGGCGCTCGCCTCGGAGTTGTTCCAGTACCCGAGGTGGATCTGCGGGCCGCGCAGGCAGATCTCACCCTCCACGCCCTCCGGCACCGGCTGACCGAGCGGGTCGCGGACCTCCACCTCCATGGTGGGGATCGCCCGGCCGACGGTCTCGGGGTCGGCGGCCAGCTCCGCCGCCGAGGCCAGGGTGGCGGCGGTCGAGGACTCGGTGAGGCCGTAGGTGGTGCCCAGCGCCCGACCGGCCTCGGGAAGCACCCGGCGCAGGCGCTCCTTGAGGCCCGAGGAGGAGGGCGCGCTGTTGACCGTGATGACGCGCAGCGAGCTCAGGTCGACGTCGTCGAGGCCGACCCGCTCGGCGCGCTCCACCAGCCGGCTCACCATCGTCGGCACCGCGCCCCAGCTGGTCACCCGGTGCCGCTCGATGAGGCGCAGGATCTCCTCGATGTCGAAGCGGCCGAGGTGCACCACGCAGGGCTCCCCGGTGACGAGCCGGACCACCGCCAGGTTGTGCAGCGCGGCGATGTGGAAGAGCGGGTTGGCCAGCAGGTAGCGCCGGCCCGCGGGCGGCGCGCCCATCTCGGCCGCGACGGCGTCGTTGAGCAGGAAGAACCAGACCGCCGAGATGACGTTGCGGTGGGAGTGGGTGGAGCCCTTGGGTCGGCCCGAGGTGCCGCTGGTGAAGAGGATGACCGCCGGGTCGTCCTCCTCGATCGCGACCTGCAGCAGCGGGGCCCCGGCATGGCGGGCGAGCAGTCCCGGCAGGTCGTGCTCGATGTCGATCACCGGCAGGTCGACCGGGCCGGTGAGCTCCCGGCGCCTCTCGTCGGCGACCAGCGCCGTGGGCTCGGTCAGCTCCAGGCCGTGACGCAGCTCGGCGGGCGCCCACATCGAGTTCATCCCCACCACGACGGCGCCGATCGAGATCGTCGCCCAGAAGGCGAGGATCCACTGCGGGGAGTTGGCGGCGCAGATCGCGACCCGGTCGCCGGGCCGCACGCCGTACTCCTCGCGCAGCGCCGCCGCGAGCGCCCCGGCCATCGCCAGGTGCTCGGCGAAGGTGATCGTCTCGCGGTCGGTGACCAGATACTCCGCGTCGCCGTAGCGCGCCGAGGCGAGCAGCATCTCGACCAGCGAGTGCTCCCGGTGGACGTAGACCGGCAGCTCGTAGCCGAGGACCGGCTCGCGCACGATCTCGAACCGCTCGCCGGGGCCGGTGATGCGCGCGATGACCTCGTCGCGGGTCGGCATGGCTCCTCCTGTCCGGTCGCTGCTCCGGTCGCTGCTCATCGGGGCTCTCCTGGCAGCGCCAGGATCCGCCGGGCGATGAGGTTGAGCTGGATCTCGATGGTGCCGCCGCCGAAGAGGACGGCCGGCAGGCCGAGGTGGTCCACGGCGTACGGGCTGTCAGGCTCGTCGACCAGCAGCGCGGGCCCGAGCAGACCGACGAGCGCGCCCGAGCCGTCACGCTGGGCGATCGCGTTGAGGACCTTCTGCACGCTCGCCGCGGCGCCCGGCTCGCCCCCGGCCAGACGGGCCAGCACGCTGCGCAGGCCGAGCGCCGAGAGCACCATCTCACGCGAGACGTTGCGGCCCAGCACGGTGAGCGCCTCGTCGCGGGAGACCGCGTACGTCCGCTCCGCGACCACGCGGCGGACCAGGTCGGCGCCCCCGTGGCTGAGCGCGCCGCCCATGGCGAGCCGCTCGTTGGCCAGGGTGGTGCCGGCCAGTCGCCAGCCCTGGCCGGGCTCGCCGACCAGGCAGTCGTCGGGCACGAAGACGTCGTCGAGGAAGACCTCGTTGAACTCCGCGCGTCCGGTCGACTGCCGGATCGGGCGGACCTCGACGCCGGGTGAGCGCATGTCGACCAGGAGGTAGGAGATCCCCGCGTGCCGAGGCGCCTCGGGGTCGGTGCGGGCCAGGCAGACGCCCCAGTCGGCGAGGTGGGCGTAGGAGTTCCACATCTTCTGCCCGGAGAGCGACCAGCCGCCCTCGACCTTCGTCGCGCGGGTGCTCAGACCGGCCAGATCGGACCCCGCCCCCGGCTCGCTGAAGAGCTGGCACCACACGATCTCGCCGCGCAGCGTGGCACCGACGAAGCGGTCGCGCTGTGCGTCGGAGCCGTGCTCCAGCAGCGTCGGCAGCACCCACTCACCGACGACGGTGGTGGGCTGGGACAGGCCGCGGCGAGCGAACTCCTGGGCGATCGCGGCCTGCTCTCGCGGCCCGGCATCGCGACCGTACGGCGCGGAGTAGTGGGGCGCGACCAGACCGGCCTCCGCGAGTACCGCCCGCCGCGGGCCGCCGCCGGCCGGCCCCCAACCGGTGAGGGCGCCGTCGTCCTCGGGCAGGGTGACGGCACGATCGAGCACAGGCCCGATCTCGGCCCGCAGCTCCGCCAGGTCGCCGGGTCCCACCAGGGAGAAGTCGCGCCGGTGGTCGAGGGCGAGCTCGCCCAGCGCATGCGCCCAGTCCGCCTCCGGGCCGGAGTCCGCGGCGAGCGCCAGGGCCCGGCGCTGGTAGAGGTGGACGTCGTGCTCCCAGGTGAAGCCGATGGCGCCGAGCAGGGTGACCGCATCCAGCGCCAGGCGCACGGCCGCGGGCGGGCCGAGGACCGCGGCCTGTGCCGCGGCGAGCCGGTGCTGCGCGGTCGCGTCGGTGGTGGGGTCGGCCCG
>NZ_JASGET010000064.1:0-26286 GCF_047606145.1 Nocardioides sp. | reverse complement strand
GCGGTCCAGCCGGCGAGCAGGGCCGCGGCCGGGCCGGCGTACGGCGGCTGCTCACGGACGAAGCGCGCCTCGGTGCCGGCCACCGGATCCCCGACGACCACCACCTCGGCCGCGTCGGCGCAGGCCGCCAGCACGCGGTGGAGCAGGCTGCGGCCACCGATCTCGAGAGTCGCCTTGTCCACGCCGCCGAGCCGGCTGCCGCGTCCGCCGGCGAGCACGATCGCCGCGTACTCGGTCTCCGCCATGCCGCCACTGTGGCACGTGGCAGGCTTGACCCATGACCTGGGAGAGTCTGCGGATCCGCCTGGTGCAGCACGCCTCCGGCCTGGAGCCGGCCGAGAACCGGGCGCTGCTCGAGCCGCTGACCGGCCAGGGTGCGGATCTGGTGGTCTTCCCGGAGGCCTTCGCCCGGGACTTCGGCAAGCCCGGCTCGCCGCTGGGCCGGTACGCCGAGCCGGTGGCCGGACCGTTCGGCAGCGAGCTGGGCCGAGTGGCGGCCGGCACCGGGTCGACCCTGGTCGCCGGCATGTTCGAGACCTCCCCGGATCCGGAACGGCCGTTCAACACGCTGCTGGTCCGCGGCGCCGCGACCGCCGAGTACCGCAAGATCCATCTCTACGACTCCTTCGGCTACCGCGAGTCGGACGCGCTCACCGGCGGACCGCTCGCCCCGGCGGTGGTGGACGTCGCCGGTGTGCCGACCGGGCTGATGACCTGCTACGACCTGCGCTTCCCCGAGCTGGCCCGGCGGCTGGTCGAGGCGGGGGCCGAGCTGCTGGTGGTGCCGGCGGCCTGGGTGGCCGGCCCGCGCAAGGTCGACCACTGGCGCACCCTGCTGCGCGCCCGTGCCATCGAGAACACGGTCTTCGTGGCGGCGGCCGGGCAGTCCGGGCCGCGCTACAGCGGCCACTCGATGCTGCTCGACCCGCTCGGCGACGTCCTCCTCGAGCTGGGTGAGGACGATGCCGTCGCCGAGGGCGTCGTCGAGCGCAGCCGGCTGGTCGCCGTACGCGAGACCAATCCGTCGCTGGCCAACCGCCGCCTGTGAGCGCGGCGCGCTCGCTGCCTGACCCTGCCCGATCACGACCCGGTCACGGCCGGCCCGGGGCGGCCCGGTCGTGACGGTGCGAGGCGGGCACCCGGTCGGCGCTTGTAGTCTTGACCGTCATGACCCGAGCCGTGTCCGCCCCGATCTCGGGCGCTTCGACGACCGACACGGAGGCAGCGGTGAGCGAGAACGGCGCCCCGGGCGGTAGCCGGCGCCACGAACGCGGACGCGGCCGCCGTGGGGGACGAGTGGTGCTCGCCGTCGTCTGGGCGGTCGTCCTGGTCGGGGGGCTGCTCGCGCTGGCCTCCCAGCTCGATCCCGGCCCGGAGCGGCTGCACCACTCCTGGGTGGCCAACGCCGGCGCGGTGGCGGTCGAGGTCTCCTACGCCTGGGCGCTCGCCACCCGCAGCGGCAGTCGGCCGCTGATCGTCGCCGCGCTCACCCTGGTCGCCGGGACCGGGGTGGTGCTGATCGGCACCGACGAGCTGCGCACCGGGGCGGCGGTGATCACCGCCGCCACCGGCGCCGTGCTCGGCGTGATGACCACCGTCCCGGTCCAGCGGATGCTGCTGACGGTCCGTGAGGTGCTGGCCGCTGCGGTGATCGCGGCGGTCGGCGGCGTCGCGGCACTCGGGTTCGAGCCCGTGGTGACGGTCTCGCGCTACCAGTTCGCGGTGCTCGCCTGCGCCCTGGTCGGGGCGTTCGGGCTGGTCTACCGCCTCGGTGCCGGCCTGCACGGCCTCGGCCGCCGGGGAGTCTTCGTGGTCGCCGGCGGCGGCCTGATGCTCGCCGTCACGCTGCTGTACGCCGAGATGATCCGCCGCTACGGCGCGCCCGACCTGATCGGCGGCGTGCACGACGGTCTGGACTGGTGTCGTGACCATCTCGGCGGCTACCCGAGGCC
This sequence comes from Nocardioides sp., assembly GCF_047606145.1. Lineage (GTDB taxonomy): Bacteria > Actinomycetota > Actinomycetes > Propionibacteriales > Nocardioidaceae > Nocardioides. The sequence continues at coordinate 24,334 of NZ_JASGET010000064.1, read as the reverse complement.
GATCGAGGCGCTGTTGGGCATCCCGGCGCTGGTGTGGGGCACCCACATGCGGGCCCGCCGCCGGCAGGGGTGGTGGGTGTGCCTGTTCGGGGTGGCGCTGACCGCCCCGGTCGCCACCACGCTGGCCAACCCGGATCTCGGCGTGCTGGAGGCACTGGCCGGCATCGGCTACAGCCTGGTGCTCGGGCTGATCATCGGGGTGCTGATCATCCGCCTCGACCTCGCCCTGACCGGAGTCCCGCGGGTCCCGAGCGGCGAGGCCCCGGGCCGGCGGGTGGCGCGGGAGGCGGCGGAGGACACCAGCGCCGTACGCGCCGAGCCCGGCCGAGGCCGACCGCTGCTGTAGCAGGCCGAGCGGGTCTGTCGGGCGGTCACGACACGTCCTGACCAGCCTCGATGACCGCCCGCGCTGAGCCCCAGCGGCCCGGCGCCGCCTACGCCGAGGCCGACGGCACCGTCATGATCGGTCGATCAAGTGGTGTTCGTGCGCGAGAGCGATCACACGTTCGCGCGAGGTCGCGCCCAGTTTGCGGTAGAGGCTGCGCAGTTGGCTCTTGATGGTGTTCTGGCTCAGGTAGCTCGAATCGGCGATATCGCGGATGGTGCGGCCATCGGCGAGTTGGTGCAGCACCTCGCGCTCGCGAGTCGTGAGTGTGACGATGTCGACCGACGCGGGAAAGACCTCGGGCAATCCGGACAGCAGGGTCTCCAAGCGGTACGTCAGGCCCTCGGCGGCGCCGAGCTTGCACAGTTCGGTCCGTGGGGCCATGGCGAGGCCGAGCCGAGCACCGGAGACGTCGGCGCTGTTGATGGCGTCGGTGAGCGAGCGGCGTGCCGCCGGGGTGTCGCCGAGGCGTTCCTGGGCGACGGCTTTCAGGGTCTGGAGTTGGGTCTGGTCGCGGGCGTTGAGCGCGGCGTTCGTCAGTCCGATCGTCGCGAGTCGGACCACTTCATCGTGGCGGCCGCTGAGCATTGCCAGCCGCGCCCGGGGCACGAGCAGCCGTGGATGCTCGGAGGCGGCGACAAGTCGCTGGGCTTCGGTTCCATTTCCGATCGCAATCAGCAGCTCCGCCTCGATGGCGTCGATGTGCGGCCCCATGGTCGAATCGGCCTGTAGCCATCGGGGCAGGCGTGCGCGTTCATCGGCGAGCTGACGTAGTTGTCGGCGGCGGTCGCCCCACACCAGGTCGTACCTGGCGCGTGCATAGACGTACGCCGTCTCCCAGACGAATTCGCCCGGGATGCGGCTCTCGAGCTGGGCCAAGGATCGGCGAGCCTGCGTCTGACGGCCCTGTTCGATCGCCAGCAGCGCACCGGCGAGCGCGCGCAGTGTGCGGAGCGTGCCGGGCGGGCCCAGTTCGGTGCTCTTGTCGTGGCCGCGAGCCAGCCATTCCTCAGCCTCCACCGCTTCCCCGAGCAACCCGTAGGCGATCGCCGTGAGGGTCGCAGCGTCTGGACCGGCCGGATCGCCTGCGGCCCGCGGGCTGAAGCGGAAGGCCCGTCGTAGGGTCTGCACGGCTCCGCTGTGGTCCCCGGCGAACATGCGCGTGATGCCGACATGGCGCATGATGCTCAGCTCGTCGGGGGGAAAGCCCTGCCCGGGCACACCGGCGCAGGTCAGCCAGGCGTTCAGGACCTCATCGATGCTCTCCGCATAGCGCTGGGCGAGCGACATCTCCCCGCGGGTCCGTAAGGCGATCATGACCGCGGCCGCGTCGGAGACCGACGTGTTCCATCGGGGGATCGGCAGCGCCTTGACCCAGTGTGGATCACTCAGCCGCGACGTGCGCGCGAGGTCGAGCAGCAGATCATCGCCGGCGCGCCAACGCAGAAGAAAGAAGTCGCGGATGGCAACCGCGGCGATGCTGTCAGCCACGATGGGAACCGGGACCTCTTGGAGTGCGGCTCGTGTCTCCACGAAGTTCTGGTGCATCAACGACATCCAATGCCGTTCGACGACGCGGACCACCGTCGCCCAATCGTGAGCACGGTGTGCCTGCTGAAGCGACTCCGCGGGAGCCGCATCATCGACAGACGTCGTGGGCGTCACGCCCGACACCGACCTATCGCTGGACGTGACCGGGCGTCCCGGTGCAGACAACGTGATCCCCCCATCTTCGGCACTCGAAAAGGCGGGCGCCGGATCGCGGCGCCAGTCGGAAGCGTTCCACACGGGCTGCTTCCTGCCGCGCGCCAGATGCCATGAAGCTCGTGCGATCGTGCGCCCTGGCAACGTCGGACCGCGGCGCCTGGTCACTTCGCACTCGGGATGCCGTACCCCCAAGCAGCAGCCTTCGCCGCACGGTGACGTGCCGGTCTCAGTCAACGGCTTCGTACGCCAGGTCGCGCCACTCCTACGGGTCGTGTCGTTGGTGAAGCGCTTGGTGAAACTGCTCCGCACCACTTCCGGCCGTGCGCGACCTGAGTCTTGACTGTGCCGCGGGGCAGCCATCGCTGACCTCCGCGAGGTCAATGAACGAAGGACATTTCTGTGCGTCTACGCGAGATTTTCAGGAACGCCGCTCGGGCCGGTCGATCGCGACACCGCGTACGAGGACGCGTCGCCCTGGCGACGGTCACGGCACTGACCGGGGCATCGCTGATGACGGTCGCGGCGGGGGGCGTCGTCCTCGGCAGCGCGGAGCCCGCCGCTGCGGCGGACGGCCCGGCATGGACATGTTCGACGTACGGCTATCTCTTCCAGTCGCCGAACGGCGACGGCACCGCCCCGCCGCACAGCATCTATCAGGTGGACCTGGTCAGCGGCGCCTCGTCCCAGATCGGTTCCACCGCTGATGACGTCAACGCTCTCGGATATAACACGACCGACAACTACATGTACGGCTATGACCTCAGTACCAGCGAAATCGTGCAGGTCGCCAGCGATGGCACGCTGACGGAACTGGCGGCACCGACCGGATTCGACACCACCCGCGGCTACAACGTCGGTGACTTCGACAACGAAGGTCACTACTGGATCACGAGCAGCAGTACGACGTCGCCCGCCACGTGGTACGAGATCGACTACGCAGCCGGATCTGCGACGTATGGGAACGTGCTTGCGTCCGGAACGCTGTCGCCCAACATCACCGGTTCGGACTGGGTGTACGTCGACGGTGCGCTCTACAGCATCCAGGACCGCACGAATCACCTGATCAAGTTCGACACGACGACCCACCAGGAGACCGACCTCGGCGCTGTCCCTGGCGTTCCCGTCGGAGCACCGTCGTACGGTGCCGGTTATGCGGACGCGGCCGGCAACCTGTACTTCTCGAACAACGCCACCGGCGAGATCTATCGCATCGACCCCGCGTCCGTCACCGCGATCGACCTTGCCACCGGTCCGGTGTCTGATGGAAACGACGGCGCTCGATGCGCGACCGCGCCGATCCCGACGGTGACGGTGAAGAAGACCGTCGACGGACGCCTCGCGGCGAACGATCAGTTCACGGTCGGCCTCGACAGCGCCGCCGGGGCCACGCTGACCGATGCGACCACCGCGGGCTCGGCCACCACCATCTCGACGACGGACTGGCCAGTCAGCCAGGGCACGACGTACACGATCACGGACGCCATGGCCGCCGGATCGCCAAGTGCGCTCTCGCAATACGGGGCTGCCGTCGTCTGTACCGATACGGCGACCGGAGCCACGGTCGCGACCGGCGGCACCAAGGGTGCGTGGACGCTGACGGTGCCGGGGCAGGACGCCTACCTGTGCAACGTGACGAACACGGCGCCGTCCTTCACGGTGACGAAGACGGCCGACGCGACCGAGGCGAACCCCGGCGACACGATCCACTACACGGTGACGGTGAAGAACACCGGGAGCGTGGACTACACGGCCGCGAACCCGGCTTCGTTCACCGATGATCTGTCGAGCGTGCTCGATGACGCCACGTACAACCGGGATGCGACCGGCGGAGCGAGCTATGCGGCTCCCACGCTCTCGTGGTCGGGTGCGCTCGCCGCCGGCGCGACCCATAGGGTGAGGTATTCGGTCACTGTCGATGACCCGGACACGGGGGATCAGCACCTCGACAACACCGTGGTCACGCCGAGCGGAAGCGGCGGCGACTGCCCCACCGGCACCGACAACGCCGACTGCACGGCCGACGTGTCCGGCGGCTCGTACACGGTGGCCAAGACCGCTTCCGCCGGCCACTTGAAGCCCGGCGGCAAGGTCACCTACACGGTGACCGTCACCAACACCGGCAAGGTGGCCTACACCGCCAGCAGGCCGGCCTCGTTCACCGATGACCTGAGCAACGTGCTGGACGACGCCACCTATGACAAGGACGCCACTCATGGGGCGACCGTCTCCGGCCACACGCTGTCCTGGTCCGGTCCACTGCCGGTGGGGAAGACGATCAAGATCACCTACTCGGTGACCGTGAACGACCCTGACACCGGCAACCACCGGCTCCTGAACACCGTCGAGCCGACGGCGGATGGCGGGTCCTGCCGCGCCAGCGGCGACTGCTCGACGACCACCACCATCGGTGACCCCACATCGCCAGTGGTGGCGGTCAACACCGGCGGATACACCATCGACCAGCCGTCCGTGTGGGAGCGGCTCCTCCCCTTCGGTGGGCTCGCGGCGCTGCTGGCCACCGGGGTGGCGCTGGTGCTCTGGATGCGCCGTAAGGGCACCTGGCAGGAGTGATGCTCCAGCTGCGCAGCCGCCGCGCCCGCTGGGTGGCCCTGGCCGCGATCCTCGTGATCGTCGCTGGGGCCATCTGGGCGATCATCGCGTCACTGACCTCTACGACCCAGCACGGGCCAACCGACATGACCGGCAGGCAGGTCCGACTCGACCCCGGCACGCTGCCCTCGGCGAAGGTCCAGAGACAGATGCACGCGATCGCCGATACCGGTCTGCGGTTCCGCGTTCCCGCCGTCGGCCTCGACGTCCCGGTCGGGCAGATCAGCGTCGCCGCGGGACAGCTCACCCCACCCGGTTTGACCTCGGTCTACGCCGTGCGCAACCTCGGAACCACCATGACCACGCCAAGCAAGGGAACCGTGTACCTGGTCACCCATTCCCTGCGCGGCGGCGGCACGGCGCCCGGCAATTACCTCATCGACGTCCCCGGCCAGAAGGCCGCAGTGAGCAAAGGGGAAGCGGTGTTCGTCGGCAGCACGAAGTACACCATCACCGGGACCCAGCTGGTGAAGAAGACCGACATCGGGACTCAGACGAGTCTGTGGACCAACACGCCGAAGCGGCTTGCCGTCATCACCTGCCTCGAGAAGCCCTCCGGGGCGCCCTCGACCGACAACCTCGTCGTCTACGCCACGCTTGCTGCTCGGTCACCGTCGTCCACGACGGCTCGACGATAGCCGTCGAGGCCGCCGTCCCTGTTCCGGCCAACCTGGGTCTGGCATCCACGACCGCGCCGTCCGGAGGAGGAGCGCGCCACGAGCGGGCCTGGGCGTTCACGCCCCGCTCGTCGCCGTGCTGAGGGCCGCCCTGATTCCATGGCACCAGAGGAGGCGCAGGCTCTGCGTCTCGCGAACGGGGCGCTCGCATTCGCCACATCTCGCTGGCAGAGGGGGCGGGATTCGAACCCGCGGTAGGTCTCCCTACGACCGCTTTCAAGGCGGTTCCGATCGGCCACTCCGGCACCCCTCCGAGGACCGGCAGGTCCACAGGCGGGAAGTCTACGGGGCGTCCGCGACCAGGCGCAGTCGCTACTCGGTCGCTACTCGGTCGCTACTCGGTCGCGTGCTCAGTCACTGCCACCCAGCTCCAGCTCGACCTCGTCGTAGGCCAGATCGCTGATCCGCTGGAGGTGATGATGCAGGTCGACGGCGAGCCGTTGCAGCTCCCGGTGGAGCTCGCTCAGGTCGGACCGGTCGAGCACGTCGTCGCCCAGGCAGGACAGCCGGCTGAGCAGGGCACCACGCTCCCGCAGCGCGGACCCCGTCCGCGGGGTCAGCCAGGCGTCGGTGGTGCCGGCGTCCTCGATCATCAGCGCCTCGCGCAGCCGGGCGAGGCGCTGCCGCATCGACCAGCGCCAGTTGCCGACGTTGCTGCCGGCGCGCGGAGGAACCAGCGCCTGTTCGAACGCGCGCAGGGCCTCGGTGGTCGCTGGACGTACGCCTGCCATATCTCGAGTGTGACCCAGGTCACCTAAGCAGACAAGCCGATGCGGTGGTTCGGGCGGCGGTCGGGAAGAATGCCGGAGTGCCCGCGCCGACCGCCACGTTCTACCGTCTCGCCCGCGCGCTTCGGATCCGCTTCCTCGGCCTGGCCGTGGTCGCGCTGGCACTCGTCGTCATGCTCACCACTGTGGTGGTGAGCGCGGTCGGCGCCGGCCACGGCTGGATCCTCGCCGTCCTCGTGCTCGGGTTGGTGGCCGTCGCCGCCGGGCACTGGTGGCTGCGGGTGAAGGCGTACGTCGTCCGTTGCACCGCACAGGGATACTCGGTGCGGCTGGTCCGCGGAGCGGGAACTCGGGAGGCGCGCTGGGTGGACATCGCCGAGGCGGTCACCTCGTGGTCGCACGGCACACCGTGCCTGGTCCTGCGGCTGCGCGACGGCCGGTCGACGACGATCCCGGTGAGCATCCTGGCGATCGACCGCGAGGAGTTCGTCCGCGAGATGCAACGGCACTTCGCCGCCAGCATCACGCCGCTGGAGCAATGAGTCCGGAGCGATCCGTCAGGCGCACTCCTCCGTCGGGGGTCCTCAGGGCCGGCCGGCGAACCGATTGGTGGAATCGCGGCCCGGGCTTGTAGCCTGTCCGGGCTGTCGGGGAGGCGTCGCCTAGTCTGGTCTATGGCGCCCGCCTGCTAAGCGGGTTTGGGGCTACAACCCCATCGAGGGTTCAAATCCCTCCGCCTCCGCCAGCTGGATCAGGTTGGAACCCTCGCTGAGCGAATGCTCGGCGAGGGTTCTTTCTGTTCGGGGACCAGCGGGGCCGGCGACGGCCCCGCTGGTCCGGTGAGCGGTGCGTCGGTGATCGCTGGGACGTTGCGGCCGTCTTCGGGGATGCTGTCGACCTTGAGGTGTCGGAACACGGCGCTGTTGAGGATCTGTCGTGCTTCGTCGCCCACGGTGGTGTAGAGCTTCTCAGCGTGGGTGAGGGGCGAGATGACGTGCTCCAGTCGGGCGAAGACGTCGTCGCTGACGGTGACAAGACGGCTGTGTCTGGGGTCCGCCGGGTCGTAGGGACCGAACGGCACGTAGAAGACGTTCTTGTCGACGTCGCGTGGCCCGAAGAGTCCGACGTTCTGCATTGGCCGCTCCCAGGCCGGGAGCGTTTCTAGGTTGACGATGCCAGATGGCGATCGACGCGTTGGGGTTCCAGCGATGTCGGGATGTCGGCGCAGCGTGATGGAATCGGCTGGAGGTGTTCACCGGATGCTTCGTTGGAGTGGATTGGATCCGCAGCGGTTCGAGCGAGCGGCGCAGATGTTGCTACGCCGTCTGTACCCCGGGCTGACGAGCCTCGACGGGGCCGGTGGCGACGGTGGCGCCGACGCGCGGCTCGTCACCGAAGATGGCCTCACGGTCTTCGAGTGCAAGTATTTCCACGACCGGCTCAACAACAGTCGCCGTCGTCAGATCGAGTCCTCGCTCCGGACAGCAGTCAAGAACGCGCCGAAGATGCGCAAGTGGGTGCTGGTAGTACCGCTAAACCGAACGCCGTCGCGTACCGGCTCGACGTCGAGCGAGGATGCCTGGTTCACGGGCAAGCTCCAGGCGTGTGCGCCCGGCGTGGAACTGCAGTGGTGGGGACAGGACTGGCTGGACGGTCAGTTCGCGGAGCATCGCGATCTGCGACGCTACGTCGAAGGAGAACAGGCTGAGCTGCTCCAGCTGGCGGGTGACTATGGCCACGAGACGGCGGTCCTCGCGTCGGGCACGCAGGACCTTGCGGAGCGGAACCGCAACCTGCGGCGACTGATTGATGAGGTCTCACCGCACTGGACGGTGGACTGGAGGGTCGAGGGTGACTTGACGGTCAACACGCTCCGCGCAAAGACACCCGACGCAGCCGAACTCGATCCGGTGAACCTACTCACGACCTTCCACTTTGATGCGGTCGGCGAGCCAGCCCTGCGCACCAGGTATGAGGAGGTGACCAGGTTCGGCGGCGCGGTGACGGTGCCCTCGGGTGCTGTCGAGATCCGCCTCGACGCGTCGCCGGAGGTGCGGCGACTGCTGAGTGGGATCGAGGGGCCGGGGGAGGTGCAGATCAGATCGGCCGTGATCACGCTGCCGAGGCCGATCCGCGGACAGGTACAGATCCTTGGCGAGGTCGGAGACCAGGTGATCGCATCGGTCGACGTGTACCTGCGCCAGCGTATGAGCGGGAGCGATGGTGTGACCTTGATGGGAGGTGATGCGGCTGGTGCCCTGTCCGTGACCGTTCGCCTTCCTCGCCCGAGGGACCTCACTGCGCCGCAACTCCTTCCTGGGGGAGGGCTGACCCTGGAGTTCGCGGCATTCACCGATTTCGACTTGGCCGCAGTCCTGCCGCTGCTGGAGTTTCAGGCGGCTGCGACGGAGGGTCGCCAGCTGCGGTTCCGCGTCCCGGGCTTGGTCTCCCAAGGCGAACGGATCGAGGACCGCCCGTTCGGGCCGATCGATTCTCTCGTGGAGGCGGCCAGAGCGTTGCGTCGGCTCGAGGAACTGCTGGACCGAAGCCTTCGTCTCCCGCAAGAGTTCATCCTGCGCGACTTGCAGATGGTCCAAGCCGCTGTCGCTTCCTTGGAGGGTGAACAGGGGGAGACGCCCTATGACGACTTCACCGCTAACGTGATGCCCGGCAAGCAGCGGAAGTTCGTAGAGCAGCTGACAGAGGACCCGTTCTTGTTGCGCTTCACCAACGAGGACCTCGTGCTCCGACTCGGTGATCTTGAGATCCCTTACGGCTTGGCGATGTTCTACGCGCCCCGCGTCACCCTGGTGAACCGCGATGAGTTGCTCTCCGGCGAGAGTGTGACTACCGCGCGGTTTCGGTCGGACGGCGGTCCATTCCGGCTCCTGCCCCGCTCGATGGCAGCCGAGGTTCATGCCGCGGACGTTGGGAAGCGGCTCGGCACGTAGGCACAAGCGCCGCCAGAACGTTTGTGGCAGAAGGCAAAGTACTTTGTGGCCGCGCCGGTTGCGTTGTCGCGTTGGGCGACTCCGAAGGAGCTGTCGACGACAAGGGCCTTCTTTACTGCCTTGGGGTTGGGGCAATAAGCCAACTGAGCTGGTCAAGTCCGCTGGGGCGGTGTACGACGGGTGATCCTTCGTCGTTGTAGTTCAGGCGGTGATGGCCTGGATGGTCAGTTCGTCGGTCACCTCCCCGGTGATGGGGGTGGTGTCGATGGCTTGTGACTTCGCCAGTGCGTCGTAGTCCGAGGTAGCGGAGGTCTTCGGCCCACTCGTCGCGTTGCTCGGCCAGGACCGCGCCGACGAGGCGGATGATGCTGGGCCGGTCGGGGAAGATCGCGACGATGTCGGTACGTCGGCGGATCTCCCTGTCGAGCTGCTGGTTGGGGTTGTTCGACCAGATCTGGCGCCAGATCTCCTTGGGGAAGGCGGTGAAGGCCAAGATGCAAGATGTCGGCACGGGCCTCCTCAAGATGCTCAGCGACCTCGGGGAGCTTCTCGCCCATCGCGTCGACGACGCAGTCGAACTGGGCGTGGACGGACTCGGCGTCTGGCTGGTCGTAGACCGAGTGCAGCAAGGCTTTGACCCACACTCACAAATCACGCGGTGGCCGTCGTCGCTCCACGCACCGACACGCTCCGGGAGCCGTGCACCACCCTGTCGGACGCCACTCGATGGGTTTCTTCACATCGTCGTCATCTTCTGTGAACGTGGGGCTAGGCGGAGGGGAGATAATAGACAAGACTGTTGTCGCAGACATCCGGAGAACCCGGATGAGCTCACATCGATAGGACTGCTCATCATGAAGCCTGCCCGCCGAATCGTTCTCGCGCTTGCCGCGCTGGTCCTTGCCGGCCTCGGCGTCGTCAGTGTCTCGGAGCCAGCCCACGCGGACGTCACCTGGGGCGACATCGTCGGGGGTCGCTGAGATCGGCTACTGCGCCTTGTCGGCCGGCGGCGCATCCTCGTCGGCGGGGCCGAGTGGCTGTCCGGTGAGCCCGACCATGTAGCCGAGCTGGAACCGCGTCTCGACCTCGAACTCACGCTTGAGATCGGCGACGTAGCCCGCGTACGTGCGCGGACTGACGCCGAGCCGCTTGGCGGCCACCGGGTCGGAATGGCCCTCGGCGAGGAGCCGCATGGTCATCGAACGCTGCTCCGCGGCGATGTCTCGGAGCACGTTGACGTCGGTGCTGCTGAACCGTCGCGCCCGCTGCCAGGAGCGCTCGAACAGGTCCGCGAGGTAGGCCAGCACCGACGGCTCGCGCACCGCCACCGCGACCGTGTTCGGATCTGGGGTCGGGATGATCGCGACCCGCCGGTCCACGATGATCGTGCGGGGGAAGAACTCGTCGAGCGTGCGGACCTCGGCGCCGAGCTCGGCCATCCGGACGACGTACTCCCGGGTCGCGGCGTCGCGTCGGGCGGCGTGCTGGTAGAGGGTGTGCACGATGCCGCCACGCTCGAGCACCTGCCGCTCGAGGTCGATCGAGTCCGGGAGGCCGGCGACGTCCCGGCCGGCCTGGGGCTGGGCGGTGAGCAGCTCTTCCTGACAGTCGAGCATCACCCCCTCGATGTACCGGCCGACCTGGGAGCGGCGCAGGTAGGTGAACGGCCCGGTCTGCTCGGCGACCGAGGAGCGCCGCCAGGCCTGGGAGAGCACGCCGAAGTCCCGCGCCCACTGCGACGACTCCTCGATCAGCCGGGTGGCCTCGAGGCTCATCGGGGTGACGATCCGGGAGCGCACCGCGGTCGGGTCGACCGGCACCCAGCGCGACGACTCCGGCTCGTGCTGCAACAGGCCGAGCTCGACCAGGACACCCAGCGCGTCGGCGTACTCACCGCCCTCGGCGAGCCGAGGGTCGTCGGCCCGGAGCATCCCGGCGGAGACGGCGAGCTCGTACAACTCGAAGCCGGGGCCCTCCAGGATCTCCCGGCTCTCCGAGGACTGCTCGCTCACCCACGCCTCCCAGGTGTTCTCGTTGTCGGTGATCCTTCCATAGCGCGGACCCGGCTCGGCCGGCATCCGCGGCGTCGGTGAACGAGACGGCCGAATCCGCGGTGGATGACGCCGCCGATCGCGATTTCGGCCTCGTCGCCGGCGTCGGCTACTCTTCTCGGGTCGCATGACACTGCGCCCGTAGCTCAACGGATAGAGCATCTGACTACGGATCAGAAGGTTTGGGGTTCGAATCCCTACGGGCGCGCACACCGAAGAAGCCGCAGGTCAGCTCGCTGACCTGCGGCTTCTGTCGTCGGTGATCGCCGCTCGCGTCGTGCGCGAGGAGGACGCGTTCATCGGCCGCGCGGGAGTGTGCCGGCCGGCGGGACGGTGTCAGGGGCGGGACCTTCGCCGAGGAGCGCCGGGACCTTCGGCCGTGTGCCTCCACCGTCGGTCCGGGCACGGTGGAGGCATGGAGCGCCGGTCGACGAGCGAAGGGGTACTGCGATGAGGGAGAGCTGGTTCCCGGGTCGTCTGCATGTCCTGACCGAGTCGGAGTGTCTCGAACTGTTGGAGAGAACGCAGGTGGGCAGAGTGGCCTATTGCGACGAGGCGTTCCCGGTGATCCTGCCGGTCAACTACGTGATGGATGCCGGGACCGTGGTGTTCCGGACCTCGCCGTACTCGATGTTGGCCCAGCACCTGTACCGCGGCCATGCGGCCTTCCAGATAGACGAGATCGATGAGTACACCCAGTCGGGGTGGAGCGTGCTGGTCCGCGGCGATGCGACGTTCGTCGAGTCGGCCGACCTGCCCGCTGCCGACACCCGTCCGGCGCCGTGGGTCGAGGGCGCTCGCCCGTTCCACGTGCGGATCACGCCCGATGAGATCACCGGCCGGCGCCTGGTCCCGACGTGAGTCGTGGTGCCCGGGCCCCCGATGACCGGAGCGGCGCGCGGCGAGTGTCGGCGCGAGCCTGGCTCAGGACAGCGGCACGGTCCACTCCACCACCGTGCCTCCCGAATCGCGCGGTGAGACGGCACAGGACCCGCCGTGCTTGGCGGCGCGCCGCCGCATGTTGGCCAGCCCGCTCTCCGGGGTGCCGGTCGGGATCCCGCGACCGTTGTCGCACACCCGCAGCACCAGCCGGTCGGAGACCGCCAGCGACACCTCGGCCTCGGTGGCCTCGGCATGACGACTCACGTTCGAGAGCGCCTCGGCCAGGACGGCGAGCAGGTCCTGGGCCACCGCGGGGGTGACGCGCAGCCGTACCGGCCCACTGAGGCCGAGGGACGGACGGAACTTCAACGCGCCGGCGGCCCGGTCGACGACCGCTGTCACCTCGGACTGGACGTCGTCGCCCTGGGCGGGCGTGCCCAGCTCGAAGATCGAGCGCCGAATGTCACGGATCGTCTCGTCGATCTCGTCGACGGCCTCGTCGAGCCGGGACCGGAGCTGCGGGTCGTCGGTCAGGCGCAGGCTCCCCTGCAGCCGGAGTCCGATCGCGAACAGGCGCTGGATCACCAGGTCATGGAGGTCGCGTCCGATCCGGTCGCGGTCGTCGTACACGGCCAACTGCTCGCGGTTCTGGCGGTTGCGGGCCAGAGCGATCGCCACCGCGATCTGCTCGGTGAAGCTGTTGGCGACCGCCAGGTCGAGCTCCTGGGCCTTCTGCGCGTTCTCGGGACGCCATGCCAGGGCCAGTACGCCGACCGTGTCGGAGCCATCGGTACCCCGCGCCTGACCCAGCGGGATCACCACCGCCGGGCCGAACGGAGGCAGGTCGACTCCTGTCGTCTCGGCGGCCCACCAGCTCTGCGTCGAGAGGTCCTCGATCATCGACGGGCTGCCCGACCGGATCGCTCGGCTCGCGAGCGACTGGCGCAGCGGTGCCAGTCGAAGAGCCTCTCGCTCGACGTCGAGTCCGGCGACGACCTCGATCCGGAGAAGCTCCGCCTCCGGCCCGGTGGCGATCCAGGCCAGATCCGCCTCCGCGATCTCCCGGGCCCGGTCGGCCACGAGCTGCAGCACGTCGACGTGGTCGATCTCGGCCAGGACGGCCGCGGTGATCTCGGCGCGGGCCTGCAGCCAGCGTGCCTTGCGGTGGGCGTCCTCGTGCAACCGGGCGTTCTCGATCGCGACGCCGGCGGCGGCCGCGAGCGCCACCACGATCTCCTCGTCCTGGTCGGTGAAGTCCTCACCGTCCGACTTCTCGCACAGGTAGAGGTTGCCGAAGACCTTCTCGCCCGTCCGCACCGGGACTCCCAGGAAGGAGTGCATCGGGGGATGGTTCGCCGGGAAGCCGTAGGACCGGGGATGGGCGGCGAGATCATGCAGCCGCAGCGGCTGGGGATGATCGATGATGAGCCCGAGGATGCCGTGCCCCTCGGGGAGGTCGCCGACCTCGGCGATCTCCTCGCTGCTCATCCCGTGGGTGACGAACAGCCGGAGGCGTCGTTCGCCTCCGGAGGCGAGCACCCCCAGAGCCGCGTAGCGCGCGCCGACCAGGCTGCTCGCGATCCGGACGATGCGGGACAACAGGTCATCGAGCGAGACGCCCGCCGCCATAGTGACGACCGCCTCCAGCAGGAGCCGCCAGCGGACCTTCTCGTCGCGGATGTCCTTGACCCGGGTCAGCACCTCGCCCAGCAGTGTCTCGAAGGAGACCTCGTCCAGCCTCGACCCGGAACTCGACCCGGAACTCGACCCGGAACTCGACCCGGAGCCCGACCCGGGGGTGGGCACCGGCGCGGGCTCCGACGGCTGTTCGGGCATCTGGGGACCCACGGCGATCTCCCTCTCGGTGAGACCGCTCAAGGTATCAACGCCGACGCGTCCTGGTCACCAGGATCGCTGCCTGCGTGCGACTCTCGACACCGAGCTTCGCGAGCAGCGAGGAGACGTAGTTCTTCACCGTCTTCTCCGCCAGATCGAGGTGCCGGGCGATCTGGCGGTTGGTCATGCCCTGACCGATCAGGTCCAGGATGCGCTGCTCGTGCGCGGTCAACCGGTCCATCACCCCGTCGGTCTTGGGCCCGGAGCGGATGCGCTCGAGGACCTGCGCCGTGACCGCGGGGTCGAGCATCGACCGCCCGGCGGCCACCTGGCGCACCGTCTCCACCAGGTCACAGCCCCGGACCTGTTTGAGGACGTAGCCGGCGGCACCGGCCATGATCGCCGAGAAGAGCGCATCGTCGTCGTCGAACGAGGTGAGGATCAGTGCGGCGATCTTGGAGTCGCGTGAGCGGACCTCGCGGCAGACGTCGATCCCCGAGCCATCGGGGAGCCGTCCGTCGAGGATGGCGACATCGGGACGCAGCGCGGGGATCCGCTGCTTCGCCTCCTCGGCGAGGCCGGACTCGCCCACCACCACGATGTCGCCCTCCTCCTCGAGGAGGTCCCTGAGGCCACGACGGGTCACCTCGTGGTCGTCGAGCAGATAGACCCGGATCCTGGTCGGAGCGGTCGGTGGATTGCTCTCGGTCACCGTGCCACGGTAGACCGGCCGGGTCGGCATTCCCATGGCCGTTCTTCCCCCGACCGAGGGACTTAGTGCCCCTCCGGCCGTGGCGTGCCCTGGACCTCGGCGAGCGGCAGCACCTCGACCGGGCAGGTGCAGTGCCGCAGCAGGGCGCGTCCGGTGCTGCCGAAGTGTCCCAGCGGGAAGCCGTGGGCGCGGCGGGCGAGCACCAGGAGGCTCGCGTCCCGGGCGCGCTCGCGCAGCACCTGGGCCGGCTGGCCGTGCCAGGCTCGCACCCCGACGTCGACTCCGGGGAACTCCCGACCCACCGCGTCGGCTGCCGCGCGCAGCTGGTGGTCGACCATCGCCCGCCAGCCCGGGAAGTCCATGGTGGGGACCACCATGCGGGGATACATCGCCCGCACGTCCCAGACGTAGACGACTTCGAGTCTCGCCGCCCGGTCCTGGGCGATCCGGAAGGCGGTGCGCAGCAGCTGGTCGGGCACCCGGTCGTAGTCCTTGACCCCGACGACGACGCGCGCGTCCTCGCGCTGTTCCACCTCGGCGGTCCATGAGCTCGGCACGGTGACCACCGGGCTCGGCGACTGGGCCGCGATCTTGGTGACCAACGAGCCGACCACCAGCCGCTCGGCCGGTGCCGTGCGGTCGTCGCCGAGCACCGTCAGCTCCGACTCCGCGGTCGCCTCGAGCAGGGTGGCGACGCGCGAGCCGATGGCGACCGACCGGGCGATCCGGTCGGCCGGCACGATCTCCCGGGCGACCCGGAACGCCTCCTCGACGATCGCCTCCCCGGCGTCCTTGAGCTCACTCGGCGACAGCGGGAACGGCGCGGGCACGCCTCCGGTGATCGAGACGTAGTCGGGCACGACGTAGAGGAGTCTCAGCGGTCGTCCGGTACGGCGCGCCGCGGTGGCGCCGTACCGGACGGCGGCGGCGCTCCCCGCCGAGCCGTCGACCGCGACCAGGACGGGGCGAGGTTCGGTGGCGAGGTCGGCGGTGGTGGACTCTGCGGGTGTCGCGACGGTCTCAGGCATGGTGGGCTCCGTTCGGTGAGGTCGGTCGGCGGTGGGTTCGGGGAGGTCTCATGTCGTGCCTCCGAGTGTCGCGAGGAGGAGCGCCTTGACGGCATGGAGGCGGTTCTCGGCCTGGTCGAAGACGATCGAGTGCGCCGAGGAGAAGACCTCGTCGCTGACCTCGACGCCGGGCTCCCCGGTGCGGGCGAGCAGCTCTCTGCCCAGCTCCGTCCGGTCGTTGTGGAGTGCCGGCAGGCAGTGCAGGAACTTCACCTCCGGGTTGCCGGTCCGGCCCAACAGGGCGGCGTCGACCCGGTAGGGCGTGAGCAGGTCGATGCGCTCCCGCCAGCGCTCGACCGGCTCGCCCAGGGAGAGCCACACGTCGGTGTAGATGAAGTCCGCTCCCTCGACGCCTTCGGCCACCCGGCTGGTCTGGCGCACCCGGGCGCCGGTGGTGGCCGCGATCGCGCGGGCGGTCGCCAGCACGACGGGTGAGGTCTGTCGCGGCTCCGGTGCGACCATCCGGATGTCCATCCCGGTCATCGCGGTGGCGACGAGCAGGGAGCTGGCCACGTTGTTGCGTGCGTCCCCGACGTACGCGACGGCGATCTCACCGGCGGGCTTGTCGGCGTGCTCGAGCAGGGTGAGTACGTCGCACAGCGACTGGGTCGGATGCCAACGGTCGGTGAGCGCGTTCCAGACCGGCACTTCCGCGGCGTCGGCCAGCAGTTCGACGACATCGTGATGGAACCCGCGGTAGGCGATGCCGTCGTACATCCGACCGAGCACCCGGGCGGTGTCCGCGACCGACTCCCGGTGCCCCAGATGGGAGCACTCGGGGTCGAGGTAGGTGACGTGGGCGCCCTCCTGGTGGGCGGCGACCTCGAACGCGCAGCGGGTGCGGGTCGAGGCCTTGGCGAAGAGTAGCGCGAGATTGCGCCCGGCCAGTCGCTGTCGACCGGAAGGCTCGGATCGCTCGACCTTCAGCGTGGCGGCGAGCTCGACCAGCGCGAGCCACTCCGTCACGGTGAGGTCGGTCTCGCTGAGCAGGTCGCGGCCGCGCAGCGCGGCGAGCGCGTGCGTCGGGCCCATCATGGTCGGGACGGGTCGCGGGCCGTCGTCACCGCGAGCAGCCGCGGCCGGGCGAGGGTGCTGCAGGTCCTGCGGTGCCATCGAAGGTGCCTCCGGGAGAGTCGCGCTGTCGGCTCCACTCCACCCGGTCGGGCCGCGTCGGGACAGTGGCCAGCGACCACCGGTGACCGGGCCCAAGGTCCCGGGCCGGAGAGGACTCCGGCCCCTCGGAGGGGCTCGGCTCCTCGTTGGTGGCTCGGCGCCACCGTCTCGATTCGCTCGGCTCGCTGCTCGAGCGGCGACGGGACGGGGGCTTGCCGCTCGAGCGGCGGCGAGCGCGGACGAGTCTCGTCGGGTGGTGCCGGGCGCCGGGGCCCATCTCGCAGTGGAGACCACTGCGAGATGGGGCGTGTCCCAGGCGTCGTTCCCCTTGGTGGCGTTGACGTGAGCAGGTCCCCTGGTGCTCTCGCGGATCGATCCCGACTGCAACGCTGAGTCGGAGACTAGACGCCCGCCCTTCACACGCACGGCGAGCTCTGTGTGAAGGGCTGTGAAGGGCCGGGCGAAGGGTGGGCGGCCACGCGGTGAAACCCGCCGTACGTCGTTGGCCGACGATCGTAGAATCCTTAACCATGAGCGACGCGCGCCCCTTCGCGTCAGCGCTCGGGACGGCGCTCGAGCGCCGACGGATGAGCCTCGGTGAGTTGCATCGCTCGCTCCAGGCGCGCGGTACGCCGGTGAGCATGGCGACGCTGAGCTACTGGCGGTCGGGCCGCAGCGAGCCGGAGCAGCGCCGTTCACTGCACGCGTTGGCCGAGATCGAGGAGATCCTGCGCCTCGATCCGGGGGAGCTGGAGAGCCTGCTCGACCAGCAGCGTCGACGGCGGCTGAAGCCCGAGGCGCTCTCCCGCCTCAGCGACCGGCACGAGGTGATCCGCCGGCTGTTGGGCGACCTCGACTTCGAGTCACCCTCCGACGAGCTGATCGACCGGGAGGTGACCATCAAGTACGACCTGGACGCCGCGGGCGCGCCCCGCCGGTGCACCTACATCGTGGTGGTCGAGGGGCTGGTCGACGGCGCCTGCCGCCGGGCGATGGTCCTCCGGGTCGAGGCCCCGGGAGCCCCGATGCCCACGATCACCCCGCTGGGCGGGTATCGGCTGGGCCGGATCCGGCACGACGCCGAGTCCGGTTTCGTGGTCGCCGAGATGCTGCTCGATCGTGAGCTCTACGTCGGGGACACGGCGCTGCTCGAGCAGCAGATCGACTACCAGGGCATCGACCCGGACGACAACGAGTTCTTCTACTGGGCCGTGCGCAAGATGACCTCGGCGAGCCTGTGGATCCGCTTCGACCCGCGCAAGGTCCCGGCCCGCTGCGAGAGCTACACCGTCCTCGACGGTGTCGAGCACGTCGAGGAGGTCGAGACGTTCGGCACCGGGGTGAGCCGGACGGTGACCAACTTCGGGCCCGGCACGATGGGCTTCCGCTGGTATTGGGAGTGAGTCTCGGACCGGTTCTCCGGGGCCGTTGATCCCCATGCCGCCCGACGTAGCCTGGGGGTGCCCGGCCGGTGGCCCGTCGACGGTGCGGCCGCGCCTGGCATCGAGACGGCGTCGCGCCGTCGCAGGGTGTGTGGCCTCAGTCGCTCGACCGGGAGGAAGAACGTGGCAGAACCCTCGCACTACGCGTCGGAACAGAGGTCGGCGGACCTGCGCTGGTGGGCCGCCGCGAACTATCTGACCGTCGCCCAGATCTACCTGCAGGACAACGCGCTGCTCCGGGAGCCGTTGCACCCCGATCACATCAAGCCGCGGCTGCTCGGGCACTGGGGCACCAGTCCCGCGCTCTCGATGATCTACACGGTCCTCAACCGGCTGATCCGCGACACCGGCCAGGACTGTCTGTACGTGACCGGCCCCGGCCACGGCGGGCCGGCGCTGGTGGCCTGTGCCTACCTGGACGGGACCTACAGCGAGGTCTACCCGAAGGTGTCGGCCGACGCGGACGGACTGACGGCGCTGGTGCGACAGTTCTCGACCCCGGGTGGCATCCCCAGCCATGTGAGCGTGCAGACGCCCGGCAGCATCCACGAGGGTGGCGAGCTCGGCTATGCCCTCGCTCACGCCGCCGGCGCCGCCTTCGACCGCCCCGATCTGCTGGTCGCCTGCGTGATCGGCGACGGGGAGGCGGAGACCGGGCCGCTCTCGGCGTCCTGGAAGCTCCCGGCCTTCCTCCAGGCACGCCGTGACGGTGCGGTCCTGCCGATCCTGCAGCTCAACGGCTACAAGATCTCCGGCCCGACGGTGCTCGGCCGGGCCAGTGACGAGGAGGTCTCGGCGTACCTGCACAGCCAGGGCTGGGAACCGGTGGTGGTCGCCGGCGACGACCCGGAGGTGGTGATCGGTGACCTGCATCGCGCGGTCGCGGCGGCGCGTGCCCGGATCGTCGAGATCCAGCGGCGGGCGCGGTCGGCGGGGGCCTCGGCCGGAGTCGCCGGACCCGAGCGCTGGCCCGCCATCATCCTTCGTACGCCGAAGGGCTGGACCGGGCCGCACACCGTCGACGGCGTCCAGGTCGAGGGCACGCACCGGGCGCATCAGGTGCCCCTCGCCGGGGTGAAGCAGAACCCCGAGCATCTCGCGCAGCTCGAGGCGTGGATGAGGTCCTACCGGCCCGAGGAGCTCTTCGACGACGCCGGACGCCTGGTCGCCGACCTGCAGGAGCTCGCTCCCGCGGGTGGCAAGCGCATGTCGGCCACGCCGTACGCCAACGGCGGCCTGCTGGTCACGCCGTTGCCGATCCCGGCCCTGGAGCCCTACGCCTGCGCGGTCACCGCGCCCGGCGCCGGGGTCCACGAGAACACCGAGCCGCTGGGCAGGCTGCTGCGCGACATCTATCGTGCCGACACCCGCGAGGACGGCGGTGGCACGTTCCGGCTCTTCTGTCCCGACGAGACCGCCAGCAACCGGCTGCAGGCGGTCTTCGAGGCGACCGACAGGTGCCTGCAGACCGCGCCGCTGCCGACCGACGACCACCTCTCGCCCGAGGGACGGGTGATGGAGGTGCTCTCCGAGCACCTGTGCCAGGGGTGGCTGGAGGGATACCTGCTCTCCGGCGGCCACGGCCTCTTCGCGACGTACGAGGCCTTCGCCATGGTCTCGGCCTCGATGCTGGTCCAGCACACCAAGTGGCTCCAGCACGCCGAGACCCTGCCGTGGCGGGCCGACGTCGCCTCGCTCAACGTGTTGCTCACCTCGACCTGCTGGCGCAACGACCACAACGGCTTCTCCCATCAGGGTCCCGGGCTGATCGACACCGCGATCCCGCTCTCGCCCGACGTGGTCCGGGTCTGGCTGCCGCCGGACGCCAACACCACCCTCTCGATCGCCCGGCACTGCCTGAACAGCCGCAACCACGTCAACCTGATGGTGGTCGACAAGCAGCCGCACCTGCAGTTCCTCTCCCTGGACGAGGCCGAGGCGCACTGCGCGGTGGGCGCCGGGGTCTGGCACTGGGCCGGCACCGAGGCCGGCGATGATCGGAGTCCGACCGACGGTCCGGACGAGGAGCCCGACGTGGTGCTCGCCGCCGCGGGCGACGTGCCGACACTGGAGACCCTGGCCGCGGCGGCGCTGCTCCGGGAGTACGTCCCCTACCTGCGGGTCCGGGTGGTCAACGTGGTGGACCTGATGGCGCTGCTGCCGCCGGACGACCATCCGCACGGCTTCGGCGAGAAGTTCTTCCGGGAGCTGTTCACCGCCGACACCGACGTCGTCTTCGCCTTCCACGGCTACCCGCGCGCGGTGCACCAGCTGCTGCACGGGCGGGAGAACCCGGGCCGATTCCACGTCCGGGGCTTCTCCGAGCAGGGCACCACCACCACGCCCTTCGACATGGTCGTGCTCAACCGGATGAGCCGGTATCACCTGGTGCTCGAGGCGCTGCGTCGCGCGCGGCGGGTCCCGGAGCGCGGCCGGGAGCTGGCGGCGTACTGTCACGCACAGCTCGAGCGCCATCACGACTACGTGCGCGAGCATCTCGAGGACATGCCGGAGATCAGCGGGTGGCGGTGGCCGGCGCAGGGGTGAGCGCGGAGCCGGGCCACGGCCTGGCGGTGCTGGCGCTGAACACCGGCTCGTCCTCGCTCAAGGCGCTGCTGCGCGACGGTGCGCACCGCGACGGCGGTGGGCACGCCCTGCGGGCCGAGGCGGAGCGGCTCGGCGATCCGGCCGGGCTGCTCCGCGTCGACGGTGAGGAGCGGCCGTTCACCGGAGATGCTCGTACGGCGGTCCGGGCCGTTGCCGCCGCCGTGGCGCGACGCGGCCGGGCGCCCGACGCGGTGGCGCACCGGATCGTGCACGGCGGGGCGAAGCATCTCGACCACGCGGTGATCGACGAGGGCCTGCTCGCCGACCTGCGGGCGGCGGTGCCGCTGGCGCCACTGCATCTTCCGGCCGCGCTGGAGGTCGTCGAGGAGGCGCGGGCGGTGTGGCCCGAGGCGCAGCATGTCGCCTGCTTCGACACCGCGTTCTTCCGTGGGCTCCCGGAGTACGCCGTCCGGCTGCCGGTGGCCGCGGAGCTCGCCGCGCTCGGCGTACGGCGCTATGGCTTCCACGGCCTGTCGGTCTCCTCGGCGCTGCGGCGGCTGCCGCGTCCGATGAACACGGTCGTCGCCCACCTCGGCAGCGGCTGCAGCGTGGCCGCCGTCGACGCCGAGCTGCGACCGCTCCACTCCAGCATGTCGATGACGCCGACCGCCGGGATGATCTCCGGCACCCGGTCCGGCGATCTCGATCCGGAGGTGCCGCTCTACCTCCTCGAGCACGGTGGCTACTCCGGCGAGGAGCTGCGGCTGCTGTTCAACCGGAGCTCCGGGCTCGCCGGGATCGCGAACGGCCGGCACGACCTGCGCGACCTGCTCGCCGCGGACGATCACGACGCGGCACTGGCCGTGGAGATGTTCGTGCACAGCGCCGCGATGGCCATCGCGGCGGCGGCCACCATGCTGGCGCGCTGGGACCGGCTCGTCTTCACCGGCGGGATCGGCGAGCACGACACGACCACCCGCGACCGGATCGTCGAGCGTCTCCACCTGACGCCGCCGACGACCGTCCAGGTGGTCGCGGCCGACGAGGAGGGCGAGATGGACCGGATCGCCCGCGCCCTGCTCGGTGCGCGGTGAGGGAGCCGGACGCCGGTCAGCCGCCGAGCCGCTGCTCGTAGTCGTCGAGCAGCGACTCGACCTTGCGATAGGTCTCCGAGCTGTAGGCGCCGATGCTGCGCTCGGCGGCGAGCGCGTCCCGCATCGCGTCGAGGTAGCGGCGCTGCAGGATCCGCGACCGCTCGAGCGCGTCCGGCCGGGTCTCGCGGCGCTCGCGGACGCCGGTCAGGATCCGGGGAAGGATCTGCTCCTTCATCCTGGCCGCCAGCTGCGGCGGGATCGGTTCGCCGTCGATGGTCTGCTCGTCGACCGGGCCGACGACCTCGACCGCCTCCTCGCCCACCTCCTGGAGGAGGGAGTGGAACGCGTCGCGGCGCTCCTTGTCGCTCGCCGAGCGCAGTCGCATCCGCGCGATCACGCTCGGCAGCGTGAGGCCGAAGCCGACCAGGGTGATGATCGCGACGAAGAACGCGGCGATCACCACGGTGGCGCGATGGGCGACGCCGGTCGGGATGGTCTGCGCGGCGGCCACCGTGACGACGCCCCGCATCCCGGCCCAGGCCAGCACGAAGCTGCCCCGAGCGGTGATCGGCTCCCGCGCCTCGAACTCGATGTCGGCCTTGCCGCGGGCCACTCGCCGCCGGGCCCACTCCAGCCGGGTCTCCTCGCGGTCACCCTCCGGGGTGACCGCCGCCAGCTGCTCCTCGAACTGGTCGAGGCGGGCGCGCTGCTGGTCGCTGCGGGCCTCGTGGCCGTAGCGACGGCCGAGGGCCGGCCAGGCCAGGCCGAGGAACCGCAGCACGACCAGCAGGGCCGTCACGAGCAGGACCAGCCCGATGGTCTGGCCGGTGGAGGTCTCCGAACTGGAGTCACGCAGCAGCTCGGGCAGCTCGTAGCCCATGGCGAGGAAGACGCCGCTCTCCAGGATGAAGCTCACTGTCGTCCAGGTGGTGGCCTGGGTCTGCCGATCCCGTGCGCTGAAGCGGCGGCTGCCCATCGAGCCGGTGGCCAGACCGGCGACGACCACCGCCAGCACGCCGGAGGCCTCGACCTGTTCGGCGGGGAAGTAGGCGAGGAACGGCACCGCGAAGGAGATGGTGGTGTTGAGCACCGGATCGTCCAGGCGCTGGCGCAGCCGCACGGTGAACACCCCGACCACCAGGCCGATGATCACGGCGCCGGCGACGGCCCAGGCGAAGTCCAGGATGGTGTGGCCCAGCGAGAACCCGCCGGTGGCGCTAACCGCGGTGATCGCCGTGCGCAGCATGACGAGAGCGGAGGCGTCGTTGACCAGGCTCTCCCCCTCCAGCACCGCGGAGAGGCGCGGCGGCAGCCCGACGCGGTGCCCGATCGCCGTCGCGGCGACCGCGTCGGTCGGGCTCACCACGGCGCCCAACGCCACCCCCAGCCCGAAGGAGATGCCGGGGAAGACCAGGTGGACGACGACGCCGATGACCAGCGAGGAGACGATCACCATCACGACCGAGAGCCAGGCGATGAGCGACAGGTTCCGGCGGATGTCGATGACCGGCAGGTTGATCGCCGAGGAGTAGAGCAACGGTGGCAGCACGCCGGCCAGGATGAGCTCGGGCTCGACGTGGATCTCCGGGGTGCTGGGCAGGTAGCTCGCCAGGATGCCGAGACCCACCAGCAGCAGCGGGGCCGCCACGCCGGTACGCCGGGAGAAGACGGAGGCGGCGATCATGATCGCCAGCGCCGCCAGGGCGATCAGCAGGAACTGGTGGTCCACCGCCCGCAGCCTAGACGACCGGTCCGTGAACGGGGGGCCCGATGACCCGCGATCCGGTCCGTGTCCGCCCTCAGCGCGGCGCCAGGATCCGCAGCTGCAGCATCGCGGCGAACCGCTGCTCGGGGTCGGCGAGGTCGAGCCCGCTGACCTCCTCGAGTCGGCGCAGGCGGTAGCGCAGGGTGTTGGGATGGATGAAGAGCGCGGCGGAGGCCGCCCGGACGTCGCCGAGGGCATCGAGCCAGACCTCGAGGGTCTCGGCGAGCCCGGAGTCGTTGCGCTCGTCGTACTCCAGCAGCCTGGCGATCGGGCCGACCGGACGCTCGCCGCGGGCGGCGGCGAGGTCGCGCAGTTCGAGCAGCAGCGCCTGGGTGTGTACGTCGACCAGCCGGGCGACCCTGCGCTGCGCGTGCCCTTCGCGCAGCACCCGGAGCACGCGGACGGCGGTCGCCCGCGAGGCGGTGACGCCACTCACCTCGGCACTCGCCGGCCCGACCGCGACCACGACCGGGAGCCGGCTGCCCAGACGCTCGCAGAACTCCTCGGCGAGGCGTGCCGCACGCTCCTCGGCCATCAGCGCCGTCGCGCCCTGGTGGACCGGCACCAGCGCGTGCACGACTCCCCCGAGCACCGCCACCGCCGAGGACGGCACCGAGGCGGACAGATGCACCGACAGGGCGTCCGCGACGCGCTCGGAGTCGCCGGAGTCCGACGACTCCGGCGGTGGCTCGACCGCCGGCCGGTCTCGGCGCAGCGCCGCCGCGAGCACCACGACTCGGCGGCCGGCCAGGCCGAGCCGCGCCAGG
>NZ_JASGET010000063.1:0-27703 GCF_047606145.1 Nocardioides sp. | reverse complement strand
TCACCGGCCCACTGGTCGGTGAGCGCGACCTCCACGTCGTCCCACAGGGTGGACCAGTCGAACCTGGTCTCCCAGGTCGAGCCGAACTCGTGCGCCTTGACGTGCGCCAGCAGCACCTCGAGCCGGCGGGCGCGCGCCAGGTAGTCGTGCACCAACTCCGGCCCGCCGTCGAGCTCGCGCGCCGCCGGCAGCAGTACGGCGTCGACCGCATGCAGGTGCCGGCTGGTCCGGGAGAGGAACCCGTCGATGGACGGGCAGCCGCGGGAGCTCTGCTCCGGACGGGCGCTGACCGCACGGGCGGCGCTCAGGGCACCGCACAGACGGTCGTGGGTGAGCTGCAGATCGTCGTACAGCGTGGTCGTCGTGGCCATCGCGATCACCTCGGCACGGAATTGCCACGGCCCACCCCACCGTGAGGCGGGTCACCTCCATCGTCCGTCGTCTCGGTCGCGGACACAAGGGACAGCACCGGCCGTACGGCGGAGACCCGGCCGGTGTCGATCGCGTCGGGGCGCCGACGAGCGCTCAGGCGGTCGCCGGGCGCTCGTTGTAGGCCCCGGCGAACTCCTGCCCGCTGAGGCCGGCGATCGCCGTCATGATCTCGTCGGTGAGCATCCGCCGGGCCCGCCCCAACGCGGTCCCGTCGAAGCGATCGCCGATCTCGATCGGCTCGCCGAAGGCGACCGACACCTTCGCCAGCCTCGGCAGGCTGCTGCCCACCGGCTGGATCCTCTCGGTGCCGATCAACCCGACCGGGACCACCGGCACGCCGGCCGTCAGGGCGAGATGGGCCACCCCCGTGCGGCCCCGATACAGCCTGCCGTCCCGGGAGCGGGTGCCCTCGGGGTAGATCCCGAACGCCTCACCCCGGCGCAGCACCTCCAGCGCCACCTCCAGCGAGCCGAGCGCCGCCTGCGGGTCGTCCCGGTCCACCGGCAACATGCCGAGGCCCTCGAACCAGGCCCGCTGCAACGCGCCCTTGACGCCGGTGCCGGTGAAGTAGTCGGACTTGGCCAGGAAGTGCACCGGTCGCGGCGCGGTCGACGGGATCACCACCGAGTCGGCAAAGCTGAGATGGTTGCTGGCCAGGATCACCCCACCGGTGCGCGGCACGTTCTCCCGCCCGGTCACCGTGGGCCGCCACGCGGCCCGGAGCAGTGGCGGGATCGCCGTGTGCAGGACTCGGTAGATCACCTGCTCATTGTGTCCTGCCGGGCGATCCGGTGCACCGCCCGGTCCACGCTGCGTCCGCCTCGGTCAGCCTCCGTCACCCGGGTCACCCGGGTCACCCTGGGTCACCCTGGCCTCAGCTGGTCGGCACCCACAGCGCGGCGCGCAGGTCCACCGCTCCCGAGGGGCGCAGCGGCGTGCCCTCCTCCAGGTAGGCCTGTCGGGCCTCGTCCCCGTGCGAGGGCGGCAGCGACCCGTCGGCGCGTACGACGCGCCACCACGGCACCCCGCCGCCGTACCGCGCCATCACCGACCCGACCTGCCGCGGGCCGCCGCCGAAGTCGTCGAAGAGCGCGTCGGCGATGGCACCGTAGGTGGTCGCGCGGCCGCGCGGGATCCGCTCGACGATGACGAGCACCGCCTCGACGTACTCCGCTGACCCGGCCACGGGTCAGTCCTATCGCACCGCTACACCCCGGGGTCGAACGGCTCGGTGCCCTTGACCAGTCGCAGGCCCGCGATCCCGGAGTGCTTCTGCGCCCAGCCGAGCTCCTTGCTCAGGTCGCCGATGTTGTTCGAGGCCGGCAGCGGCGCCAGTCCCAGGGTGGAGAGCACACCGATCGCCTTGCCGTCCGCGGAGAGGAAGCCGGACCCGGAGTCGCCGGGGATGCCCGGCGTGACGGTGTAGAGCGGGTGCGACCAACCGCCGTCGGCGGAGTCGTCGCCGAGGCTGATCCCGGTGTGCGGGGAGAGTGCCGAGATGCCCGCGCGCAGGCTGGAGTTCCCGTAGGTCCAGACCCGGTCGCCCGCCGCGGTGCCGTCGGTGTCGATCCCGGTCGGGCCTCCCCAGAACGGGACGCTGGGATTGACCAGCTTCTTCTCCGCTGCGGCGACCTTGACCAGCGCCAGGTCGTTGTAGGCGCAGACGTTGGCGTTGCTGGTGCCCAGCTTCTGCATCCGCAGCCAGGAGGAGTAGACCAACGTGCCGTGTCCGACCACGGTGCCCTCGTCGACCAGGCTCCCGCCGGAGTTGAAGGTGACCTTGGTGCCCAGCGGCAGGGACTCGGTGGAGCAGCCGTTGGTGTCGGTCGACTCACCCAGGCCCGCGCAATGGGCCGCGTAGCCCACGTAGACGTTGCCGGCGGAGTCGGTGTAGACGAAGTTCGCGGTGCACTGGGCGCCGTCGGTGTACATCATCACGCCGGGATGGATCGTGGCGCTCGAGGCCGACGCCCAGGTGGCGGCGCCGGCCGGGGCGGTCAGGCCACCGGCCAGCACGACCAGTGACGTCACCAGAGCCACCGCGAGTGCCGCGGCGCCCGTGCGGAGGAGGACGGCGAGCTTCGACCGAGGGTGGGAGCGAGGTGCCATGGGTTGCCCTTCGTCGACGATGTGACGGAAGGAAAACGAGGCAGACCGCTCTCGGGTTACTGGCGAGTCACCGACGTTCCGGGCACGGGGCGCCGGCGCGTTCGTCAAGGTATGCAGCCGAACTGGCACTTCCCCGGTGGAATTCCACACGGGAAGCGGGCACTCGCCTACATCCCTTGACGACCGTCCCCGGGGCCCGGCGGGCACACTGCGGCTGTGCACCCGTCGTGGGCGCCCGGGTCGCCGGGATCAGTACGACGGCTGGGACGGATCGATCTGGTTGACCCAGGCCACCACGCCGCCGCCGACATGGACCGCGTCGGCGTAGCCGGCGCCCTTGGCGATCGCCAGCGCCTCGGCCGAGCGGACCCCGCTCTTGCAGTGCAGCACGAGCTGCTTGGCACCGCCCCCGGTCAGGGTGCCCAGCTCCTCGAAGGCGTTGCCGTTGAGGAACTCGCCCTTCGGGATCAGCACCGACCCGGGGATGGAGTTGATCTCGTACTCGTTCGGCTCGCGGACGTCGACCAGGACGAACTCCCGGCTGCCCTCCTCGCGCTCCTTGAGCATGTGCTCGAGCTCGGTCACCGAGATGGTGGAGCCCACCGCCGCGTCCGCCGCCTCCGTGGAGAGCGCACCGCAGAAGCTGTCGTAGTCGATCAGGCCGGTGACGGTGGGGTGCTCGCCGCACAGCGCGCAGTTCGGGTCCTTGCGGACCTTCAGCTTGCGGTACTCCATCTCCAGGGCGTCATAGATCATCAGCTTGCCGACCAACGGCTCGCCGATCCCGGTCAGCAGCTTGATCGCCTCGTTGACCTGGATCGAGCCGATCGAGGCGCACAGCACGCCGAGCACGCCGCCCTCGGCACACGACGGCACCATCCCCGGCGGCGGGGGCTCGGGGTAGAGGCAGCGGTAGCAGGGGGCGTCCTCGACCAGCGTCGGCGCGAACACCGAGGCCTGGCCGTCGAAGCGATAGATCGAGCCCCACACGTACGGGATGCCCAGGAAGTACGCCGCGTCGTTGACCATGTAACGGGTCGCGAAGTTGTCGGTGCCGTCCACGATCAGGTCGTAGCCGGTGAAGATCCGCTCCACGTTGTCGTTGTCGAGCCGCTCGTTGTGCAGCACCACCTCGACGTACGGGTTGACCTCGGCGATCGCCGCCTTGGCCGAGGTGGCCTTGGGCTGTCCGATGGTGGACTGCTTGTGGATGACCTGACGCTGCAGGTTCGACTCGTCGACCTCGTCGAACTCCACGATGCCGAGCGTGCCGACGCCGGCCGCGGCCAGGTAGAGCAGCGCCGGGCTGCCGAGGCCGCCGGCGCCGATGACCAGCACCTTGGCGTTCTTGAGCCGCTTCTGCCCGGCCATCCCGACGTCGGGGATGATCAGGTGACGGCTGTAACGGCGCACCTCGTCGACGGTGAGCTCGTCGGCGGGCTCCACGAGCGGTGGAAGGGACACTGCTGCTCCTCGGTTCGGACGGTGCGTGACGCCAGTACCAACACCGGGCCACCACCCCATGTTCCCTCGCCGCGCGAAACGCGCCGGCACCGTCCCGCGATCCGGAAGGAATGCCGGCCGGGCGGCATCCGGCCGGGGCCACAGTAGGCTTGCCTCGTGACTACCGAGCAGTACGACGTCGAGGTCGCTCGCCCGCGTGGCGCGCGCCTGCCACGGGTGGAACGCCGGGCCCAGCTTCTGGACTCCGCCCTGGAGGTCTTCGTGGCCCAGGGCTACCACGCCGCGGCGATGGATGACATCGCCGACCGCGCCGGCGTCTCCAAGCCCGTCCTCTACCAGCACTTCCCGGGGAAGCTGGAGCTCTATCTGGCGCTGCTCGCCGACTCCTGCACCTCCATCACCGACAAGTGCCGGACGGCGTTGGAGTCGACCGACGACAACAAGGAGCGAGTGGCGCGCACCGTCGCCGCGTTCTACGAGTACGTCGCCAGCGAGTCCGGCGCCTTCCGGCTGGTCTTCGAGTCCGACCTGACCAACGAGCCGGCGGTACGCGAGATGGTCGACAAGGTCACCTACGACTGCGCCGAGATGATCGCGGTGGTGATCGGGGACGACACCGGCCTGCCGGAGAAGGCCTCACGACTGCTCGCGGTGTCGCTGGTCGGCATGGCCCAGGTCAGCTCCCGGTTCTGGCTGGAGGAGGATGGCGACCTGGCCCAGGCCGAGGCGGTGGCACTGGTCGCCGGGCTCGCCTGGCGCGGGATCCGTGGCTACCCCAAGGCGGACGAGGGCAAGCCCGAGCAGCCCGAGTAGGGCAGGCAGGACCAGCCGGGTGGGACTCCCGCTCATCCGGGAACACCCGTGACCCATTCATGACCCAACTCATGACTTGTTCATGACTCAGCAAGGAGGACCCGTGGAGGTCAAGATCGGCATCCAGCAGGCGGCACGCGAGCTGGTCGTGGAGACCGACGAGAGCGCCGAGGTCGTCGAGCGGCTGGTCGCCGACGCGGTCGGCGGTGGCGAGCTGCTGGCACTCAGCGACAGCAAGGGCCGCAAGGTCGTCGTACCGGCCGCGAAGAT
This sequence comes from Nocardioides sp., assembly GCF_047606145.1. Taxonomy (GTDB): domain Bacteria; phylum Actinomycetota; class Actinomycetes; order Propionibacteriales; family Nocardioidaceae; genus Nocardioides. Next base: position 22,615 of record NZ_JASGET010000063.1, on the reverse strand, counting down.
CGCCTACGTCGAGATCGGTCCGCGCACCATCGGAAAGGTCGGCTTCGGCGGCTGAGCCCCGGCGACGGACACGCCCGTGCGCGGTCCACCGGCATGGCCACGCGGCGTTCACGGCCCGTCCCGCGAAACGCGGGGCGGGCCGTGTCGATCCAGATCCGTGCATTTGCCCGCGCGGCGGTGGAAGATCGGGTGACGGCGGCCCGCCCTGGCGCCACCGACGACAGAAGGGAAACCGGCCATGCTGTGGACGATCATCGTCACTCTCGTCGGGGGTGTGATCATCGGCTCCCTCGGAAAACTCCTCGCTCCCAAGGGACGCGACAACATCCCGTTCTGGCTGACCATCGTGTGCGGCATCGTCGGCATGATCGTCGGCAGCCTGCTCTACTACGCCATCTTCGGGGTGGCCTCCAATGTCAAGGGCCTGAACGGGTACGGCTGGGACAACACCACCAAGGGCATCGACTGGTGGCGGCACGTGTGGCAGGTCGTCGTCGCCGCGCTCGCGGTGATGGCCGCCTCGGTCCTCACCGGTCGCGACCGACAGCTCTGAGGAACCGCCGGCTATCCGTTGGGTGAGCCCGTCTCCGTGCTCACCCAACGGATCCGGGTGCCCTCTCGGTCAGTGGGTTCGACCGGGTTCTTCATCACTCCGAGCTCTGACCGGGCATGCAGGGGTTCGTAGCCCTGAGGGAGGTTGAGTCCGTACCCCCGCCGACTCGACCTGTCACGCTCGCGTGAGCCGCGCTTTTCTTGGCGACATGGCCACCTCTGTTCCTGCTCGGAACCCTGCTTCGGGTGCTGCGTCCTCGGCGGCCGCGCGGGTCGACGTGCCGTGGACCGTGGGACCCCGCCGCCTGACGTCGGCAGCCGCGTTGTGGGGGTTCTTCGTGGTCTGGATGCGGTGGTCGTCATGTGACGGTGCCGACGGTCCGGGCCGGTGGACGCCGCCCACCGGGCCACGCACGCCCGCCGCGGCACCACCTACCTGCGGTCGACGCTCACCGACCGGGCCGTGGCCGCTACGTGCGCCCCGAACCCTGAGCCGCGCGCCCCGAGCCGCGCGGACCCCTCGAACCAAAGAACCCATCTGATCGAGAGGGCACCGCTGATGACCGATACCGAGGACCACCAGAACCAGCAGAACGAGCAGAGCCCCGGCTGGACCGCTGGACAGAACGCCTTCGGTTCGCACCCGGCATGGTGCACTACACCGACAGGGTCCTCTTCGACGAGGTCTGGGAGCGCGAGGGCCTGTCCAAGCGCGACCGCAGCCTGGTCACGATCTCCGCGCTGACCGCGCTCGGGAAGACGGACCAGTTGAAGTTCCACCTCTCCTTCGCCAGGCGCAACGGCGTCACCGACGAGGAGTTGACGGAGGCCCTCTTACAGCTCGCCTTCTACTCGGGTTGGCCCAACGGCATGAGCGCGACCACGGTGCTCAAGAACATCATCGAGAACGACGCCTGAGCCGATGCCCCCGTCGGGGCGAAGGACCAGCGACGCACCGACCACAAGATCGCCAACCGCGAGAACAGGGATCAGACATGAGCGTCAACGACTTCGACCAGATCTTCCCGCTCGGGGAGAAGAACGACGCCTACGCGCGGTACTTCATCGGCCAGAGCTACCAGGCGCCGCTGGCCTCCGGCAGCGTTCCGGTCAGCAACATCACCTTCGAGCCCGGCTGCCGCAACAACTGGCACATCCACCACGGCACCAACGGCAGCGGCGACCAGATCCTACTGTGCACAGCAGGATCTGGCTGGTATCAGGCCGAGGGCCAGGATCCGGTCAGCATGGAGCCGGGGACCGTGATCCGCATTCCGGCCGGCACGAAGCACTGGCACGGTGCCAAGGCCGATTCGTGGTTCAGCCACGTCGCCTTCATCACCCCGGGCGAGGACGTCAGCAACGAATGGCTCGAGCCGGTCACCGACGAGGACTATGCCAAGCTCCCGAAGAACTCGGCGAGCTCCGAGAACGGAGAGAGCGCATGACCATCCTGAACGAGACCTACACCCTGTCCAACGGCGCCGAGATCCCCAAGCTGGGACTGGGCACCTGGTTCATCGAGGACGACGAGGCCGCGACGGCCGTCCGTGCCGCGATCGAGATCGGCTACCGCAACATCGACACCGCGCAGGCCTACGGCAACGAAGGAGGTGTCGGCGAGGGCGTCCGTACCAGCGGTGTTCCCCGCGAGGAACTGTTCGTCTCCACCAAGCTCGCCGCGGAGATCAAGGACTACGACGCCGCTCGCGCCGCGATCGATGAGTCCCGGCAGACCATGGGCCTGGACTACGTCGACCTCATGCTCATCCACGCACCGCAGCCGTGGGATGACTTCCGTGGCGGCGACTACGCCGATGGCAACCGGGCCGCATGGCGAGCGCTCGAGGAGGCGCATCAGGCAGGCAAGATCCGCTCGATCGGTGTCTCCAACTTCCTTCCCGCCGACCTGGACAACATCCTGCAGAACAGCACCATCGCGCCGCACGTGAACCAGATCCTGGTCCACGCCGGGAACACGCCGAGCGAGCTCATCGGCTACTGCCAGAGCAAGGGCATCCTCGTGGAGGCCTACTCGCCCATCGCCCACGGCGAGATCCTGGGGAACGCCGAGCTTGCGACGATCGCCGAGAGATATGCAGTGTCGGTCCCGCAGCTGTGCATCCGGTACACGCTCCAGCTCGGCACCGTCTCGCTGCCCAAGACCGCGAACGCCGACCACATGCGCACCAACGCGCAGGTCGACTTCACCATCTCGGACGAGGACATGAACGCCCTGCGGAGTCTGGATGAGCGGGACTACGGCGACTCGACCGCATTCCCCGTCTACAGCGGCAAGTAGCGGCGTGCGGGGACAGACACCGTCCCGACACTGACGCAGGCCGTGTTCCTACCGGCACGCATCAGCGCACACGGCCGATTCGCCGATGTTCCCTCCCGGGATGTCGACGGCTCTCGTCCCCGGACGCGGCCCACCGGGGCTTCTACGCGTGTCGGAAGTCCTCAGCGTCGTGTCCGTGGGCTCGTCCGGTTGGATCCCGGTCGCCGGCCTTGCGGTCATCGACCCACACGACGTAGATCGCCGGCAATGTGTTGTTGTCGGCTCCGTCCCACTCCGCCAGGTCGACCGCGTGGGTCGCGCCGTTTCCTTTCACCGCCCAACCGTGCGCAGCGAAGTGGGATCAAGCCTACGGGCCGTGCCGTGGGACCGCCCGCCGGGACCGAGGTGGGGTCGAGGCCGTAGTCCTCGACCCGAAGCACGGAGGCCATGTGACCGCCACCGGAACCGCCGAGTGGATGGTGCACCTGCGTCTCGGTCAGTGGGCGAGGCCCAGCCGGGCCATCCGGTCGACGTGCCGGTGGGTGATCCGCGCCATCATGTCGCCGATCGCGGTGAAGTCCAGGCCCTGCAGATGGCCGCTGGTGATCAGGTCCGCCAGCGCGTCGCGCTGGCCGGCGACGAGCTGTGCCTGGGTGACCGCCTCCCCCATCAGCCGGCGTCCCCACAGCGCCAGCCGGCCGGCGATGGCGTAGTCGGTCTCGATCCCGGCCCGCACTCGGCCGACCACGAAGTCGGCACGGCCGGAGTCCTCGAGGGTGGAGAGCACCAGATCGCGGGTCTGGGCGTCCAGGAAGCCCGCCACCTCCCGGTAGAAGTCGTTGGCCAGGCCGTCGCCGACGTACGCCTTGATCAGGCCCTCCCACCAGTCGGATGGCGCGGTGTGGGCATGGAAGGCATCGAACGCCGCGGCGAACGGCTCCATCGCGGTGAACGGCTCCACGCCGAGCTCGCCGAGTCGCTCGATCACCGGCCGGAGCTTGGCGTGCTGGGCCGCGGCCATGCCCTGCAGCGCCACCTTGTCCTCCAGCGAGGGCGCCATCTTGCCGTCCTCGGTGAGCCGCTCGATCGCGGAGATCTCGCCGTATCCCACCGCCCCCAACAGGTCGACCACCGCCGCCCGGTAGAGGGGGTCGGTGAACGGCGCGAGCTCCGACGATGCAACCACGGCAGCACCTTAGGCGATAGACTCACCACTTGTTAGACACCCTCCGGGACGGCGCGACCGCGTCGACCAGTACGCGACGTCGTCTCGGTGCGTACGTGTATGTGCGCGGCGCAGCGCCGATACCTCCAGCTCGCCGCACGAGGAAAGCGACTGTATGCCCACCTTCCGAGACCTCGGGGTGCTCCCCGAGATCTGCGACGCGCTCGAGCGCCGTCAGATCACCACGCCGTTCGCCATCCAGGAGATGACCCTCTCGGTCGCCCTGCTCGGCACCGACCTCATCGGCCAGGCCCGTACCGGGACCGGCAAGACCCTCGCCTTCGGCATCCCGGTGCTGCAGCGCAGCGTCGCACCGAAGGATCCCGACTACGCCGAGCTGCCACCGGGCAAGCCGCAGGCGCTCATCGTGGCGCCCACCCGCGAGCTGGCCCTGCAGGTCTCCGGCGACCTCGCGATGGCCTCGGAGGACCGTGGCCTGCGGGTGCTCACCGTCTACGGCGGCGTCGGCTACGAGCAGCAGATCGAGGCGCTGGAGACCGGCGTCGACATCGTGGTCGGTACGCCGGGCCGGCTGATCGACCTGGCCAACCGCAAGGTCCTCGACATCTCCCACGTACACGCGCTGGTGCTCGACGAGGCCGACGAGATGCTCGACCTCGGCTTCCTGGAGGACATCCAGAAGCTGATCCGGCTCACCCCGGAGACCCGGCAGACGATGCTCTTCTCGGCCACCATGCCGGGGCCGATCGTGGCACTGGCCCGCACCTACATGCGGCACCCGATGAACATCCGCGCCGAGTCGTCGTACGAGAACGCGACGGTGCCGGCCACCGCGCAGTTCGTCTACCAGGCGCACGACCTGGACAAGCCGGAGATGATCGGCCGCATCCTGCAGGCCGAGGACGTCGACAAGGTCGTCGTCTTCGCCCGCACCAAGCGACAGGCGCAGCGGGTCGCCGACGACCTCGCCGACCGCGGGTTCTCCGCCTCACCGCTGCACGGCGACATGCAGCAGGCGGCCCGCGAACGGGTCATGCAGCGCTTCCGCGACGGCAAGCTGCAGGTGCTGGTGGCCACCGACGTCGCGGCTCGCGGCATCGACGTCACCGGGGTGAGCCACGTGATCAACTACACCACCCCGGATGACGAGAAGACCTACGTGCACCGGATCGGACGGACCGGCCGGGCCGGTGCCTCCGGGATCGCCGTCACGCTGGTCGACTGGGCCGACGTCCACAAGTGGAAGATGATCAACAAGGCGCTCGACCTGCCCTTCGACGAGTTGGCCGAGACCTACTCCTCCTCCGAGCACTTCCTGCATGACATGGGCATCCCGAAGGGCACCAAGGGCCGGATCAAGAAGGCGCCGGCCAGGACGGAGCGGGGCCGCGATGGCCGCGATCCGAAGCGTGACCGGAGCCGGCAGCATCACGGAGCGAGCGGCACCGACAGCACCGGTAGCACCGGCAAGGCGGCCAACGCGAGCGGTGGTGGCAGCAGCACCGAGGGGTCGACCTCCGGCGAGCGCCGCCGTCGGCGCCGGTCCCGGACGCGCACCCGTGGCGGCACGGTCGTCTCCGGAGCGGACTCCCGTACCTCCTCGGACCGGACCTCCTCGGGCTCCGCCTCGTCCTAGCGGCCGACAGACCAGCTGCCGGTGAGCCACCCCCTGCTGGTCGAGTAACGAGCGCCAGCAGCCCACTCGTCGGTCGATGAGCGAGTGCTGAGCGCCCGGATCGTCGGCTCATGTCTTCCGGTGGAACTTGAGGGTGCCGTTGGTCATGCGGGTGGTGGTGTACGTCGGGCGCTGGCACTCGCTACCCGACTGCCGTCGGTCGAGTAGCCCTCGCGAGGAACGAGCGAGGGCGTATCGAGACCACCCAGCCGCCGGCAGCAGCGGGCGTGACCAGCGGCATTCGGCCGCGATCCGGTGGCGGCTCGATCAGGCGGTGACGACGACCTTGGTGCCGACCTGAGCGAAGTCCCACATCGCCAGCGCGTCCGACTCCTTCTGCCGAATGCAGCCGTGTGACTGCGGGGTGCCGAGCTGGGCGACGGTCTGTAGCGGCTTGCCGTCCTTGACCGGGATGTCGTGGAACCCGATCGCCGCGCCGGAGTCGGTGCCGTGGGTGAACCGGACAAACCACTTCATCGTCCCGGAATCGTCCACCCCGTAGGCGCTCTGCGAGCGCGAGTAGACCGAGTAGGTGCCGGTGGGCAGGTTGTCCTCCACGCTGCCGGAGACCGGATAGGTGCGCTCCACGGTGCCGTCGGCATCGACGATCCACACCCGCTGCTGGCTCTCGGAGAAGACCGCCCGGCGACCCGACCCGGAGTCGGCCGGGACCGCTACGTCGTCGGCCTCGGAGGTCCCGGTCGAGGTCGACGTGTCGGTGCTCGTGTCGGTACCGGTCTCCGATGCCGCGGCCGAGAGGTCGCGTGAGGCCGTCCCGGCGGGATCGTCGGGCGTGGTCGCCTCCTCGCCCGGCGTGGCACTCGCCGACCCGCTCTGGGTGGCGACATCGCCGGCGGCCGGGTCGAGCGCGGTCGCGTCACCAGCGCGGTGCCACAGGCCCACGGTAGCCAGCAAGGCGATCGCGACCACCGTCGCAGCGATGGCGCTGGCCGCGATCCGACCCCACCGCGGACGGACGTCCGCGCGGTGCTTGCTCACGACCTGCGCACCTTCCTGCTCCCGGGCTGCCGACCCGATTCCTCCGACGTCGCACCCGGGTCCTCCCCCGGTTGCCTCCTCGACGATGACCGATCGACCAGGCCGATCGCAACTTCGCGATAGGCCCGGGCACCCTTGCTGGTCCGCGACGTGGCCAGGATGGAGCGGCCGGCGGCGGGTGCCTCGGCGAACTTGATCGTCTTCGGGATCGGCGGCCCGATCACCGGCAACTGGTAGGTCTCCGAGATGGTCTCCAGCACCGTGCGCGCGTGGATCGTGCGACCGTCGAACAGCGTCGGCAGCACCCCCCAGACCTCGAGCCCGGGGTTGGTGAACCGGCGTACGTCGTGCACCGTGTCGAGCAGCTGCCCGACCCCTCGATGGGAGAGGGTCTCGCACTGCAGCGGCACCAGCACGGCGTCGGCGGCGGTCAGGGCCGCGACGGTGAGCACGCCCAGCGACGGTGGACAGTCCAGCAGGATCCAGTCGTAGTCGTCGATCTCGCTCAGCACCGCCCGCAGCACCTGCTCGCGCCCGGTCCGAGTGAGCAGGTCGGTCTCGGCGCGGGCCAGGTCGATGGTGGCCGGCAGCAGGTCGACGCCGTCGTCGGTCTCGAGGATGACCTCCTCGACCGCCATGCCCTTGGTGAGCACCTGGTGGATGGAACTGTCCAGTTCCTCCGGATCGATCCCCAGCGAGAACGTCAAACACGCCTGCGGGTCCAGATCCACCAGCAGCACCGAGGCGCCGAGCTCGGCGAGCGCGGCGCCGAGCGAGGCGACCGACGTCGTCTTGGCAACGCCGCCCTTCTGGTTGGCCAGGGCGAGTGTGGTGGTCATCGATGCCATCATGCCCGACCTTCCCCGCCGGGTGCGGAAGGAGATGGCACACTCGGCCCATGTCGTCGACCGATCGGGCCGCCCGGACCGGCCCGCACCAGGATGCGGGCCCTGACCCAGACCCTGACCGGGACCCTGATCGAGACCGGCCGGGAGTCGCACTGATCACCGGCGCCACGGCCGGCATCGGACGGGCCTTCGCCACTCAGCTCGCCGCCCGCGGCCACGACCTGGTGCTGGTCGCGCGGCACCGCGGGCGGCTCGCCGAGACGGCCGCCGAGCTGACCGAGCGGTACGGCGTCGCGGTGGAGGTGCTCTCCGCCGACCTCACCGATCGGGTCGAGCTGGCCCGGGTCGAGGAGCGGGTGGCGGCGACGGAGCGTCCGGTGGAGCTGCTGGTCAACAACGCCGGGTTCGGACTGAAGAAGCGGTTCCTCGACAACTCCGTCGAGGAGGAGCAGGCGATGGTCGACATCCTCGTGGTCGCCGTGCTCCGGCTGACGCATGCCGCCCTCGGTGCGATGTCCGCCCGCGGTCGTGGCGGCGTGATCAACGTCTCCAGCGTCGCCGCGTTCCTCCCCCGCGGCACCTACTCCGCGGCGAAGGCCTGGGTCAACAGCTTCTCCCAGTGGGCGGCCGCCGAGTACCGATCCCGGGGCGTCACGGTGATGGCGTTGTGCCCCGGGTTCACCAGGACCGAGTTCCATGCCCGGATGGGCGTCTCCCGGGGCTCCGCGCCGAGCCTGCTCTGGCTCGACGTCGACCGGGTGGTCCGTGACGGGCTGGCCGACTACGACCGGCGCAGAGTGGTCTCGGTGCCCTCACCGCAGTACAAGGTCATCGCCGCCCTCGCCCACGCCATCCCGTCCCGGGTGATGCAGCGCTTCCAGTCGCTCGGCCGCAGGTAGCCGGTCCGCCGACTCGGCGTCGCGGCGCGTGCCGTTGACGCCGAGTCGGCACGGGGATCAGGCCGCCGGAGCGTCGAGGGAGGAGAAGCCCGACGCGTCGCCCTGGATGACCCGGCTGACGTCGCCGTTGATGCCGACCGGCACGTCGCCGGCGATGGTGATCCGGTGCAGCAGCCGGGCGTGCTCGTCGTAGTCGGCGACCGCATAGTGCTGGGTGGCGCGGTTGTCCCAGATCGCCACGTCGCCGGGCTGCCAGCTCCACCGCACGGTGTTCTCCAGCGCCGTGACGTGGCGCTGCAACAGCGTGTAGAGATCGTGGAAGTCGTGGCTGGAGAGTCCCGTGATCGACTGCGCGAAGTGGCCGAGCAGCAGACTCGGCTCGCCGGTCTCCGGGTGGATCCGGACCAGCGGGTGCTCGGTGAGGAAGAGCCGGTTCCGGAACTCCTCGCGGTAGCTCTCCTCCTTGACGTCGATGCCGCCGATCTGCGGACGCTCGATGGCGTAGTCGTACTGGTTGCTGTGCACCGCGCGCAGTCCGCCGACGAGCTCCTTCAGCGCCGGCGCGAGACGCTGGTAGGCACGCACCGTGTTGGCCCACACGGTGGTCCCGCCGTACGGCGGCAGGGTGATCGCACGTAGCACGCTGATCGCCGGGATCCGGTCGACGAAGGTGACGTCGGTGTGCCAGGAGTTCGCCTTGCCCCGCTCGGAGTCGATCGGCAGGACCGCGCGACCGTCGCCCTTGACGGTCGGGTGCGGCGAGGTGACCTCGCCGAGCTGGGCGGCGAAGTCGTACTGCTCCACGTCCCCGGCGTGCTGCTGATCACGCAGGAAGACGACCTTGTGGGTCAACAGCGCGTCGCGGAAGTCGGCGACCACCTGCGGGTCGAGGTCCGCGCCGATCCGGACACCGCTCACCACGGCGCCGAGACTGCCGCCGACCTTGGTCGCGACGAGGCCGGAGTCGTAGGTGGTGGTGCCGTCGGCGGACTCGGTGCGGGAGGCTGCGGCGGGACGCTGGTCGAGCTGGGTCATGACAGAAGCCTTTCGACGAAGGAGCGGTCCGATGGAGACCGGTTGGGCGTGTCGTGGCCGACACGCGTCTTAAACTGTAGTCTCTCACTCGACTTAATCAAATTACTTGTCATGATGGGCGTGTCGGTTCGCCGGCTCCCCTGGACATCACCCATCACCGGCCGCAAAGGAAGTCCCATGACCCACGTGTCCCGTCGAACCCTGCTCTCCGGCGTCGCCGGCGGCGTCGTACTGCTCGGCATCGCCGGTTGCTCCTCCGCCGTCGAGGACAGCAAGAGCGGCACCCCGACCAGCGGTGGCACGCTGCTCGGCGGCATCGGCATCGACCTGGTGCCGGCGAACTTCTACACCAACTCCAACTTCGGCGTGACCACCATCATCGGCCTGGTCTACGAGAGCCTGTTGCTCTATCCGCTCGACTCGCTCGAGCCCCAGGCCAGGCTCGCCACCGACTGGCAGATCTCGGACGACGGCCTGACGGTCACCCTCAACCTCCGCAAGGGCGTCACCTTCCACTCCGGACGCGAGTTCACCTCCAAGGACGTGGCGTTCTCCCTGAAGACCTACGCCGACCCGGCCTGGAACGGTCAGATGCAGAGCACCGCCGCCACCATCGCCTCCTACGACACCTCCCAGAAGCACCAGGTGGTGCTCACCCTCAAACACCCGCTGGGCAACATCCTCGACCTGCTCGAGGTCGTGCCCATCGTCGACTCCGAGAGCATCGACGGCCTCAAGGACGGCAGCAAGTACATCGGCACCGGCCCGTTCAAGTTCGAGAAGTGGACGCCCAATTCACGGCTCACCTTCACCAAGAACGACGACTACTGGGTGGACGGCCGGCCCTATCTCGACGGCGTCGACATCGCGATCGTCACCGATACCACCCAGCTTTTCAGCCAGATCCGCAGCGGCCAGGTCGACTACGCCTTCGGCACCAGCTTCACCGACAACGAGAAGCTCGACACCTCGAAGTTCACGATCACCAAGCTCTCCGGCGCCGAGGAGCAGATCTACCTCGGTGCCAACGTCACCGCCGACCCGCTCGACGACCTGACGATCCGCCAGGCGATCGCCTACGCGATCGATCGCGACCGGATCATGAAGGAGGTCTACCGCAACAGCGGCTACGCGGTGAACCTGCCCTGGCCGAAGTACTCCACCGCGTACGACGCGAAGCTGAACCAGACCTACACGCTCGACCTCGCCAAGGCGAAGAGTCTGGTGGCCAAGCACGAGGGCACCCTGCCGACGATCCCGCTCACCTACGCCTCCGACATCCCCAGCTACGAGGCCACCGCACAGATCATCCAGGCGAACCTCAAGGAGATCGGGATCACCGTCAAGCTGGACCCGGTCGATCCGGCCACCTTCGTCTCCCAACTCATCGGAGCCAAGTTCAAGGGCCTGTGGACCACCTTCCACTCCTGGGCGCAGTACACCCCGTCCACGCTCACCATCAGCGCCTATCCGTTCAACGCCGCGCACAACGCCTCGAACTACTCCGACGCCGGCTACACCAAGGACGCGACCACCGCCTGGCAGCAGGTCGACGGCACCTCGAGCCAGGCGGTCTCGGCGTACGGCGCGGTCTCCCAGGACCTGCTCGACGCGCTCTTCCTGATCGAGATCGGCGTGATCGAGGACCAGTGGGTGACCTCGTCGGCGGTCAGCGGAGTGACCTACACCAAACGGCACGAGGTGATCCTCACCGATGCCAAGCTGGCGAGCTGAGGTGCGGCGATGACCTCCTACGTGCTGCGTCGACTGCCGTCGCTGGCGATCGTGCTGATCGTCTCCTCGTTCCTGATCTTCCTCATCATGCGCCTGGTCCCCGGAGACCCCGCGGAGGCGCTCGCCGGCGCCAACGCGACCCCGGCCACGGTGGCGGCCATCCGACACCAGCTCGGCCTGGACCAGCCGTTCCTCACCCAGTACGCGGAGTGGATCAAGGGACTGCTGACCGGCGACCTCGGCACCTCCTACCAGATCGGCGGCAGCATCGGCTCCCTGATCAGCGAGGCGGCCGGCAACACCCTGCTGCTCTCGCTGAGCGCACTGGTCATCGCGGTCGTCGTCGCGGTGGTGCTCGGAACCCTGTGGGCCGGCGCCCGCCGTCCGTGGATCGACCACCTGCTCACCGGGGTGAACACCTTGGCCATCGCCATCCCGACCTTCGTCGTCGGCGTCGTCCTGGTGCTGCTGCTCGGCGTGGCGTTCCCCATCCTGCCCACCGGCGGCATCCCGCGGGCGGGCCTGCTCGCCGATCCGGGCATCACCTGGCAGTACCTGATCATGCCGGCGTTCTGCCTGGCGCTGCCGATCTCGGCGGTGCTGACCCGTTATCTGGCCGAATCGCTGCGCACCGAGCTCGCCCAGCCCTACATCGCCACCGCCCTGGCCGCGGGCGTGCCGCGGCGTCGGCTCTTGTTGCGACACGCGATGCGCAACGTGCTACCGACCAGTCTGACGGTGCTCGGACTGCAGACCGGCGCGCTGCTCGGCGGCGCGGTGCTGGTCGAGTTCACCTTCTCCTGGCCCGGGCTGGGGATGCTCATCGAGCGCGCCGTCGCCGGCCGGGACTATCCGGTGGTCCAGGTCCTGCTGATGGGCTCGGTCGCGGTCTACGCCGTGCTGCAGCTGCTCACCGACGTCGCCCACGCCCTGCTCGACCCACGGATCCGACTCTCCACCACGACCCGTCGAGCTCGGCGCGCCACTCCTCGCCGCCTCGCTCTGGGAGGTGCCCGATGAGCGCCCTCACCCTTCCCACCCGGCTGCCCCGGATCCGCCGGGGCGCGCTCACCCACGGCCGCGGCCTGATCGGACTCGTCCTGGTCGGCCTGGTGATCCTGGCCGGGCTGCTCGCTCCGCTGCTCACCCCCTACTCCCCGGACCAGCAGATCTCCGGCGCCAATCTGCTCGGCGCGAGCGCCCATCACCTCTTCGGCACCGACGAGGTCAATCGGGACGTCCTGACCCGCGTGCTGTACGGCATCAGGATCGACCTGGGCATCTGCCTGGTCGCGGTGCCGCTCGGCGCCGCGATCGGCGGTCTCATCGGCCTGGTGGCCAGCCAGTGGGGCTCCGCGGACGTGGTGGCCCAGCGCGCCTTCGACGTCATCCTGGCGTTTCCGCCGATCATCCTCGGCCTCGGGCTGGCCGCCATCACCGGGCCCGGGGTGCTGCCGGTGGTCTTCGTCGTGATCGGGATCGAGCTGCCGCTCTTCGGCAGACTGGTCCGTGGCGCCACCCTGAAGGTCCGCGAGCTGCCCTACGTCGACGCCGCCGAGTCGATGGGCGCCGGCCGCACCTGGGTGATCCGCAAGCACATCATCCCCAACATCGCCGACGCGCTGATCGTGCAGCTCGCGCTGTCGGCCTCGGGGGCGGTCTTCGTCGACAGCGCGATGAACTTCATCGGGGTCGGCGTTCGACCGCCGACGCCGTCGCTGGGCGGCGTCCTCGCCGACGCGATGGCCCAGCTGGGCACCAACAACATGTACGCCGTCGGGCCGCTGCTGATCATCGTGATCCTCGTGCTCGGCTTCCAACTGATGGCGCAGGGTCTGCTGGCCGCGCGTCGAGGAGGAGTGCGATGAACACCCGACCGACCACCAGTCCTGCCACCAGTCCTGCCACCAGTCCTGCCACCAGTCCGGCCACCAGTCCGGCGACCGGCGAGGCCCCGTCCGACGCACCGTTGCTCCGGGTCAGTGGCCTGTGCGTCGACTTCCCCACCGGCGCGGCGGTGCACGGCATCGACTTCGAGGTCGATCGGGATGAGGTCCTGGCCCTGGTCGGCGAGTCGGGCTCCGGCAAGTCGGTGACGGCGCTGTCGATCATCGGACTGCTGCCCCCGGGCGCGACCGCGGCCGGCTCCATCCGGCTGGACGGCACCGAGCTGCTCGGTCGCCCCGAGGCCGAGCTGCGGCAGGTCCGCGGCGCCCGGATCGGGCTGGTCTTCCAGGAGCCCTCCACCGCGCTCAACCCGGTCGAGCGGATCGGCTGGCAGATCGAGGAGGTGCTCCGCGCGCACGGGTCGTCGAAGGAGGGCCGAGCCCACCGCCGGGCCCGGGTCACCGAGCTGCTCGACACGGTCGGCATCCCGGCCGACCGCGCCCGGGACTACCCCCACCAGTTCTCCGGCGGGCAGAAGCAGCGCATCGTGCTGGCGCTGGCGCTCGCGGCCGACCCGGACCTGCTCATCGCCGATGAGCCGACCACCGCCCTGGACGTCACGGTGCAGGCCGAGATCCTGGCACTGCTGCGCACCCTGCAGCGCCGGCGTTCGCTCGGCGTACTGCTCATCACCCACAACATGGGCGTGGTCGCCGACCTCGCCGACCGGGTCGCGGTGATGCGGGACGGCGAGCTGCTCGAGACCCAGCCGGTACGACGCCTGTTCGAGTCCCCGCAGACCGACTACGCCCGCGAGCTGCTGGCCGCGGTGCCGCGGTTCGGCGCCCATGACCAGACGGCCGTCACCGCGCTGCGCACGCACGCCGAGCCGGCCTTCGAGGTGACCGATCTGGTGGTCGACTATCCCGGCAGGCCCGCGGCACTGGACCACGTCACGCTCGCCGTCCACCCCGGCGAGGTGGTCGGCCTGGTGGGCGAGTCGGGCTCGGGCAAGTCCACCCTCGGCCGGGTCAGCGTCGGCCGGCTGCGGCCGCGCGGGGGGACCGTCCGGCTCTTCGGCCAGGACCTGGCCGGGGTGCGCGGGCGCCAGCTGCGGGGTCTGCGCCGCCGGATCGGGGTGGTGCACCAGGACCCCGCCGCCTCGCTCGACCCGCGCCGTACCGTGGCCGCCTCGATCACCGAGCCGCTGGACGTGCACGGCGTCGGCACGCCCGCCGACCGGCTGACCCGTGCGCGCAGCCTGCTCGAGCAGGTCAGCCTCCCGGCGTCGTACGGCGATCGGCTGCCGCGCGAGCTCTCCGGCGGCCAGCGCCAGCGAGTCGCGCTGGCCCGGGCGCTGGCCCTGGAGCCGGAGCTGCTGCTCGCCGACGAGCCCACCAGCGCGCTCGACGTCTCGGTACAGGCCTCGGTGCTGGAGCTGTTCACCGGCCTGCAGGCCGAGCACGGGTTCGCCTGCCTGTTCATCAGCCACGACCTGGCGGTGGTCGACCAGGTCGCCGACCGGGTGGCGGTGCTGCGCGGCGGTGAGCTGGTCGAGCTCGGCCCCACCAGGTCGGTGCTCACCAACCCCACCACCGACTACACCCGCACCCTCGTCGACTCCGTCCCACTGCCCGACCCGGTCGCCCAGCGCAGCCGGCGGGGGATGCGTCGCGACCCGAACCTGGAGGCCACCGCGTGATCAAGCCCGAACGCATCCCCGCCCATGCCCGCGGCTACGCGGGCTTCGACGGCACCATCGGCCGCACCGCGGGTGAGTCGACGCCGTCCTGGCCACCACCGCCGACCCCGCCGGCCGGGGCGCCGAACATCATCGTGGTGCTGGTCGACGACATGGGCTTCGCCGACGTCGGCCCGTTCGGCTCGGAGATCGCCACCCCGCGCCTGGACGCGCTCGCCGCCCGGGGCTATCGGTTCGCCAACTACCACACCACGCCGGTCTGCTCCCCGGCGCGCGCGGCGATGATGACCGGCGTCAACCCGCACCGGGCCGGGTTCGCCAGCGTGGCCAACTCCGACCCGGGCTTCCCGGGTCTCAGCCTGGAGCTCGGCGACGACGTGGTGACCATCCCCGAGGCGTTGCGCGAGTCCGGCTACGCCACCTTCATGGTCGGCAAGTGGCACCTGACCCGGGACGCCCAGATGAACGACGCCGGCCGGCGCCACTCCTGGCCGGTCCAGCGCGGCTTCGACCGCTACTACGGCTCGATGGAGGGGTTCAACAGCTTCTTCGCGCCGAACCGGCTCATCCGGGACAACTCGGGGGTCGAGATCGACCGTTACCCCGAGGACTACTACCTGACCGACGATCTCACCGACGAGGCGATCGGGATGATCCGCGGCCTGCGCACCAGCGACGACCGCCCGTTCTTCCTCTACGTCGCCCACCACGCCATGCACGGCCCGCTCGCCGCGCCGCCGGAGTTCCTGCGGCGCCAGCGTGGTCGCTACGACGCCGGCTGGGACGCGCTGCGCGAGGAGCGGTTCGCCCGGCAGATCGCCAGCGGCCTGTTCCCCGACGGCACCCGGCTGCCACCGCGCAACTGGGAGGCCGGGCTGGACGTGGCCGCCTGGGACTCGCTGCCGGCATCCGAGCGGGCGCTGATGGCCCGCTACATGGAGGTCTACGCGGCGATGGTGGAGAACATCGACCACAATCTGGGACGGCTGCTGGACGTGGTCGCCGACTACGGTGAGCTCGACAACACCCTGGTGGTGTTCACCTCGGACAACGGCGGCAGCGCCGAGGGCGGCAGTCTCGGCACCCGCAGCTACTTCAGCCAGTTCGTGCACGTCGCGGGCCTGCCCGACGACTGGGAGCGCGACGTGCCCCTCGACCCCGACCTGATCGGCGGGCCGCGCTCGATGGCCCACTACCCGCGCGGCTGGGGGATGGCGTCCAACACTCCCTTCCGGCTCTACAAGGGCAACACCTTCGCCGGCGGCGTACGGGTGCCGTTCGTGCTCTCCTGGCCGGCCGGCCTGCCGCGACACGAGGGGGACCACGGCCTGCGTACCCAGTACCAGTACGTCACCGACCTGCAGCCCACCCTGCTCGAGCTCGCCGGGGTGCCGCGGCCGGCCCATCGTCATGGCGTGCCGGTGACCGAGCTCGACGGAGCCAGCTTCGCCACCGTGCTGCGCGACGCCGCGGCGGCCAGCACCCATCCGGAGCAGTACGCCGAGTGGGGCGGCGACCGTGGCTACTACCGCGATGGCTGGAAGCTGCTCACCCTGCACGAGACCGGGACGCCGTACGACGACAGCGAGTGGCAGCTCTTCGACGTACGCCACGACCCGACCGAGATCGACGACGTCTCCGCCGACCACCCCGACCTCACCAAGGAACTGGCCGCCGCGTGGGAGGAGGCGGCCTGGCGCAACACGGTGTTCCCGCTGACCGACGCCTCCGGCGCGATGCAGCGCCGCCGTCCGGGCGAGGCGGCGCTGTCGGCACCGCTGACCATCTATCCGGGCACGCCGACGCTGGAGCGATACCGGTCCAGCAAGCTGATCGCGCTGCGCGACGTGGACATCGAGATCCACGTCGACCTCTCCCCCGATCCGGCCGGTCGGCCGCCCGAGGGCGTGCTGGTGGCGCACGGGGACCAGGGCGGTGGCTACGCGGTGTACGCCGAGGCCGGTCGGCTCTGGCTGGCCTGGAACGAGTACGGCCTGCTGCACGAGCTGGACGCCGGCCCGCTGCCGACCGGAGAGCGGACCCTGGTGCTGCGGCTGACGGCGCTGCCGAGGTTCCGCTGGCGGGTCGAGCTGCTCGACGATCCGGAGCGGGCCGGCGTCCTGGCCGAGCTGGCGGAGGTGGCCATGCTGATCGGGATGGCACCCTGGACCGGGATCGACGTCGGCATCGACCGCCGCGGGCCCGTCTCCTGGCCGATGCACCAGCGGCACGGCTCGTTCCGGTTCACCGGACGGCTGCATCAGGTGCGCTACCTGCCGGGCGGGCTGGCCGACTACCCCGCGGCGCGCATCCAGGCCGCCACCGAGGCGGCCACCGATCTCTACGAGTAGTCGGTCGGCCCGGTCAGCCGGATCCGCGCTCAGCCTCGAATCACCGATGCCAGGCTCAGGAGGACTCGATGAAGGAGCGGACCGCGTCGGCGACCATCTGGACCGCGATCGCGGACAGCAGCAGGCCGGCGATCCGGGTGACCAGCAGGACGCCGGACTCCCGGATCAGCTTGAGGATCGGCAGGGAGAACCGCATGGCCAGCCACAGCGTGAGGTGGACGGCGAGGATGGCGAGTCCGAGCGCCAGCACATCCCCGACGCCGTCCGCCTGGCGGGCGTAGACCATGGTCGCCACGATGGCCCCCGGCCCGGCCAGCAGCGGGGTGCCCAGCGGCACCAGCGCGATGTTGGTGCCGGCCTGCCCGACGGGGGTCTCCTCGTTGTCGGTGAGCAGCTCGAGGGCCACCAGCAGGAGCAGCAGCCCACCGGCGCACTGCAATGCGGCCAACGAGATCCCCAGGTAGTGCAGGATCCCCTGACCGAAGACGGCGAAGACCGAGATCACGAAGAACGACACCAGCACCGCCTGCCAGGCCGCCCGCCGCTGGGTGGCCGACGAGCGGCCGGCCGTCAGCGAGAGGAAGATCGGGATGGTGCCGACCGGGTCCATGATCACGAACAGGGTCACGAACGCCGAGACGAACAGCGAGATCACGCCTGCCCCTTCACCACGGTCGGCGGGTGCCGCCGGGAGACGGCCGCCGACGCCGCCGCCCGCTCGAGCAGGCGGTGATATTCGGCCTCGTCGGTGGTGTTGACCCCCAGGTCGTGTCCGACCTTCCCGGCACCGTGGTAGTCGCTGGCGCCGGTGACCACGAGGTCGAAGTCGCGGGCGAGCGCCCGCAGCCGGTCGCGAGAGCGCGGCGAGTGATCCTGATGGTCGACCTCGAGTCCGCTCAACCCGGCGGCCACGAACGCCTCGAGCTCCACCGGACCGGGCCACTGCCGGCTGCTGCGTCCCCACGGATGCGCGATCACCGCCACCCCGCCGGCCGCCACCACCGTCTCGATGGTGTCCACCAGCGGCGCCGCGTACCGCGAGACGTATCCGGGGCGGCCGGCGGACAGGTAGGTCTCGAAGGCCTCGTCCCGGCTCGCCACCACCCCCTTGGCCACCAGCGCGTCGGCGACGTGCGGCCGGCCCGATGCGGCGGCGTCGCCGGAGACGGCATGGACGTCGTCCTCGGTGATCTCGACGCCGAGCCGCCGCAGCCGCTCGATCATCGCCGGCAGGCGCCGGTCCCGGCCCTCCAGGATCCTGGCCAGCTCCTCGACCAGCGGCGGATACGTGGGATCGGGCAGATAGGCCAGCAGATGTACGCCGCGGCCGGCGTGCTCGGTGCTGATCTCCATCCCGCGGACCAGTTCCACGCCGTAGCGGCGCGCGGCCGGGACCGCCTCGGCCCAACCGGCGGAGGTGTCGTGGTCGGTGAGCGCTATCACGTCCAGCCCCGCCTCCCGGGCGGCGCGCATCAACTCGGTCGGCGAGTCCGTGCCGTCACTGACCCGCGAGTGGGTGTGGAGGTCGATGCGCACTCCGGAATCGTAGTGCCCACCGCGCCCGGCGCCCGCCTCGCCGGCCGCCCGACTCACCAGCCGCCGTTGCCGCCGCCGAAGGGCAGCTCCACCAGCGACATGCCCAGGCCCGAGACGTCACGCAGCGCCCACTCCGGGCCGAGCATCAGCATCGCCGACGCCGGCCGGAAGACCAGCCACAGCCAACGGCCTTCGACCTCGCCGACCAGCACCGAGCGATCCCACTCCTCGCCCTCCTGACCACCTGGGCCACCCGGGCCGTCCTGCTGCCACAGTCCGACGGTCCACAGCGGGACCTGCTGGCCACCGACCCGGATCCAGGCCGCCGGCCTGCCGAGCTCCGGGCCCGGTGTGGAGCCGAGGACCCGGGCGCATCTCGAGCCGAGCCCGACGCCGGCCTCCTCGGTGACGATGAGGACCTCGACGTCACCGTCCTCGAGGCTGGTTCCGGCGACGGCCGTCAGCGTCGCCCAGGCCTGGCTCCCCGTCTGGCTACCCGTCTGACCCTCGATCGGGCGCTCGAGCTCGCCCGTCGCGTGGTCGTCGCCCGGGCCGGCGGCGACCACGCCGAAGTCGGCGACCCACCAGTCCGACGCCAACGGCCACGGCAGGTAGGTCGGGAAGCCGTCGGCCAGACCGAGGTGCTCGACGAAGGCGTCGTACGCCGACCGGTCCGGTCGCCACACCGGACGGATGCCACCGTGCTCGGGGCAGGACCAGCCGTCACCGGCGGCGGTCACCGACGCCGTGCACCGCGGACAGCCTGCGAGCAGCGCCATGGCTCAACGGTGCGGGCTGGGCCCAGCCGCGTCAACCCTCGGCGACCCCCGGCTCGGGGGCGCTCAGGAGTTCCAGCGCTGCACGATCGGCTGGCCCCGATCGTCGGCGAGCACCGAGAGCGTGCCGGTGTCCAGACCGAAGATCCGGCCCTCGGCCACCGGCAGCCCGAGCCACCGTGCCGCCAGCGCGCGCAGGCAGTGCCCGTGCGCGAAGACCAGGGTGTCGCCGGGGCGCGCCCGGGCCGCGGTCGCCACCCGGTCCAGTCGGGTGGCGACCTCGGCGGCCGTCTCACCGCCCGGGGTCGACCCGGTCCAGATCGTCCAACCGGGGTCGGTGCGATGGATCTCCTCGGTCGTCACACCCTCGTAGTCGCCGTAGCACCACTCGACCAGGTCCTCGTCGACGACCGCGTCCGGGAACCCGGCCAGCTCCGCGGTGTGCCGGGCCCGTCGGCGCGGCGAGGTCAGCACGACGGCGAAGTCGTGGCCGGCGAGTCGGGGCGCCAGCGCACGGGCCGCCTGCTCCCCCGCCGGCAACAGCGGCAGGTCGGTGACCGAGGTGTGCCGGCCCGACTCGCTCCACTCGGTGGCGCCGTGCCGGACCAGGTACAGGTGTCCCATCAGTGGCCTCCTCGTCAGCCGCTCAGCGCGGCATCAGTGCCCAGTAGTCGAGGTCGAGCAGGACGCCGTCGGCGTGCTGCCCGTCCGCTCCGCGCAGCGTCATCGACTCGTCCCGGCCCCTGGTCGCGACCAGGCGCAGCCGGATGGCACCGACGCCCGGCGCGTCGAGCTCGGTCACGTCGAGGACCTCCGACCAGGCATAGACGGTGTCGCCGGCGAAGGCCGGCGCCACGTGCGTGCCGGCGTTGATCGCGACGATCATGGCGGCGTTGGCGAGCCCGTTGAACGACAGCGCCCGGGCCAGCGAGATCACGTGGCCGCCGTACACCAGCCGGCGCGCGTCGGGCCGAGCCTCGATGTTGAAGTGCACCTTCGCGGTGTTCTGCCACAGCCGGGTCGCCATCATGTGCTCGGGGTCGGTGATCGTCACGCCGTCGACGTGATCGATCCGCTCTCCGACCGAGTAGTCGCCGAGCCGATACGGCTCCCCGGCCGCGCCGAGGTCGTAGTCGGTGAAGTCGAGTTCGGCCGGGATCACCAGGTCCGCCGCTGCCACCGCCGGGGCCAGCTCGGGCAGCACGGTCCTCGGGGACGGCGCGGTCCGGTCGCGCTTGTGCACCATCACCCAGCGGGCCCAGTCCACCGCCACCTCGCCGTGTTGGTTCGTCGCGGTCGAGCGGACGTAGACCACGCCGGTCCTGCCGCTGGAGTTCTCCTTGAGCCCGATCACCTCCGAGCGCGCGCTCAACGTGTCACCGGACCGCACCGGGGTGTGGAACCGGCACTCGGCGTAGCCGAGGTTGGCGCGCGCGTTGAGCGAGATGTCGGGCACCGTCTTGCCGAAGGCGATGTGGAAGGCGACCAGGTCCTCCACCGGGTGGCCGGGCAGACCGACGGCCGCGGCGAACGCGGCGCTGGAGGGCACCACGAACCGACTGGGGTAGATCGCCCCGTAGAGCGCCCGGTCGCCCTCCGTCACGGTACGAGGCGTCGCGTGCTCGATCACCTGACCGAGGGCGAAGTCCTCGAAGAAGCGGCCACCGTCGGTCTTCGAATTCATCGAGGTCCCCGGTCGATTGTTCGGCGGAGGAGCGCAGCGGAGGAGACGAAGAAACGAGTGGGGTGGTTCATCGGGCGGCGTACTCCTTGAGCATGGCGCGGCCGATGATCATCTTCTGGATGTCGGAGGTGCCCTCCCCGATCAGCATGAACTTGACCTCACGCATCAATCGCTCGATCTCGTACTCCTTGGAATATCCGTATCCCCCATGGATGCGGAAGGAGTCCTCCACCACCTCGTTGGCGTACTCGCTGGCGACCATCTTCGCCATCCCGGCCTCCACATCCATCCGCTTCCCGGTGTCCTTCAACCGGGCCGCACGCACCATCATCGTGTGGCTGGTCTCCACCTTGGTCGCCATCTCCGCGATCCGGAACAGGATCGCCTGGTGCTGCGCGATCGGCTTGCCGAACGTGTGCCGCTGCTGGGCATAGGCCACCCCGAGCTCGAAGCCGCGGATCGCCAGCCCGCACGCCCGCGCCGCCACGTTGACCCGGCCGACCTCGACCCCGTCCATCATCTGGAAGAAGCCCTTGCCCGGGACCCCACCCAGGATCTGGTCGGCCGAGATCTGGTGGTGGTCGAAGACCATCTCGGTGGTGTCGATGCCCTTGTAGCCCATCTTGTCGATCTTGCCCGGCACCGTGATCCCCGGCGCGACCTCCCCGAACCCGGGAGTCTTCTCCACCAGGAACGTCGTCATGTTGCCGTAGACCGACTCCGCGCCCTCGTCGGTCTTCGTCAACACCGCCACCAACGTCGAGGAGCCACCGTTGGTCAGCCACATCTTGTTCCCGGTGATCTCGTACGACTCCGGCGTCCCGTCGGTCGAGCGCGTCGAGACCACGGCCTTCGTCGCCACCGCACTCACGTCCGAGCCCAGACCCGGCTCCGACATCGAGAACGCACCGCGGATCTCACCGGTCGCCATCAGGGGGAGGTACTTCTGCTTCTGCGCCGGCGTGCCGTGCTGGATGAGCATGTGCGCCACGATGAAGTGGGTGTTGATCACCCCCGAGACGCTCATCCAGCCGCGCGCGATCTCCTCCACACACAACGCATAGGTCAGCAGCGACTCCCCCAGGCCGCCGTACTCCTCCGGGATCGTGATCCCGAAGATGCCCAACTCCTTGAGCCCCTCGACGATCTCGGTCGGATAGGTGTCGGAGTGCTCCAACTCCTGAGCACACGGAATGATCCGCTCCTCGACGAACGCATGAACGGTCTTGAGGATCTCTTCCTGGACGTCGGTCAGGGATTCGGTCTGGGCGAGACGAGCCACGGCGCACTCCTTGGTCGAGCGATAGCGGTCTTTGGAGGTTACCGCTCGTTAACACCGACGTGTCTGTGACAACTGACACGTCCCCGACCGGTCAGGGACGCCGCCGGGCGCGCCACCAGCGGCGCAACGGCCGGCCGGCCCGACCGACCGGCGGCACCCGGAACCGGCCGTCCTTGCGCGCGGCTTGA
>NZ_JASGET010000062.1:0-41050 GCF_047606145.1 Nocardioides sp. | reverse complement strand
TCTGCCCACCGGTTCCGGTGGGCAGACCACGCGGCATGTCACCTTCACTCTCACCACCGGCGCTCCCCTCACTGGCCGACCTGGGGCTCGGCCTGCCTTGCGAGGAGCCATTCACCCGCACTCAGGCGGCCGACCACGGGATCACTCCAGCCAGACTCAAGCGGCTGATCGCCGGCGGCGCCGTACGTCGCGTGCTCCACTCGGTCTATGTCGCGGCGGAGGTGCCCGACTCGATCGACCTGCGCTGTCGTGCGCTCTCCTCGGTCCTCGCCCCCGATTCCTTCATCTGCGACCGGACGGCCGCGTGGATCTACACCGGGTCGAGTGCGCTCGCGCCCAACGAGCACCTCGCGATGCCGTCGATCTCGTGCTTCCGTCCCAGCGGCAAGCGCCGTCTCACCGGTCCGATCCTGGTCAGCGGGGAGCGAGCCATTCGCGACGGCGACCTGCGCGAGCTCAACGGCCTTGTCCTGACGACGGAGCTGCGTACGGCGCTCGACCTCGGCCGCCTCGAACCGACGATGGACATGCGGGTCTGGGGAATGAGCAACCTGCTGGCCACCGGTGCCTTCGACAAGGAAGCGCTGCTGGCGCGTGTTCCCGAGTTCAAGGGTGCGCGAGGCGTGGTGGGCCTGAGGATCGCGGTCCCGCGCGTCGACGCCAGACTGGAGTCGATGGGCGAAGCCGCCCTCTACAACCGTTGGCTGGACATAGGCCTGCCACCTCCAGAGCTCCAGATCTCGCTCCAGGTCGACGGCGTCGAGGTCGCGCGACTCGACATGGGGCTCCGGGAGTGGCTCTTCGCCGCCGAGTACGACGGGGAGAGGTTCCACTCCAGTGACGCCGACGTGGAGCATGACGAGGACCGGCGGGCCTGGATCGAGCGCGACTTCCGGTACCTCATCGAGGTGTTCACCAGGGCCAACGTCTTCGGTCGTTCACAGGATGTCGACGTACGACTGCGGAGAGCGGCCCTTGCCGCGCGGGCGAGCGCGGGGTCGAGGAGCTTCATCCTCTGAGCCACAGGTTGACCACCTGGCTCTGCTCGCCGCCCCCAGGGCGACCATTTGGCTCTGCTCGCCGTGGGGGGACCTCAGGAGTCTCAGGAGTCGAAGCCCAGGCCCAGTTTGTCGAGGAGGCGGAGCCAGGGACCGTGGCGGCCGGTGGCCGCCTCCTTGGCCATCGCGCGCCGGGTGAGGTTGATGCCCGCCCACCGGATCGGCTCGGGTGGGAACGGCAGCGGCTTGGTGCGCACCATCTCCAGTCTGGTGCGCGGCGTCTGGGCACCGGAGAGCAGGTCGAGCATCACCTGGGCGCCGAACCGGGTCGCCCCCACGCCGAGCCCGGTGTAACCGAGCGCGTAGGCGACCTTGCCCTGGTGCGCGGTGCCGAAGAACGCGGAGAACCGGCTGCAGGTGTCGATCACGCCCGCCCAGCGGTACTCCCAGCGCAGCTCAGCGACCTGGGGGAACCGGGCGCGGAAGATCTGCGCGAGCCGCTCGTGCGTGGTCGGCTCGACCTCCAGGTCACGTCCGGTGCGGCCGCCGAAGTGATAGACGGCGTCGTAGCCGCCCCACAGGATCCGTCGGTCCCTGGTCAGCCGGTAGTAGACGAACAGCGGCGAGGCGTCGGCCAGACCGTACCCGTCGTGCCAGCCCAGCGCCTCCCACTGCTCGTCGGTCAGCGGCTCGCTCATCAGCACATAGTCGTAGACCGGCACGATCCGGCTGCCTGGGCCCTTGACCAGCGGGGCCCAGGCGTTGCTGCCCAACGCCACCTTGTCGGCGCTGACGCTTCCCTGCGGCGTGGAGAGTACGACGCGCTGGCCGGTGTCGCTCAGCGTGTGCACGGGGGTGGACTCATAGAGGCGCACGCCTGCGTCCAGACAGGCCTGGCGCAGTCCCCAGGCCAGCCTGGCCGGCTCCACCAGGGCTGCGTTCGGCTCCAGCACGCCGCCGAGGAAGCTCTCGCTGCGCGCGCCGATCTCGGACGGCTCGAGCCAGCGCACGTCCCGGCCGCGCGCCCTCATCTCCTCGTACTCCTCGCGCAGCCCCTCCAGGTCGGACCGGGTGGCCGCGATGGAGAGCTCGCCGGCGAGATGGAAGTCGCAGTCGATGCCGAGCCTGGCGATCGTCTCACCCATCTCGCGCAGATTCTGCGCGCCCAGCTCGTCGAGCCGGTCGAGCTCGTCGGGCCAGCGCGCCAGGCCGTTGCCGAAGCCGTGGGTCAGCGAGGCGCTGACGAAGCCACCGTTGCGACCGCTCGCGCCGTCCCCGCAGCCCTCCTGCTCCACCAGCACCACGGAGCGGCCGGCCTCGGCGGCCAACAACGCGGTCCACAGACCGGTGTAGCCACCGCCGACGACGGCGAGATCCGCCTCGATGTCATCGACCAGTGGAGCGGTGCGGGTGGGACGGTCCGGGTCGTCGAGCCAGGCAACCTTGGTCTTCGCGTCGGCCAGGGTGGGATGCAGCATGGATATCGGTTCGGTTCCTTGGGTGGAGTGACGGGGTGATGAGGCGAGGGGCCGGCGGGCGCTCAGGCGCTGCGCGCCCGGCGGCGGCCGACCAGGTCGGCGGTGACGACCAGGACGATGGCCAGCAGGAACATGAACGTCCCGACCACGTTGACCTGCATGGGGAGCCCGCGCTGAGCCGCGCCCCAGACGTACATCGGGAACGTGGTGGTGGTGCCGGCGTTGAGGTTGGTGACGATGTAGTCGTCGAAGGAGAGCGAGAAGCTCAGCAGCGATGCCGACAGGATGCCGGGGAAGACCAGCGGGAAGGTGACCTTCCAGAAGGTCTGCACCTCGGTGGCGTAGAGGTCCATCGCGGCCTGCTCCAGGGTGCGGTCCATGCCGGCGAGGCGGGCCTTGACCGTCATCACGACGTAGGACAGGCAGAACATCACGTGCGCGATGATGATGGTGGTGTGGCCGAGGTGGCCGCCCAGGCGCAGCGCGACGAAGAGCGCCAGCAGCGAGGAGCCCATCACGATCTCCGGGGTCGCCATCGGCAGGAACAGCACGATGTTCGACGAGCTGCGCCCGAGGAACCGATGACGCACCAGCGCGAACGCCGCGAGGGTCCCGATCACGGTGGCGATCAGGGTGGCGACCACGCCGATCCACAGGCTGGTGACCAGCGAGTCGCACATCCCCTGCGGCTTGCAGACGTTGGTCCAGTTGCTCCAGGTGAAGCTGTACCACTGGTAGACGGTGTGCTTCCCGGTCTCGTAGTTGAAGCTCATCGCCGCGACGACCATGTTCGGGATGTAGAGGAACAGCATCACCCCGACGCCGACGAAGGCGACCACGTTGCCCTGGATCCAGCGTCCGACGTTGAGGATCGGGGAGCGCGACTGCATCCACTCGTTGGCGGCGCGGGTGGACACCGCCGCGACGCACGCCACCGCGAGCACGGCCCACACCAGTGCGACCAGCCCGGGCACGGTGTGGTCGGCGGCGAACAGCCGGGCCATCACGATCAGCGACACCACCGCCGCGACCAGACCCAGACCGGCCAACTGGTCACGGCTGCGCGCGTCCTCGGCCAGGGTCCGGCTGGCCACCCGGATGCCGTAGATCGAGAACGCCATCGTCACCGCGAGGGCGATCTCGAAGAAGCCGAAGATCGGCCCGGACATGTTCCAACCGGTGTTCTCGTGGCTGTAGCGATACATCGCGGCGCCGAAGACGCCCAGGAAGAGCCCCAACGTCGCGATCCCGCACATCGCTCGCGCCACCTCGGCGCCGGCGGTCAGGCTCACCGGACGACCGGCCTGAGGCGGGGTGGTGCCGCTCGGCGTCGTCGGGCTGGTCGGGCTGGTCGGGGTCATCGGGGTCACAGCAGTTCCTCCGTCCCCGCCTTGCGGACATAGGCCAGGGTCATCACCAGGATGACGAGCATCAAGATCACCGAGAGCGCACCGGCCGAGGCGTAGTCGCCGGTGGTGGTGAACAGGCTCTGGATGTCCTGGCCGACCACCCGGTCGTTGGTGCTGCCGAGCAGCTCGGCGTTGATGTAGTCGCCGACCGCCGGGATGAAGGTCAGCAGCGTGGCACCGACGATCCCGGGCAGGGTCAGCGGGAAGGTGACCTTCCAGAACGTCTTCATCGGGTTGGCGTACAGGTCGCCGGCCGCCTCGATCAGTCGCCGGTCCAGCTTCTCGATGCTGGTGTAGAGCGGCAGGATCGCGAACGGCAGGAAGTTGTAGGTCAGACCGGCGATGGCGGCCACCGGGGTCTGGATGATCCGGCCGTCGGCTCCCAGGATGTGCACCGACTGCAGCGCGTGCACCACCCAGCCCTTGTCGGCCAGGATCAGCTTCCAGGCGTAGGTGCGGATCAGGAAGCTGGTGAAGAACGGCGCGACCACCATGATGAGCACGAGGTTCTTCCACCGGCCGGTCTTGAACGCGATCGCGTAGGCGAGGACGTAGCCGAGCACCAGGCACAGCAGCGTCGCCACCACCGCCCACCACATCGCCCGCCACATGTGCGGCCAGTACTTCTGCACCACGTCGACGAAGTTGTCGAAGTGGAAGGTGACCTGGTAGCCGGTCAGCACCGACCCGTGCGGGTCGAAGAGACTGCTGGCGACCAGCGAGTAGAACGGTACGACGAAGAAGAGACCGAGCCAGATCGCCGCCGGGAGGATGAGCCAGTACGGCAACCACCTCTTTGTGAACATCACTCCTCCTCGGTGCCGGCGTTCACGTCCTGGTTCGCGTCGAGCAGGAAGGCGAACTCCGGGCGCCAGGAGACGTCGACGGTGGTGCCGGGCGCCATCACACCCCGGGCACCGGTGTTCTGCTCGAAGACGGTCAGCTCCTGCCCCCACGGCATCCGTACGACGTACTGGGTGCTGACCCCGATGAAGCTGGTGTCGACGATGACCGCGCCCCTCATGTGGTTGCCGGGTGCGTCGATCGGCTCGCCGGCGGGCGCGATGAGCACCTTCTCGGGGCGGATCCCGACCCAGGCCTTGCCGGCGTTGACGTGCGCCCGCTCGGCCGGGATCGAGACGGCGGTGCCGTGCATGTCGACGCGCACCACCCCGTTGCCCGTCTCCTGGACGGCGCCCGCGATCAGGTTGGACTGGCCCAGGAAGTTCGCCACGAAGGTGGTCTGGGGGTTCTCGTACAGTTCGGCGGGCGAGCCCATCTGCTCCACCCGGCCGGCGTTCATCACCGCGATGGTGTCGGCCATCGTCATGGCCTCCTCCTGATCG
Source organism: Nocardioides sp. (assembly GCF_047606145.1). Classification (GTDB taxonomy): domain Bacteria; phylum Actinomycetota; class Actinomycetes; order Propionibacteriales; family Nocardioidaceae; genus Nocardioides. Next base: position 35,819 of record NZ_JASGET010000062.1, on the reverse strand, counting down.
TGGGTGACGTGCACGAAGGTGAGGCCGACCTCGATCTGGATCCGCTTGAGCTCCAGCTGCATCGCGCGGCGCAGCTTGAGGTCGAGCGCACCCAGCGGCTCGTCGAGCAGCAGCACCTCGGGGTGGTTGATCAGCGCCCGGGCGAGCGCCACCCGCTGCTGCTGACCACCGGAGAGCTGGGCCGGCTTCTTGGTGGCCTGGGTGGTCAGCTCGACCAGCTCGAGCATGTCCGCGACCTGTTTGCGGGTGTCCCTGACCCCGCGTCGCTTCAGCCCGAAGGCGACGTTGTCCACGATGGTGAGATGCGGGAACAACGCGTAGTTCTGGAAGACGGTGTTGACCGGCCGCTTGTAGGGCTTCTCGTAGGTGATCTCGGCGTCGCCGATCGAGATCGTGCCGGCGGTCGGGGTCTCCAGCCCGGCGACCATCCGCAGGGTGGTGGTCTTCCCACAGCCGGACGGGCCGAGGAGCGCGAAGAACGTGCCCTGCGGGACCACCAGGTCCAGCGGGTGAACTGCAGTGAACGCGGCGAACTGCTTCTCCACCTGGGTCAGGCGCAGATCGCGGCCCTCAGACGCCTGAGACATCGGAAAAGTCCCCTTCGTAGTTGCGGATCTGGTACTCCTCCAGCGCCATGAACTGGTGGGTCTGCTTGAGGTACTCCTCGTCGGGGAAGATCAGCGGGTTCTCCGCCGCCTCCGGATCGATCTTCCGGGCGTACTTCTGCGTTCCCTGCACCGGGCTGACGTACCAGTTGTAGTTGGCGAGGTAGGCGGCTATCTCGGGCCGGTAGTACCAGTTGACCCATTCCTCGGCGATCCGCTGATGACTGGTCATGTTCGGGATCAGCATGTTGTCCGACCAGATCATCATCCCCTCCTCCGGCACCATGAACTTGGAGTGCGGGTCGGAGGAGGCGGCCATGTCACCGGACCACGCCATGCAGGCCAGCACATTGCCCGAGGTCAGGTCGTCGGTGTACTCCTGCCCCTGGAAGGCCCGGATCTGACCGCTGCTCTTCGCCTTCTCCAGGAAGGCGATCGACTCCTCCCACTGGGCCTGGGTGAACTTGGCCGGGTCGTAGCCCAGCGCGAGCATGACCAGCCCCATGGTGTCGCGCATCTCGGTCATCACGCTGATCTTGCCGTGCAGGTCGGAGCGGGTGAACAGCTCCTTGATCGTGCGCGGTGGGTTGTCCAGGTACTTGTCGTTGTAGCCGATGCCGGTGAAGCCCGCCTGCCATGGCGCCGAGTACTGCCGCTTCGGGTCCCAGTCGGGAGCGCGGAGCGAGGAGATGATGTTGTTGTGCAGGTTCGGCACATGGGCCGCCTCCATGGGCTGGATCCAGCCCATCTGGATCATCCGGGCGGCCATCCAGTCGGTGAGCATGAACATGTCCCGGCCGGTCGAGGAGCACGAGCCGAGCTGGTTGACCACCTTGGAGAAGAACTGCACGTTGTCGTTGACGTCCGCGTTGTAGGTGACGTCGACGCCGAAGTGTCGCTCGAACCGGGTGAGCGTGGAGACGTAGTCGTGCTTCGGATCGTCCTCGTCGATGTACAGCGGCCAGTTGCTGACCACCAGCCTCTTGTCGGTCGCCGAGCGGTCGGTGGCCCGGCAGGTGGCCGGGTTCTGGTGCTTGTTCGGCGTGGAGAACAGCGGCAGCACCGCCGCGCTCACCCCGAGAAACGCCACCCCACCTGTTCCGGTGAGCAGCCCTCGCCGGGAGATGGGTCCCCGGCGCGGTGTCGGCTGGATCCTCATCCGACTCCCTTCGCGGCCCGCCCGAGGCGAGCAGTCCGTCCTTTGCTGCCGTGGATCGTGTCATGAAGATCCGCGCGCAACAAGGGATCCGGTGGATCATTAACGCGTTTGCAACGAAATCGCTTGAAAAATGGCGCGCTCAAGCCTGCTTCCGCATGTGTCGGCCTTCCGTTGCGGCCGCCGAGGCGGTTGACTTGGCCCATGACCCGCACCCAGTCGTTACGCACTCTCGACGAGTCCAACAAGCAGATCATCGCGCAACTCCAGCAGGACGGTCGACGTTCCTATGCGGCGATCGGCAAGGAGGTGGGGCTCTCCGAGGCCGCCGTACGACAGCGCGTGCAGCGCCTGGTGGAGAGCGGCATCATGCAGGTGGTCGCCGTCACCGATCCGCTCGAGCTCGGCTTCGCCCGGCAGGCGATGATCGGCGTCAAGGTGAGCGGTCGGATCGAGCCGGTCGCCGACGCGCTCGCCGAGCTGGACGAGGTGGACTACGTGGTGATCACCGCCGGCACCCACGACCTGTTGGTCGAGGTGGTGGCCGAGAGCGACGAGGCGCTGCTGGAGCTGGTCTCCGGCAAGATCCGCGGCATCGACGGGGTCCGCGAGACCGAGACGTTCATGTACCTCTCGCTGCGCAAGCAGACCTACTCCTGGGGTGTGCGGTGAGCGGCCGGGCATACGACGCGCACCGGCGGCCGTACGCCGAGACGTCGCTGTGGCACGCCACCGCGGGAGAGTCCTGGACCCCCCGGCCGGGGTTGGACGGCGAGACGACCGCCGACGTGGCGATCGTCGGGGCCGGCTACACCGGGCTGTGGACGGCGTACTACCTGCTGGCCGAACGACCGGACCTGCGGGTGGTGGTGCTGGAGGCCGAGGTGGCCGGGTTCGGCGCCTCCGGACGCAACGGCGGCTGGTGTTCGGCCCTCTTCCCCGCCTCGCTGGAGTCGCTGGCCGAGCTCGGCGGTCGCGAGGGCGCCCTGGCCCAGCAGGCCGCCATGCGGCACAGCGTGGACGAGGTGATCCGCGCGGCCGCGGACGAGGGCATCGAGGCCGACATCGTCAAGGGCGGCACGGTGGTGCTGGCGCGCACGGCGGCCCAGCTGGCGCGCGCCGAGCACGAGGCCGAGCATGCCCGGGCGTGGGGCCTGACCGCACCGGTGCTGCTGGACGCCGACGCGGCCCGGGCGCGACTGGCCGCCGCCGGCACCCTGGGCGGCACCTACACCCCCGACTGTGCCGCGATCCACCCGGCGAAGCTGGCCCGTGGGCTGGCCCGGGCGGTGGAGGCCCGCGGCGGCCGGATCCTCGAGCAGACCCGGGTGACCGGGATCGAGCCGCACCTGGTGCGCACCGAGCGGGGGACGGTGCGCGCCCAGACGGTGGTGCGCGCGACCGAGGGCTACACCCCGGACCTGCGCCGGCCGGCCTCACTGCACCGGGCGGTGATCCCGGTGTGGTCGCTGATCATCGCCACCGAGCCGCTGGGCGAGCGGGTCTGGCGCGAGATCGGATTGGCCGAGCGGGAGACCTTCTCCGACCATCGTCACCTGATCGTCTACGGGCAGCGCACCGCCGACGACAGGCTGGTCTTCGGGGGTCGTGGGGCGCCGTACGGCTTCGGGTCCCGGACCGACCGGCTGCCCGGCGACGGCCTGGCCACCCACCGGCGGCTGTGGGCGAGCCTGGTGGAGATGTTCCCGGTGCTTCGCGGGCACCGGGTCACCCATCGTTGGGGCGGCGTGCTCGGCATCTCGCGAGACTGGTGCGCCTCGGTGGAGCACTCCCCCGAGACCGGGCTGGCCAGCGCCGGTGGGTACGTCGGTGACGGCGTCTCGACCACGAACCTGGCCGGCCGGACGCTGCGCGACCTGATCCTGGGCGCCGAGACCGAGCTGACCGCGCTGCCGTGGGTGGGCCATCGCTCGCCGGCCTGGGAGCCGGAGCCGCTGCGCTGGCTCGGGGTGAACGCCGGACTGACCGCGACCTCGCTGGCCGACGCGGAGGAGCATCGCACCGGCCGGCAGAGCCTGGTCGCCCGGGCGATGGCCCCGCTGCTGGGCTGAGCTCGCCGCGACCGATCCCTCGCCTGGACCCGAACCGGGTGGATCGCCGAGGAGAAAATCGGTTGCGGGCGTGGGAAGCACGCCGGATGCTTGTCGGCGCCGCATCGCCGTGAGTCTCCCGTAGGCGGGAGCAGATGAGAGGAGCAGTGCCATGTCGATCACTGTCCCTGGCCTGTCCGCAGACCGTCCCTCTCATCGTTGGAGCCACCATGACCGAGGAGCCCTCCTCACCTGATCGCGTCGCCGGGATCGACCCCGCGTTCGTCTTCGACTACACCGCCTACGACGCCCTGGCCGACGGCCAGCGCTGGTCCACCTGGCTCGACGTCGAGCCGCTGTGCCGCGGCCCCGAGCCCCGCCCGGACTGGGTGGTGACCTCGCAGGGCGCCATCGACACCGACCTCGGTGTCTTGAAGAGCGGCAAGGAGGCCGACGCCTTCCTGCTCGACCGCACCGATCCGCGCGACCCGGCCGCCTCGGTGGTGATGGTCGCCAAGCGCTACCGCAGCGGCGAGCACCGCGACTTCCACCGCGCCGCGAGCTACACCGAGGGACGCGGCACCAAGCGCTCGCGCGACGCCCGCGCGGTCAGGCGCGGGTCGACCTGGGGGCGGGAGGTGGCCCGGTACGAGTGGGCGAGCGCCGAGTGGGACGCCCTGGTGCGCTGCCACCGACTCGGGCTGCCGGTGCCCTACCCGGTGCAGATCGACGGCACCGAGATCCTGATGGAGTGGATCACCATGCTCGACGAGGACGGGCGCCAGACGGCGCCCCGGCTCGCCCAGACCCGCCCGGATCCGGAGTTGCTCGACGGCTACGCCGAGCAGCTGCGAGACGCGCTGGCCACGATGGTGCAGGCCGGGCTGGTGCACGGCGACCTGTCGCCGTACAACGTGCTCGCCGCCGGCGACCGGCTGGTGATCATCGACCTGCCGCAGACGGTCGACCTGGTCGGCAATCCGTCCGGCTTCGACTATCTCCTGCGCGACTGCGCGACCATGTGTCGTTGGTTCCGTGGCCGCGGACTCGACCTGGACGAGCAGGAGCTGTTCGCCGAGCTGATGGCGCACGCGTTCTCGCGTGGCTAGGTTGTCGGCGTGAAGCGTCGCCGCGGCCGCATCGTCGTCATCGACTCCCTCGCCGAGCTGGACGCCAGGATCGCCCACGGCGCGAGCGACCTGCGCGGCTGGCGGCTGCACGGACTCGACCTGCGCACCTACGGCGCCGTGCTCGACCGGGTGCGGCTGACCGGCGCCACCTTCCTGGGCTGTACGTTCGCCGCCGGCGACGCCGCCCGGGCCGAGCAGGCCGGCGCGCTGGTGCTGCCCCGGATCGAGAAGGTGCCGGTGGACCCCTACCGCACCGCCCTCTACACCGCCGAGGAGCTGTACGACGACCCGGCCTATCCCCACTCCCTCGACGCCCGCGCCTACGCCTGGTCGCAGGCCTCCGAGCGCAGCGACGACGAGCTCGCCCGCACCCTGCACGACCATGCCATCGACGAGGCGCTCGCCGACTGGTTGGCGATCCGCCGCCGCGCCGGGACGGGGGTGGTCGGGGTGATGGGCGGACACGCCCTGGCTCGTGGCGAGGACGGCTACGCCCAAGCCGCCCGGCTGGGGTCGCTGCTCGGTCGCACCCACGTGGTCGCCACCGGGGGTGGCCCCGGCGCGATGGAGGCGGCCAACCTGGGCGCCTGGCTCGCCGACCGTCCGGGCGACCTGGACCACGCGCTGACCACGCTGGCCGCCGTACCGTCCTTCCGGCCCTCGATCCCGGCCTGGGTGCAGGTGGCGATGCGGGTGCGTGCGACGGGGCCCGGCGCGGTGGACCGCTCCCTGGGGATCCCGACCTGGCACTACGGGCACGAGCCCCCGAACGTCTTCGCCGGCGCCATCGCCAAGTTCTTCCGCAACGCCACCCGGGAGGCGATCCTGCTCCAGGTCTGCGACGCCGGCATCGTCTTCCTCCCCGGGGCCGGCGGCACCGTGCAGGAGGTCTTCCAGGACGCCTGCGAGAACTACTACGCCGACGCCTCCGCGCTGGCGCCGATGATCCTGGTCGGCATCGAGCACTGGACCCGCGAGCTGCCCGTCTGGCCACTGCTGCGCGCGCTGGCGCGGGACCGCCCGATGCAGGACCAGGTGCACCTGGTCGACACCCTGGAGGAGGCGGCCACCCTCGTCGAATAGTTCCGTAGAACCGCCGAGTTGGTCCTTGGAACCGCCGAATCGGTCCCTAAGACCGCCGAGTCGGTCCTTGGGTCAGTCGCCGGGCCAGTCCCCGAGCCGGCCCGGACGCGTCACTCGAAGCTGAGGTCCGGTCCGATCGGCGCGAAGTACTCGAGCACGGCGTCCCGGGTGACCTCGTCCGGTCGGGCCGGCCGCCAACGGGGGTTGCGGTCCTTGTCGACCACCTGCGCCCTGATCCCCTCGCTCAGGTCGTGACCGCGGGCGAAGTGCTGGCACACCCGGAGGTCCTGGATCCAGCACTCCTCCGGCGCCGACATCGTCTCCGCGCGGCGCAGGCCCGCCAGGGTGACCGCGAGCGCGGTCGGTGATCCCGCACTGATCGCGGCGTACGCCTCCGCCGCCCAGGTGGGTACGTCGTCCCGCTCGGTCAGCGCGCGCAGCCGGCCGAGGATCGCCCTCAGGTCCGCGCCGGCGAAGGTGCGCGCGACCAGGTCGGCGTCGGCGAGCATCCCGCTCGGTCCGGGTGACGCCGGCGATGCGGGGCCGGGCCCGGCGAGCAGCTCGGCGATCCGGACCGCATCCAACCGGTCGGCGGCGGCCAGCCGTGCCCGGGTGCGCTCGATCCGGTTGCCGGGCACGAAGTGGCGCGCCAGCCCGGTGGCCAGGGACTCGGTCGCGTCCAGCCGTCGACCGCTCAGCGCGGCCAGGGTGCCGATCTCGCTCGGCAGCCGGGAGAGCAGCCACAGCCCCGCGACGTCCGGGGCGAGACCGATCGCCACCTCCGGCATCGCGATCCGGGTGGACTCGGTCACCACGCAGTGGCTGGCGTGGCCGGCGAGCCCCAGGCCGCCGCCCATGGTCATGCCGTGCGCGATCGCGACGACCGGCTTCGGGTAGCGCGCGATGAGCCGGTCGAGCAGATACTCCTCGGCCCAGAAGTCCCGCAGCTCGCCGAGCTCGCCCGCGACGATCAGGTCGCGCACCCGCTTGATGTCACCGCCGGCACACAGACCACGATCGCCGGCACCGTCGAGCCAGACCGCGTCGACGGCCGGGTCCTCACGCCAGGCCAAGAGCTGGCGCCGCAGGGCGCCGACCATGGCCGGGGTGAGGGCGTTGATCGCCCGCGGGCGATCCAGGGTGAGCCGGCCGAGCCGGCCCTCGACCACCGCGCGGACCTCGTCGGTGTCGAGCGACGGATCGGCCCGGGCGGAGTTGGTCACCGCGGCATGGTAGCCAAGGGCCGGTCCGCCCCCGCCGGCGCGCCGTCCCCCGCCCAGCCGTGGGGGGCTCAGCCGACCCGCCGCCAGGAGCGCCGTTCGGCGATCACGTCGCGGTAGTGCTCGATCAGCGCGTCGTTGACCGCCGCCCACGACTTGTGCGCGACGCTCATCCGCGCGGACCGGCCCATCCGGTACCGCTCCGCCGGATGCTGGCGCAGCCGGTCGACGTACGCCGTCAACGCGGAGGCGTCGCCGGGCCGGTACAAGAACCCGGTCACCCCGTCGCGGACGAGGTCCACCGGACCACCCGACCGGGGCGCGACCACCGGCACGCCGGAGGCGAGCGCCTCCTGTGCCGACTGGCAGAACGTCTCGTGCCGACCCGTGTGGACGAAGACGTCGAAGGAGGCGTACGCGGTGCCGAGCTCCTCACCGTGCAGGACGCCGAGGAACGTCGCATGCGGCAGCCGGGAGCGCAGCCGCTGCTCCTCGGGGCCACCGCCGACCAGGACCACCTGGCAGCGCTCGTCGCGGTCGAGCTCGCCGAGCAGCTCCAGCTCCTTCTCCGCGGCGAGCCGGCCGACGTAGCCGACGATGAGACGGCCATCGGGTGCGAGCCTGTGGCGCAGCTGATGGTCAATCCGGGAGGGGTGGAAGGTCTCGACGTCCACCCCGCGCGGCCATAGCGCCGTGCGGGTCACGCCCAGCCGATCGAGCTGGGTGAGGCTCGCGGTGCTGGGGGCCAGGGTGCGATCCACGCCGAGATGGATCCGGCGGGTGAGCGCCGCCGCGGCCGCGACCCCGCCGGCCACCGGATAACGGGCGGCGAAGCCGACCAGATCCGTCTGGTAGATGGCCACGCTCGGAATGCCGAGCTCGGCCGCGACCCGTGCGGCCTGGTAGCCCAGGGTGGCGGGCGAGGCGATGTGGACCACGTCGGGCCGGAACCGGATCATCACGTGCCGCAGCCGCCGGCGGGTCTCGATGCCGAGTCGGAACTCGCGGTAGAACCACAGGTTGGCGCCACGGGCGCGGGTCACCCGGAAGCCGGCGTACGTGGTGGGGCCGGTCGGCGCCACCAGCTCGGCCAGATGCCCGGTGGCGCGGAGATGCTCGAGCACGCGACGGACCGAGTTGGTCACGCCGTTGATCTGGGGAAGGAAGGATTCGGTGACGACCAGCACGCGCAGCCGGTCGTCGTCGACGGCGAGGCCTGCCGGGTCCCCGGCAGGCGAGATGCTGAGCTCGAATCGAGCGGTCATGTCTCCATGCTGTGCCGGCTGTGGCAACGGTGACGGTGCGCCGGCTGACGTGTCGGTGAATCCCGTGTGACCAACGGCGTCTCGCGGACCGATGCTCACACCGGCAGGCGGTAGCAGAGCTCCTTGCCGAAGACCGCGAAGCCGGCCCGGCGCAGGATCGGCCCCGAGGTCAGCACCCGCCCCTTGACCAGGGCCATGGTGGCGCCGTACCGACGTGCGTAGCCGAGGCGGGCGGCGAGCGTCGCCCGATAGGCGCCACGGCCACGAGCCGAGGGGATCACTCCTCCGCCCCACAGCCGAGCGACGCCGCTCGCCATGGTGAGACCGGCGGACGCCACCGGCTCACCGTCCAGATAGGCGATCACGGTGCCGCCGCGACCGGCGGCCAGGTCCACCCGGGCGGCCTCCGCCAGCACCCTCAGCCGCCCCGGGTCGGGCATCGTGCCCTCCTCGAACGCCGCCAGGGCGACCCGGTGCGCGTCCCGGGCGGTGTCCAGGTCCCGCTGCCACCGCAGCCGGACGGCCTCCGGGACCGGCAACGCCGGCGCCGCCGCACTCAGATCGAGGGCCAGTACGTCGAGATCCTCGCCGACCTCGGCCCCGCGCCGGAGGAGTTCCTGCGCCAGGTTCGCCGGTGCGTCCAGGCGCACCCACACCGTGACCCGGGTCGCGCCCCAAGCGCGCGCCTGGGCGGCGATCTCGTCGAGGAGCTCGGCGCTGGCACGAGCGGACCGCACCCGCAGCACCTCCGGTGGCTTGGCGAGGTAGGCCGGCCAGTCGACCAGCAGGTAGTCAGCGGTGTCGATCACCTGGGCGTCGTCGGGATACCAGACCCAGTCGTTGCTGGCCGCCACGACCGCCGAGGCGTCCAGGTCCACCGGGTTCGCCGGGTTCATCGGATACGCCCCTCCTCGAAGCGGCCGAGGCCCGCGGCGTGTCCACGAACCGTCGTGCACCGCGGGTCAGCGTAGCCGCCCCGGCCGCGGCGCCGGAGCCGTCGGCAGCACGCCGGCCTCGCGGCCGACGCTGCGCCGATGGGGTGAGGCAGCGGCGATGGGTGAGGCAGCGGTTACCCTGCCGAGATGATCGGAGATCGCTGGGGCGTCACCGACGCGGAGATCGCCCTGGAGTACCCCTGCGACGCACTCGTGCCCGACGCTGCGGTCCAGGCCTGGCGAGGCGTCTCGGTCGGCGCATCGCCGGCGGAGATCTGGCCGTGGATCGTGCAGATCCGGCTCGCCCCGTACTCCTACGACTGGATCGACAACCTCGGTCGTCGGTCGCCGCGGGAGCTCCGTGGGCTGCCGGACCCCGAGATCGGAGACCCCTTCAGCGCAACCGCGGGGCGTCGGATCGGACGCGTCGTCGCCGTCGAGCACGCGATCTCGCTGACCGCCCTCATCGGCGGCTTCCACATGTCCTACCTGCTCGTGCCGGACGGCGCGTCGACTCGGCTGCTGCTCAAGATCGTGCGCGCCAAGGGCGGCCGCTACGCGGATGCGGTGGTCCTGGGCGACCTGGTGATGGCCCGCAGGCAGCTTCTCAACCTCAAACGGCTCAGCGAACAGCACCGCGGTCGGCCGCGCCCCTCGTAGGCCGTCGCCGGGATGACCGCGGCCTCCAGCCTGCGCACGAACTCCCGCTCGCCGGCCGGGTCGGAGGCGCGACGCCTCCACCGCGATGCGGTGCCACACGGTGCGATAGACGTCCTCGACGGGTTCGGTCACGGCGTACCCAGCCAACAGAGCCAACGGGTCGACTCGGCTCCACCGGGGCGCACGCGGCGTGCCCCTACCGGCGCTGACCGGGCAGCGGCCGCAGCTTGAACATCAAGATGCCGAGGTACTTGTTCATCACAGCCTGCTTGTGCGGGTGACGTCGACCAACGTCGTCGGACATCTGCGGCTCGACCGCAGTCTCGATCCACATACCGGCGGCACTGAAGACGTTGAGCAGATCCGAGACCGTGTAGGGGCGTTTCGTCAGAGCGACCTTGTCGTCCCAGCCACGATGGCGGTACGTGAACGAGTCGGTGGAGAAGTACTCTTCGCCGAGCGAGGTCCCGTTCTCCTCCGCGCGCTCGATGGCGTATCGGATCGGTTGGGTCCTGGTCAGCACGATGAAACCGTCGTCCGCCAGCATCGCGCGCGCAGTCTGCAAGGCGTGAACCGGATCCTTGGCATACCCGAACGACTGCAGGAAGAGGATGCGGTCGAACCGTCGCCCAGCAAGTCCAGGCACCGCGGCGAGGTTGGAGAGGTCGCCTTGCAGGAGCTCCAGGCCTGGCGGTGTCGCAGCGATGAAGTTGTCGCTGACGTCGACACCGACCGAGGCGCTCGCCCCGCTGTGAACCAGCTCGGCGATCTTGGCTCCGCTGCCGCATCCGGCGTCGAGCAGGGACAGTCCGGTGACATCGCCGAGGAGTGCGCGCTGCGCGGGCCACTCGACGAGCCGATCCAGCGAGTCCTCGCGGGCACGCGCCTGCTCGTAGCCGGAGGCGAGCTCGGCCCACGGCCGACTCGCGTCGCCACCGTCCACCGAAGCCACCGAGGTCGAAGAGTCGCCCACCGCCATCGCAGCAGCATAGTGGTCGCCGCAGGCGAGTCGCCGGCCCGATGCGTCGGGTCCACTCGTGGTCGGATCACTGCCTACCGGCAAGGCGAGGTCGAGCTTCTGTCCGAAGACGAGGTCCGCGACCTGCTCGACTCGTGAGTCGCGAACACCCAGCTCCGCTGGTTCCCCGCGGCCCATGACGACCTCCGTGAGGCACGCGACTGGTATGACGAGCAGAGCCCTGGTCGTGGAATTCGTCGTGGATTCCGTCGCGGAAGCAGTGCGGTTGATTCCGGGCACGCGGTGAGCGACAACGATCAATGGATTCGGGTGGAGGTGGATCCAGTCTCATTCGAGGATCGCGGAACCGCTGCTGTCAGCCCTCGGTCGCCGCCAGCTGTCCACACGCGGCATCGATGTCAGAGCCACGCGTGTCGCGCATCGTGGTGCTGATTCCACGCTCGAGAAGGCGCCTTTGGAAGGTGTCCATGTCCTCGTCGCTGGACCGCGTGAACTTTGATCCTCTGACCTCGTTCAGCGGGATGAGGTTGACGTGCACCCAGCCCCACGGCGCCGGATCGCCGACCGAGCCGAGGACGTCGGCGAGCAGGTCGGCCCGGTGCGCCTGGTCGTTGATGCCGCGCATCATCGCGTATTCGATGGAGACCCGCCGCTTCGTCGTACGGGCGTAGTCCCAGGCGGCCTCCACGGTCTCGGCCACCGAGTACCGGGTGTTGATCGGCACCAGCTCGTTGCGCAGCTCGTCGTCGGGCGCGTGCAGGGAGAGCGCCAGGGTGACCGGCAGCCCTTCGGCGGCGAGCTGCCGGATCCGGGGCACCAGGCCGACGGTGGAGACGGTGACGCCACGCGCCGACATGCCGAGGCCGTCGGGCGCCGGAGAGGTGAGACGTCGTACGGCGCCGACCACGGCGTGGTAGTTGGCCAGTGGCTCCCCCATGCCCATGAAGACGACGTTCGAGACCCGGCCGGGCCCTCCCGGGACCTCACCGCGGGCAAGCGCCCGGGCGCCGGCGACGACCTGCTCGACGATCTCGGCGGTCGACATGTTGCGCTGCAGACCACCCTGGCCGGTGGCGCAGAACGGGCAGGCCATCCCGCAGCCGGCCTGGCTGGAGACACACATGGTGGCGCGGTCGGGATAGCGCATCAGCACCGACTCGACCAGCGCCCCGTCGAACAGCCTCCACAGCGTCTTGCGGGTGGTGCCCCGATCGGCCTCGAGCGTGCGCAGCGGGGTCATCAGCTCGGGCAGGAAGCCGGTCACCAGCTCCGCGCGCTGGGCGAGGGGAAGATCGGTCATCTGCTCCGGGTCGTCGACCAGGCGGTCGAAGTAGTGCACCGAGAGCTGCCTGGCCCGGAAGCCCGGGAGTCCGAGCCGGGTGGCCTCCTCGAGGCGCTCGGCCAGGGTGAGGTCGGCCAGGTGCCGCGGCGGCTTGGCGCGGCCGCGCGGCGGGGTGAGGACCAGGGGAAGGTGGGTGGGCTCCGGCATCGGGCTCATTCTCCCATCGGCGTACGCCGACCGGCGAACCCGCGCGCCACCCGACCCACCCGGGCTGGTCCCGTCGGGTCCCGTCGGGTCCCGTCAGGTGTGGTCGATCAGGATCCAGAGCACCAGCGCCGCGACACCGCCGACCACGATGGCGGTGGAGACGATGCCGAGCCAGACGAACTCGGCGAAGCGTCGGGTCTTGCGTGGGACCAGCAGTGCCAGCGGCAGCAGCAGGGTGAGCAGCACCAGCGGATAGAGCTTGCCGACCCGGTCGTCGTCGACGACCGCGGTCAGGATCGCGGCGAAGGTGCTCGGCGCGAGGATGATGAAGACCAGTCCGACGTAGAACCCGGTCAGCGCGGCGAAGGTCGGGTGGGAGTGGTGCCACCAGTCCCACCATCCGCGCCCCCGACCGGGACCGCTGTGCAGTCCAGGTCCGGGGGTGGCGAGGCCGTCGTCGCTCATCAGGCCACGGTAGCCGCCCGGCGGACCAAGTCCCAGCAGTTGCGGACGCAACACGCCGAGACGCCGGGCTACCAGCAGGCCATCGACGGTGCCGCCGCCGGGGAGATCCCGCAGAGGGTCAGAAGACCGCGTAGTGCAGCAGCAGCCAGACCGGGGCGACGGTGGCGAGCAGTGAGTCGAGGCGATCCATCAGGCCACCGTGGCCCGGGATGACCTGGCTCATGTCCTTGACCCCGAGATCCCGCTTGATCACCGACTCGCACAGGTCACCGAGCACCGCCATCACCACCGTGACCACACCGAGCGCGATGCCGACGTACCACCCGCCGTCCAGCAGCTGGGTCACCACCACGACGCCGACCACGATGGTGAAGACCGCCGAGCCGGCGAAGCCCTCCCAGGACTTCTTCGGCGAGATCACCGGTGCCATCGGATGCCTGCCGAACCGGACACCGGCCACGAAGCCACCGATGTCGGAGGCGATGGTGACCAGCACCCAGGAGATGATCGCCTTCACCCCGTCGTCGCCGAAGCCGCCCGCGCCCGGGCCGCCGCCCTCGCTCAGCAGCAGGGCGACGAACGAGCCGAGGAACGGGAGGTAGAAGACCACGAACACCGTCGCACTCGCCGTGGACAGGTAGCCCTCGACGCCACGGTGCAGCACCCACAGCATCACCGCCAGTCCGGTGACCGCGGTGGCGGTGACCAGCGCGTCGGCGCCCCAGAAGTAGGCGACGACCACCATCACCACGCCGCCGATCATCAGCGGCTGCTCGGGCAGGTCGATCTGCTTGGCGAGCATGCCGCGGCGCAGCTCCCAGACCCCCACCACCACCGCCACCGCGACCACGACCATGAAGGCCGTCTTCACGAAGGCGAGACTGGCCGCCACGACGGCGAGCAGCACCACCGCCGAGGCGATCGAGACCGGCACGTTGCGGCCGGCGCGGCCGTAGTCCTTGGCCGGCTTGCCGCTGCCGCCGGCGGGCAGGGTGGCGTTATTCGTCATCGTTATTCGTCATGTGGAAGGTCGCGCGGAGTCCTCAGACCTCGAGCAGCTCGCCTTCCTTGTTCTTCAGCATCTCGTCGATGGCGTCGGTGTGCCTCTTGGTGATCGAGTCCAGCCGCTTCTCACCGCCGGTGACGTCGTCCTTGCCGACCTCGCCGTCCTTCTCCAGCCTCTCCAGGCCCTGCTTGGCGGTACGGCGCAGGTTGCGGACCGCGACCCGGCCCTCCTCCGCCTTGGTGCGGGCGAGCTTGATGAACTCCTTGCGGCGCTCCTCGGTGAGCTCGGGGAAGACACAGCGCAGGATCTTGCCGTCGTTGGCGGGGTTCACGCCGAGATCGGAGTCGCGGATCGCCTTCTCCACGTTGCCGATCGCGCCGATGTCGAACGGCGCCACCAGGATGATCCGCGGCTCGGGCGAGGTGAAGGAGGCCAGCTGCTGGATCGGGGTCGGCGAGCCGTAGTAGTCGACCATGATCTTGTTGAACATGCTCGGGTGGGCGCGACCGGCCCGGATCGTCGCGAACTCCTCGCGGGCGGCCTCGACCGACTTGTCCATCTTGGCGTCGGCTTCGTTGAGGATGTCGTTGATCACCAGAGCACTCCTAGCATCGGGCTGGTTATCGGGGCGTCACAGGCTGCGAGTCGTCACCGACGCCGGGCCGGACAGGCGTCAGCCGGCGGTGACGGTGGTTCCGATCTTCTCACCCTGCACGGCCCGGGCGATGTTGCCGGGGGTGGAAAGGTTGAAGAAGACCAGATCGAGGTTGTTGTCCCGGGCCATCGCGATGGCGCTGGCGTCGGCGACTCGCAGGTCGCGCGCCAGGAAGTCCTCGTAGGTGAGCCGGTCGTACATCACCGCGTTCGGGTTGGCGTGCGGATCGTCGTCGTACACCCCGTCCACGCCCTGCTTGCCCATCAGCAGCACCTGGCAGCGCGCCTCCAGGGCACGCTGTGCGGCGACGGTGTCGGTGGAGAAGAACGGCATGCCGGCGCCGGCGCCGAAGATCACGATCCGGCCCTTCTCCAGGTGCCGGATGGCGCGGCGGGGGATGTACGGCTCGGCCACCTGCCCCATCGTGATGGCGGTCTGCACGCGGGTCTCCACCCCCTGCTTCTCCAGCAGGTCCTGCAACGCCAGACAGTTCATCACCGTGCCGAGCATGCCCATGTAGTCGGCGCGGGCGCGCTCCATGCCGCGGTGCTGCAGCTCGGCGCCGCGGAAGAAGTTGCCGCCACCGACCACGATCGCGACCTGGGCGCCGGCCTTGGCGACCTCGGCGATCTCGACGGCGATGGCGTTGATCACGTCGAGGTCGAGTCCGATCTGGCCACCCCCGAACACCTCGCCGGAGAGCTTGAGCAGTACTCGCTTGTATGCGGTCACTCGGGGTCCTTTCCGCAAGCCGGGGTGAAATGCGAGGAGGCCGGTCCGATGAACACGATCGGTGTCATCGAACCGGCCTCCTCCTCGTACGTCGTGGTGCTCCTCATGGGCCTGAGGCGCTCGGTGCGGGTGGCGGGTGCCTCAGGCGCCGACCTCGAAGCGGACGAATCGCTTCACGGTCGTGCCGGCCTCGTTCAGCACCTGCTGGACCGACTTCTTGTTCTCGGTCACCGACGGCTGGTCGAGGAGGACGACCTCCTTGTAGAAGCCGCCCAGGCGGCCCTCGGCGATCTTGCCGATGATGTGCTCGGGCTTGCCCTCCTCGCGGGCGGTGGCCTCCCCGATCTCGCGCTCGTGGGCGACGATGTCGGCGGGCACCTCCTCGCGGGTGAGGTACGTCGGGCGCATCGCGGCGATCTGCTTGGCCACCCCGAGCGCTCCACCCTCGTTGCCCTCGTAGGAGACCAGCACGCCGATGGCCGGCGGCAGGTCGGCGGCACGCTTGTGCAGGTAGACCGCGACCGGACCGTCGAAGTAGGCCACGTTGCCGAGCTCGATCTTCTCGCCGATGGTGATGGCGAGCTGCTGGACGAGCTCTCCCACGGTCTGCTCGCCGAGCGAGACGCCCTTGAGCGTCTCGACGTCGCCCGCCTTGGCCTCGTCCGCGGCCGCGACGATCTGCTGGGCGGCGGCGATGAACTGCTCGCCCTTGGCCACGAAGTCGGTCTCGGACTTGAGCTCGACCAGCGCGCCACCGGCGTTGGCGACCAGGCCGGCCGAGGTCTCGCGCTCGGCACCGCGCGCAGCCGCCTTGGCCGCGCCCTTGGTGCGCAGCACGTCGACGGCCTTGTCGAAGTCGCCGTCGGTCTCGTCGAGCGCCTTCTTGCAGTCCATCATGCCGGCGCCGGTGAGCTCGCGCAGCTTCTTCACATCAGCAGCGGTGAAAGCCATCTGTGGTGTTCCTCTGACTTCTCTAGGGATGGGGTACGACGGACGAGGCTCAGGCCTCGGCGGACTCCGCGGCCGGCGCCTGCTCGACGGTGCCCTCGCCATCGGTGGTCTCGGCGACGACGGTGTCCTCGGCGATCGGCTCGCCGGCGGGAGCCTCGGCGGCGGTCTCCGCCGGGGTCTCGGCCGGGGTCTCGGCCGGGGTCTCGGCGGCCGGAGCGTCCGCGGCGGGCGTCTCGGCAGGCTGCTCGAGCAACTCACGCTCCCACTCGGCCAGCGGCTCCTCGGCGGTGCCGGCGGTCGCGCCCTCGGTCTTCGCGCCGGAGCGGGCGATCAGGCCCTCGGCCACGGCGTCGGCAACGACCCGGGTGAGCAGCCCGACGGCGCGGATGGCGTCGTCGTTGCCGGGGATCGGGAAGTCGACCTCGTCGGGGTCGCAGTTGGTGTCCAGGATGCCGATCACCGGGATGCGGAGCTTGCGCGCCTCTTCGACGGCGAGATGCTCCTTCTTGGTGTCGACGATCCAGACGGCGTTCGGGGTGCGGCCCATCTCGCGGATGCCACCGAGGGTCTTCTCCAGCTTGTCGCGCTCCCGCTTCATGCCCAGGAGCTCCTTCTTGGTGCGACCGGAGCCGGCCACGTCGTCGAAGTCGATCTCGTCGAGCTCCTTGAGGCGGTTGATCCGCTGGTGCACGGTGGAGAAGTTGGTGAGCATGCCGCCCAGCCAGCGCTGGTTGACGTACGGCATTCCGACGCGCGTCGCCTGCTCGGCGATGGCCTCCTGGGCCTGCTTCTTGGTGCCGACGAACATGATCGTCCCGCCCTTGGCCACGGTCTCCTTGATGAAGGCGTAGCTGCGGTCGATGTAGGCCAGCGACTGCTGCAGGTCGATGATGTAGATGCCGTTGCGCTCGGTCATGATGAAGCGCTTCATCTTCGGGTTCCAGCGACGGGTCTGGTGTCCGAAGTGGACGCCGCTCTCGAGGAGCTGGCGCATGGTCACGACTGCCATGATGGTCTCTCCTTGGTGGATCGGCGCGCCGTCGCTGCCCGCCCTTGCCGATCGAGGGCGAGCCGGCGCACAGGTCCGGTTCGGTTTTTCAGTTTCCTGCTCGCCGGCGGGTGCCGGCGGGCCCTGACGTCCACACGCGGTCCGACCCGGATCACCCCGGGACCGAGGACCGTCGCCCACGGGCGCTCACCCACCAAGGGAGGGTGTCGTGGTCTGCGGACGTGCGAAGTCAGCCCACCTGGGGCTGCCGCGACGAGTCTACGTCGGCTCGCCGCGGCCGGGCGAATCTTCGCACCCGCTCTCCCCGCGGCCGGCCTCGGATGATCGCGATCCGGCTCTCCGACGGGCCGGTGGCCCGAGCGCCGCTGGTCGCGGTGCATCCCGATCTCGTCCCCACCGCCGGTTCGGGTACGGGTTCTCCACAGCCCCGGGCGACCCGGTGGACCGAGCGCGACCGGCCGAGCAGGGTGCAGCCATGGCCCGTCCACCATCTCGCTCCTCCGACCGGTTCCGTGCCCTCGTCGGGGCCCATCTCGTCGTCCTCGCGTTGGTCGTGATCGCGGCGCGCCCGCTGGCCGCGGACGCCTCGCCCTCGACCGGCGTGGGCCTCGGCGAGGGTTCGCGATCGGTCGCGACCGACGGCGTGCCGACCGGTCAGTGGCCGCTGCGCCCGCAGCCCACGGTGGTGCGCGGCTTCGATCCTCCGGATGCTCCGTGGGGGTCCGGGCACCGCGGGGTCGACCTGCTCGGCAGTCCGGGTGCACTGGTGCATGCCGCGCTCGCCGGCCGGATCAGCTATGCGGGACCACTCGCCGGGCGCGGGGTGCTGGTGGTCGACCACGGCGCCACCAGGACCACCTACGAGCCGGTCGTCGCCAGCGTGCAGGTCGGCGACCGGGTCGCGGCGGGTGCGGTGATCGGACGCCTCGCGGTGATCGGATCGCACTGCTTCCCTCGCGCCTGCCTGCATTGGGGCTGGATCCGCAACAGCGACGACGTCTATCTCGATCCACTGCAGCTGGTCGGCGGTCCCCAGCCGGTGCGCCTGTTGCCGCTGTGGTCGGGCTAGTCGTGCCCGAACGGCCCGGACGCAGGGGACCACCGACGCCCGGGCTCGGACGGGCGCGGACGGGCGCGGACGGGTCGGGTTCAGGCGCGCGGGTGCGCCTGCTGATAGGCCCGGCGCAGCCGATCCGTGCTGACGTGGGTGTAGAGCTGGGTGGTCGCCATCGAGGCGTGCCCGAGCAACTCCTGCACCGAGCGCAGGTCGGCGCCGCCCTCCAGCAGGTGGGTGGCGGCGGTGTGCCGCAGACCGTGTGGCCCGATGTCGGGTGCTCCCGGCACATCGGCGATCCGGCGGTGGACCATGCGACGCACTGCCCGCTGATCGACCCTGGCTCCCCGAGCGCCGAGGAAGAGGGCGGGTCCGGAGCCGGGCACGGCGATGGTGGGTCGGCCCCGCACCAGCCAGGCGTCGAGGGCGTGGGCGGCCGGGGCGCCGTACGGTGCGCTGCGCTCCTTGCGACCCTTCCCCAACACCCGCATCACCCGCCGATCGGCGTCCAGGTCGTCGACATCGAGCCCGACCAGCTCACCGACCCGGACCCCGGTCGCATAGAGCAGTTCGAGCATCGCCACATCGCGAAGTCCGATCGCGCTGCCGTCCGCGGCCAGCTCGGTGGCCGCCCTGATCAGTTCCTCGGCCTCGTCTGCCCGCAGCACCGGGGGCAGCGTGCGATGCGCCTTCGGGGTGCCGAGACTCGCGCCCGCGTCGACCGCGGAACGCCCGGTCCTGGCGAGCCAGCCGGTGAAGACCCGGGCAGCCGTCGCCCGCCGCGCCATGGTGGTACGCGCCCGGCCGGTGCTCTGCAGCCTGGCCAACCAGCTTCGCAGGGTCCGCAGGTCCAGCTCGGCGGGTTCGGTGACCCCCATCCGGGTGGCATGCTCCAACAGTCCGGCCAGATCGCCCAGATAGGCGCGAACGGTGTGGTCGCTGAGGTCGCGCTCGGCCCGGAGATGCCGCTCGTACTCGCCGAGCACCCGGGCGAAAGACTCGCCCAACTCGGTCTCTGTCGTCTCACCAGCCACACTGGTCACAGCCCCAGGCTACCTCCAGCGGCGCGGTACGGCCGGTCGAGTTGCGAGCGCCGTCGGTGGGATGGTCTCGAGTAGCCGTCGCTCGTCCCTCGCGACGGCCACTCGACCAACGACCCGGCCTGTTGGTCGAGTAGCGAGCCGAGTGTCCCAGGGCAGCGCATCCGGTCGGGAGCGAGCGCCAGTGAGGCCGTGCCGAGACAGCTCCGCCTCAGGACAGCTCGGTGCCCGGGGTCAGGCGCCAACCCTCCGCGGTGCGCTCCACCAGATGATGCCGCTCGAGGTAGAGCAACGCCGTGGCGACGTCCTGGATCGCGACGCCGGCAACCCTGGCGATCGACGCCGGGCTCGCCGCCCGGCCCACCGGGACGGCGTCGAGCACCTGACGGTGCCGGGCGCTGAGCCGGTCGCGCGGCTTGGCCGGTCCACGACGCTCGGTGACCAGGTGCTCCCCCGGCCGCGCGATCAGTTCGAGCACCTCCGCGCCCCTGGTCACGATGACGCCCCTGCCCTGCCTGACCTGCTCGAGCACGCCGAGCGAGGTGATCTCCGAGATCGGGCCCGGCACGCACATCAGCAACCGATTGAGTCGGTGCGCCCAGTTCGCGGTGTTGAGCGCGCCGCTGCGCGGCGCCGCCTGCACCAGGACGGTGCCACGGGTCAACGCGGCGATCAACCGGTTGCGACCCAGGAACCGCATCCGCGTCACCGGCAGCCCGGGCGCGAGCTCGGAGACCAGGGCGCCCTGGTCGAGAACGCTCAGCAGCAGCCGGGTGTTCTGCGCGGGGTAGAGCCGGTCGAGTCCGCAGGCGAGCACCGCCACGGTGGCTCCGCGTCCGGCCAGCGCGCCGCGATGACTGGCCGCGTCGATGCCGATGGCGCCGCCCGAGACGACGACGAACCCCTCCGCCGCGACCCCGGCCGCGATCTGCCCGGCGCACTCCAGGCCGTAGGTGGTCGCCGAGCGGGAGCCCACCGAGGCCACCGACCGTGCGAGCCGGTCGAGTCTGAGCGGGCCCCGCACCCACAGCCCGAGCGGCACCCCGCCACGCTCCTGCACCGGCTCGAGGCCGGCGAGGTCGTCGACCTGGGTCGGCCACTCCGGATCACTCGGGACCACGAACCTGATCCCCTGCCGATCGGCGTCCTCCAGGATCCGGTCGGGGCGGACCTCGCCAAGCCGCGCAGCGACGTCGCCCCGGACGCCGCCGGCCCGCGGGGACCCGGCCGGCGAGGACCCGGCCGAGCAAGGCTCGGCGCGTTGCAGCTCGCCGTACAGCTCGACCGCCGACATGCCCGCCAGCAGACTGTCCAGCCGCGGGTCGCCGGGCTCGAAGAGCGACCCGAGTGCGACCCTGGCCAGCCGGTCGCGCTCGGCGTCGGCGGCGTCGAGGGCGTCAAGGGCGACCGGGCTCATGAAGGCTCACCGTGCCGGCTCGGCACCGGCCGACGTCGGCGGTGATAGTCGTCGGCCAGCAGTGGATCACCCGAGCGCAGCCGCAGTGCGGTGTGGACCTCGCGAACCCCCGGCACCGCGACCCCGGCCAGGTCCGCCACCGTCCAGGCGAGCCGGTGGACACGCACCGCTCCGCGCCGGCTGAGCTTCCCGGCGAAGACCAGCTGGTCGAGCTCGGCCTGCCCGGCCGCGACCAGCGGCCATCGCTCGCGCAGCGCCGTGCTGGTGGCCTGTCCGTTGAGTCGCCAGCCGCAATCGGCGTACCGCTCGGCCTGCCGCTCTCGCGCGGCGACGACCCGCTCGCGCACCGCCGCGCTGCTCTCCGGGACCTCACCGGGGTCGTACTCGTGCGGCTGCAGCGGACGCACGTGCCGGGTGATGTCGATCCGGTCCGCGATCGGGCCGGTGATCTTCTTGCCGTACTCCCGGCGCTCCACCTCCCGGCAGGTGCAGGGCTCGCCGTTGACGTCGGCGGAGTGGTTGCCGCACGGACACGGGTTGGCGGCCAGCACGACCAGGCTGTGCGCCGGCATCGTGACCATCTCCTCGGCGCGCGCGATGGTGATGTCGCCGCTCTCCAGCGGCTCGCGCAGGGCCTCGATGACGTCGGCGCGGAACATCGGGAACTCGTCGAGGAAGAGCACCCCGCCATGGGCGAGCGAGATCTGGCCGGGCCGTACGCGCGGATGGCCTCCGCCGACCAGACTCGCCTTGGACGCGTCGTGGTGCGGCGCGGTGAACGGCGGGCGGCGCAGCAGCCCCCGCACCGGATCGAGTACGCCGGCCAGCGACTGCACCGCCATCAGCTCGACCGCGACGTCGGGCTCGAGGTCCGGGAGGATCGTCGCGACCCGCTCGGCGATGGAGGTCTTGCCGCACCCCTTGGGCCCCCGCAGCAGGATGTGGTGGCCGCCGGCCGCGGCGACCTCGATCGCGAACCTCACCTCTCTCATGCCGACCAGATCGGCGAGATCGACCTCCTCGAGCCGGTCCTCGCCACGCCAGCCGAGGATCTGTCCGCTGGCGCCGGCCGGCACCGGCGGAGCCGGTGGGACCTCCTCGCCGCGCAGCTCGGCGACCACCTGGGCGAGCGAGCGCAGACCGAGCACCTCCATCCCGGGGACCATCGCCGCCTCCCGGGCCTGTGGCTCGGGCACGATCACCCTGCGGAGGTCGCGCTGGCGGGCGGCGAGCACCATCGGCAGCACCCCGGTCACCGGCCGCAGTCCGCCGTCGAGGGAGACCTCGCCGATGAGCGCGCAGGCGTCGAGCGCCGCGGTGTCGAGCGTGCCGGCGGCCGCCAGGATCGCGACGGCCATGGCCAGGTCGTAGTGGGTGCCGGACTTCGGCAGGTCGGCCGGGGAGAGCAGGACGGTCGTCCTTCTGGTGCTGGGCCACTCCAGACCGCTGTTGACCACCGCCATCCGGACCCGGTCGCGGCCCTCGGTGAGGGCGAGGTCGGCCCGTCCCACCAGGGTCAGGCCCGGCATCCCGGGCGAGACGTCGGCCTGGACGTCGACGAGATGACCGACGGCGCCGTTGAGCGCGACGGTGTGCGTGCTGGCGAACACCTCACAGCCCCCGCACGTGGTCGACGCGTGCGGCACCCCGATCGGGATGGATGATCGCGACCAGGTCGATGCGCAGCTCCGGCGCGGCGACCCGGTGGGCCTGCATCCACTGCTCCCCCAGCCGGCGGAGCCGGCCGAGCTTCGCCTCGTCGATCGCCTCGTGCGGGGTGCCGAAGTCGGCACCGCTGCGGGTCTTGACCTCGCAGATCACCAGGACGTCCCCGTCGCGCAGGACCAGATCGAGCTCGCCCTCGGCGGCGCGCCAGTTCCGGTCCAGCAGGATCATGCCGGCGGCCACCAGATGCCGCTCGGCGACCTGCTCGCCGTACCTCCCCAACGCCTGCCTGGCCTGTGCGGTGGTGCTCATCAGCCGTCCCCTCGTGCCTACGCTCGGTTCACGAGGGTCAGCATCGCCATCGACGCCGACCCTCGCCACACGTCACGAGCGCGCTGGGGACAACCGCTGCTCGAAGCTGCGTTGGGGAGGAAACGGGGACGGGATCCCGGCCGGCGTCAGTCCTTGGGCGGGTCGAGGTCGGCGGGAGTGAGGGTCTCGACGTTGACGTCCTTGAAGGTCAGCACCTTCACCGCCTTGGCGAACCGCGCCGGTCGGTACATGTCCCAGACCCAGCAGTCGTTCATCGAGACCTCGAAGAAGACGTCACCGCTCTCGGTACGCGCTTTCACGTCCACCTGGTTGCACAGATAGAAGCGTCGGTCGGTCTCGACGACGTACTTGAAGATGCCGACCACGTCGCGGTACTCGCGGTAGAGGGTCAGCTCCATCTCGGTCTCGTACTTCTCGAGATCCTCCGCGCTCATGCTCCAGACTCTAGTGCCGCGGTGTTCGACCGACCGCGCGCCCCGGCGGCCGATGGGCCCGGGCGTCGTACGGGCAGCTTCCAGGTGAGCCGGTGGTGCGGGCTGGGGCCGAGCTCGGCCAGCGCGGCCAGGTGGCCGGGCGAGGCGTAGCCCTTGTTCTCCTCCCAGCCGTAGTCGGGGTAGTCGCCATGCAGGCCGACCATCAGCGCGTCCCGTTCGGTCTTGGCCAGGATGCTGGCCGCGGCGACGGCCGCGCACCGCAGGTCGGCCTTGATCATCGTGGTCACCGGCGGGACCGGTACGGCGACCGGGGCCGTCGCGCCGAGGAGGTCGGCCGGGTCCTCGAAGAGCTGCTGGGCCGGCGAGAGGTAGTCGTGGTTGCCGTCCAGCAGCAGCGCGTCCGGGGCGGCGTCGAGCTGGGCGAGCGCCCGCTGGCCGGCCAGCCGCATCGCCGCCATCAGGCCGATCCGGTCGATCTCGGCGGAGCTGGCGTGCCCCACACCGCTGGCCCGGGCCCACCGCCGGATCTTCGGCGCCAGCCGCATCCGAGCCGCCGGGGTGAGCAGCTTGCTGTCCCGCACCCCCGCCGGCGCCGTACGGGTCTCGGCGTCGACGACCACGACGCCGATGCTCACCGGGCCGCACAGCGCGCCGCGACCCACCTCGTCACAGGCGGCCAGCCGGGTGACGCCGCCACGAAGGATCGCCCGCTCGACCCGCAGGGTGGGGGTGCCCGCTCTCATCGGTCGGGCACATCCGCGAAGGTCGAGGGCCGGTGGATGATCGTGGCGCGATCCAGCGGCCAGGCCAGCGCCACCACCTTGCCGACGACGTCGTCCACCGGCACGTACGGCGACTTGGCGCAATCGGTCTCCGCGCTGGTGCACAGGTGGGCCGAGCTGTCCGAGGAGTTGGCCCGGTTGTCGCCCATCACGAACATGTCACCCTCCGGCACCGGCCCCACGCTCCAGTGCTTGGTGCCGGGCATCGGCCCGTAGCAGGTGCCCGGCTCGGAGGCCTCCCCGCAGGCGTAGCTGGCCGGCCTGGCGTAGTCCTGCTCGTTCAGCGCCACCCCGTTGACCCGGATCCGGCCGCGGATGTCGCAGCAGCTGATGGTGTCGCCCGCCACTCCGATCACCCGCTTCACCAGATGTCCGCCCTGAGGGTAGAGCCCGATGGCGGCCATCGCCTTGGTGAGCGGGTTGGAGGCGGTGGTCTCCTCGCTGGCGTCGAGCCATCCCTTGGAGTCGGAGAAGACCACGATGTCACCGCGCGAGGGCCCGCCGAACCAGTACGACGGCTTCTCCACGATCACCCGATCGTCGGTCTTGACCGCGCTCCCGCCCTGCAGACCCGGCTCCATCGACTCCGAGGGGATGTAGAAGGCCTGGACGAAGAACGACTTCACGATCACCGCGGCGACCACCGCCAGGACGACCAGGATGACCGTCTCCTGCAGCAGCGAGAGTCGCGGCTTGCGCCTGTTCTCGCTCGCTGCCGGCTCAGACGACGACCGCGACCCCGCCGGATCGTCACCGTCCTCGGGAGGCTCGGCTTCGACGGCGGGATCGCGGTCGGTTGAGGTCACGCGCAGATTCTAGAGAACCGCTGGGGCTCAGGCCTCGCGGCGCTCCTTGATCTTCGCCTTCTTGCCTCGCAGGTTGCGCAGGTAGTAGAGCTTGGCCCGGCGCACGTCACCCCGGGTGACGACCTCGAGCGACTCGAAGATCGGGGAGTGCAGCGGGAAGGTGCGCTCCACGCCGACCCCGAAGGAGACCTTGCGGACGGTGAAGGAGCGGGAGACGCCGGCGCCCTGGAGGCGGATCACGACGCCCTGGAAGACCTGGATGCGGGACCGGTTGCCCTCGACGACCTTGACGTGCACCTTGACGGTGTCACCGGCGCGGAAGTCCGGGAGGTCGTCGCGCTTGATGGCGTCGCCGAGATCGGCGATGACGTTGCTCATGTCTCTCCTCGCAGCTGCCACAGGTCAGCCGCGGTACTCAGAGTGTCGGTGTTCAGATCTCGGGTCCACGCGCTGGCCGGCGGCGTGCGGTTCCCCCCGTGGCAGGAGCCCGACGCAGATCCCCCGGGTGCGTGCTTCGGGGCGATCCTTCGGCCGAGTGGACCAAGGCAGAAGTCTGCCACAGCGGTGTCGTCGCACCGAAATCGTTCGCCCTGCCCGCCCAGCACCGCCCGATTCGCCGTCTTCGCCGCGCCCGGCTCAGCGGACCGTCTTGGCGAAGACCACCGCCGTCGGGCCGGGCCCGGGCCGATCGCGGCGCAGCCGGAACCCGGCTCGGGCGTAGAGACGGTGGTTGCGCTCGCTGGCCGCACCGGTGAACAGCCACATCCGGCGGACCCCGGCCGGCGCGACGGCCTGGATGTGCTCGAGCAGGGCTCGCCCCAGGCCGCCGCCCTGCAGGTCGGGGGCGACCATCAGGCGGCCGATCTCCCACTCGGCGTCGGCGGCGTCGACGCCGCCGTCGACACCGCCGTCGGGGGACACCGTCCGGCCGCGGACGGACCCGATCAGTCGGCCGGCCTGGCGTACGACATAGGTGTCCCACTCGCCCAGTCCGGCCTGGACGTCGGCGAGCGTCTCGTGCAGCGTCGGGATCCGCAGGTCGTCGTTGGCGATCGCCTCCTGGACCCAGCAGGCTCGCTGCAGGGTGAGGATCTCACCGGCGTCGGCGCGAGTGGCCGGCGTGATCTCCCACTCACCGGCCACCGCGCTGGGATGCAGCAGGTCGGGCCGTCGCTCCGCCGTACGTCGCAGGGCCTGATCGTGCCGCCAGGCGGCGATCCTGGCGTGGTCGCCGGTCCGCAGCACCGGCGGCACCTCGAGACCGCGCCAGGAGGCCGGCTTGGTGTAGACCGGATACTCCAGCAGCCCGGTCTCGGAGTGGGACTCCTCGGCGAGCGAGTCCGCGTTGCCCATGAAGCCCGGCAGCAGCCGGACGACCGCCTCGGTGATCGCCAGGGCGGCTGCCTCTCCCCCGTTGAGGACGTAGTCGCCCAGGCTGATCTCACGCACCTCGGCCAGGTCGCGGGCGTGGTCGATGACCCGCTGGTCGATGCCCTCGTAGCGGCCGATGAGGAAGACCAGCCGCTCGCGGGTGGCCAGCTCCGCGGCGAGCGCCTGATCGAACGGCTCCCCCGACGGCGTGGTCACCACCACAGTGGTGCCGGCGCGGGCCGGGCCGTCCGGGACCAGCCCGAGCTCGTCGAACGCCTCGCCGAACGGCTCCGGCTTGAGCACCATCCCGGCGCCGCCGCCGTACGGGGTGTCGTCGACGGTGCGATGGCGGTCGTGGGTCCAGTCGCGCAGGTCGTGGATGTGCAGGTCGAGCAGGCCGGAGGCGACCGCCCGGCCCGGCAGGCTGAGGGTGAGCGGAGCCAGATAGTCCGGGAAGAGGGTCAGATAGTCGAGCCTCACGCCTCCTCCAGTGGCGCGATCAGCCCGGGGCGGTCGGCGATCACGACCCGGGCGGCGGCGAGGTCGACGACCGGCACGAGCTGGGTCACGAAGGGGACGAGGGCGTCCCGGCCGTCCGGCGTACGGATGGAGAGCAGGTCCTGGGCTCCGCCGTGGACGACCTCGGTGACGGTGCCGAGCGGGGTCTCGTCCCGGTCGTAGGCCGCCAGCCCGACCAGCTGATGGTCGTAGAACTCGTCGGGATCCGCCGGGGTCTCGTCGGTGGGCACGTCGACGAAGAGCAGCGTCCCGCGGGCACCCTCGGCGGCACCGCGGTCCCGGATCTCCTCGAAGCCGGCCAGGAGCAGCCGCTGGTGCCACCGGGCGCTGCGCACGGTGAGCTCACCCTGGGCGACACCGTCGTACGCCGACCCCCGCGCGGGCCGCGCGCGCAGCACCGTCCCGGGGGCGAACCGGCGCTCGGGCTCGTCGGTGCGGACATCGATGGTGACCAGTCCACGCACTCCGTGCGGCTTGCCGATCCGGCCGACCATGACCTCGATCGTCTCCGCGGACTCCCTGGGCTCCCTGGGCTCCATAGGCTCATTCTCCTGTATCGAGGCGGAGGTATCGCTCCCGCCCGGTGGGCCGGGCGGCGCGGGGACGACGAAGCGGGCGCCACCCGGAGGTGACGCCCGCCTGCGAGCACTCGTCGGTGCCGGCTCAGCGCTCCCGGTCGACGTCGACGAAGTCGATCCGGGCGCCGTTGCCGTCGGCGAGCGCGTTGACCACGGTGCGGAACGCGGTGGCGGTACGACCGCCGCGGCCGATCACCTTGCCGAGGTCGTCGGGATGCACCCGGACCTCGAGCACCGAACCGCGTCGCAACTGCTTGTCGCGCACGCTCACGTCGTCCGGGTGATCGACGACCCCGCGGACGAGGTGTTCGAGCGCCTCGGCGAGCATGCTGCTCAGGCCTCGGACTCGGCAGACCCGGCGGGCTCGGTGGCCGCGACGGGCTCGGTGGCCTCGGCGGCCGGCGACTCCTCGGCCTTCTTCGGCGACTTCGCCGTGACGGCCTCGGCACCTCCGGTGCTGTGCGCCTCGGCAAGAGCCTTGTTGAACAGGTCGAGCTTGTCCGGCTTGGGCGCGGCGGTCTTCAGCCGGCCCTCGGCACCCGGCAGGCCCTTGAACTTCTGCCAGTCACCGGTCACCTTGAGGATGGTCTCGACGGCGTCGCTCGGCTGAGCACCGACACCGAGCCAGTACTGGGCACGCTCAGAGACGACGGAGATGTAGGAGGGGTCCTCCTTGGGGTGGTACTTCCCGATCTCCTCGATCACCTTGCCGTCGCGCTTCTTGCGGGAGTCGACGACGACGATGCGGTATTGCGGCACCCGGATCTTGCCCAGGCGCTTCAAGCGGATCTTGACAGCCACAGTTGGTGGTATTCCTTCGGAATCGAATGTGGGTGAGGCGGCCACGCACGGTGTGGGGACACCCGAGCGGTCGTCTCGATGGGCACTGCGTCGCCCGGTTGAGAGGGTCCGGACGCACAGGACTCAGCGCAGAAGTCTGCCAGAGTCCGGCGACGACGGCGAAATCCGCATCCGCCGCAACCAACCGGCGGTGGCCGAAGTCTGTACCGGTATGACTGCTGTGAGCCTCGCCTCCCCGCGCGAACTCGGCCGACCCGACCTCGACACCCCGCGGCCGCCCGTCTCGCCCATGCTGCCGGTGACACCACCCGCCCGGCCGCGGCTCTCCCAGCGCCATCCGGCGCTCTACCCGGTCGCGGTGCGCGCCCATCGCGCCCGGCGCCGGGTGCAGTGGTGGCTCTCGGATGCGCGCTGGGCGGCCACGCGTGCCGATCGGCCGCTCGACGTACGGGTGATGAAGCATGCCTCGCTGCTGATGCGCGAGCTGGACGGCGCCGAGATGGAGCTGCAGCGCAACAAGGTGGTCAACCTGCGGCTGGCGGCACCGCGGGTGGACGGCCTGCTGATCGGCCCGGGCGAGACGTTCAGCTTCAACAAGGTGGTGGGCAACTGCACCCGGCGCAAGGGATACATCGAGGGGATGCGGCTCTCCAACGGCGAGGCGCGCAGCGGCGTCGGCGGCGGCATCTGTCAGCTGGCGAACCTGCTGCACTGGATGTTCCTGCACTCCCCCATGACCGTGATCGAGCGCTCCGAGCACAGCTTCGACCCGTTCCCGGACAGCAAGCGGGTGCTGCCCTGGGGCGTGGGCTGCTCGATCGTCTACAACTACGTCGACCTGGTGGTGCGCAACGACACCGAGGTGACCTTCCAGCTCGGCGTGCGCGTCGGCGAGCGGCACCTCAAGGGAGAGCTGCGGGCCGACCGGCCGATCCCGCTCTCGTACCGGGTCGAGGCCCGTGGTGAGGAGTTCGTTCGTACGCCGAGCGGCGAGGTCTATCGGCGCAACGAGATCTGGCGCACCAGCATCGACAAGCGCACCGGCGACCGGGTGGTCACCGAGTGCGTCAAGCGCAACTGTGCGCTGGTGAAGTACCTGCCGGACGAGGACCGCATCCGCGACCTGTGACCCCTCCGCGCCGCGAGGCCACGGGCGCGGCTCAGCAGCGCGAGCCGACCACCCGCCCGCGGAGGACGACGGCCGCCGGCCGGGCGAGCACCGACAGGTCCGCCAGCGGGTCGGCGTCGTAGACCACGAAGTCGGCCGGATCGCCCTCGGCCAGGCCGGCGTGGTGACCCAGCCACTCCCGCGCCCGCCAACTGCCGGCGCCCAGCGCCACCTCGGCCGGCAGCCCGAGCCGGTGCAGCGCGATGATCTCCTCGGGCAGGATGCCGTGCCGCTGGTTGCCGCCGCCGTCGGAGCCGGCGAAGAGTGGGATCCCGGCCTCGTGGGCGGACATGAGCGTCTCGCGCCGGCGGGCGTGGAGATCCTCCATGGTGGCGGCGTACGCCGGGAACTTCGGCGCGGCCTGAGCGGCCAGGTCGGGGAAGATCCCGATCTGCAGCACCGTCGGCACCAGCGCGGTGCCGGCCGTCGCCATCGCCTCGATCTGACCGAGGTCGAGGCCGGTGCCATGCTCGATGCAGTCGATGCCGGCCGCGATCAGACCGGTGAGCACGTCGTGGCCGAAGCAGTGCGCGGTCACCCGGGCACCGTGGTCGTGCGCGGTGGCGATCGCGGCCGCGAAGGCATCGGCGGGGAAGCTCGGCGCGAGGTCGCCGGCGTCCCGGTCGATCCAGTCGCCGACCAGCTTGACCCAACCGTCGCCGCGCTCGGCTTGGACGGCAACCGCCGCGACCAGGTCGGCCGGCTCGACCTCGTCGGCGTAGTTGCGTAGATAGCGCCGGGTGCGGGCGATGTGCCGACCGGCGCGGATCAACCGCGGCAGGTCCTCGCGCTGCTGCACCCATCGGGTGTCGGCCGGGCTACCGCAGTCGCGCAGCAGCAGCGCGCCGGCGTCCCGGTCCGCGATCGCCTGGGCCTCGGTCTCGGAGTCGTCGACGGCGCCGGACTCGCCGAGCCCGACATGACAGTGCGCATCGACCAGGCCGGGCACGATCCAGCCGGAGGCCGCCGTCTCCGCGCCCGCGACCGGCTCGTGGGTGATCCGCCCGTCGACGACGTACAGGGTGCGGCTCTCCCCGTCGGGCAGGACCGGTCCAGCAAAGCGCAGCGCGGGCATGAGCGCGAGGTTACCGGCCCGGCTCGACCCCACATCGCCGATCTGTGGGAGCTCAGTCCTGCTGCTCGGCCTGGTCGATCAGGTCGGTGACCCAGGCCAGTGGCCGGATCCGGCCACTCACGATCGGCTCGTCCTCCTCCTGACGAGTCGAGGACGGGATGCCGATCAGCCGTCCGTCGTTGTCGATCGCGGCACCGCCGGAGTTGCCCGGCGCGATCCGGGCGTCGGTGTCGATCTCGGAGCGCTTGCCGATCGGCTCACGGTCCAGGAAGGTCGAGATCACGCCTCGGGTGACGCTGACCTCGGGTGCCTTCACCTCGGTGACGTCGAGGTCGGTGGCGATCCCCGGGAAGCCCAGGATGGTGACGTCGTCACCGGTGTGCATCGCGTCGGAGTCGCCGAGCTTCATCGTCGGCAGATCGAGGGCGTCGATGTCGTTGCCCTCCCCGTCGGCATAGATCTTGATCACCGCGGCGTCCACGTGGCCGTCGGCGGCCACCACCTTGGCCAGGTAGTCCGGCTCGGTGTAGTCGGTGGCGTAGCCGTTGTCGGGGTCGGTGATGTTGACGTAGACGAACTCCGGGTCCGGCAGGTTCTCCGTCGAGCCGTACAGCTCGCTGAGTCCGTCGGCGCTGGGTGCGGCGACATGGGCGTTGGTGAGGATCAGGCCGTCCTTGCGGATGATCGATCCGGAGCCGGTCCAGGCGACCTTGCCCTGGTCGGTGTCCTCGTAGGCGGTGATCAGCACCGTCGCCGCCTGGGCGGCGTTGAGCTCGCCGGCGGTGAGCCGGTCCATCGAGTCCTCACCGGATCGGGTGAGGACGAGTACGGCGGCCAGACTGCCGCCGAGCGCCAGCACGAGGGCCGCGGCGATGCCGATGATCGTGAGCCGCCTGCGCCGCCGCCTGCGGGCGAACCGGGCCACCTCCTCGGCGGCGCTGTGGATCGGCACCAGCGAGAGCCGCTCACCGGCGACCGGATGGCCGAGCCGGAGGTCGGTGGTCTCGTCGAAGTCGATCCGGGTGATCGGCCGACCGTCGAGGTAGGAGCCGGCCGGAGAGAGGTTCTCGAACACCCAGCCACCGGGCTTGGCGACGACCCGGGCGTGCTGTCGGGAGACCCCCTGGTCCTCGAGGACCACGGAGCACTCGCGGGCGCGGCCGATGGTGAGGGCGGCGGGATGGCGGAACCGATGCTCCCGGCCCTCGGCCACCAGGAGGAGATCGGGTCCCGACGGCGGCGGCGCCATCATGCCGAGCGGCACCGGGACTCCCATCCCGGGTGCGATGGTGCGCTCCGCGTCCGACTCGGCGGGCGGGATCTGGTCGGGCGCCGGCCAGGAGGCGGACGCCGTCGGGGCGGGCGGCATCTGGACGGGCGGCATCTGGATCGGCACCGGGGCCGGCGATGGCGGCGATGCGGGGGCCGGGGCGGCCACCGGCTGGGCGAGCACCTGCACGCGCAGGGTGGAGCCGGGCGCCGGCGGGCCGCACTGGATGTCGACGGTGCCCGCGAGGGCCAGCTGGCGCACCGGTACGCCGGCCACGAAGGTGCCGCCCGCGCTCCCCGCATCGGCCAGCACCCAGCCGGTCGGGGTGGGACGCAGCTCGGCGTGCGCCCGCGAGACCGAGGGGGCGGAGAGCACGACATCGGCGTCGATCGACCGGCCGATCCGGACCACGGAGCCATCCGGGAAGCTCAATGCCCGGCCGTCGACCTCGATGCGCAGGTTCTGCATGCGCCTACCCTTACCCAATCCGGCCCGGATATCACCACGGACCTGACCACCGGTGCGCTCGACGCATCGCCGACCCAGCCGACCCAGCCGACCGGTCACGATCCCGCGGCCGGGCCGCTCACAGCTGGTCGAGCAGCCAGGACGGGCTCATCGCGAGCTCGGCGCCGGACCTGGCCCGCAGCATCCGGTCGGCACTGACCAGGGTGACCCGGCTCCCGCGGCCGGCCGCCGCGCGGACCTCGGCGACGATGGTGCTGTCGCCGTCGCGCGGGGCGTGCACGGTGCGCACGTGCGCATCGCGTCCGGCTCGCACACCGGCCTTGGCGGCTCCCTCGAGGACCAGCACGATCTCGTCGTACGTGGTGTCGGCCACCAACAGCCGCTCGTGCAGCCGACGGGCGGCGCCGGGGCGATCCTTCCACCAGCCGTCCGGCCGAGAGCCGACGACGTTGGCGCCGTCGACGACGAGGACGGTGCCCGGCCGGCTCACCCGCGCTCCTCGAGCCCGCCGACGAGCCGGACCGCTCGCGCCGACGGCGCCCGCGCAGTCCCGAGACCGCCGATGCCGAGACCGCCGATGCCGTGACCGCCGATGCCGAGACGCATGGCTACTTCAGGTACTTCGAGAAGTCCTTGGGCAGGTTGAGCTGCGCGGCGGCTGCCTCGTAGTCGACCTGGTCGGCGCCGGCCGGCGTACCGAACGGGTTCGCGGCCGCCGGCTTCTGGGCCTCCTTGGCGGCCGCCGCCTTGGCCTGCTGCGCTGCCTTCGCCGGGTTCCCGGAGCGGCGCGCGCCCTTGCCCTTCTTCTGCTTCGCCTGCTGCTTCGCCCCGGCGCGCTTGCCGAACCCCGCCCCCGGCATGCCCGGCATGCCACCGCCGGCGGCCATCTGGGTCATCATCTTCTTGGCCTCGCCGAACCGGTCGACCAGCTGGTTGACGTCGGAGACCTGACGGCCGGAGCCCTTCGCGATCCGCAGCCGGCGGGAGCCGTCGAGCAGCTTGGGATTGGCGCGCTCGGCCGGGGTCATCGAGCAGATGATGGCCTGGATCCGGTCGATCTCGCGCTCGTCGAAGTTGGCGAGCTGCTCGCGGAACTGCCCCATCCCGGGCAGCATCCCCATCAGCTTCGACATCGAGCCGAGCTTGCGCAGCTGCTGCATCTGGGTGAGGAAGTCGTCGAGGGTGAACTCGCCGCTGCCCAGCTTCTCGGCGGTCTTCGCGGCCTCCTCGGCATCGAACGCCTTCTCGGCCTGCTCGATGAGGGTGAGCACGTCACCCATGTCGAGGATCCGGGAGGCCATCCGGTCGGGGTGGAAGAGGTCGAAGTCGGTCATCTTCTCGCCGTTGGAGGCGAACATGACCGGCCGGCCGGTGATCTGCACGATGGAGAGCGCGGCGCCACCCCGGGCGTCGCCGTCCAGCTTGGTCAGCACCACCGCGTCGTACCCGACGCCGTCGAGGAACGCCTGCGCGGTGGTGACCGCGTCCTGGCCGATCATGGCGTCGACGACGAAGAGAACCTCGTCGGGCTGGATCGCGGCCCGGATGTCGATCGCCTGCTGCATCATCTCCGCGTCCACGCCGAGCCGGCCGGCGGTGTCGACGATGACCACGTCGTGCAGGGTGCGCCTGGCCTCCTCCAGCGAGGCACGGGCCACCGCCACCGGGTCACCACCGTGCTCGATCCCCTGGGCATTGCCGGGCTCCGGTGCGAAGACCGGTACGCCGACCCGCTCGCCGTTGACCTGGAGCTGGTTGACCGCGTTGGGCCGCTGCAGGTCGCAGGCCACCAGCAGTGGACTCTTGCCCTGGCCCTTGAGCCAGAGTGCGAGCTTGGCCGCCAGCGTGGTCTTGCCGGCACCCTGCAGGCCGGCGAGCATGATGACCGTCGGTCCGGTCTTGGCGTACCGCAGTCGGCGGGTCTCCCCGCCGAGGATCGCGATCAGCTCCTCGTTGACGATCTTGACGACCTGCTGGGCCGGGTTGAGCGCGGCGCTGACCTCCTCGCCGCGGGCACGCTCCTTGACCCGGCCGACGAACTCGCGCACCACCGGCAGCGCGACGTCCGCCTCCAGCAGCGCGATCCGGATCTCGCGCGCGGTGGCGTCGATGTCGGCCTCGGAGAGCCGTCCCTTGCCACGGAGGTTCTTGAAGGTCGAGGCGAGACGGTCGGAGAGCGTGGCGAACAAGTGCTGGTCCCTCTTGCGCGATTCGGATGCGGGTGGGTTCCTAGCCTAACCGGGCGCCCCCGATCGGCCGGTGTCGCCGCTGGCAGGCGCCACTTACTGCGTGAAACTGCCACTTCCTGCGCGTTGCAACACGCAGGAAGTGCCAGTTTCACCGGTGAACCGGTGAAACCTCCCCCCGCCCCGCCCTCAGCCGGTCAGCGCGGCCCTCACCGCGTGGGCGGCGCTGGCGGCGCGGGTGTCGCCGAGCGCACCGGCGGATGCCTCCTGCAGGTAGAAGACGTCGACCGCCTGCGGTCCGAGGGTGGAGATGTGCGCCGAGCGCACCACGATGTCGAGCGCGGCCAGCGCCCGGCAGACCGCGGAGAGCAGCCCTGGCCGGTCCAGCGTGCGCACCTCCAGGACGGTGGCCTGCGCCGACGCCTCGGGACGTACGACGACCGACGGCTCCCCCGCGCCGGTCGCGCCGAGACGGGCGGCCACGTCCACGCGTCCGGCCTCGATCGCCTCGAACCGGTGCCGCAGCACGGTCGGATCGACCCGGTTCTCGGCAAGCTCCCACACGCTGACCGCATAGCGACCCTGGGACCAGGCCCGGCAGGCCCGGACCGGGACGCGCTGCATGGCGAAGGTCGCCGCGACGTCGGCGAGCAGCCCGACCCGGTCCGGCCCCAGCACCCACATCCGGGAGCCCTCGGAGGGCTCGTCGGTCTGCTCGGCCCAGAAGGCGACGGCACCGCCGCGGGCCGCGTCCGGGACCTCGACCTCCGGATAGGCGAGCTCGGGTGGAGCGGTCCCGGCATCGATCACCCCCGCCACCCGGCGGGAGAGGTCGCCGATCAGCTGGGCGCGCCACGTCGACCAGGCCTTCGGACTGGTGGCCCGGGCGTCGGCCTCGGTCAGCGCGGTGAGCAGGGAGAGCTCCTCGGTGTCCCGGACGCAGTCGACCATCAACGCGATGGTCGCCGGGTCACCGGGATCCCGGGTGGTGGCGGTGACGGCGAGCAGCAGGTGCCAGCGGACCAGGTGGGCGACCAGCTCCGCGCTGCGCTCGTCGTACCCGATCCGCAGCGCGATCTCGCGGGCGATCGGCTCGCCGGCGATGCTGTGCTCGACCAGACCGCCCTTGCCGATGTCGTGCAGCAGGGCGGTGACCAGCAGCACGTCCGGACGGGCGACCCGGTCGAGCAACGCGGAGGCCTCGATGCAGGTCTCGATGACGTGCCGGTCGACGGTGAAGCGGTGGATGATCGAGGCATGCGGCAGCAGCCGCAGCCGCTCCCACTCGGGCAGGATCCGGGCCAGTGCCCCGGTCGCCTCCAGCGTCTCCCAGATCAACAGCAGACCGCGGCCGGCGCCGAGCAGCCGGACGAAGAGCTGTCGGGCCTCCTCGGGCCAGGGCTCGGGCAGCGGCGCGGACTCGCGGGCCAGCCGGGCGGCCGTGGGCGGCGCCAGCACCAC
>NZ_JASGET010000061.1:0-5558 GCF_047606145.1 Nocardioides sp. | reverse complement strand
GTCGGCGCCTCGGCCGCCTCGGCGGCGACGACCTGAGCGGCCTCGGCGGCGCGCTGGGCGCGTCGTAGCTGCGCGTGGGTCTGGCCGAGCTCGGTGCGCAGCCGGGCCACCTCGACCAACAGGTCGGCGACCGCGCGGTTGGCGCTGGCGACGAGCTCGGCGCTGTCGACCTGGTCCGGGTAGGGCGAGTCCGGCGGTGCGCACACCGGCCGGAGCTCGTCGAGGTCGCCGTGCACCGGGTGCCCGTCCCGCTGGATCTGCTGGACCCACTCCGCGGTGACCCGGGTCAGCGGCTCGGCGAACTCGGCGGGGGTCACGGCCCGCCGCGACGAGCGGCCGGTCAGGATCCGCTCGGCGAAGAAGTGCTTGACGACCCGGGCATGCTGTCGCGGCGGCAGCCGGTCGTCGAGTGCCTCGTTGACTCGGCGCAGCAGCGCGATCTCGGTGGTGCCGAGCGAGGGGTTGCGGGCCGTGTCGAGCGGGGCCACGGCGCCGGCGGGGAGGCCCACCGCGGTGGCGAAACGATCCCACAGCACGTGGCCCGGTGCACCGGGCGGTGGCGCGATGACCAGATGGAGCCGCTCGGGAGGGACCACCTCGGACCAGCGGCGCAGCACCGCGCCCAGATCCTGGGAGCGCCAGAACAGCCCGTTGCGGCGTCCCGGGCGCCGCGGCCGAATCACCTGGTCGACGAGCTCGGTGAAGCTGAAGGTGTACTGGTTCTTGACCCGCTCCTGCCACCAGGCCGGGATCTGCCGGGCGAGATCCCGCGCCGTGACGACGATCGAGAGGTCGACGTCGGCCAGGTCGGTGGCGATCTGGCGCCGGGCGTCCGCACCGGCGCTGCTGAGCACCTCGTGTCCCATCACGGTGGTGCCCTGATGGGAGCGTGCCCGCGCGCACAGCTCGCTCCACAGCGGCCGGGTCGCCTTCTCGGTGAACCCCCACCGCTGGTGGCGCCCGGTGACGCCGACCGCGGCCCGGAACATCCCCGCCGGGCCCAGATCCGGATAGGCGACCCGATGAGCCGCGAGCTCGGGACGGCGCTCTCGCAGGGTGTGCTGGAGGAAGGTGGTGCCGGTCTTGGCGAGCCCGATGTGCAGCACGACCCGAGGAGCCTCGGTCGTCGGCGCCTCGATACTCATGCCGCCGACTCCGTCCAGACGAGGCACGAGCACCGACGCCGCGGTCCGAGACCATCGCTCGCTCGCCGGCGCTCACTCATGTGCACCGAGGCTGTCATGCCGACCTGTGTGCCAGACACAGCCCGGACCCAGTTCCGTCACAGGCCGGTGGTGCATGGCACGGATCCTGGGATCGCGCGACTAGGCTGGCGGACATGGACCGCCGGATCTTCGGAATCGAGAACGAGTACGGCGTCACGTGCACGTTCCGGGGGCAGCGCCGGCTCAGCCCGGACGAGGTCGCACGCTATCTGTTCCGCAAGGTGGTCAGCTGGGGCCGGTCGAGCAACGTGTTCCTGCGCAACGGCGCACGGCTCTACCTCGACGTGGGCAGCCACCCGGAGTACGCCACCCCCGAGTGCGACGACGTGATCAGCACGGTGACCCACGACAAGGCGGGCGAGCGGATCCTGGAGGGGCTGCTGCTCGATGCCGAGCAGCGGCTGCACGACGAGGGCATCGCCGGCGAGATCTACCTGTTCAAGAACAACACCGACTCGGCGGGGAACTCCTACGGCTGCCACGAGAACTACCTGGTCGGCCGGGCCGGCGAGTTCTCCAAGCTCGCGGACGTGCTCATCCCGTTCCTGGTCACCCGACAGCTGCTGGTCGGCGCCGGCAAGGTCACCCAGACCCCGCGGGGCGCGGCGTACGCGATGAGCCAGCGGGCCGAGCACATCTGGGAGGGCGTGAGCAGCGCGACCACCCGGTCCCGGCCGATCATCAACACCCGGGACGAGCCGCATGCCGACGCGGAGAAGTACCGCCGGCTGCACGTCATCGTCGGCGACTCCAACATGTCCGAGACCACCACGATGCTCAAGATCGCCTCCTGCGACCTGGTGCTGCGGATGATCGAGGAGGGGGTGGTGATGCGCGACATGACGATGGAGAACCCGATCAGGGCGATCCGGGAGATCGCCCACGACCTCACCGGGCAGCGCAAGGTCCGGCTGGCCAACGGGCGCGAGGCCAGTGCGCTGGACATCCAGAAGGAGTACCTGGGCAAGGCCCGCGACTTCGTCGACCGGCGCCAGATCGGCACCCCGGTGATCGAGCGGGCGCTGGACCTGTGGGAGCGCGGCCTCAAGGCGGTGGAGTCCGACGACCTCGGCCTGGTCGAGCGGGAGATCGACTGGGTGATCAAGTGGAAGCTGATCGAGTCCTACCGGGCCAAGCACGGGCTGCCGCTCGGCCATGCCCGGGTCGCCCAGCTGGACCTCGCCTACCACGACATCCACCGCGACCGGGGGCTGTACTACCTGTTGCAGAAGCGTGGGCTGGCCGAGCGGGTCACCAGTGACCTGAAGATCTTCGAGGCCAAGTCGGTGCCGCCGCAGACCACCCGGGCGCGGCTGCGGGGCGAGTTCATCAGGCGTGCGCAGGAGTCGCGACGCGACTTCACCGTCGACTGGGTGCACCTCAAGCTCAACGACCAGGCTCAGCGCACCGTGCTGTGCAAGGACCCGTTCCGCGCGCACGACGAGCGGGTGCAGCGACTCATCGACGGGATGTGAGGATCTCCCAGGCGGCACCTATAGGGTGTGCACCGCCCCAGTCACAGTCGAGAAGGTTGATCAGTGCCTCGTCTCCGCCGCGTGCTCGCCACGCTCGTCCCTGTCCTGCTGATTCCCGCGCTGGTCGCATGCGGGACCAAGGTGGGGTACGGCGACAAGACCGTCTCCGGCCTCTCCGGTGTGAGCGTCACCGGCGACTTCGGCAAGACCCCGAAGCTGACGTGGAACTCGGCGATCGACTACCCGTCCAGCACCACTACCAAGACGCTCATCGAGGGCAAGGGCAAGGCGGTGCCGTCGGGACGTCAGGTCCTCGCCAACATCTACATCGGCGACGGCACCACCACCGAGAAGGGCTGGTCGTACGACACCGCCACGTCATCGACGGCGGGGGTCGGGATCAGTTCGTCGACCGGCTCGGTCTTCAAGAAGCTGCTCGCCGGCGCACATATCGGCGACCGGATCGAGGCCCTCACCACCTCGTCCGCGGTCTTCGGCTCCGACGGCTACCCGACGTACGGGATCGGCAACCACGACACGCTCGTCGTCGTGATCGACGTCTTGAACCTGTCCGTGTACGACGTCGACTCGAGCAAGCTGCCCAGTGTGAAGACCAAGAACGGTCGCGTCACCGGACTCGACTTCTCCGGTGTGGTCAAGCCGAAGAAGAACGGAAATCTGAATCGCGCCGTTCTCAAGAAGGGCAAGGGCAAGACGGTCACCAGTGACATGACCGTCAAGGTCCGCTACCTGGGTATGACCTACAAGGCGTCCAAGCCGTTCGACTGGAACCAGACCAAGAAGGGCTACTCCACCGCGCTGACCAGCGTGATCCAGGGCTGGACCTACGGGCTGAGCGGGGTCAAGGTCGGCAGCCGGGTGGTGCTGGAGATCCCGCCGGGTCTGGGCTACGGCTCGAGTGCGCAGAAGGCGAGTGCGAAGAACAAGGCGGGCATCCCGGCCAACAGCACCCTGTACTTCGTCATCGACGTGCTCAGCGCGACCACCTCCAGTTCCTGACCCGACCTGCGGCGGAGCGAGACCATGGCAGCGGCCAAGACCGAGCGGTTGATGAACCTGCTCATCATGCTGCTGGTGCAACGTGGCTACGTGACCAAGGACCGCATCCACGAGGTGCTCTACCCGAACTCCTCCGGCGAGGCGTTCGAGAAGATGTTCGAGCGGGACAAGGAGGAGCTGCGCAGCCTCGGCGTACCGGTCGAGGTCGGGGGCCTGGACCCGCTGTTCACCGACGAGCAGGGCTACCGGATCAGCCCGGACTCCTTCGCGCTGCCCGCCATCGACCTGACCGCCGACGAGGCGGCCGTGATCGGCCTGGCCACCCGGGTCTGGGAGCGGGCCTCGATGGCCGAGGCGACCACCGAGGCGGTGCGCAAGCTGACCGCCGCCGGAGCCGAGGTCGACGTCGCGGCGCTGGAGATCGTCTCGCCCCGGCTGGCCGCCACCGAGGACTCCTTCGACGTCTTCGTGGCCGCGACCGGCAACCGCCAGGTGGTCGAGTTCGACTACCGCCGCGCCAGCTCCGCCGAGGTCGCCCGGCGACGGCTCCAGCCGTGGGGCGTCGGCAGGTACGCCGGGCGGTGGTACGTCGTGGGACACGATCTGGATCGGGCGGAGTCCCGGGTCTTCCGCCTCTCCCGGGTGATCGGCGAGGCCCGCCCGGTCGGACCGGTCGGCGCGTTCGAGGTGCCGCCGGGGGCCGACGTGCGCGACATCGCCCGGACGCTGGCGCCGCGCCCGCAGCGGGAGCCGGCCGTGCTGTTGGTGCGGCCGGGGACGGCGCACTCGCTGCGTCGGGACGCCGATCGGGTCGAGACAGGGGTCACCGGTCCGGACGGGGGCGCCTGGGATCGGCTCACCGTCTCGGGCGGACACACCGACCTGGTCGCCGAGGTGCTCGCCCACGGCGCGGACGCGGTTGTGGAGGCGCCCGCCGACCTGCGCGCCGCCGTGGTGCGCCGGCTGCGCGCCGCGATCGGAGCGGGCGCATGAGCGAGCGTCAGCGAGCGACCGATGATCTCGGGCCGCCGCGTCCGTATCGTTGCCTCTCCTCGACGGAAGGTAGGGCGGCATGAGCGAGCGTGACGAGGTGAGCGGCCGCCGGGGCGGCAGCGCCAGCACCGGCGCCAAGGACCAGGTCGCCCGGCTGCTGACGCTGGTGCCCTACCTCTACGCCAAGGGCGCCCGGGGCAGCGTCCGGCTCGACCAGGCCGCCCGGGACCTCGGCGTGCCGGAGCGGGTGCTGGTCAAGGATCTGCGGGTGCTGTTCCTGTGCGGCCTGCCGGGCGGCTACCCGGACGACCTGATCGACGTCGACATCGATGCCCTGGTCGAGCCGGACGGTGACCGGGTCATCCGGGTCTCCAACGCCGACTACCTGGCCAGGCCGCTGCGGCTGACCCAGACCGAGGCCACGGCGGTCATCGTCGCCCTGCGTGCGCTGTACGCCGGCGCCGCGAGCGCCGAGACCCGCGAGGTGGTGGACCGGGCGCTGGCCAAGCTCGAGCAGGCCGCCGCGGAGGGGGCCGCCACCCGGGTCGACCCGGGGGAGCAGCACACCGACCCGGTGGACGCCGTGATGCGGGAGCGGGTGCGGGTCGGCGTCGCCGAGGGGCGCCAGCTCCGGTTGGCGTACTGGGTGCCGTCCCGCGACGAGATCTCCACCCGGGTGGTCGACCCCCAACGGGTGGTGACCACCGGCGGCGCCGACTACCTGGAGGCCTGGTGCCACAGCGCCGAGGCCCCGCGCAGCTTCCGGCTCGACCGGATCGCGTCCGCCGAGCTGCTCGACGCCCGGGTCGGGTCCGTGCGGCCGGCCGACGGCCCGACCCGGGAC
>NZ_JASGET010000060.1:0-25799 GCF_047606145.1 Nocardioides sp. | reverse complement strand
GACGTGGCCGCGTCCGCGGGCGGCCGGGACGGGGCCACCGGCTCGGCGCTCCTCGCCGGCCGGGACGGCGCGGCCGGGAGACGGCCGCTGACCGCGGCGTCGAAGGCATCGAGGATGACGCAGACCCCGCGCCCGCCGGCATCGACGACCCCGGCGACGCGCAGCACGTCGAGTTGCTCGGGGGTGTGCTCCAGCGCCTCCCGGGCGGCGGCGGCGGCAACGCCGATGACGTCCCGGGTGTGCACCGCGGGGTCGATGCTCACCGACCGCTCGGCGGCCTCGGCCGCGGCGCACAGCACGGTCAACATGGTGCCCTCCAGCGGCTCGCCGACGGCGGCCACGGCGGCGACCGACGCCGCCCGGAGCCCGGCGGCGAACCCGGCGGCCCGTGGCTCCTCGGGCGGGGCGGTCGCCAGGCGTCGTACCAGGGCTCCGATCATCTCGGCGAGGATCGCGCCCGAGTTGCCCCGGGCGCCGAGCAGCGCGCCCCGGGCGAAGGCCGCCATCGCGCCGGCCGCGTCCTCGTCCCGCCCCTCGTCCCGCCCCTTGTCCTGTCCTTCATCCCCGCCGAGCTCGGCGGCAGACGAGGTGAGCCCGTCGCGCGCGGCCGCGATCGTCAGATAGAGGTTGGTGCCGGTGTCGCCGTCGGGGACCGGGAAGACGTTGAGCGCGTTGATCTCCTGGCGGTGCTCGGCCAGCGCGTCCGTGGCCAGATCGGCGAATCGCCGTACGACATCGAGGTCGAACGTGCTCACCTGACCTCCTTGAGGATGACCATCCGGGAGTGACGTGCCCACCCGCCCGTGCCCGGATCGGTGGACCCGAGTCCGCCTGCCAGGCTAGACGACGTGTGCCGGGGTCCCGCACGCCGCACGACCCCGGCACCACCCGCCTGGACGGCTCGGCCACACTACCCGGCCCGCACCCCGGAGGTGGTGCGTGGATTTCGTCCGCCGGGCGGCGGTCCGCTACGCTGCTGTGGTTGCCCCGCGTCGGGCACCTCGATCCAACCAGCGATTTCAGGAGTTCACGGTGGCTGCCGTCTGCGACATCTGCGACAAGAAGCCGGGCTTCGGCAACAACCGGCCGTGGTCCCGCAAGATCACCAAGCGTCGCTTCAACCCGAACATCCAGCGCGTCCGCGCGGTCGTCAACGGGACCCCCAAGCGTCTCAACGTGTGCACCTCCTGCCTGAAGGCCGGCAAGGTCTCTCGCTGACGCACACCGCAGGCCCCGGACCGCATCGGCGGATCCGGGGCCTTTGCTCTGTCCGCCTCGTCCCCGGGCGCGAACCGGGCTCGACCCCGGCACTCGACCTCAGAAGTGGGTCCACCCGGTCGGGCCGTCGTACGCCGCCCCGTCCACGGTGACCAGCGCCTCCGCCCCGCCCCCGCCGATCCCTCCCGCGCCGCCCTCCCCCGCGACCTGCGGTGCCGCGACGACCTCGCCGATGGCCCGCCAGCCCGCCGGCAGCTCGACTCCGGGCGGGAAGGTGGCGAGCAGCGAGTGGT
The DNA here is from genome assembly GCF_047606145.1 of Nocardioides sp. Classification (GTDB taxonomy): domain Bacteria; phylum Actinomycetota; class Actinomycetes; order Propionibacteriales; family Nocardioidaceae; genus Nocardioides. The sequence goes on along the minus strand of NZ_JASGET010000060.1, from coordinate 24,288 downwards.
CCTCGCCGCCGCCGAGCACGAAGGTGAGCGGATCCGCCCCGGTGGCGGCGGCGACCGCATGCAGCGGCTCGGGGACCTCCAGCGCCGCGGTCCGGACGTCGATGCCGACGCCGGAGTCGGCGGCCAGGTGGGCCGCGTCGGCGAGCAGGCCGTCGGAGACGTCGATCATGGCGGTGGCACCGGCGGCCGCCGCGACCGGACCGGCGGCGTACGGCGGCTGCGGGCGACGGTAGGCCTCGACCAGCACCCGGGGCGATCGGAAGCCACGGCCCAGCACCGCGAGCCCTCCGGCGGACCAGCCCTGCCGTCCGGCCAGGGCGAGGACGTCGCCCGGTCGGGCTCCCGAGCGCAGCACCGGAGCCTGGGCGACCGCACCCAACACGGTCACGGCCACCACGATCTGGTCGGCGCGGGTCAGATCGCCGCCGACCACGCTCGCGCCGACCTCGGCGCACTCGGCGGCGAAGCCGTCGGCGAAGCCCCGCATCCAGGAGACCGGCAGGTCGGCCGGCGCGCCCAGGCCGAGGGTGAGGGTGTGCCCGGTGCCGCCCATCGCGTTGATGTCGGAGAGGTTCTGCGCGGCGGCGCGGTGTCCCACGTCGACGGCCTCGGACCAGTCCCGGCGAAAGTGCCTGCCCTCGACCAGCAGGTCGGTGGAGACCACCACGTGCCCCTGCCGGATCCGGACCAGTGCGGCGTCGTCACCGGGACCGACCAGGACCGAATCCGCCTGCGGGAAGCGCGTCACCAGGTCGGCGACGACGGCGAACTCCCCCAGGTCGGCGACGGTGGTCCCGGGCTGGATCGGCATGGCGCTGCTCATGACCCCATCCAACCCGCCGGCCCCGTGTGTCTGCCAGTCGGATCCACTCACAGGGTCCACCTATGGACGTGGCCGACCAGCACGGTAGGTTGAGCGGCGACCCGTGCCACGATGGCAACCCGCATGAGCCCCGCACAGCTAGGAGAGCGCGATGGTCGTCCAGGCCTACATCCTCATCCAGACCGACGTCGGCAAGGCCGCCGAGGTGGCGGGCGAGATCGCCAAGATCACCGGGGTGACACTGGCCGAGGACGTCACCGGCCCCTACGACGTGATCGTCCGAGCCGAGGCGCGCAACGTCGACGAGCTTGGCAAGCTGGTGGTCGCCAAGGTGCAGACCCTGGAGGGCATCACCCGCACCCTGACCTGCCCGGTCGTCCACATCTGAGACGTGAGCACCGAAGCAGTCCTGCCCGGTCCGGTCGCGGTCATCGCCGGCGGACTCAGCCACGAACGCGACGTCTCACTGTCCAGCGGCCGCAACCTGGTGCGTGAGCTGCGCGCCCAGGGCGTCGAGGTGGCGTCGTACGACTTCGACCGCGGCCTGCTGGCCAACCTGGAGCGGGACAAGGTGGTGGCGACGCTGCCGGCGCTGCACGGTCAGTTCGGCGAGGACGGTGAGATCCAGACGCTGCTGGAGCTGATCGACATGCCGTACGTCGGCTCCACCTCGCGCGCCTGCCGGGTGGCCTTCGACAAGAGCGCGGCACGTGAGCTGCTGCGGCGGGCCGGTCTGCCGGTGCCGGACAGCGTCGGGCTGTCGGCCCAGACCTTCCGCGACATCGGCGCGACGGCGCTGATGGAGCACGTCATCGACCGGCTCGGCGAACGGGTGGTGGTCAAGCCGGCCCGCGGCGGCTCCGCCCTGGGCGTCACCGGCGTGGACGGGCTCTCGCTGCTGCCCTCGGCGCTGGTGGAGACCTACGCCTACTGCGAGGAGGCGCTGATCGAACGGTTCTACGCCGGCATCGACGTCAGCGTCGTGGTGCGGGAGACCCCCGACGGGCTGTCCGCGCTGCCGCCGGTGCACATCGACTTCACCAAGGGACACGAGTTCGACTTCGCGGCCCGCTACACCGCCGAGTTCGTCGGGCTCGAGGTGCCCGACCTCTCCAACGAGCTGCACGAGCGACTCTGCGAGACCGCCCTGCGGGCACACCGGACGCTGGGGCTGCGCGACGTCTCCCGCAGCGACTTCATCCTCGGTCCCGACGGGTCGTTCGTGGTCCTCGAGGTGGCGATCACGCCGGGCACCACCGAGACCTCGGTCTTCCCGTTCGCCTGCGCCGCCGCCGGCACGTCGCTCGGCGCGGTCGCGCTCGACCTGCTGCGCGGTGCCGTCTCCCGCTAGACCAGCCGGGGCCCGCGCCCGCCGAGACCCACACGCCCCAACAGCGGTGCGCCGGGGGTGCGGAGTCAGCCGAGTCAGCGCAGGCCGGTGGGACGCTCCAGGGCGAGCTGGATCAGCTCGTCGATCAGCTCGGGATAGCTCACCCCGCTGGCCTGCCACATCCGGGGATACATCGAGACCGGGGTGAACCCGGGCATGGTGTTGATCTCGTTGACGACGACCTCACCGTCCGGGGTCACGAAGACGTCGACCCGTGAGATGCCCTCTCCGCCGATCGCCTCGAAGGCCCGGACCGCGAGCTCGCGCACCCGCTCGCTGATCTCGGCGGGCAGATCGGCCGGGGCCTCGAGCCGCACCGGGCCCTCGTCGAGGTACTTGGCGTCGAAGTCGTAGAACTCGTGGCTGCCGGTCTGCACCACGATCTCGCCCGGCACCGAGGCGCGTGCCGGCCCGCCTCCCCGGCCGCCGAGCACCGCACACTCGATCTCGCGCCCCTCGATGCCCTGCTCCACCAGCACCTTCGGGTCGTGGAAGCGCGCCTCCTCGATCGCGTCGGCGAGACCGGAGACGTCGTCCACCCGGGTCACCCCGAGCGAGGAGCCGGCGCGGGCGGGCTTGACGAAGACCGGGAACCGCAGCTCCTGCACCCGGGCGACGACCTCGCTCGGGCGCTGCTCCCAGTCGCGGGGACCGACCACCACATAGGGCCCGACCGGAAGCCCGTGACCGGCCAGGACGAGCTTCATGTAGTGCTTGTCCATGCCGACCGCGGACGCCAGCACGCCGCAGCCGACGTATGGCAGGTCGGCCAGCTCGAGCAGTCCCTGCACGGTCCCGTCCTCGCCGTACGGGCCGTGCAGCAGCGGGAAGACCACGTCGACGTCGCCGACCTCTCCCAGGCCCGCGACCGACCGGCCCGACGCGCTCGTCACCTCGGGCAGGTTGCCACCGGCGATCTCGAAGCGGGCGCTGTCGCCCGCGGCCAGCACCCACTGGCCCGCACGGGTGATGCCGATCGGGACCACCTCGTACTTCTCCCGGTCGATCGCCTTCAGCACACCGGCCGCGGTGGCCGAGGAGATCGAGTGCTCTCCGGAGCGGCCGCCGAACAGGAGGGCGACCCGGATCTTGCGGTGCGGGGTGGAGCGGGCAGGGTCCCGGGCAGGGTCTGGAGAAGCATCGGCCATGATGGGCCAGGCTATGTCAGCGCGTCGGCGACCTCGAACAGGCGCGCCCCGTTGGAGGCCTTGATCAGCACCGCGTCGCCCTCGCCGAGATGCTCCTCCAGCCAGGCGACGGCGGCGGCGTTGTCGGGGACGAACACGGCCTCCGGACCCACCCCGTCGACGATGCCGCGGGTCGGCTCGCCGACCACCACCACCAGGTCGACGCCCCGCTCGACCAGGTAGCGGCCCAGCGCCACGTGCTCGTCGTACGCCGTCTCGCCGAGCTCCCGCATCTCCCCGAGTACGGCGATCGTGCGGCTCACCTCGCGGGCCCGGCCGAGCACCGCGAGGGCGTCGATGGCCGCGCGCATCGACTCGGGATTGGCGTTGTAGGCGTCGTTGAGCACGATCACCCCGCCGGGCAGCTCGTGCAGCTCCATCCGCCAGTGCGACAGGCTCGTGATCGCGCCGAGCGCCTCGCCGATCTGCGGCGCCGCCAGTCCCGCCGCCAGCAGCGCACCGGCGGCCGCGGCGGCGTTGGTGGCCTGGTGAGCGCCGACCAGCCGGAGACGCACCGGCACGGTGGCGTCAGCGGTGACCAGGTCGAAGCCGGGCCGGCCGAGCCGGTCCAGCGAGAGTGCGTCGACGCGCACGTCGGCCACGCGGCCCGGTCCGACGTGGCCGAAGGTCAGCACGCGCTCGGCGGTACGCGCCGACATCGCGCTCACCCGGTCGTCGTCGGCGTTGAGCACCGCCGTCCCGCCGGGGCGCACCGCCTCGACGAGCTCGCCCTTCGCCTCGGCGATCGCCTCCCGGGACCCGAAGCCGTCGAGGTGCGCGGTGCCGACGTTGAGCACGACGGCGATGTCCGGCGCGACCAGGCCGGTGAGCTCCGCGATGTGGCCACGAGCCCGGGCGCCCATCTCCAGCACCAGGAACCGGGTGTCCTGCTCGACCCGCAGCGCGGTCAGTGGCATGCCGAGCTCGTTGTTGAACGAGCCGTGGGTGGCCACCGTCGGGGCCACCCGGGCGAGCACGGCGGCGATCAGGTCCTTCGTGGAGGTCTTGCCCTGGGAGCCGGTGAGCGCGATCACGGTGAGGTCGCCGCGCTCACGCACCCGTGCGACGACCTGTTTCGCCAGCCGGTGCAGCGCCTGCTGCACGTCGGCGACGACCACCGTCGGCAGCTCGGTCGGCCGGGTGCCGATCACCGCCACCGCGCCTCGCGCACCGGCCCGGACGGCGTACTCGTGCCCGTCGACGTGCTCGCCGCGGAAGGCCGCGAACAGGCTGCCGGGGACGGCCTCGCGACTGTCGATGACGACCGGCGCACTCACCGCGACGGCACCGTCGCCGACCACCTCGCCGCCGACCACCTCGCCGCCGGTCACCTCGGCGATCTCGGTCAGCGTCATGGCGATCATGCGACGGCTCCGCGGCACTCGGTCATGGCCAGCAACCTAGCGCCACCGGGTCCGGCACACGCGCTCGGACCCGGTGACCGCTGGGCTCCGAGGCTAGCCTGTCGCCATGGCCGAGACCCCTCCCCTGCGCGCCCACACCGTCGCCGTCCACGCCGGGCGGCCGCCCCACGACATCGACCAGCCGCTCAACGTGCCGATCACGATGGCCTCGACCTATGTGGCCGGCGGCGCCAAGGAGTACGGACGCTACGCGAACGACTCCTGGACGGCGTTCGAGGAGACGCTCGGCGCCCTGGAGGGTGGCCGTGCGCTCGCCTTCGCCAGCGGGATGGCCGCGATCGTCGCCGTGCTCGACCTGGTCTCCGACAGCACCGTGATCGCGGCCCGGCACTCCTACCAGGGCACCGTCGGGATGCTCGGCGATCTCGAGGCCCGGGGCCGGCTCCGCGCCAGGTTGGTCGACATCTCCGACACCGCGGCGGTGACGGCGGCGATCGACGACGAGACCGCACTGGTCTGGATCGAGTCCCCCACCAACCCCGCCATGGAGGTCGCCGACATCGCGGCGATCGCCGAGGCGGCCCATGCGGCCGGGGTGCGGGTGGTGGTGGACAACACCTTCGCCACCCCGATCCTGCAGCGGCCGCTCGAGCTCGGGGCGGACATCGTCGTGCACTCGGCGACGAAGTACCTCGCCGGTCACTCCGACCTGCTGATGGGCGCCGTCGTCGTCGCCGACCCAGAGCTGTACGACGTCCTCAAGGGCCGTCGTGACCTGACCGGTGCGGTGCCCGGAGCGTTCGAGGCCTGGCTGGCACTGCGGGGGCTGCGCACCCTGCCGCTGCGGGTGGAACGAGCCTCGGCCAACGCCGCCGAACTGGCCCGCCGGCTCTCGGACCACCCGGCCCTCACCGAGGTCCGCTATCCGGGGCTCGGCGCGATGGTGGCGATCGTGGTGGCCGGCGGTGCCGACCCGGCCGACCTGGTGGTCCGCTCCACCGAGGTGTGGACGCACGCCACCTCACTCGGCGGGGTCGAGTCGACCTTCGAGCGTCGGCGGCGGTGGCGGACCGAGGCGACGACCATCCCGGAGGGCCTGATCAGGCTCTCGGTGGGCATCGAGGACGTCGAGGACCTCTGGCGCGACCTGGCGGGTGCACTCGATCGGATCGCCGGCTGACCCCCGCCTGCCCGGGTGCGGGCCGGGCCCGTTCGTCTAGGTATGCAGGCGAGTGCCCACTTCCCCGTGGGAACTCCGAGAGGGAAGTGCCCCTTCACCTGCATACCTTGCTGAAGCGGCCGGCGGCTCCGCCACCGCGAGGAAGCGGCCGGGGGCCGGAGCTACTCCGTCTCCGCCTTCGTCGGCCGCTCGAGCATCGAGTCGAGCACCTCGGAGACGGTCATCTTCCCGGCGACCACCGCGTCGACGTACTCCGCCAGCGGCGCGTCGACGCCGTTGCGGGCGGCGAGCTCGCGCAGCGGCCGGCAGGACTTGGCACCCTCGGCGACCTGGTGGGAGGAGCCGACGATCTCCTCGGTGCTCTGGCCCTGGCCGAGTCGCTCGCCGAAGGTACGGTTCCGCGACAGCGGGGAGGAGCAGGTGGCGACCAGGTCGCCCAGGCCGGCCAGCCCCATCAGGGTGATCGGGTTGGCGCCGAGCTTCATCGCCAGCCGAGCGGTCTCGGCGAGGCCGCGGGTGATCACCGAGGCCCGGGAGTTGTCGCCGAAGCCCCGGCCGGCGGCCATCCCGACCGCGATCGCCACCACGTTCTTGTAGGCACCGCCCAGCTCGCAGCCGATCACGTCGGTGGAGGTGTAGGGCCGGAACGCGGCGCTGTGCATCCGCGCCTGCAGCGTCTTGGCGACCTCCTCGTCGGCGCAGGCCACCACGCCGGCGGCCGGCTCGCGCCGAACGATCTCGGGCGAGAGGTTGGGCCCGCTGACCACCGCGATCCGATCCGGACCGGCGCCGGTGACGTGCGCGATCACCTCGCTCATCCGCTCCAGCGAGCCCAGCTCGACACCCTTCATCAGCGAGACCAGCGGCGCGCCCTCGGGCAGGTACGGCGCCCAGTCGAGCAGGTTGTCGCGCAGCGTCTGCGACGGGGTGGCGAACACCACCACGTCGGCCCCCGCCACCGCCTCCTCCACGTCGTGGGTCGCGGTGATCGTCTCCGCCAACCGCACGCCGGGGTGGTAGTCGGGGTTCTCGTGCCGCTCGGTGATCGCTGCGGCGAGCTCCTCGCGCCGGGCCCACATCGTGACCTCGTTGCCGGCATCGGCGAGCACGACGGAGAAGGCGGTCCCCCAGGAGCCGGCCCCGAAGACCGCGACCTTGCCGAGCCCAGCGCCCGTCACCTCTCCTTCCTCTGCTGCTTCTTCGGGTTGCCGGTGGAGCTCAGCCCGGCCTTGCGCGGGTCGAACAGCTCGGTGGGCGGGGTCTCGCCGCGGACGTCACCGACCAGCGCCACGATGGCCGACATGATCCTGGCCGTGGCCTCGTTGATCACCGCGGGGGTCTGCTCGACGGCGGCCAGGTCGGCGAGGTCGACCGGGTCACCCACCTTCATCCTGATCGGCTTGCGGCCCTTGAGGTTCGGCTTGGCCGAGTAGGCCGGCAGCAGCTTCTGGGCACCCCACTGACCGACCGGGATCACCGGACAGCCGGTGGCGAGCGCGATCCTGGCGGCGCCGGTCTTGGGCGTCATCGGCCAGCCCTCGGGATCCTTGGTGATGGAGCCCTCCACGTAGACCACCACCAGCTCGCCGGCCCGGACCGCGGCGATCGCCTCGTCGAGCGCACCGACCCCGGCGGCGCGGTCGACCGGGATCTGGCCGGCCGACCGGAGGAAGTAGCTGGCCACCCGGTTCTTGAACAGGCTCGCCTTGGCCAGGTAGCGCGACTGCCGCCCGTAGTCCCAGGTGATGTGGGCCGCGGTCAGCGGGTCGATGTGGGAGACGTGGTTGAGGGCCAGGATGCAGCCACCCTCCGCGGGGATCTTCTCCGCGCCCTCCCACTCCTGGGTGGTGGTGGCCAACAGGGTCGGTTTGACGACGGCGACGGCGAGGCCCCAGGCCCAGCCACGGCGCTGCTTCAGCTTCCGGTACTTACCCACGGCTGCAGGCTACCGCCCGGCGTACGGCGCGGTGTCCGCTGCGTCTCGCGACCGCGACGGCCTCAGCCGTGGAGGGTGACCGGCTTCCACGTCGGCCGGGTCGCCTCGAAGGCGGAGATCTCCTCGGCGTGGGTGAGGGTCAGGCTGACGTCGTCGTACCCCTCGAGCAGCCGCCAGCGGGTGTAGTCGTCGATGTCGAAGGAGTCCTCGATCGCGTCGACGCCCTCCCCGGCACGGACCGTGCGCGAAGTGAGGTCGACGGTGATCGAGGCGCCCGGGTTGTCGTCGAGGTAGTCCCAGAGCCGCTGCACGACCTTCTCGTCGACCTGGGCGGCGAGCAGGCCCGCCTTGCCGGAGTTGCCGCGGAAGATGTCGCCGAAACGCGGGCTGATGACGACCCGGAAGCCGTAGTCCATCAGCGCCCAGACGGCATGCTCGCGCGAGGAGCCGGTGCCGAAGTCCGGGCCGGCGACCAGCACCGACGCGCCGGCGTACGCCTCGTTGTTGAGCACGAAGGAGTCGTCCCCGCGCCAGGCGGCGAAGAGCCCGTCCTCGAAGCCGGTGCGGGTGACCCGCTTGAGGTAGACGGCCGGGATGATCTGGTCGGTGTCGACGTTGCTGCGGCGCAGCGGGATGCCGACGCCGGTGTGGGTGGTGAACTTGTCCATCACGTCTCCTTGACGGCTGGTTGCGGCCTCAGACGGCCGCGGGCTGCAGGTCGGCGGGCGAGGAGAGGGTGCCGCGTACGGCGGTCGCGGCCGCGACCTCCGGCGAGACCAGGTGGGTGCGACCGCCCTTGCCCTGGCGTCCCTCGAAGTTGCGGTTGGAGGTCGACGCGCTGCGCTCCCCCGGGCTGAGCGTGTCCGGGTTCATCCCCAGACACATCGAGCAGCCGGCCCCACGCCATTCCGCACCAGCCTCCTTGAAGATCAGGTCCAGGCCCTCGTCCTCGGCCTGCAGCCGCACCCGGGCCGAGCCCGGCACGACCAGGAAGCGGGTGTCCGGATCGACCTGGTGCCCCTTGATGATCGCGGCGGCGGTGCGCAGGTCCTCGATCCGGCCGTTCGTGCAGGAGCCGAGGAACACCGTGTCCACCTTGATCTCGCGCATCGGCGTACCGGCCTCCAGGCCCATGTAGACGAGCGCCTTCTGGGCGGCGATCTTGTCCTGGGCGTCGTCGAAGTCGTCCGGGCTCGGCACGGCTGAGCCGAGCGGGACGCCCTGGCCCGGGTTGGTGCCCCAGGTGACGAACGGCGTGATCTCGGCGGCGTCGAGCACGATCTCGGCGTCGAAGGTGGCGTCCTCGTCGGTGACCAGGGTCCGCCAGTGCGCCACCGCGGCGTCCCAGTCCGCGCCGGTGGGCGCCTCGGGACGACCCTCGATGTAGTCGAAGGTGGTCTGGTCGGGCGCGATCAGGCCGGCCTTGGCACCCCACTCGATGCTCATGTTGCAGATGGTCATCCGGGCTTCCATGGAGAGGGCGCGGATGGCCTCGCCGCGGTACTCCACGATGTAGCCCTGGCCGCCGCCGGTGCCGGTCTTGGAGATCAGGGTCAGGATCAGGTCCTTGGCGCTGATGCCCTCGGGCAGGGTGCCGTCGACGGTGACCGCCATCGTCTTGGGCTTGGCCTGCGGCAGGGTCTGGGTGGCCAGTACGTGCTCGACCTCGGAGGTGCCGATGCCGAACGCGATCGAGCCGAACGCACCGTGCGTGCTGGTGTGCGAGTCACCGCACACGATCGTCATGCCGGGCTGGGTCAGGCCCAGTTGCGGGCCGACCACGTGCACGATGCCCTGGTCGATGTCGCCGAGCGGATGGAGCCGTACGCCGAACTCCTCGGCGTTCTTGCGCAGCGTCTCGACCTGGGTCCGGCTGACCGGGTCGGCGATCGGCTTGTCCCAGTCCAGGGTGGGGATGTTGTGGTCCTCGGTGGCCAGCGTCAGATCGGGGCGCCGCACCGGTCGACCGGCCAGGCGCAGCCCGTCGAACGCCTGCGGACTGGTCACCTCGTGCAGCAGATGGAGATCGATGTAGAGCAGATCCGGCTCGCCCTCGCTCGATCGGACGACATGCTCGTCCCATACCTTCTCCGACAGTGTCCTGCCCATCGGGTCCTCCATCTCCATCGCGCCGCGCCGCCTCGGCGATGAGGCGAGCATGTTCCTCGGTACCTCACCACTGTAGCCGTTGCATCCCAGTTTATGAGACGCTAGTCTTGCCATATGGACACATCTAGTGGAGTCGGCGTGCTGGACAAGGCCGCCCTGGTTCTGACGGCGCTCGAGTCCGGGCCGGCCACCCTGGCCGGACTCGTCGCCGGCACCGGTCTGGCCCGACCCACTGCCCATCGTCTCGCAGTCGCGCTGGAGCACCACCGCCTGGTGGCCCGCGACATGCAGGGACGCTTCGTCCTCGGTCCGCGGCTGGCCGAGCTGTCCGCCGCCGCCGGCGAGGACCGGTTGCTGGCCACCGCCGGCCCGGTGCTCGCCCGGTTGCGCGACATCACCGGAGAGTCGGCCCAGCTGTGGCGTCGTCAGGGCGAGTACCGGGTGTGCGTCGCCGCCGCCGAACGGCCCGCCGGACTGCGCGACACCATCCCGGTCGGCTCCCAGCTGACCATGCGCGCCGGATCGGCCGCCCAGGTGCTGCTGGCCTGGGAGGACCCCGAGCGGATGCACCGCGGCCTGCAGAACGCCGCCTACTCCGCGGCCGCGCTCTCCGGCATCCGCCGTCGCGGCTGGGCGCAGTCGATCGGCGAGCGCGAGGCGGGCGTCGCCTCGGTCTCCGCCCCGGTCCGCTCCCCCGGTGGCAAGGTGATCGCCGCGGTGTCCGTCTCCGGGCCGCTGGAGCGCCTCACCCGGCAGCCCGGCAAGATGCACGCGCCGGCCGTGCTCGCCGCGGCGGAGCGACTCTCGGAGTCGTTGCGCCGCGCCGCCGCCGACGGCTGACCAGAGGCACATGGCGCCCTCCACCCCGCCGAGCAGAGCCAAATGGGGCTCCTCAGGACGCCGAGCAGAGCCAGACGGCTGGCGTGGGGGCGGCCTAGAGAGCGCCCATCGAGCCGACGCACGTGGGCTCTCCCGGTTCGCTCCTGCGTCCATCGCCGCCTACGCGGCTACCGGAGGTGCACTGACGAGCCGTCCCTCGTGCCCCCGATGGCGCCCCCATGCCCGACTCAAGACGGCCCGACTCAAGACGGCCCGACTCAAGACGGCCCGACTCAAAACAGGGAGCCGGACTCCAGGTCCAGGAGCCGCTGCTTGCGCTCGATCCCGCCGGCGTACCCGGTCAGCGACCCATCGGCGCCGATGATCCGGTGACAGCCGATCACGATCGGGATCGGGTTGCGACCGTTGGCCAGCCCGACCGCCCGAGCACCGTGGCCGGTCAGGCCCAGCCGGCCGGCCAGCTCGCCGTACGTCGCGGTGCGGCCGTAGCCGACCTGCTGCAGCTCACGCCAGACGCGCTGCTGGAACGCGGTGCCGACCGGCGCGAGCGGGAGGTCGAATGCGGTGCGCTCACCGGCGAAGTACTCCGCCAGCTGTCGGGCACATTCGACCAGCACCGGATGCGCGTCGTCACGCTCCCCGCGCGGGCGGCCGTCGGCGCTCGGATGGGGCGGGAACTCGATGGCGCTGATCGCGCCATGGTGCTCGACCAGCCGTAGCGTGCCGACCGGTGTCTCGATGATTGTCCACATGAGGAGCTCCTTCAGCTCGGGTCGTTCAGAGGTCTCGCAGCGGTACGCCGGGGCTCGAGGCTGCTCCACAGATGCATCAGGGCGTAGGAGCGCCACGGTCGCCAGCGAGCGGGATCGGGTGTCCCCGGGCCGGCCGCCAGCGCCCTGCGGATCGCCAGGTCGCCGGGGAGGAAGACGTCCGGGTGGCCGAGCGCGCGCAGCGCCACGTAGTCGGCGGTCCACGGGCCGATCCCGGGCAGTGCCAGCATCAGCCTCCGGGTCTCGTCCCGGTCGGCCCCGCGGTCGAGCACCAGCTCACCGTCCGCGACGGCACCGGCCAGGCCGATGATGCCGCGCGCCCTGGCCCGCGGCATCGGCAGGCTCTCCGGGTCGAGTGCGGCGAGCCGGTCGGCGGTCGGGAAGAGCCGGTCCAGGCCGGCGGTCCCGGCCTGGAACCCGATGCCGTGCTCGGCGACGATCCGGCCCAGCACGGTGCGGGCACCGGCGACGCTGACCTGCTGACCGACCATGGTGCGCACCGCCAGCTCGAAGCCGTCCGGCGTGCCCGGCAGCCGCAGTCCCGGCCGGGCGGCGGCGAGCGGCCCGAGCACCGGGTCGTCGGCGAACGCGACCGCGATGGCGGACGGGTCACAGTCGGCGTCGATCATCCGGCGGGCCCGTTCCACCGCGACGGCGGTGTCGCGCAGGTCGGCGAGCCGGAACGTCGCCCGGACGAAGCCGGTCTCGCCGTCCTGCGGCAGATCCTTGAGCTCGAGCCGTACGACGCCCGGCCCGCGCGGCAGGTCGAGGGTGCGCGCGAACCATCGGTCGGCCTGGCTCGATCCATCGAGCTGGTCGCTGCTCAGCTCGAGCGCCGGCACCGCATGGCTGGCGAGGAACCGATGCAGGCTCCGGCCGGCGAACGGCGTACGCACCGCCAATCGCAGGCAGAGCGTGCCGTCGGTCCGCGGAGCCGGGCCGCGCCGGCGGTGGCGCAGCTCGGTCGGCGTGGTGGCGTACACCTCACGCACGGTGTCGTTGAACTGCCGGACGCTGGCGAAGCCGGCCGCGAACGCGATGTCGGCGAACCCCAGGTCGGTCGTCTCGACGAGCGTGCGCGCGGTCTGCGCACGCCGGGCACGGGCGAGCGCCAACGGACCGGCGCCGAGCTCCGCGGTCAGCAGCCGGGTCAGATGCCGCGGCGAGTAGCCGACCCGGCGAGCGAGTCCGTCCACCCCGTCGCGATCCACCACGCCGTCCGCGATCAGCCGCATCGCCCGGCCGGCCAGGTCGGCGGCCACATCCCACTCGGGACTGCCCGGCGTCGCGTCGGGCTGGCAGCGCTTGCACGCGCGGTAACCGGCCGACTGGGCGGCGGCCGCGGTGCGGTGGAAGGTCACGTTCGCGAGGGCGGGCGTCCGGGCCGGGCAGGACGGTCGGCAGTAGATGCCGGTGGTGCGCACCGCGATGTAGAAGACGCCGTCGAACCGACGGTCCCGGGACGCCGTCGCCCGGTAGCACGCATCGGTGTCGAGATCGAAGGCCATGCCCCCATCATGCCCGGCGGATCGGACACCTACTGGCGGAAATCGGACACGGCAGGAGACCAGTCCGCGGGCGACACGGGGCCGATGATGCCGCGAAAACGCGATTCCGGTTGGTTCGACCTGCGAGTATGCCGAGCATGAGTTCCTCCGGCCACCGCGCGGGGCACGATCGGCGCACCGTGCTGCGGGCCATCCTCGTCACCGACCTGATCCTCGCTCTGGTGACCGGCCTCGGGGTCTTCTTCGCCTACCGTCACCTGGACGGCAACATCAAGTCCGGTGCGAGCATCGACCACAACGTGCAGAAGTCGACGAGCGCGCCGAAGGAGGCGCTCAACCTCCTGATCCTGGGCACCGACACCCGCGACTGCAAGGGCTGCAAGGTCGATGCCGAGGCCGGCGGCGGGCTCTCCGACACGACGATCCTGCTGCACATCGCGGCCGACCGGAAGTCGGCGTACGGCATCTCCATCCCGCGTGACCTGCTGGTCAAGCCGATCAAGTGCACCAAGAGCGCCGCGCGCGTCACCGGCAACCTGCTGAAGTGGAACGAGGCCTTCGCCGCCGGCGGTGCGGACTGCACCGCCGAGCAGGTCGAGTCCACCTTCAAGGTGTACGTCGACGGCTACGTCACCGTCGACTTCGGCGGGTTCAAGGACATGGTCGACGCGATCGGCGGGGTCAACATCTGCATCGCCAAGGAGCTCGACGATCCCACCTATCTGCACGTCGACTTCAAACCCGGCAAGTCGGTCCATCTCAACGGCACCCGAGCGCTCGCCTACGTCCGCCTCCGCCATGTCGGCGACGGCACCGACATCGGCCGGATGAAGCGCCAGCAGGCGTTCATCGCGGCGATGATCAACAAGGTGGTCTCCGCCGGCACGCTGACCCGGCCCGACCGGCTGTACAAGTTCGCCAACGCGCTCACCGACTCGATCACCACCAGCCCGGACCTGGCCAGCGCGAGCAAGCTGGTCAAGCTCGCCACCGAGCTCAAGCACGTCGACCTCACCGACATCCGGTTCATCACGGTGCCGAACTTCCTCTATCCCGAGGGCAGCGACGGCTACCCGAACGTCGGACTGCGGCCGGCCTACCGCACGCTGATGCGGGAGGTGCGCAACGACAAGCCGCTCAGCAAGCGCTTCGCATCCGGCTCGATCACGGCCGGCAGCTCCTCGAGCGGCAAGTCCTCGGCATCCGCGTCGGCCAGCTCCTCGGCCAGCTCCTCGGCGAGTACGACGCCCAGCTCCTCGCCCAGCTCCTCGGCCAGCTCCTCGGCCAGTGCCACCGCCACCTCGACGGCCGACGCCGCCGCCGAGGCCGCCGGGGTGTGTTCCTGACCCCCGCGGCGGCCCTGTTACGTCGATGGCGCAGAGTGGAGGCATGACGATCTCCACCTCCTCCTTCCTCGGCGACAAGCCGGTCCGCAGGATCGGCTTCGGCGCGATGCAGCTCGCCGGACCCGGTGTCTTCGGTCCGCCGGCCGACCCGGACGCCGCTCGCGCGGTGCTACGACGAGCGATCGAGCTGGGCGTCGACCACATCGACACCGCCCAGTTCTACGGCCCCGACATCGTCAACGACCTCATTCGCGAGGCGCTGCACCCCTATCCCGAGACGCTGCGACTGGTCACCAAGGTCGGCGCGACCCGGGACGCCGACGGCGGCTGGGTGCCGGCGGGGGCGCCCGAGCGACTGCGGGAGCAGGTCGAGGCGAACCTGCGTGCCCTCGGCATCGAGCGGCTCGACCTGGTGAACCTGCGTCGCTACGAGATCGACTTCCCCGGCTCCGACGAGGTGCCGCTGGCCGACCAGCTCGGCGTACTCGCCGACCTGCGCGAGGCCGGCAAGATCGACCTGATCGGCGTCTCCAACGTCGGTCTCGACAGCGTCCGGACCGCCATCGAGACGGTCGGCATCGGCGAGGTGCAGAACCCGTTCAGCATCCTGGACCGCAGCGACGCGCCGACGCTGGAGCTGTGTCGAGAGCACCAGGTCTCCTACGTGCCCTACTTCCCGCTGGGCTCGGCCTTCACCGGCGGTCCGGCCGCGCTGGCCGCCGACCCGCAGGTGAGCCGGGTCGCGGCCAAGCACGGCGTCAGCGCGACCCAGGTGGCGCTGGCCTGGCTGCTCGCCCAGTACGACCGGCTGCTGCTGATCCCCGGCACCAGCTCGGTGGCACACCTGGAGGAGAACCTCGCGGTGGCCGACATCGCCCTGGACGGCGACGACCTAGCCGCCCTGGACACCGTCACCCCGCGCCCGGTGGCCCACTGAGGAAGTCCCACACCGTCGGTCGAGTGGGCCCGGGCAGGTCTCGATACGCTCGCTGACGCTCGCTACTCGACCGACGGAGAGGGCTCGCTGGTGCTCCCGATCGACCGACAGGAGCGGCCGCGCGAAGCGCGGTCGGCGGAGGAGGGAAGCCGGTCTGGGAGCGTAGGCGACTGAGCGAGGCCGCGGCCGAGCTTGCTCGCGTACGTGTGCCGAGCGAGGGAGCCACGGCGCGCAGCGCCGTAGCGACCGGCGACCGACGACAACGCCGTCGACGTTTCCCCAGGAACCCAGCGTCGCTCGGCGCGTGCGGCCGCAATGCGACCGAGCGAGGCCGCGTGTCGAGCTTGCTCGATCGCGTGTGCCGAGCGAGGAAGCAACCGCGCGAAGCGCGGTCGGCGGAGGAGGGAAGCCGGTCTGGGAGCGGAGGCGACTGAGCGAGGCCGCGTGCCGAGCTTGCTCGCGTACGTGTGCCGAGCGAGGGAGCCACGGCGCGCAGCGCCGTAGCGACCGGCGACCGGCGACAACGCCGCGGACGCTCCGCCGAGCGACGCTGGGGGGTCAGCCGTTGACGCGGGTGGTGAGCCCCGTCGGTCCCCCGGCCCGCCCGTGGCACTGCTTGAACTTCTTCCCCGAGCCACACGGACACTTCTGGTTACGGCCCACCCCGGCGTACTCGTCCTCGACCTCGCCGGTGCCGCGGGACTCGGCCTCGCCCTGCTCGTCGGGACCGGAGTAGGAGAGGTTCTGCGGCGAGCTCGGCCGGTCCAGGCCCTTGGCGTGGATCTGCGGCGAGGCGGGCCCGGCGGTCTTCAGCGCAGCCGAGATCTCCTCCAGGCCGGCACCGTCGACGTCGAGGGCCACGTCGGGCTCCGGCTCGCCCTCGACCTGGACCTCCAGGTTGAACAGGAAGCCGACCGACTCCTCCTTGATGCCCTCCATCATGCCGGTGAACATGTCGAAGCCCTCGCGCTGGTACTCGACCAACGGGTCACGCTGGGAGTAGGCCCGTAGCCCGATGCCCTCGCGCAGGTAGTCCATCTCGTAGAGGTGCTCGCGCCACTTGCGGTCGAGCACGGAGAGGACGACCTGACGCTCGAGCTCGCGCATGACCTCCTCGCCCACCTCCTCCTCACGCCGGTCGTACGCCGTCTGGGCGTCCTCCTGCAGCGCGGCGATGACCTCGTCCCGGTCGAGGTTCGACTTCTCGCCGCCGACCTCCTCGACCAGGGTCTCGGACTCGAGCTCGACCGGCCAGATCTGGCGCATCTCGGTCCACAGCTGGTCGAGGTCCCACTCCTCGGCGTACTCCTGGGTGGCGCTGCCGACCACCCCGGCGACGACGTCGTCGAGGAAGCCGCGAACCTGCTTCTCCAGGTCCGCCCCCTCCAGTACCTCGCGCCGCTCGGCGTAGATGACCTTGCGCTGGCGGTCCATCACGTCGTCGTACTTGAGCACGTTCTTGCGTGACTCGAAGTTCTGCGCCTCGACCTGTGTCTGGGCGTTCGCGATGGCGTTGGTGACCCGCTTGTTCTCGATCGGGACGTCGTCGGGGATCTTGAGCATCACCAGGATGCGGTCGACCCAGTCGGACTTGAACAGCCGCATCAGCTCGTCCTGCAACGAGAGGTAGAACCGCGACTCGCCCGGGTCTCCCTGACGGCCGGAACGACCGCGCAGCTGGTTGTCGATGCGGCGGGACTCGTGCCGCTCGGTGCCCACCACGTAGAGTCCGCCGAGCTCGGTGACCTCCTCGTGCTCGGCCTGGACCTGGTCCTTGAGCCGCTCCACCGTCTCGCCCCAGGCGGCCTCGTAGTCGTCCGCGGTCTCGCCGGTCGGCTCCAGGCCCTTCTTGCGCAGCTCCTGGTCGGCGAGGAACTCGACCGACCCGCCCAGCATGATGTCGGTGCCTCGACCGGCCATGTTGGTCGCGACCGTGACGGCGCCCTTGTGACCGGCGAGCGCGACGATCTTGGCCTCGTCGGCGTGGTACTTCGCGTTCAGCACGGTGTGCGGGACGCCCTCGCGCTTGAGCAGGTTGGAGAGGTACTCCGACTTCTCCACCGAGACCGTGCCGACCAGCACCGGCTGGCCCTTGGCGTTGCGGTCGGCGATGTCGTCGACGACCGCCTCGTACTTGGCCTCCTCGGTGCGGTAGACCAGGTCCGGCTGGTCCTTGCGGATCATCGGCTTGTTGGTCGGGATCTGCACCACGCCGAGCTCGTAGATCTTGTCGAACTCGCTCGCCTCGGTCATCGCCGTACCGGTCATCCCGGAGAGCTTGTCGTACATCCGGAAGTAGTTCTGCAGCGTGATCGTGGCCAGCGTCTGGTACTCCTCGCGGACCTCGACGCTCTCCTTCGCCTCGATGGCCTGGTGCAGACCGTCGTTGTACCGGCGCCCGGCCAGCATGCGGCCGGTGTGCTCGTCGACGATGAGCACCTCGCCGTCCGCGACGACGTACTCCTTGTCGCGACGGAACAGCTCCTTGGCCTTGATCGAGTTGTTCATGAACGAGATCAGCGGCGTGTTCACCGAGTCGTAGAGGTTGTCGATCCCGAGGTGGTCCTCCACCTTGGTGATGCCGGGCTCGAGGACCGCGATGGTGCGCTTCTTCTCGTCGACCTCGTAGTCGACGTCCTTGGTCAGGGTGCGCGCGATCTTGGCGAACTCGTCGTACCACTTCACATCGTCCTCGGTCGGCCCGGAGATGATCAGCGGCGTGCGCGCCTCGTCGATGAGGATCGAGTCGACCTCGTCGACGATCGCGAAGTAGTGACCGCGCTGGACCAGGTCGTCGACCGACCCGGCCATGTTGTCGCGCAGGTAGTCGAAGCCGAGCTCGTTGTTGGTGGCGTAGGTGATGTCGCAGTTGTAGGCCTCGCGACGCTCGGCCGGCGTCATCTCCGGCAGGATCACGCCCACGCTCAACCCGAGGAAGTGGTGGATGCGGCCCATCATCTCGGACTGGAACTTGGCCAGGTAGTCGTTGACGGTGACGATGTGGACGCCCTTGCCGGCGAGTGCGTTGAGGTACGCCGGCAGGGTGGAGACCAGGGTCTTGCCCTCACCGGTCTTCATCTCGGCGATGTTGCCCAGATGCAGCGCCGCGCCACCCATGATCTGCACGTCGTAGTGCCGCTGCCCGATGACTCGCTTGGAAGCCTCTCGTACGACGGCGAACGCCTCCGGCATCAGCTCGTCGAGGGACTCGCCGTCCTCGTGGCGCTGACGCAGATCGTCGGTCATGCCCTGCAGCTCTTCGTCCGACATCGCGACGAAGTCGTCTTCGATCGCGTTGACGGCCTTCGCGATGCCTTCGAGCTGGCGCAGGGTCTTGCCCTCACCGATACGGAGGATCTTGTCGATAATGGCCACTTCGATGGGCTCCTACTAGCTGCAGACGGGTAGCGCGCCCACTCTACCCATCGGATCCAGCCGGGACCGCCTCGGGCGAACGGTGCCGGAGCTCGGCCGAGAGCGCCGGCGCGAGATCGCCGCGTGGCTCGACCTCGATCCGGTCCAGGCCGAGCCAGCCGGCGAGTCGGGCGAGCTCCGCGGCGAGCTCGGCCGGCAGGTCGCCGGAGCCGGCACCCGGCCGCGCCGGTCGCTCGGCGTAGGCGCCCTTGACCCACAGCACGCCGGCGGCCCGGTCGGCCTTGAGATCCACCCGGGCGGCCAGCCGGTCGCCGAGCAGGAACGGCAGCACGTAGTAGCCGTGCACCCGCTTGTGCGCCGGGGTGTAGATCTCGATGCGGTAGAAGAAGTCGAACAGTGCCTCCGTGCGCTCGCGGTGCCAGACCACCGGGTCGAACGGGCTCAGCACCGCCCGGGCGTGGATCCGGCGCGGCAGGCGCGCGGCACGGTGCAGGTACGCCGGCCGCGACCAACCCTCCACCCGGACCCGTTGCAGCTCCCCCGCCGCCACCAGCTCGTGCGCGGCCAGGGTCACCTCGGCGACCTTGAGCCGGTAGTAGTCGGCGAGGTCCTTGGCGGTGGCCACGCCGTGGCTGCGCGCCGCCCGGCGGACCAGCTCGAGGTGAGCCTCGGCCCGGCTCAGCGCCGGCGCCTGGAGATGCTCGCGCGGGATCACCCGCTCCGGCAGGTCGTAGACCACCTCGAAGGCGGAGGTGCGACCGGCGATGGCCAGCTCACCGGTGCGGTAGAGGATGTCGAGCGCCTTGCGCGCCGCCGACCAGTTCCAGCCCCAGTGCTCACGGATCCGCGGCTGCTCCTCCGCGAACGCGCTCGCGGGCAGCGCACCGCGCTCGGCGACCTCGGCGAAGAGCTTCTCCTTGAGCTGATGGTCGACGTCGCGCCACCAGCCGTAGTTCTGCTCCCGATAGTGCTGCATCCGGAACTGCATCGCCGGCCACAGCTCGACCGGCATCAGCGCCTGCACGTGCGCCCAGTACTCCACCAGCCGGCGGGTGCGGACCGGCCGAGCGCTGGCCCGGTGCAGGAGGCGGACGTCGTACGGGCCCATCCGGGAGTACAGCGGCATGTAGTGCGCGCGCTGCAAGACGTTGACGCTGTCGACCTGGAGGACCCCGGTGCGGTCCAGGGTGCGATCCAGGGTCCGCATCGTCACGGCGGCATGGGGCCGGTCGGCGAACCCCTGGGCGGCGAGCGCGATGCGACGGGCCTGGGCGAGGCTGAGTGACTCCACGGATCGCAGCCTACGGCCGATTCCGGACGGTCGGTGTCCGGAATCGGCGAGTCCGCTCGGCCCTACTCGGGCACCCGGCGGTAGGCGCCGTCCGAGGCGGCGGTCGCCATCGAGGCATAGGCCCGCAGCGCCCCCGAGACCACCCGGTCGCGACCGAGTGGGGTGTAGGGCCGCTCGCGCTTCTCCTGGGCGGCGCGCCGCTCGGCGAGCACCATCTCGTCGACCTCGAGCTGCAGCCGCCGGCGCGGGATGTCGATGCTGATCTGGTCGCCGTCCTCGACCAGGGCGATCAGGCCGCCCCCGGCGGCCTCCGGCGAGATGTGCCCGATGGAGAGTCCGCTGGTCCCGCCGGAGAACCGGCCGTCGGTGATCAGCGCGCACTTCTGCCCCAGCCCCCGGCCCTTGAGGAACGAGGTCGGATAGAGCATCTCCTGCATCCCGGGACCGCCCTTGGGTCCCTCGTAGCGGATCACCACCACGTCGCCGGCCTCGATCCGGCCGCCCAGGATGCCCTCGACCGCCGCCTCCTGGGACTCGAAGACCTTCGCCGTGCCGGCGAAGGTCCACACCTCCTCCGGGACGCCCGCGGTCTTGACCACGCAGCCGTCCGGCGCGAGGTTGCCGGTCAGGATCGCCAGGCCACCGTCGACGGTGTAGGCGTGCTCGACGTCGCGGATGCAGCCGTCCGCGGCGTCGGTGTCGAGGGAGGACCAGACGTTGTCGGTGGAGAACGGCTCGGTGGTGCGTACGCCGCCCGGGGCGGCGCGGAAGAGCTCCAGCGCCTGCTCGGACGCTGTGCCGCTGCGGATGTCCCACTCGCCGAGCCAGCTCTCGACGTCGCGGCTGTGCACGGTGTGCACGTCGGTGTTGAGCAGGCCGGCACGGTTCAGCTCGCCCAGGATCGCCGGGATGCCACCGGCTCGGTGCACGTCCTCCATGTGGTACTTCGGCGTGTTCGGCGCCACCTTGGACAGGCACGGCACCCGGCGCGAGATCGCGTCGATGTCGGCGACCGAGAAGTCCAGCTCCGCCTCCCGCGCCGCGGCCAGCAGGTGCAGCACCGTGTTGGTGGAGCCGCCCATCGCCACGTCGAGCGCGAAGGCGTTCTCGAAGGCGCTGCGCGAGGCGATCGCCCGCGGCAGCACCGAGTCGTCCTCCTCGCCGTAGTAGCGCGAGGCCAGGTCGACCACCGTGCGGCCGGCCCGGACGAAGAGCTGCCTGCGGGCCGCGTGGGTGGCCAGCGTCGAGCCGTTGCCGGGCAGGGAGAGGCCGATCGCCTCGGTGAGGCAGTTCATCGAGTTGGCGGTGAACATCCCCGAGCACGAGCCGCAGGTCGGACAGGCCGAGCGCTCGATCGTGTCGAGCTGCTCGTCGGTGACGGCCTCGTTCGCCGAGGCGATCATCGCGTCGATCAGGTCGAGCTTGGGGTGGACCACTCCCTCGATCGCCTGGGTCTTGCCGGCCTCCATCGGCCCGCCGGAGACGAACACGGTCGGGATGTTGAGCCGCAGCGAGGCCAGCAGCATGCCCGGGGTGATCTTGTCGCAGTTCGAGATGCACACCAGGGCGTCGGCGCAGTGCGCGTTGACCATGTACTCCACCGCGTCGGCGATCAGCTCCCGGCTGGGCAGGGAGTAGAGCATGCCGCCATGGCCCATCGCGATGCCGTCGTCCACGGCGATGGTGTTGAACTCCTTGGCGACCGCACCTGCCTCACTCACCGAGTCGGCGACCAGCTTGCCGAGGTTGCGCAGGTGGACGTGTCCGGGGACGAACTCGGTGAACGAGTTCGCGATCGCGACGATCGGCTTGCCGAAGTCGGAGTCGGTCATTCCGGTCGCACGCCACAGCGCGCGAGCGCCGGCCATGTTGCGACCCTGGGTCGAGGTTGCTGAGCGAAGAGTGCGTGCCACCCTTCAAGAGTGCACCCTGGCGCCTCATCGGCCTACACCGGCGTCACCAGATGGACAGCGCCGCGCCCGAGACCGTCGTCCGGGTCACGCGGGTCGAACGGGGTCGAACGGGGTCGAACGGGGTCGAACGATCAGGGCAGATCGAGCAGCTTCTCCCGGACGGCGTACATGACGGCCTCCATCCGGGAGTGCAGCTGGAGCTTCTCCAAGATGTTGCGCACGTGGTTCTTCACGGTGTTCTCGGAGATGAACAGCTCCTTGGCGATCTCGCGGTTGTTCATCCCCCGCGCGACCAGCCGCAGCACGTCCAGCTCGCGGTCGGTCAGTCGCAGGCCGGAGACCGAGCGCCCGGCGCGGGAGAGCTCCTTGAACTCGTCGATCAGCTTGATCGCCATCGCCGGGCTGATCAGCGACTGCCCGTCGGCGACCACCCGGATCGCCTGCGCGACCTGGTCGATCGAGGAGTCCTTGAGCAGGTAGCCCGACGCCCCGGACTTCACCGCCTCGTAGAGGTCGGCCTCCTCGTCGGAGACGGTCAGCATCAGGATCTTGGCGCTGGGCACCGACTGCTTGATCGCGCTGCACGCCTCCAGGCCGCCGCGACGTGGCATCCGGACGTCGAGCAGGACGACGTCCGGGGCACTGCCGAGCGCCAACTCGAGGCCCTCGTCGCCGTCCGAGGCCTCGCCGATCACCTCGATGCCGGACTCGTGTCCCAGCAGCATCACCAGGCCCTGCCGGAAGAGCTCCTGGTCGTCCACGACCACCACGCGCACCGGCTCGTCGCTCGTCGCACTCATTGCGGCATCATGACACGGCCCGCCGGTGGTGCGGCGCCCCCGGCGGTGGCGTGGACGCCGCACCGACCGGGCCGACCGGGCTCCGGGCGAGGCCGATGGCGGCCGCACTCGGAGCCGGCCGGCGTCCGGCTCACTCCGCGCGATCGAGCGCGATCACGCCGTAGTCGTACCCCCGGCGGCGGTAGACGACGCTGGGCCGCTCGGACTCCTTGTCGAGGAAGAGGTAGAAGTCGTGGCCGACCAGCTCCATCTCGTACAGCGCCTGGTCGAGCGTCATCGGGGCCGCGGTGTGGGTCTTCTCCCGCACCACCAGCGGGCCCTCGCCGGTCACCGTGATCGGGCCGACCTGGTGCTCGACCGGCGTCCCGTCCTCGGTGGCCTCCGCCCCGTCCACCGGCACCTCGGACAGCGCCTGTCCCACCGAGACCGGCGTACGTCGGCCGCGGTGCACCCGGCGGCGGTCGGCGGCCCGGCGCATCTGTGCCGCCATCTTGTCCAGCGCCAGGTCGAGCGCCGCCATCTTGTCCTCGGCGCACGCCTCGGCGCGCACCACCGGGCCCTTGGTGAAGGCGGTGAGCTCGAGCCGGACGGCGCCCTTGGGCTGCCGGGAGTTGGTCCGGTGGGAGACCTCCACATGCATCCGGATGATGCGATGGTCGTGCTTCTCGAGCCGACTCAGCTTCTCGGCGACGTGGTCGCGATACCTGTCGGAGACTTCGCAGTTGCGAGTCGTGACGACAACTTCCATCGATACCTCCACAGCGTTGTGCGGCTGATGCCGCGCTGATGGGTCACGAGGGATCCGCTGATCCCTCCGGCCGCGCCACCCCCGAATGGGTGCGCGGACGCGCGAGGTGGAGTCCGTCCGGCCGACCTGGTCTTCGACCCCACAATCGCCTGCTGAGGCTTCCGCAGCTTGTTGCCACTACCGACCTTCTCCCGAGCGGCCCGCGCATCTGACGCGGGCGCCGAGGCAGGACTTACCACTAAGCCGCACCGTGATCGCTCCCGCCCGGGGATCGACTCCTCGGAGGGGAACTTACGTGGACCGTTTCGCCTGCGACTGGCATCGGCTAGCCGCTCGCGCACCCCGAGCCGGGCCGCGCGAGCGGCGCAACCACGGACCCGGACGGACTCCATACACAGACGTTAGTTCCCCGCAGGCGACGACGAAAGGGGAACCGGCCACGAGGACCGGTCCGGCCGTCCCCGCAGGACGGACGAGCCGGGCGATGAGCCGGGGCCCGGCGAGCGTCTGCGGGTGGCGGCCACGGTGGCGACCGCCACCACCCGCAGGCCGACCGCCTGCAGTGCCCGCTGCGCCTCCCGCGCGGTCGAGCCGGTGGTGAGGACGTCGTCGCAGACGATCACCGACGCCGCCGACCCGTCCAACACCCGGGCGAGCCGCCGCAGTCCCGGGCTCGGACAGCTCATCGAGCCGGCCAGGTTCGCCGCCCGGGCGCCGGCGTCCAGGCCGGCCTGGTCGACCACCCCGGGCCGGGTGCGCAGCAGCCGTGCG
>NZ_JASGET010000059.1:0-3497 GCF_047606145.1 Nocardioides sp. | reverse complement strand
GCGGCGCTGCGCCGGGCCGGCGACCGGGTCGCCGACCCGCGGCAGTGCCTGCAGGCGCTGGCCAGCGCCGACCTCGCCGCCACCACCGGGTACCTGCTCGCGGCGGCCCGCGCCGGCGTACCGGTGCTGCTCGACGGGCTGATGAGCGTCGCCTGCGCGCTGACCGCCGACCGGATCGAGCCGGGGGCGGCGGCCTGGTTCGCCGCCGGCCACCGATCCACCGAGCCGGCCCAGTCGCTGGCACTGGACAAGCTCGGCCTGGAGCCGCTGCTCGACCTCGGCCTGCGTCTCGGCGAGGGCTCCGGCGCGGTGGCCGCGGTGCCGGTGGTGCGCAGCGCAGCCGCGTTGCTGCGCGACGTCGCGCTGCTCAGCGAGCTGATGCCCGCACCCGATCAGTGAGCCGGTACGACGCCTGGCGACTGGCCGTCGGCACCCTGACGGTCTGTCCGGTGCGGCCGCCGTCGGCGGTGGATCGCGGCACCGCGCGGGCGGCGATGCTGCTCGCGCCGCTGGCCGTGCTGCCGCTCGGGGTGGTGGCGGGAGCGATCTGGTGGGCCGCCGACCTGGTCGACCTGCCCGCGCTGGTCGCCGGCCTGCTGGTGGTCGGCGCGCTGGCGCTGGGCACCCGGGTGATGCACTGGGACGGCCTCTCCGACGTCGCCGACGGACTGACCGCCTCGTACGACCGCGAGCGGTCGCTGGCGGTGATGAAGACCGGGACGTCGGGCCCCGCCGGCACCGTCGCGGTGGTCGTGGTCGCCGGGCTCCAGGCCGGCGCACTCGGCGGCCTGTCCGGCCAGGCCGGGCCGGGCTCGACCGCGCTCCTGGTCGGGCTCTGCGTGTGCGCGTCTCGGGCGGCGCTGACGGCGTGCTGCCTGCGTGGCGTGCCGGCGGCCCGGTCGGACGGGCTCGGCGTCACCTTCGCCGGGGTGGTGCCGCGGAGCGCCGCGGTGCTGCCATGGCTGGCGGCGGCGGCGCTGCTGGCCGTCGCCGGACACGGTGCCGGTCTGGACTGGTGGCGGGGTCCGTTGGCGGTGGCGCTGGCACTCGCGGTGGTCGTGCTGCTGCTCATCCGGTGTCGTCTGCGGCTGGGCGGCGTCACCGGGGACGTCTTCGGTGCCGCCGTCGAGCTCGGCCTGGCGACGCTGCTGGTGGCGCTGGCATGAGTCGAGTCCGGAGCGGCGGCCGGATGGGCGCCCGAGCCGCCGGGCTGCTGCTCGGCTTCGCCGCCGACCGGCTGTGGGGCGATCCGCGCCGCGGCCACCCGGTGGCCGGATTCGGACGGGTCGCCGGCGCCCTCGAGCGTCGGTGGTACGCCGACAGCCGGCCGCGCGGCGTCCTGCACTGCGCCGTGTTGGTCGGGGCCGCCGCCGGGCTCGGCATACCGGTGCGCCGTGTTCGAAGCGCGCCGATCCGCATCGTGCTCACCGCCGCCGCGACCTGGGCCGTCCTCGGCGGCCGCTCGCTCGACCGCGAGGCCGCTGCCGTGCACCGACTTCTCGCCGACGACGACCTGCCGGCCGCGCGCGGCCGCCTGACGCATCTGGTCGGCCGCGACACCAGTCGGCTCGACGCCGACGAGATCGCCAGGGCGGTGGTCGAGTCGGTCGCGGAGAACACCTCGGACGCGGTGGTCGCGCCGCTGTTCTGGGGAGCCGTGGCGGGCGTGCCCGGGCTGCTCGGCTACCGGGCGGCCAACACCCTCGATGCGATGGTCGGGCACCGCAGCCCGCGCTACCGGCGGTTCGGCTGGGCCCCGGCGCGGCTCGACGACCTCCTCAACCTCCCCGGGTCGCGGCTGGCCGGGCTGCTGGTCGCCGTCGCCTCCCCCGGTCGGTCGCGGGTCGTCGTACGCATCTGGCGGCGGGACGCCGCCGCGCACCCCAGCCCCAACGCCGGCGTGGTCGAGGCGGCCTTCGCCGGGGCGCTCGGCGTCCGGCTCGGCGGTCGCAACGACTACGCCGGCAGCATCGAGGAACGCGCCATCCTCGGTGACGGGCCGAGGCCCGTCCCGGCGACCATCCCCGCGGCCCGCCGGCTGGCCTCCCGGGTCGGCCTCGGCGCCGCGGCCGGCGCCGCCCTCGGCAGTGTCGCCATCGATGCGGCCGTCCGAGCGACCGGCCGGCGATCGGCGGTGTGACATGAGCCATTTCTCGACCGGTGGCGCTCCGTTGCCGCCCGAAGGTCCGGGGCAGTAGGCTGCCTGGCGCACATCATGCATGAGGAAGCCGGTGCGAATCCGGCACGGTCACGCCACTGTGAGCCCACCGATCGGTGTGGTGAGTCAGATCTTCGGCGGATGTGTGAGGCCCGAGAACGGAACGTTGTATTCCTGAAGGAGCATCACCATGAGCACTACCTCTGTCGCACCGGTGACCTCGGCGATCACCACTCCCATCGTGACGGCCCAGGCCAAGACGGTCGCGCTGTTGCTCGGCACCGCCGTCCTGGCGCTGCTCGTCTACTACTTCATCGGTGTCGACGAGGGAGCGCTCTCCGTGTTCGGCAAGAGCATGGTGATCCACGAGTTCTTCCACGACGCTCGCCACTTCCTCGGCTTCCCCTGCCACTGATCTCGCGGCCAGGAAGGACAACGGAACAGTGGAGAAGCAACTCATCGGCCGCGGCGTGCTCTCGGGCGCCATCGCCGGACTCGTCATGTTCGTCTTCGCCCGGATCTTCGCCGAGCCGATCATCCAGAAGGCGATCGACTACGAAAGCGCCCGCGACGCCGCTCAGGACGCGCTCGACAAGGCGGCCGGCAAGGCGATCCCGGCCGCGGGACCGGACATCTTCAGCCGCACCATCCAGGGCAACCTCGGCATCGGTGCGGGGCTCATCCTCTTCGGCGCCGCGATGGGCGCCCTGGTCGCGGTGGCTTACATCATCTGCATCGGTCGCACCGGCCGGATCCGGCCCCGCCCGCTCGGCTATCTGGTGCCCGCCTTCTTCTTCGTCGGGGTCTACCTGGTGCCGTTCATCAAGTACCCCTCGAACCCGCCGGCGATCGGACACGAGGAGACGATCCGCACCCGTGGTGCGCTCTATCTCATCCTGGTCTTCTGCTCGTGCCTCTTCCTCTTCCTGGCGGTCTACGTCGGGCAGAAACTGCACCGGCGCTGGTCGGTGACGACCTCGGCGGTGCTGGTCGGCATCGGATATCTGGCCGTCATGACGGTGATCATGCTGATCCTGCCGGCGCTCGGGCACCTGCACGCGAACGTCGTGGAGTACGGGAAGCACGCCACCGAGACTCCGCTCCCGCTGACCGACGAGGACGGGACCATCGTCTTCCCCGGATTCCCGGCCGACGTGCTGGCGCAGTTCCGGGCCTACTCGGTCGGCGCGCAGGTGATCCTGTGGGGCGTGATGGCGCTGGTCTTCGCGCCGCTCGCCGAGCGGGTGCTCGCGCCGGTCGCGCGCACCCAGCGGACCACCGCGACGAGCACCGTCGCCGGCTGAGGCACCGCGTCCTCTCATCGCTCGAGCGGGCCGGG
>NZ_JASGET010000058.1:0-15489 GCF_047606145.1 Nocardioides sp. | reverse complement strand
GCCGACAGCGCGTGCCGGCGCAGCAGCTCGCCCTCGTCGCCGGTGCCGCGGAGCAGCCTGCGCTCGGCGGCGCTCGCCCCCGCCGGCAGATAGCCGGCCACCATCGAGACCAGGCTGCCGCCGAGGGCCGCCATCACCGCCGCCGCGGCCCCACCGCCCGGCTCGGGACCGTGGCCGGCCAGGGCGGCGGTCCAGTCTCCCAGCGTGCTGCCGGCACTCTCCACCTCGGGTCTCCTGTCGCCGAGCGGCAGGCCGGTCACAGATCTTCATCCAGCCGTTACCGCCGGCGACAGCGTGCCCGATGGACTGGGTCTCAGCAAGGGCACGCCCGGGGCGACGAGGACGAGCAACGGCAACGAGGGCAACGAGGGCAACGAGGGCGGCAGCGCCGGCGCCGACCAGGCGCCGGGAGGAGCGCACGAGCGGGCACGAGGAGGAGGAGTCGATGTCACTGACCTGGCCGCTGGAGCCGTCGGTGCCCGTCACCGACCGGCTCCGGGCCGGTGACGGTCGACACGACCGACCGGCCACCGCCGTCTCCTCCCCGGCCGACCCGGCACCGGTGCACGCGGCGAACCTGGTGGACGCGGCACGACTGCGCGCCGCCGGCGTCGAGGTCGTGGTCACCGTCTCGGCGGCCGGACGCAACCGGGTCGCCGTCGAGGCCGACCTGGCGGCGGCCGCGGACATCGGGGCGGCCGTCCTGCTCGACCCGTCCGACGGCGTCGACCTCACCGCCTCCCAGCTGCACGCGCTGGCCCGATACGCGGGCCTCCGGGTCGCCGGCTGGGAGCCTGCCGGGCCCGGCGCGGCACGGCCGCCGGTCCGGACGCGTCCGGTCGACCGGACCTCGGCGCCGTGTCCCAAGCATCTCGCCCACGGGCCGTGTGGCGGGGTGGGTCCGGACGGCGGTTGCGAGGTGCCGACCGGGCCACGGCAGTGCGGCTTCCTCGCCACGCCGCCGACCGCCATCCCACCGACCGCGATGCCCGTGACGGCACCCACCGCGGCACCGCCGACCGCCGCGGCGATCGAGCTCGGCCGGATCGCCGAGCGCCGGCCGCTGGTCGTCTCCGGCTTCCCCGCGCACCCGATGGACAGCGACTCGGTGGCGATCTGCGCGGAGACGTTGCGCGAGACCTGCGATGCGGCGCTGGCGGGTGACTCCGGGCGGGCGCGGACGCAGTTCCCGCCGTCCTACCGCGCGCTGTTGATGGCACGTGCCGGCGTGCGGGCCTGGGCCGGGGTGAACTGTCGCGATCGCGGCACCGAGGCGCTGCGCGTCGAGTTGGAGGCGCTGCGGACCGCCGGTGCCGCCGCGGTGCACTGCGTCACCGGCGACCATCCCGCGCTGGGCGACCGCCCCGATGCCACCGGGGTCTTCGAACTGGAGGGCAGCACCCTGATCCCGGCGGCACGGGCGAGTGGTCACCTGGTCTCGTTCGCCGAGAGCCCGTTGGCGCCGCCGAGGCCCGACCGGCCGCTGCGCGCGGCCCGGAAGGCGGTGGCGGGAGGCCGGTTCTGCCTGCTCCAGTACGCCGGGGAGCCGGCCGCGACGGCGGAGTTCGTCACCGCCCTCGCGGCCGTGGCACCCACCCCGGTCGGCGTACTCCCCGGGGTGCCGCTGGTCATCGACCGCCCCGGCGCGTTGCTGCTGCGCGACTTCGTCGGCAGCGCGCTGCCGGCCGGTTACCTCGAGCGGGTGCTGGACGCCGCGGACCCGGTGCGGGCCGGGATCCGGGCGGCGGTCGCACTGGGCGGCGAGCTGTTGGCCATCGACCGGGTCGCCGGGGTGGTGGTCGCCGGCGGCGCGCGCCGCGGCGACGAGGCCGAGTACGCCGCCGCGCTGGCCACCGTGTGCCGCGAGCTCGGCGGTGGCAGCTGACCGGTGTTCGCCGACACCCGGTCCGCCGTCCGGGCCGCTTCAGGGGGTGGCGAACCGGCCCTCCGGGTCCCAGCGCCGGCGCAGCGCCGCGAGCCGGTCGCGCACCTCGTCGGTGAAACAGCGCTCCCGGCGCTCCGGCGTCGCCCGCAGGTCGACCTCGCCGATGTAGTGGCCGGTCCAGTGCTCGTTCACCGAGTCGATCGCGGCGGCCACCCAGGACCGGTTGGCCGCGGTCGCCCCGGGCCCGCCCGCCGGGTCCCAGGCGGCGTACGGGGCCACCGTCATGGTGCCCAGTTGCCGGTAGGCGCGATCCTCGGCCGACGCCGGCCGGGCGCACCTGCGGTAGGAGGAGGAGCTGACCAGGATGCTGCCCAGCGGCGAGGGACAGCCGGCCGTCACCCGGGCCAGGCTCGGCAGCAGCTCGGCGTACGACGCGGTGCTCCAGGCCTGCTGCGAGGCCTGGCCGACCGGGTGGCGCAGGCTCTGCGACCGGAGCATGGCGGCGATGCTGGTCGGATGGTCCTCCACCCGGGCCGCACGGGAGACCGCCGGGCCGGACACGACCTCGAGCAGCGCCTCGGCGTGAGCCGGGTCGGCGCCGTACGCGGTCGCCGACACGGTGACCCGGACGCCGGCATCGGCGTCCGGGGCCAGGAAGACGGTCAGCTCGACGTCCGGAGCGATCTCGGCTCGCAGCCGGTCGGCCCATCCGGCGGCGACCCCGACGTCGCCGGCGCCCGCGAACGTCACCGCCCGGCGATGCACCGCCGGCTCGGGCTGCAGCGCCACCCGGAAGGCGGCCACCACCCCCGGATAGCCGGGCCCCGCGCCGCCCAGGAGCGCGAACGCCTCCGGGTCGCACCGCGGCGAGATCGTCCGCTCGCCACCGTCCGCGTTCACCACCTCCGCGGCCAGCAGCGACTCCGCGGCGCAGCCCCACCGGCCCTGGTTCCAGCCGTTGCCTCCAGCCAGGAGGAAGCCGCCGAGGGCCACGTCCGCCTTGTGCCCGACCGGGAAGGCCCGGCCGGTGCCGGCGAGTGCCTCGGCGACCGCCAGCGAGGTGGCACCCGGTTCGATGACCGCCTCGTCGCCGTCCGGTCGCACCCGGTCCAGCGCGGACAGGTCGAGGGCCAGCACCCCGTCCCGAAGCGCGGCGAAGGCCAGGCTGTGCCCGCCGCTGCGCACCGTGACCCGCAGGCCCTCGGCGCGCGCCAGCTCGAGCGCCTGCGGGATCTGGGCGCGGTCGGTGACCCGGACGATCACCGCGGGATGGTCGTCGGGAACGACCGCGCTGGCCGAGAGTCGTCGCCGCGCCGTCTCGTAGCCCGGCTCACCGACGCGGATCGCTCCGGCCACCCGCAACCCGCTCGTCTCCGACATCGGCTCACCGGCCGACCCGGGCACGCAGCGCGGCCACCAGTGCGGTCTCGTCGGCGTGCAGGAGTCGATAGTCCCGGACGACCAGGCGTCCGCCGACGATGACGTGCCGGGGTCGACGTCCGGGCGCGGCCCACACCAGGCCGGCGACCGGATCCGCGACCCCCGCATCGGCGACTCCCGAGACGTCCCACAGGCAGGCGTCGCCGGCGGATCCCGGCCCCAGATGGCCCAGCTCGGGGCGGCCGAGCCCGGCCGCCGACCCCACCGTGGCCATCTCCAGCGCCTCGACCGCGCTCAGCGAGCGCCCCGCCGGCGCCAACGGTGAGACCTGCATCGCCAGCCGGGCATCGGCGAGCAGGTGCCCGGCATCGTTGCTGCCTCCTCCACTGGTGCCCAGGCCGACGGTGATGCCGGCGTCTCGCAGCGCGCCCACCGGTGCCACTCCCCAGCCCATCGGCAGGTCGCAGCCCGGAGCGTGGGTGGCGGTGGCACCCGACGAGGCGATCCGAGCGATCTCCTCGGCGGTGACCCCGCACAGGTGGGCCAGCGTCACATCCGGCGCCAACCAGCCCCAGTCCTCGAGCAGCTCCAGCGGTCGTCGTCCGTGCCGCTCGGCGGCGATCGCCACGTCCACCTGCTCGTTCGCCTGGGTACGGCGCCGCAGGCCACGCCGGTCGGCGACCTCGCCCATCAGCCGGAACGTCGCCTCGGCGTCGGAATGTACGCCGGCCGGCCCGAGTGCCACCTGGAGGCGACCGTCCGCCCGGACTCCCCCGGGTGCCTCGGCGACGAGCGCCTCGGCGATCAGGTCGGCGCTGTGTGCGGCGGTCTCCGGATCGTCGCGGGCCGAGCCGCGGACGAAGACCAGCCGGCCGCCGAGCTCGTCGGCCGCGGCCGCCGCGGCCCGGGCCAGCGGCACGGTCTGCTCCGGACTCATCCCCGCCGGCCAGGTCAGGTGATGGTCGGCCACGGTGGTCACCCCACACAGCAGCCCCTCGGCGAGCCCGACCCGGGCGGCGAGGCCGACCAGCTCCTCGTCGACGACGGCATCGGCGTACGCGGCGGCCATCCTCGGCAGCCACGCGGCCATCGGGACACCTCTGGTGCCCGGCAGGGTGCGGAAGGCGGACTGGAGGAGATGGTGATGCGCGTTGACCAGCCCGGGGGTCAGCACGCAGCCGGTCGCGTCGAGCACCTCCTCCGGCTCCCCCTCGCCCGCCGACCCGTCGGCTCGCGCGCCGGGCGCGACGACCCGCGACACGCCGTTCGGGCCGAGCAGAACCTCCGGGACGTGGTCGCGCAGCACCTCCTCGGCGCCGACGAGCATCGCCCGGGCGCCGGTGATCCGCAGCGTCACGAGTCCGCCGGGGTCCCCGGTGGCACGGTCGGCGACGCGGTCGGTGGCACCGGCGGTGGCGTGGGGTCGAACCGGTGCGCCTCGACGATCACCTCGGCGAGCGCGGCCACCCCGGCCTCGAAGCGCTGCTTGCCGACGTCGGCGGAGGCGCCGCTGACGTCCCCGATGTAGCCGTCGGGGCCGAAGTCGTCGGCCAGCCAGCCGAACGAGACCGGCTTGCCGAACCCGATGTGGGCGAACCCGGTCAGCTGCTCCGGCACCCGGCGCCCGGCCAGCTCCGGATGCACCAGCTCGGGGCGCAGATGCATCATCAGCGAGGTCTCGCCGTACCCGCCGTGGATGCCCATGCCGAGCTCGTGGTCGACCGCCGACCGGCCGCCCTGGTCCGGCGGCACCGAGAGATGCGCGAAGAAGGTCCGCAGGCCGAACCGCTTGCGCAGCTCGCGGTTGGCGACCTGGCCCAGCGCCGAGTTGCCGCCGTGTCCGTTGATGAAGAGCAACCGGGTGATGCCGGAGGTCTGC
Source organism: Nocardioides sp. (assembly GCF_047606145.1). Taxonomy (GTDB): domain Bacteria; phylum Actinomycetota; class Actinomycetes; order Propionibacteriales; family Nocardioidaceae; genus Nocardioides. The sequence goes on along the minus strand of NZ_JASGET010000058.1, from coordinate 10,345 downwards.
AGCGAGCGTCCGATGTCGACCAGGACGCGCATCAGGGTGTCCCAGGAGAGCCAGATCGTGCCCGGGTAGTGGGAGTGCTCGTCGGACTTCGTGTAGGCGAGTCCCTCCAGCAGCACGACCGGTGCCGAGCCCGCGGCGGCGACCGTCGAGACGGCCGCCTCGGCCGCCTCGGTGGCGACCACGTAGTCGGTGGAGACCGGCAGGTGCGGCCCGTGCTGCTCGACGGCGCCGAGCGGCAGCACCGCGACCGTGTCGGGCGGCAGCGCCGCCACCTCGGGACCGCTCAGGTCGATGAACCGGGGTGCTCGGACGGGAAGATCGGGCATGTCAGCGCACTCCGATGTTGACGCGGGTATCGACGGGGGCGAGCTCCGGGAGCAGCTTCCCGGGGTTGAGCAGCCCCTTGGGGTCGCGCACCGCCGCGACCCTCCGGACGGTCTCGACGTTGCGGTCGACGTACCACTGGTGTGGGCTGTGGACGCCGACCCCGAGCGCGTCGAACCGGTCCAGTCCGGCCAGCACCTGCTCCTCGCTGACGTAGTCGGCGACCACCATCGCCAGCGGTGCCGAGCCCATCAGCTCCAGATGCAGGTACACCTCGCCGTCGTAGATCGCCCGGACCGCGTCCGGGTCGGTCCAGTAGATCGGCGAGCCGGTCTCCATGTGGAACCAGGAGCGCTCCGGGTGTCCGCGTTGCAGGAAGTAGACCGGGTGGTTGTACGACATCCCGGAGAGCCGGTCGCTGGCGGCGTACTCCTCGAAGGTGGCGACCACCTCTCCCCCGGCGGCGGCCACCCGGCGGGCGATCTCGTCGACGGTGGAGCGCTCGGCGATCACCCGCAGGCTGAACCTGGTCGGATCCAGCCGGACCCGGGCCGGCAGCGTCGGCACCAGCGCCGGCTCGTCCCCGGAGGCCAGCCGGGGCAGCACCGGCAGGTCCAGCAGCGAGCGGTGCACCTCGACCATCGCCTCCCAGGTGGCGAATCCGGCATAGAGGGCCGTCCACTCCCGCGCCGGGTCGGTGGCCAGCTCGGCCTCGACCACGATGCCGGTCACGCCGTAGGCATGCACGTAGGGCAACGCGTCCTCGCCGGTCACGGTGAACACCTCGCCGCTGCCGTCCATCGGCGCCACCGTCAGCGCCCGCACGAAGCCGTCGGTGGTGCTGCCGTGCTCGATGGTCCCGGTGCCGGCGCTCCCGCCGGCGATGAAGCCGCCGACCGTCGACCCCTTGGTGGAGGGGAAGATCCACAGGTCGCGTCCCGCCGCCCGGGCGACCTCGTCGACGGCGGTGAGCCGGGCGCCGGCGCCGGCCACCACCGAGCCGTCCGCGCCCATCCGGATCTGGTTCAGCTCGCGCAGGTCGAGGATGATGCCGCCGTCGAACGGCGTCGCCTGGCCGTAGTTGCCGGTGCCCGCGCCCCGCGGCGTCACCGGTACGTCGGCCCCGTACGCGAGCGCCAGCACCGCCGTGACCTCGGCGATCGTGCGCGGGCAGACCACCACGTCGGCCACGTACCGGCCGGCCGGGACCTTCTCGGCCAGCACCGGCGACATCTTCGACCAGTCCGAGGAGAGCTTGACCAGGGCGGCCGGGTCGAGGATCACCCGGTCCGGCCCGAGCCGGTCCCGGACCGCCTCCGCCACGGCCAGCGTGCGTTCCCGCGTCTCGGCCATCACGGCAGCTTGATCGAGTCGTCGATGAACTTGTTGGTGTACAGCGAGGACGGATCGACGGTGCCCTTGAGCGTGCCGGCCGCCTTCATGATCGGGGAGAACGTCTTCACCGTCTTCTTGATCCGGGCGGGGTCGAACTCGCCGAACACACCCGACTTGGGGTCGTTGGTGACGATGTCGAGCTTCTTCATCTGGGTGGCGGCGAACTTCGCCACGTTGGCCGAGTAGGTCCAGCCGGTCTGGTACTGGTTGACCAGGTCGACGATCACCGAGTTGGCCCAGTCCGGGTCGTCGAGGTAGTCGATCTGCGCCTGCTGCAGGATCGGCACCAGCTTCTTCAGGCAGTCGGCCTCGCCGGTCACGTCGGACTGCCGCACGGCGGAGGGCTCCGGATAGATCGAGTAGCCGACCTCGGACATCAGCTGGTAGGACACCGGCTTGTCCCACTGCGAGACCTCGTGCTCGTAGATGTACGGCTCGGCGGTGGCGAAGCCCTGCTGCAGGATCGAGGGGTCGGAGACGAAGCGCTGCGGAGTGCCCTCGTACGAGGTGTCGACCTGGGACTTGGTGATGATCCCCTCCGACTGCAGCAGCCCCGGCAGGGTGTCACCGGAGGTGACCACCGGATCCCCGTCGGCCGCGGCCTCCTTGATGGTGGTGGCGCCCGGGTGCGAGTCGGGGTCCCACATGATGATCTGCGGGCTGTTGGTCATCTGGCTGGTGACCGCGACGGTCGGCTGCTTCTCCTGCGCGGCGATCGCGGCGTCGGTGTTGACGGCGCCGATCAGGATGTCCTTGTCGAGATACATCAGCGCGGGCACCGACTGGTAGTCGACCGCCGAGCCACCCGATCGGATCTGGATCTTCACCCCGGTGTCGACGCCGCGGGCGACCAGCTCACCGGTGACCCGCTTCTTGTCGGTGTCGACGCTGTAGCCGTCGCCGACCAGGGTGTACCAGCCGCCGTGGTCCGCCTCCGGCTCCCAGTCCTGCTGGAAGACGACCGTCGACGGACAGACGTCGGCGAGGTTCATCGACTCGTCCGTCGCCGTGGTGACGCTGTTGCTCGGCTCCGAGGCGGCGCTGTCGGAGGAGTCGGCGCTGGAGTCGGCGCTGGAGTCGGCGGTGGAGCCGCTGCCGCAGGCGCTGGTCGCCGCCAGGCCGAGCGCGACCAGGCAGGCGCCGAGGGCACGGCGGTGGGCCCGGCGGCGTACGACGAGTGGGAGTCGGGTCATGGGTCATCCGTTCAGATACGAGGGACAGGACGGTCCGAGAGTGGGAGGGGGCTTCAGACGGCTGGGCGCGAGAGGCATCGGGGCGCCCGGGGTCGACCGGTGCGGCCGGTCCGGCCGGGAGTCACGAGCGCCGCTCGCCGTACCACCGGCCGACCACGGCGCGGTCGAGCACGGCGAAGAGGGAGAAGACGACGACGCCGAAGAGGGCGGTGAGGATGATCGCCATGAACAGCGGATCCATCGAGAGCCGCAACGTGTAGGTGCGCAGCAGTCCGCCGATGCCGGCCTTGCCCTGCTGGAAGTAGAAGTCGCCGACGATGGCGCCGATCACCGAGAGACCGGCGGCGTTGCGCAGCCCGGTGAAGATCGAGGGCACGGCGGCCGGGAACTTGAGCTTGGCCAGCCGCTGCCACCAGCTGGCCCGGTTGAGGGTGAACAGGTCGTGTGCCGCCTCGGAGGCGGACTGCAGGCCGAAGTAGGTGTTGGAGATCATCGGGAAGACCGCGATGATCACGGCGACCACGATCCGGGCGTTGAAGCCGTAGTTGAACCAGATGCCGATCAACGGCGTCAGTGCCAGGATCGGGATCGTCTGGAGGATGACCGCGTAGGGGTAGAGGACCTTCTCCGCCACCGGGGAGAGTGACATCACCACCGCCCAGCCCATCCCGATGACGACCGCCAGCAGCAGGCCGATCATGGCGACCTTCATCGTCTGCCACAACGCGGCGAGCATCGGGTTCATGATGACGGAGTCGGTGAGCGTCTCGCCGATCACCTCGTGCGGCGGCGGCAGCAGGAAGCGGCGCTCCGGGCTCAGCACGCCGTAGCTCACCGCGTACCAGATGCCGACCAGACCTGCCAGCGCCGCCAGGACGGGCAGCGACTTCCCCAGGACGGCGCGCAGCAGCCGGCGTCCGAGGCGTGGCCGCGCCGAGGCGGCGTCCTCGCCGGTCGCGGTCGCCACCTCCGTCGCGGAGTCCCCGGAGAGCGTGTGGGTGCTCATGCCGCCTCCGTCGAGCAGAGGCCACGGTACGGATGCGGCGGCCTGAGGTCACCGGTCGCTCGCCGACGCTCGTTCATGCGTGCTCCCCCAGCGCCGCCGAGACCTGGCCGGTGATCTCGGCGAACTCGGCCGAGTAGCGGAGCTCGGGCGGTCTCGGGTAGCTCCACGGGATGTCGACCTCGGCCACCACCCGGCCGGGCCGGCCACTCATCACCACGACCCTGGTCGACAGGTAGACGGCCTCGGAGACCGAGTGTGTGATGAACAGCGCCGCGAAGCTCTTCATGCAGAAGATCCGCTGCAACTCGGTCTGCATCCGCAGCCGGGTGATCTCGTCGAGCGCGCCGAACGGCTCGTCGAACAGCGCCAGGTCCGGTTCGGCCACCAGCGCACGGGCGATCGAGACCCGCATCCGCATCCCACCGGAGAGCTGGCGCGGGTGCTGGTGCTCGAAGCCGTCGAGCCCGACCAGCTCGAGCGCCGCCAGCGCGGCCGCCCGGCGCTCGGCGCGGGAGAGACCGCGCAGCTCGCCGACCAGCTCCACGTTGCGCAGCGCCGAGCGCCACTCCAGCAGGGTGGGGTCCTGGAAGACGTAGCTGGTGGTCGCCGCGCTGACCCGGAGGTCCCCGGAGGTGACCTGGTCGAGCCCCGCGGCGAGCCGGAGCAGGGTGGACTTTCCACAGCCCGACGGCCCGACCACCGAGACGAAGTCACCGGACGCGACGCCGAGGTCCACGCCGGTCAGCGCGGTGGTCCCGGTCGGGAAGCGCTTGGTCACCTCGCGCAGCTGGAGGGTCGGGGCGTCGAGCCGGGTCGGCGAGACAGGGGCCGTCGTGCTCATCGGACTCATCGGGTCCTCATTTCGAGATTTCGAAGGAGCGGTTGTCGAGGGACAGCGGATCGGGTTCCGGGTCGGGTTCCGGGTCGAGATCCGGGAGGTCGAGCGACGTGCTGACCCTGGTGTCGGCCACCACCCGGCCGCCGTGGACGACCACCCGGGCGGTCTGGCCGCCGGCGAGCACGTCGTCGAGCGGCACGTCGGGCACCAGCATCAGGTCCGCCGACGTGGTCGCCGGCCCGCCACCGAGCGATCCGACGCGGTCGAGCTCGGCGCCGACCGGTGGCTCGCCCAGCACGGTGCGGCCACCGGAGGTGACCGCCGCCAGTGCCTCCCGGGGGCTGAGATGACCGGCGGTGACCAGCAGCGAGGTGGTCTCGAAGGGGTCGGCGCGGCCAACGGGGTTGAACGGGTCGCGCAGGTTGTCCGCTCCGGCGGCGAGCGGGATCTGGGCGTCCAGGATCGCGCGCAGCGGCGGCAGGCCCCGCGGCACCACGCCGTCGTACGCCGAGACCGGCCGGCCCTGCAGGTAGAGGTTGGTGATCGGCAGCGTGATCACGCCGAGGCCGGCACGCTTGACCAGGTCGAGGGTACGGGCGAGCCGGTCGGGCTCGAGCATGCCGAGCCGGACGCAGTGGCTGGCGCTGACCCGCTGCTCGAGTCCGCGGGCGAGCACCTGCTCGGCGAGGTCGACCAGATCGACCCGGACCGGATCGGTCTGCTCGTCGGTGTGCAGGTCGACCGGCAGACCCGACTCCTCGGCCAGATCGAGCAGTCGAGTGGTCTCCGCGACCGGGTCGTCGGCCAGGTGCGGACAGCCGCCGAGGACGTCGATGCCGGCGCCGATCGCCTCCCGGATGAGGCCATCGGGGATGGTCGGGCCGGCGAGCAGGCAGACCTGGAGCCGCATCCGGTCCGCGAACCGGTCACGGAGGCCGAGCATCACCTCCACGCCACGCAGCGGTTCCCCGGAGGTCAGCACGTCGACATGGGTGCGCACCGTGGTGATGCCGTGGCGCAGGTAGCGGCCCAGCGCACCGGACGCGCGGGCACGCAGGTCGGCGGCGTCGATGTCGGCGGCGATCGCGCGCCACTGGGCGATCGCGCTGAGCAGGTCGTTCCCCGCCCCGGGGTCGACCCGGGGACCGGTCAGCGCCTTGTCGAGGTGGGCGTGCGGCTCGGTCGCCGCCGGCACGAACCGCCAGCCGGTGGCGTCGAGGACGCCGGCCTCGGCGGCGGCCGGACCGGCCGGGTCGTGCGGAGTCACCGCGACGATGCGGGAGGCCTCGATCCGCAGGTCGGCGAGAGCTCCGTCGAGCAGCCGGACGCCGACCAGACCGCGCAGCCGGCGACCGCTCAGGAACGGGCGGGCGTCGGGCGCGCCGACCGCCTCCACTCCGGCCACCGCTACCTCCTCCGACCGACGGACCCTGCGTCCTCGATCGGATCCGGGGCCGGTCGAGGAGCTCGGACGCCACGCTAGGAATCGGGTGTTTCGGCGGCGTAACCGTCGTTCGCAGGCGCGGTGAAATCACCCGTTCGTCGGTGAAACGGACGTATCGGCGACCGGCCGGCATTCGGCCCGGAGCAAGCCTGGGGACTCGGGCTGGGACTCTCAGGCTGGGACTCGGGCTGGGACTCAGGCTGGGTGCGCGTTGCCGGCCCCGCGCCGGAGCCGATGCAGCACGGCGAGGATGAGGAACCCGACGATCAGTCCGACGATCGCGGAGACCAGCGTCTCGAAGAGCCAGCCGAGCACGCCGCCGAGGAACGCCACGTGATGGTGCAGGGCGGTCTCGACGTGGTGCACGGCGTCGTACAGCGGGTCCCAGCCCAGCTCGTGCAGCCCGTTGAGCAGGATGTGGCCGCCCACCCAGAGCATCGCCGCCGTGCCGACCACGGAGAGCACGGTGAGCACCCGTGGCATGCCGGCCACCAGCGCTCGTCCGACCCGCTGCGCGCCGACGGACCCGCGAGCGGCCAGGTGCAGGCCGACGTCGTCCATCTTGACGATCAGACCCACCACTCCGTAGACCAGCACGGTGATGATGACGCCGACGATCAGCAGGATGACGAGGCGGTGCCACAGGCTCTCCTCGGCCACCTCGTTGAGCGCGATCACCATGATCTCGGCCGACAGGATGAGGTCGGTGCGCACCGCGCCGGCGATCAGTGCCTTCTCCGCGGTGGCACCGGCCGCCGCGGCCGGCGTCTCCTCGGCATGGTGTCCGCCCAGCCGCTCCGCCACCTTCTCCGCGCCCTCGTAGCTCAGATAGCAGCCGCCGAGCATCAGGATCGGGGTGAGCGCGTCGGGCAGGAACTGGCTCAGGATCAGCGCCACCGGCAGGATGATGAGGACCTTGTTGCGGATCGACCCGACCGCGATCCTCTTCACGATCGGCAGCTCACGCTCCGGGGTCACCCCGGTGACGTACTGCGGGGTCACCGCGGTGTCGTCGATGACCACACCGGCCGCCTTGGCGGTCGCGCGCCCGGTGGCGGCGCCGACGTCGTCCATCGAGGCCGCGGCCAGCTTGGCGATCGCGGCGACGTCGTCGAGCAGGCCGAAGAGGCCGGCGCTCACCGGCACCCGCTCCGCTCGGAGCCGGTGATCTCGGTACGGCGGGCGGCACGGTCGCTCGTCATGGCCGAAGCGTAGACGATGACCCCACCGGCGCCGACCGTCCCGCCGGCTCTACTCCACCAACCCGAGACGGAGGTACGCCGCGGCGTACGTGCCCTGCAGCAGCAGCGAGGCATAGCGGGCCACCTGCGAGCCGGCCTCGCTGGCGATCACCTCGACCCGGACCCCGCGTGCGTCGGCCGCCTCGGTCAGCCGGCGCCGCTGGTCGAGATGGAACGGGTCGGTGCTCGGATCGTCGAGGATGACCAGCGCGGGCCGCGGTGACCCGTTCGGCTCGGCGAACGGGTCGTCGAAGACGTCGCGCGGTCGCGCGGCCTCCAGCACCGGTAGCAGGTCCTCGGCCTCACCGGCCAACGCGCTCCGGCCACTGGCTCGGCGCAACGACTCCGCGACCCGCCGCGCCGCCCGAGCGGCCAGGACCGATCCACCCCAGACCACCGGCATCGAGTCCGCCAGCGAGATCGCCAGGATCTTGCCCGGGTTCACCGACAGGTCGCGGTACGGCGAGCGGGCCACCGCCACCTCGTCCAGGGCCGCCGCGACCTCGTCGGCCGCCTGCGGCCGGGTGCCCAGCTCCGGTCCGAGACCGACCTGCGCGAGGAAGGAGAGCATCACCACCGCGATGGCGAGTTGGTCACCGCTGCTCACCGGGAGCAGGCTGCTGTCCCGGCCGCCGGCGCTCTCGGCGACGAGCGACCCCTCGGGTGCCGCGACCACCAGCCGACAGCCCCGCCGGGCCGCCTCGCCCGCGGCCATCGCCTCACCGGGGTCGGCGCCGCCGGGAGCGAGCACCACCACCAGGTCCAGCGGGCCGGCCCACCCGGGCAGCCCCGGAGACGGCCAGGCCACGAACGGCACCGGACAGAACGGCTCGAGCACGGCGCGCAGCAGGCGCGAGTCCGCCCCGGCGGCGACGATCGCCCGGGGACGGCCGGACTCCCGGGTGCGGGCGATCGCCTGGGCCAGCGCGTCCGCCGCCAGCGCCGTCTCCCGGCGCACCCGGGCACCGGACTCGGCCAGCCACCGCAGCCGCGCCTCGACGCCGGTGAGTGCGGCCTCGTCGTCGAGCCGCGACTCGTCGAACCAGGTCACGCCGGCTCGTCTGCTCCGAGCGCCTCGTCCACCAGCAGCACCGGGATGCCGTCGCGGACCGGGTAGCGCAGGCCGCAGCTGCCCTGGCAGACCAGTTCACCGCCGTGCGGAGTCTCGGCGCCACGGAGCTCGCCGTGGCACTGCGGGCAGACGATGATCTCCAGCAGTGCCGGGTTCAGGCCGAGCGTGACCGCGCGGCCGGCGGGTTCTTCGGTCATCGGGTGTCCTTCCGGATCAGCGCGAGCACCTCGTCGCGCACACGCTCCATTGTGGCAGCCTCCCGGGCCTCCACGTTGAGCCGGAGCAACGGCTCGGTCTGGGAGGCGCGCACGTTGAACCACCACGCCGGCGTGCCGACGGTGAGGCCGTCGAGGTGGTCGATGCTCAGCTCCTCGTCCGACACCTCGCCGGCCCGGGCGGCCGCCTCCACCCGGGCCAACACGGCCTCGGCGTCGGCGACGGTGGCGTTGATCTCGCCGCTGGACACGAACCGCTGGTAGCCGGCCATCAGCCGGCTCAACGGCAGATCGGTGGCGCAGAGCGCCGCGAGCACGTGCAACGCGGCGAGCATGCCGGAGTCCGCCCGCCAGAACTCGCGGAAGTAGAAGTGGCCGCTGTGCTCGCCGCCGAACGCGGCGTCGACCTCGGCCATCCGTGCCTTGATCACCGAATGCCCCACCGGGGTGCGCACCGGCACGCCACCGAGCTCGGTGACGATCTGCGGCACCGCCCGGGAGGTGATCAGGTTGTGGATGATCCGAGCGCCGGGCTCGCGGGCGAGGACCCGTTCGGCGATCAGGCCGATCACCGCCGCCGGGTCCACCCGCTGGCCGCGCTCGTCGACGAGGAAGCAGCGGTCGGCGTCCCCGTCGAAGGCGAGGCCGACGTCGGCGCCGGTGGCGAGCACGCGCGCCTGCAGATCGCGCAGGGTGGTCGGATCGAGCGGGTTGGCCACGTGGTGCGGGAAGGTGCCGTCCAGCTCGAAGTAGAGCCGGTCGAGCTCGATCTGGGGCAACCGCTCGAAGACCGCCGGCGCGGTGTGCCCGGCCATCCCGTTGCCGGCATCGGCCACCACCCGCAGCCGCCGGCCGCTCACCGGTGCGAGCTCGATCAGGTGGGCGGCGTACGCCGCCAGCACGTCGGTGACCTCCAGCCGCCCGAGCCGTTCGGGCCGCACCGGCGCCGGCGGGCCGGCGATCACCAGGTCGCGCAGCTCGGTCAGCCCGGTCGACCGGCCGAGCGGCACCGCGCCGGGGCGGCACAGCTTGATCCCGTTCTCGCCGGCCGGATTGTGGCTGGCGGTGATCATCGCGCCCGGCAGGTGCAGGTGGCCGGAGGCGAAGTAGAGCTCGTCGGTGGAGGCCAGGCCGATCCAGACCACGTCGGTGCCGCGGCTGCGGGCGCCGTCGGCGAAGGCCCGCGCCAGCCCGGGCGAGCTGGACCGCATGTCGTGGCCGAGCACGATCCTCGACTCGCCGCCCGCCCCGGGTTCCCCGACGACCTCGGCGAACGCGGCACCGAAGGCGTGTGCCATCGGCTCGTCCCAGTCGGTGGGGACCCGGCCCCGGATGTCGTAGCCCTTGACGACCGCCCGCACTCGCTCCGGCTCCATGCGGCGAACCCTATCCGCGCCCGACCCGGGGCCGGCCCCTCGCCGGCCCCGGCGGCCGGGCCGGTGATCCTCGACGGCGCCTCTCGCCGGACCGCGGCGGGATCGGGCGGCGCGATCGGGGCGGGATCAGTCGCTGGTGAGCATCCGCAGGTGCCCCCGGCGCACGCGCTCGCGGACTCCCAGCTCCGCGGCCTAACTGTCACGCCTTTGACGGTCACTTCGTTGGCGTTCGCCAGGACAG
>NZ_JASGET010000057.1:0-16045 GCF_047606145.1 Nocardioides sp. | reverse complement strand
GCCGGCGGGCTCCCCGATGGGGGCGGTCGAGGCCGCGGTGCGGCAGGCGCTCGGGCGGGTGCGCGAGTAGCGCGCTGCTGCGCCGCCATCGTGCGCCGACTCGGCGGGTCCGGCAGGCACCCGGCTCAGGAGAACTCGAGCGCGGTGCACAGCCACCGCTCGGTCCGCCACTCGAACCGGCCGGCGATCGCCCGGGAGCGGGCGCCGTAGCGGACCCGGAAGCAGGCCTCGACCACTCCCTCGACCACCGCGGTGACATGCACGCCGACGACCTTGGGGCGCACCGGCTGCACCCGGCTCTGCCCGGCATGGTGTCGCCCGGCCCGGGCGACCAGCTGCGCCCGCCGGCTCAGGTCCTGGTAGACCCGCTGATCGGTCCAGCGGACCAGCTGGGCCACCGGCCGGTCGCCGCCGACGATCTCCACCGCCGCCTGTGCGAACCGACCGGCCCAGGACGTCAGCCGGTCCTCGGGCGGTGGCCCGCTCGGCGCGGGCTGTGGCAGCAGCACCGGTGGCTCGGTGCGCGGCTGGAGCTCCAGCGCCAGCGTGCCCTGCACCGCGGCGAGCGGCACCCGCGGCCGGGGGAGCTCGATCACCGTCGGTACGCCGGCCGATGGCCCGGCCGACGGGACGGGAGACGGCACGGGGGACGGGGCGCGAGGCGGGACGGGAGAGAGGTGTTGCGGCGGCATCGTGACTCCTTCGAGCTCGGTGTACGCGGGTGGTCGGTCGGTGCTGTCCGGGTCGCCTAGCGCTCCGGCGGCGGGTGCAGGATCTGACCGGGGCGCACCACGTCCGGGTCGTCTCCGATGACGGCCCGGTTGCGGCGATACAGGTCGCGCCAGGCGCGGTCGATCTGGGCGGCGGTCGCGTCCGGTGGCAGCCGCGCGGCGGCGATGGACCACAACGAGTCGCCCGCCCGTACGACGACCGGGGTCGGGCGCCGAGGATCACGATCGCCCCGGTCCGGCTCGTCGCCCCGGTCCGGCTCGGTGGCGCGGTCGGGGAAGGGCAGTCCGGCCAGTCGCGCGTGCGGATCACCGTGCGTCCCGTGATCGCCGGCGGTCTCGGCCGGGGCGGCGAACCCCGGGGCGGCGACGGCGGAGGTGATCGCCAGGCCGCACAGCAGCAGCACGACTCGACGTACGGCCGCCGGCACACCAGGCAGGCTCCGCGGCCGCTGCGGTGACTCCGGGCGGTGCAGCTCCACCGCGATCACCACGGTGGTGACCACCCACAGCCACAGCGCGCACCCCAACAGCACCCAGCTCGCCGCAGCCACCAGCAGGGCGTCGAAGCCGGTGGCCACCCCCGAGTGGTCCGCGGACCGCACGCCGGGCAGGACCGGATCCAGCAGCAGCCACAGCGCGCAGACGAGCGCGCCGGCGGCCGACCAGACCGCGAGACACCGTGCCGCTCGACCCACGCGCCACCCCCGAGGCGATCAATCATTACGTTTACGCTTGTTTGCTTATGAAAAGCTCTGCTTACACTCGTAGTCAATGGGTTGGCGGTGATCTGTGGATAACGATCGCGCGCCGTGACAGGGTGCAGCCATGGCATGGGAGGAGGAGCTGTTCGGGCTCTTCGACGAGCTCGAGGCCCAGGCTGCGGCCGCCTACGCGCTCGATCGCGAGGCGGAGTTGGCCGACCGGAGCCGGGCGGAGTACGCCGAGGTGACCCTCGCCGGCCGGCTGATGGCGAGTCTGGACACCGAGATCGTCCTCGGGGTGCTCGGGGTGGGCGACGTCGCCGGCCGCCTGCAACGGGTCGGCCGGGGCTGGGCGCTGCTCACCGGTGCGAGCGCCGACTGGGTGGTGGAGCTGCAGGCGGTCGGCGCGGTCGGGGGCGCCTCGGAGCGTGCGGTGCCGCAGATCGCCTGGCCGGCGTACGCCCGGCTCGGGCTGGGCTCAGCGCTGCGCCGGCTGGCCGAGGCCGGGGAGCGGTGCGTGCTGCACCGCCGCGACGGCGTGCGTCACGATGGCACCCTGCGGCGGGTCGGCGCCGACTTCGTCGAAGTGGTCACCGGCGAACCGGCACACGTCGTGCTGCTGACCTTCGAGACGCTCGCCGCCGTGCAGAGTCGCAGCTGAGACAGGAGCCGACGGCTGACTCAGGTGGCCTCGTCGTCGTACGGCGGCCGCTCGCCGGCCATCAGGGGCTTGGGCGCCTTGGCCGTCGCCTCCTCGGCGTCGAGGTCGTCGAGCGCCTCCTGGATCTGCTTGGTGATGATCTTGCGCGGGTCGAGGTCGCTCAGCTCGAGGTCGGCGAACTCCGGGCCGAGCTCGTCGCGCAGCTCGTCGCGGGCGTTGTTCGCCATGGCCCGCACCTGGCGCACCAGCCGGGCGGCCTGCCGGGCGAGGTCGGGGAGCTTGTCCGGCCCGAGCACCAGTACGGCGACGAACGCGATCACCGCCAACTCGGCGAACCCGATCCCAAACACGCGCCGAACCTACTGCATGTTCCCTAGAGCCGAGACGCCGGAGTCAGCCCGAGCTGCATCCCGGCCAGTCCGCGGCCACGTCCGGACAGGCTGCGGGCGATCTCCACCAGCACGCCGGCGGCTCGCGAGTCCGGGTCGGCGGTCACGATCGGGGTGCCGGCGTCGCCGCCCTCGCGCAGCGCCGGCTCGAGCGGAATCTGGCCGAGCAGCGGCACCTGGGTCCCGAATCGGTGGGAGAGGGTGTCGGCGACACGTTGCCCGCCGCCGGTGCCGAAGATCTCCAGCCGATGTTCCACGCCCTGCTCCGCGCAGTGCGGGCACGGCAGCCAGGACATGTTCTCCACCACGCCGACGACTCGCTGATGCATCATCTCGGCCATCGTCCCCGCACGTTCGGCGACCTCGGCCGCCGCCTCCTGCGGGGTGGTGACCACCAGGATCTCCGCGTTCGGCAGGTGCTGGCCGAGCGAGATGGCGATGTCGCCGGTGCCGGGCGGCAGGTCGAGCAGCAGCGCGTCCAGGTCGCCCCAATAGACGTCGGAGAGCATCTGCACCAGGGCCCGGTCGAGCATCGGACCGCGCCAGGCGACCACCTGGTCGCGGCGCGGTTTCAGCATCCCGATGGAGATCACCGAGACGCCGGAGGCGGTCGGCACCGGCATGATCAGGTCCTCCACCTGGGTCGGCCGGGCGTCGGCCACGCCGAGCATCGCCGGGACGGAGTGGCCGTAGATGTCGGCGTCCACCACGCCGACCTTGAGGCCCTGGGCGGCCAGGGCGAGCGCCAGGTTGACGGTGACCGACGACTTGCCCACCCCGCCCTTGCCGGACGCGATGGCGAACACCTTGGTCAGCGATCCGGGCTGGGCGAACGGGATCTCCCGCTGCGCCTGCCCGCCGGCGAGCTGGTCACGCATCTGCTGGCGCTGCTCGGCGCTCATCACGCCCAGCTCCAGCTCGACCCCGGTGACCCCGTCCACCTTCTCCAGCGCGGCGGTGGCGTCGGTGTTGATCGTGTCCTTCAGCGGACAGCCGGCGACGGTCAGCAACACCTTGGCGCGCACCAGCCCGGTGTCGTCGACCGAGACCGACTCCACCATCCCGAGCTCGGTGATGGGTCGCTTGATCTCGGGGTCGTTGACGGTGGCCAGGGCGGCGTTGACGCGGTCCAGAAGGGTGTTGCTCACAAGGAACAACCCTACGTGCCTCCGGCGTCACCGCGGCGCCGAGGTCAGCCCCCGGTCGGCTCCCCGGGTATGACGCCGCGCTCCTCCATCTCCTCGAGCAGCGCACGCAGCTCGGAGCGGAGGTAGTCCCGGGTGGCGACCTCGCCCAGTGCCATCCGCAGCGAGGCCGTCTCCCGGGCCAGGAACTCCATGTCGGCCTGCGACTGCGCGTTGACCCGGCGGTCCTGGTCGGCGATCACCCGGTCGCGGTCCTCCTGTCGGTTCTGCGCCAACAGGATCAGCGGAGCGGCGTAGGAGGCCTGCAGGCTGAGCATCAGGGTCAGGAAGATGAACGGGTAGTCGTCGAAGCGCAGGTGCCGGGGGGCGAGCGCGTTCCAGCCGATCCAGACCACCACGAAGCCGGTCATCCACAGCAGGAACCGGGCCGTGCCCATGTAACGGGCGAACTTCTCCGCGAAGACGCCGAACGTGTCAGGGCTCAGCACCGGCCGGCGGACCAGTGGGCGCCTGGTCTCGCGAGGGGTGTCCAGCCGGGTCCGGGCGGCGCGCGGCTCAGCCATGGGAGATCCTCGGCGTGGTGCGGGTGACGATCTGCTGCGGTCCGGTCTGGGCGCGCTGCGGCCGGGTCCGGATGGTCTCCTCGCGCCAGTTCTCCGGCAGCAGGTGGTCGAGCAGGTCGTCCACGGTGACAGCGCCCACCAGATGCCCCAGCTCGTCGACCACCGGCGCGGCGACCAGGTTGTAGGTGGCCAGGTGGGTGGCCACCTGGCCGATGGTGTCCTCGGGGCGCAGCGACTCCATCGAGTCGTCCAGCGCGCCGGCCACCAGCCCTGAGGGCGGCTCGCGCAGCAGCCGTTGGATGTGGGCGACGCCGAGGAACTTCCCGGTCGGCGTCTCGAGCGGTGGCCGGCACACGTAGACGACGGCCGCCTGGGCCGGGGTCAGCTCGGGGTTGCGGACGTGCGCCAGCGCGTCGGCGATGGTCGCGTCCGGTCCGAGGATGACGGGCTCGGCGGTCATCATCGCGCCGGCGGTGTTCTCGGCGTACGACATCAGCCGGCGTACGTCCTCGGCCTCGTCGGGCTCCATCAGCGCCAGCAGGGTGGCGGCGGTGTCGGCCGGCAGGTCCGCGATCAGGTCGGCGGCGTCCTCCGGCGACATCTCCTCCAACACGTCCGCGGCACGCTCGGAGTCGAGGTCGGCGACGATCTCGACCTGGTCGTCCTCGGGCAGCTCCTCGAGCACCTCCGCGAGCCGCTCGTCGTCGAGCGCGGCGATCACCTGCCGGCGCCGCTCCGGTGGCAGCTCGTGCAGCATGGTGGCCGCGTCGGCCGGTCGCATCTCGGCGATCGCCTGCACCAGATGGGTCGCGCCCTGGGTGGGCGAGCGCTGCGCCAGACCGGTGACGTCGCTCCACTCCACCACATGGGTCTGACCGCGGCGCCGGAGTCCCTTGGCCGCCTCCTGGATCGCGACCCGGGAGAGCACCCAGTCCCGGTTCCGGGCCTGCTCCATGCCGACGTCGTAGACCACGCCGACCACGCCGGTCGAGGTCACCCGTACCTGCCGGTCGAACATCTGCCCGATCACCAGGGTCTCGGTGGAGCGCTGCTGGAAGCGCCGCATGTTGAGCAGGCCGGTGGTGTAGACCTGCCCGGCGTCGATGTTGGTGACCCGGGTCATCGGCACGAAGATGCGACGGCGGCCGAACACCTCGGCGACCAGGCCGAGCACCCGCGGCTGGCTGGTGTCGGAGCGCATCGCCACCACCAGGTCGCGGACCTTGCCGACCTGTTCGCCCTGCGGGTCGAAGATCGGAAGACCGACCAGTCGAGCCGCATAGACACGGGCGGAGGAGGTGCTCACGTGCCAACGGTAGGGCATCGCGCGGCCGTGCCGGCTCCGGGCACACGGTCGGTCCACTGCGTATGCTCGTAGGCATGCCGAACACCTCACCACGCTCGATGGCCACGCGAACGGACCGGGTGAGTCACGACCCGAGTCTCGTCCAGCTCGGACCCACCGATGGCGCCCGCCGGCCGTTCGGCGGATCCCGGAGCCGGCTCGCGGCGGCGGTGATCGCGGCGGTGTTGCCGATCGCGCTCGCCGCCT
Source organism: Nocardioides sp. (assembly GCF_047606145.1). Taxonomy (GTDB): domain Bacteria; phylum Actinomycetota; class Actinomycetes; order Propionibacteriales; family Nocardioidaceae; genus Nocardioides. The sequence goes on along the minus strand of NZ_JASGET010000057.1, from coordinate 10,303 downwards.
GCGGATCCTCCGGGTCGGAGGCGGACGACTCGTCGGCGTCGGTGAGCGCCACCGGGTCCTCCTCGTCGGCCGGATCGTCGGGGTCCTCGGACTCGGCGAGCTCCTCGCCCGCCCCCGCCGACTGGGCCGACTGCGAGGACGTCTGGGTGGACGGCGCGACCCTCCCCAAGCGCTACCAGGGCTGTGCCGCGGACGGCGTGGCGGTGCCGGCGGACAAGGTCGCGTGCTCCTCGGGCCAGTCGCTCATCATCTACGGCGACCACTTCTACGCGGTCGCGGGCGGCACCATCACCGAGACCAAGAAGGTCCTGCGTAACAGTCCGGTGTACACGAAGTCGGTCGCGACGTGTCGAGGCTGATCCGTACATTTACGTCGGGTACAGTCGCCCCGTCACGCGGCTGACGTGACCCGGTCGGGGGGACCGGCCGAGACCTTTTCCGCGATGAACGGTTGCTGCGGTGACCGGGCTGGAGTTCAAGCTGATGCGCAAGACCCACCGTCTCTTGGCGCCCTGTGCGCTCGTCCTGGCAGTCCTGGTGGGGCTGACCCTCGCCGACTCGGCCGGTGCGACGCCGCTGGCCGCCGGCTCCGCGACGACCACGGTCACCGCCGACGCCGGGGTGGCCACGGTCGCGAACGTGGCCGCGAAGAAGTCCACCAAGAAGAAGTCCAAGAAGGCCTTCCGGTTGCACGGTGGCGCCGTCTTCAACAGCGCCACCGGCGGCAACGCGGCCAAGTACCGGATCAACAACAAGCTCAAGGCCGCGATCGACCACGCCCGCAAGGGCAGCTGGATCCGGATCATGTCGTGGAACATCATGAGCAAGGCCGCGACCGACCACCTGCTCAAGGCGCAGAAGCGCGGCGTCACGATCCACGTGCTGATGGATGCCAGCAACTGGAGCAACAAGGTGCCCAACCCCCAGTTCCGCCGGCTCAAGGCCGGCCTGCGCAAGGGCAACAAGGCGAAGTCGGCCGTCGGCCACAGCGCCGCCAAGGTCTGCCACAACTCCTGCCGTGGCAAGGGCGGTGCCGCTCACGCCAAGTACTACCTCTTCGGCCACTCCGGCAAGTCCAAGCAGGTGGTGATGGAGGGCTCGGCGAACCTCACCCTCGCCGCCGCGCGCAACCAGTGGAACGACCTGTACACCTGGATCGGCCGGAAGAACCTCTACAACTTCGCCGTCGGCATCTTCGACCAGGCCTGGCACGACAAGGCCGTCAAGAACCAGTGGCAGCAGTTCACCACCGGTCCGTTCACGCTGGCCTACTCGCCGGACAAGGGCAAGAACTTCATCGGCAACAACGTCACCCGGATCCTCTCCCAGGTCAAGTGCAAGGGCGCCACCAACACCGGCAACCACCGCACCGTGATCCGGCTCTTCCCGGACGTGATGCGCGGCAAGCGCGGACTGAAGAACGCCCGGCAGATCAAGGCGCTGTGGAACAAGGGCTGCAACGTCAAGGTCGGCTACACCGTGCTGAGCTACAAGGCGCACGCCGTGCTCACCAGCACCAGCGGCCGCGGCAAGGTGCCGCTCAAGCACATGGTCCAGGACTTCAACGGTGACGGCCAGTTCGACAACTACTTCCACCTCAAGGTGCTCACCGTGCGCGGCGTGATCGGCAGCGACAAGCACGCCTACAAGATGACCCAGGGCTCCTCGAACCTGTCGGGCCTGGCCTCGCTCTCGGATGAGAACATCGGCATCTTCACCAAGAAGTCGCTGGTCAAGAAGTACGAGAAGCACCTCAGCTACTGGTACGCCCACGCACCGCGGGCCTCGACGGCCTCGACCATCTCCTCGGCCGGTGCCGCGGCCCGGACGATGACCCTGTCAGCGCGCACCCTGCTCACCCCGAGTGGTCGCCCGGCGGCCGACTCCGACGGCTACATCGCACCAGGCACCAAGGTGATCAGCCCGACGACCGGCAAGGTGGTCAACCCGTACGCCAACGTCGACGCGGACTAGGTGGACTAGTCGGTGACGGACGCGTCGCCCGTTCGCCGGGTGGACGGGGAGAGGATCGTTCTCGACCTGGCCGACGACCGGGTCGTGGACGTCCTCTTCGACGGACGCCGGGTCTGGTCGTTCTGGTCACGGCGTGACACCGAGCGGTCCGGCGGCGCCCGGACGGTGCCCTGGCCGGCGCCGCTGCGCAGGTTCCTGCGTGGCGTCTCGCTGATCACCATCCGCGAGACGGTTTCGGGCGAGGTGCTCTTCGAGCGGGAGATCGCGTTCGGGGAGGTGGATCCGGGAGCGGTCGATGTCCCGCGGGTGGCGATCGTCAACCGGTCCGGGCAGCCCCTCAGCCTGGACAAGGACGGCCGGCTCGGCGCCACCTTCGGCGAGCGGGGCGAGGACGAGACCAGGCCGTTGCTGGACGCCATCGACGAGGTCCTCGGCGTGCTGGGCGACCTGGGAGTGGAGGCGTTCCTGGCGTACGGCACCCTGCTGGGCGCCGTACGCGAGGGGAACCTGCTCGGGCACGACTCGGACGCCGACCTGGGCTACGTCTCGGCGCAGACCACGCCGGTCGAGGTGATCCGGGAGTCCTTCCAGCTGCAGCGCCAGGTCGCCGCTCGGGGCTACCGGACCCAGCGCTACAGCGGGGCGGCCTTCAAGATCTACGTCGCCGAGGGGGACGGCCTCGTTCGCGGGCTCGACGTCTTCGGCGGATTCTTCGACGACGGCCTGCTCTACCTGATGGGCGAGGTCGGACACGAGTTCGCCCACGAGTGGATCTACCCGCTGGGCACCAGCCCGCTCGCCGGGCGGCGGTTCCCGACCCCGGCGGTGCCGGAGAAGCTGCTGGAGGCGATGTACGGTCCGGGCTGGCGGGTGCCCGACCCGGCGTTCAAGTTCGACAAGGACCCGCGCACCCAGCAGCGCCTCAACGGCTGGTTCCGCGGCATCACCGTCGACATGCGCAACTGGGACCGCACCTACAGCAAGAAACGGCGCCGGCTGCCGCGCAAGAGGCCGTCCGAGCTGGCCCGGCTGGTGCTCCAGGAGACCACGCCGGAGACGCGTGTGCTCGACGTCGGCGCGGGTCGCGGCCGGGACGCCTGGTTCCTTGCCCGACGCGGTCGCCAGGTGACGGCGTACGACTATCTGCCGAAGGCGTCCACCGCGGTCCAGGAGGCGGTCGAGCGACGCCAGCTCCCGCTGGAGGTGCGGCGGCTCAATCTGCTCGAGCTCCGCTCGGTGCTGGGCGAGGGCGCCCGGATCGCTCAGGGTGCCCAGCCGCGGGCGATCCTGGCGGTGCACTGCCTGGATGCGACCTACCAGCTCGGGCGCGAGGGGTTCATGCGGTTCGCCGCGATGTCGCTGCGCGGGGGAGGGCGGCTGTACGCCGACTTCTTCACCCGGAAGACGCCCAGCGACTTCCTCGCCTCGACGTGGCCGATCAGGACCGACGAGGTGGTGCGGCTGGTGGAGCAGTACGGCGGGACTATCCTCAAGACCTCAGAGCGGTCCGTCACCCGGCACGGTGGCAGCGAAGCGGCGATAGGACGAGTGGTGGCACAGTGGACGTGAAGTCGCGGGTCAAGTCGATCCTGGACCGGCGCACGGATCCGCGGATCGTGGAGCTCGAGACGAAGGTCAAGGCCCTGGAGCAGGACGTCACCGAGCTCCGGCGGCACTACCTGCGGATGGCCGAGCTGACCGACGTCGTCCAGGAGCTGCTCATCCCGATGGCCTCGCGCGACGAGGAGGCCATCGCGGCGGCCATCGCGAAGTTCAACGCGAGCCTGTAGGCGGGCCGGCGGTGGCGAGCCAGGTCTACCTCCACCTCGGTCTGCCCAAGACCGCGACCACCTATCTGCAGACGATCGTGTGGACCGCGCGCAACCGGCTGCGTGCCGACGGGCTGCTGCTCCCCGGTCGCGAACGCCGCGACCATCTGTGGGCCAGTCGCGAGATCCGTGGTGACCGGCACCTCGACCGGCTGCCCGCACGGGCCGCCACCGCCTGGACCCGGTTGCGCGAGGAGCTCGCCCGGTGGCCACGGCGGGGGCTGATCAGCCACGAGTTCTTCGCCGCCGCGAGCGCTGCCCAGGCCGCGTCCATGGTGGCCGCGTTGGCGCCCGCCGAGGTCCATCTGGTCCTCACCGCCCGTGAGCCGCTCGGACTGTTCACCGCCAGCTGGCAGGAGAGCCTGAAGAACCGCGCCACCGAGCCGATCGGCAGCTACTCCCGCGAGGTCGCCACCAGCCCGATGCGGGTGTGGAACTGGCGTGCCCTCGACCTCCGGCTGGTGCTGGAACGCTGGGGACAGGCGGTGCCCGCCGAGCGGATCCACATCCTGCCGCTCGACACCACCGCCGCCCGGGAGGAGATCTGGCACCGCTTCGGTGGTCTGCTGGGGCTCGCCACCGCCGACTACGACCTGTCGGCGTCCTTCCCCAACGAGTCGATGGGCGTGGTGGAGGCCGAGACCCTGCGCCGGATCAACCTCGCCCTGACCGGTGCCGCCGGCGGCACCGAGCCACCGCTGCCGCACGCCTTCGCCCACGCCTTCGACAAGGGTGTCTACCTGCGCACGTTCCTCGCCGACGAGCGGCTGGTGCCGCGGCGCGGCGAGCGCTTCTGGCCGCCGGCGGACCGGGTCACCGAGTGCCGACAGCGCGGCGAGGAGGCGGTCGCGCACATCCGGCGGCACGGGTACGACGTGGTCGGCGACCTGGACCGGCTACTGGTCCCGGCCGAGCTGCCGGACCGTCGTACGCCGGAGTCGGTGACCGACGCGGAGGTGGCGGAGGTGGCGACCTGGCTGGTCGCCCACCTGCTCGGCGATGTCCGGCAGCTGCGTACCGCACCGGCCACGCCGGATGGCCGGGCAGCGGATGCGAGCGGCGACGGGGCCCGCGGCGAGGGGGCGGGGTCGATGGCCGGCCGGGTACGGCGCTGGCTGCCCGGCGCCCGCTGAGACCGCGTCCCGCTGAGCCTGGGTCCACCTGCGTCGCCGGACCTGCCCGCGGAGCGCCGTCCCGATCGGCACCGGTCACCGGCGCCGAGCAGCCGGGATAGTCGGGATAGTCGGGATAGTCGGGCGCTGTCGAATTACATTTCTGTAGTTCGACAGAAGTTATTGCGAGTTGCTGATGTGACTGTTGGGATTCATGGTGTTCGGCTCCCACTCCCTTTCTGCGAAGGTCCCCGGTCGTGAGAAATTCCCCCCTGCCTGCCCTCGCGCGCCCGCGCGTCATCGTGCTGCTGGCCGTCGTCCTCCTGCTGGGCCTGGTCTCGGCCGCGAACGGTCCCGGCGGCTCCGCGACGCGGGCCGACACGACGCGGGCCGACACGACGTTGGCGGCCTCCACGACCAGCACGATCAGGGTCGTCCAGGCGAATCTGCGCTCGCCGCAGTCGGTCGCGCACTTCCAGGCCGATGTGAAGACGGTGCTCGCCCAGAAGCCGGACATCATCACCTACAACGAGGTCGCGCACCGCAACGACGCGGTGCTGGCGCCGGGCTCCTACGACATGTTCCGAACCCCGGGTCAGTACACCGGCGAGACGGCGGTCGCCTGGAACTCGAAGGTGTGGACGGCCGTCGCCACCGGCACCCAGATGATCAGCAACAGCAGCCTCAAGACCAAGCGGCAGAAGGTCAAGCTCGGGATGCGCTACGCCAACTGGGCGACCCTGCAGTCGACCGACGGCCGGGTGGTCTCGGTGGTCTCGGTGCACACGCCGCCGAAGGAGTACCCGGTCAAGAGGTTCCTGGTGCCCTCGATCAAGCGGACGGCCGCGCTGGTGGCCAAGCTCGGCGCCTCGGGGCCGGTCATCATCGGCGGTGACTTCAACATGCAGTACCACGGCGCCAGGTACGCCAAGGGCGTCCTCGCCAGCGCCGACATGACGCCGACCTTCGACGTCTTGGGCAGCTCCATGGCGACCCACGACGGCGGTGGCACCATCGACTACGTCTTCCTGCACTCGGCCGCACAGTTCACCGTGGCGGATCAGTACACCAAGGAGCTGCACTCCGATCACGACCTGCTCGGTGTCGACCTGGCCCTGGCCGGCACCACCACCAACACCGGGATCGTGGCCGGCACGCTGACCAACAACCCGGCCTCGAACCCGCGCGCCGTGGTCAGCCGGATCATTCGCACGCTCAACTCCGCACCCCAGGGCTCCGCGGTCCACCTGGCCACCCGCAGCATCCAGGGATCGACCCTGGTGCGCGCGATCCTCAACGCCGACGCCCGCGGCGTGAAGGTGCAGGTGCTCACCGGGGACCGCAAGCCGAACGCCGCCGAGCGGAAGCTCGCCAAGGTGCTTGGCACGCGGGTCAGCGCCCGCCGGTGGGCGGTCAACCGGCCGCACGGCTACCTGCGGCAGAAGCTGCCGGCGGCGGTGCTGCTGGCCAGTGAGTCGGCCGGCACGGCCGCGGTGACCCAGCGGATGAACCGTCCGCTCGTGCTCGCCAGCCAGCAGCTGACCACCCGGCTGGTCACCACCACGACGGTCTCGGCCTATGACCCCTACTTCGTGAAGTTCTTCGCCGCGGTCGGCCGTTCCGTATAGCGGTCGCCGACCGGCCGGATCCCGGGACCGGGGTGCGGCCGGCGGCGGCCCCCGTGTGCGGTACGACGGCGCTTCTTCCCGGACATGCTCCGGGCGACACAAGTCGTCTAGGCTCGCCCTCGACCGGACGCAGGACCGGCCGGTCGTGAGGGGAGAGGCATGTCGAAGGGGCTGCCCCGGGTCGCCGCCGTCACGATGGTGCGCAACGAGGGGCGAATGATCCACAAGTGGGTCGACTACTACGGAGCACAGCTCGGCGTCGACAGTCTCGTGGTCGTCGACGACAACTCCGACGACGGCTCCACCGACGCCCTCGGCTGCCGGGTCGAGCGGATCGCGCCGATCACCGGCGACTTCGAGCCCGCCCGGATGAAGATCGTCAACGAGGTCGGCCGCAGGCTGCTGCGCAAGCACGATGCGGTGATCTTCGCCGACGCGGACGAGTTCATCGTCCCGGACCCGGCCCGGTACGACGACCTGCGCGGCTTCGCCGCCGCCCGGCTGGACCGTCAGGCCGTCGGGGTGATGTGCCTGAACGTGGTCCATCACGTCGCGACCGAGGAGGCGCTGGACTTCACCCGGCCGGTGCTGGCCCAGCGCTCCCTGGTCAAGTTCATCCCACTGTTCTGCAAGCCGGCGCTGAAGTTCGTCGCCAACCCCTGGGCGGCGGCCTCGCACGGGCTCGCCGGGGCGAGCTTCGCGGTGGACCCGGAGCTGTTCATGTTCCACCTCAAGTTCGCCGACCGGGACCATCTGGCCGAGATCGCCGCACACCGGCGCTCGATGGTCGAGTTGGACGGACGCGCGTCGCTGACCAGTTGGCAGTTCACCTCCGACGAGATGCTCGACCTGCTCGACCGGCTCAACGAGGAGGTCGGCCCCGACCCGGCGGCGGTCGACGAGTTCGCCCCCTCGCCGGACCGTCTCGCCGAGATCGCCACGACCTTCCCGAACGGGCTCACCCGTGCCACCGGCGCGCGGATGGTGCCGGCGATGGAGCGACGCCCGTTCAAGCGGATCCCGGCCCGGTTCGCGCAGGCGGTCTGAGCCCCGTCGAGCCCCGGCACGCGGCGAGCTGGTCGGTGCGGGCCGTTGGTTCGGGCTGGTCGGTGCGGCCTCGGACCGGACGCTGATCACCCTCATCGGATATCGACGAGGCGCGAGGCCGAAATCGAATTACAGCCAGGTAATTCTCTGCTGCCTATTTACCTGGTGCTGGTGTTACTGGTGTGATCAGTGGGATCAATGTGACTCATGCTCCCACTGTCGTCACGAAAGAGGCACCCATGTCAGCCCCCGAGGTCCGTCGGCCACGTCGCACTGGGCTGCGGTCGACGCTGCGTCGTGCCGCGCTCGCCGCGGCCACCACCACCGCCGTGCTCGCGCCACTGGCGATCATCGATGCCACGTCGGTGACCTCCGCGCCGCAGCTGGCGGCGTCCTCGACGTACGTCGCACCCAAGATCCGCATCGTCCAGGCCAACATGAAGTCCAACCAGCCGGTCGGACACTTCCAGGCCGACGTGAAGACGGTGTTGGCGCAGCATCCCGACATCGTCACCTACAACGAGGTCGGCTATCGGTACAACGTCGTCCTGGCGCCCGGCCGGTACCGGATCTGGCGGACCCCGGGCCGGTTCAAGGGCGAGACGGCGGTCGCCTGGGACTCGCGGAAGTGGAAACTGCTCGACAAGGGCACCCGGATGGTCAGCGACAAGCACGGCAAGACCAAGCATCAGACCGTTCAGTGGGGCATCCGCTACGCCAACTGGGTCACCCTGCGCTCGCGCAGCACCGGCCGGACGATCTCGGTGGTCGCCGCGCACACGGCGCCTCGGTCCGCGGTGACCGACGGCCTGCTCAAGCCCTCGGTCAGGCGGATCGCGAAGCTGGTGGGCCAGCTCGCCGATCGTGGCCCGGTGGTCGTCGGCGGCGACTTCAACGTCGCCTACCACTCCTCGCTCTACCCGCGGAGCCTGCTCACCAAGGCCAGGATGGTGCCGACCTACGACGTGATCGGCAAGAACGTGGCCACCGGCAACCATCACGGGAACACGATCGACTACCTGTTCGTGCGCGGTGTGGCCCGGTTCGCGATGGGCAACCAGCGCGCGATCTCGCTGCACTCCGACCACAATGCGCTCGCTGTCGACTTCGCCCCGATGCCGTCGAGTACGTCGGCCAGCGCGGTCAGGTTCGGCGCCGGCACCGTGATGAGCGACCCGCGGGGCGCCGTCGCCGCCCGCCGGGTGGTGATGCGGACGGTGGTCAAGGCGATCAACAGTGCGCCGCGGCGGGCCACCGTCCACCTCGCCACCCAGCACCTGCGCACCCGGAACGTGATCAAGGCGCTCCGTGCGGCGCACCGCCGCGGGGTGCACGTGCAGCTGATCACCGGCGACCGGCACTCGACCCACGTCGACCGTCGGTTCGCCCGGTTGCTCGGCAGCAACGTCGGACACAAGAGCTGGGCGGTCCGGCGTCCGACCGCCTTCGACACCCTGCCCAGCACCGGGCTGTTGGTCTCCAAGAGCGGCGCCACCCCGGCCTTCCGGGTCACCGCCACCTCGGCCCTGGTGCCGTCGGTCAACGTCGGCGTCAAGCGCGCGTGGCTGAGCACCAGCAAGAGCTCCTACGACGCCCTGTTCCGCACGTTCTTCGCCGCCGTCGGGCGCACCGTCGGCTGAGTCCGGCGGCGCTCACGGCCGGTGTAGACCGGAGGGAGTGCCGGTTCACAGGGTTCTCTCATAGATTACGCCAGCGTGAGTGAGCCTCGCCGTCTGTTCCTGCACGTGGGTCTGCAGAAGACCGGAACCTCCTTCCTCCAGGCGGCGCTGCTGCGCAGTCGTGAGCGGCTGGCCGCGCACGGACTCGACGTGGTGCCCCCGACCAAGCAGCAGTGCTTCGAGTTGATGGTGGTGCTGCGCAACCGGTACCAGGACCATCGTGACCCGCGGTCGGACCAGAACACCCTCGACCGGTTCGTCGCCCAGCTCGCCGAGGCGTCCGGCTCGCGGGCCGTCTACAGCCAGGAGTCGATGGCCGCGATGAGTCCGGCCCAGGTCGAGCGGCTGTTGGCGCTGGTGCCCGACCGGGAGGTGCACGTCGTGCTCACCGTCCGGGACCTGGCCCGGCAGCTGCCCTCCTCCTGGCAACAGGAGCTCAAGGCCGGTGGGGTGGTCGACCTGCCGGCGTACCTCGAGAGGTTGCGGGAGTGCGAGCAGCACCGGCGTGCGCGCAACCCCTGGATCCACCTCGAGCCGCCCGCGGTCGCGGCACGCTGGGCGAAGGCGCTCGCGCCCGACCGGATCCATCTGGTCACGGTGCCGCCGCGAGGGGAGTCGGCGGCGTTGTTGCCGGAGCGGTTCGCGCGGGTGCTCGGCATCGATGCCGACCTGCTCGAACCGGAGGAGCATCCGGTGAACTTCTCCCTGGGTTATCCGCAGGCCGAGTTCCTGCGGCGGGTCAACGCCGACCTGCCGGAGCTCGCCCATCGGCGCCATCTCTACCGTGACGTGGTCAAGATCGGCTTCGCCGCGCAGATCCTCGCGCCGCAGCACGGCCGTCGCATCCTGGTGCCGGAGCGGTACCGCGACTGGTGTGAGTCGGTGACCGAGCGGCAGGTCGACGAGCTCACCGCTGCCGGCTACGCGATCGAGGGCACGCTGGCCGATCTGGCCGTCACCGAGGAGGTGTTCGGCCCCGCGGACGACGCACCGGGCGAGGCCGAGGTGGCCGCCGCCGCGGCCGCCGCGGCGGC
>NZ_JASGET010000056.1:0-26429 GCF_047606145.1 Nocardioides sp. | reverse complement strand
GCTCCACATCATCTGGCACTGCTGGCAAGACGACCTCGCCTACGACCCCGCCCGACACCGCGCCCTGCAACGCTTCCTCGCCAGCCAGACCGGGGCGGCTTGACATAGGGCTTCTCATCCGGCCACCTCCTCGGCGCCGGACCCGGCGGTCTGCACCACCGGCGTCGCCTCGAGCAGCTGGCGCGTGTACGGATGCGCGACGCCCTGGGGCGTCATGTGCGCGACGTCGTCGATGGTCTCCACGATCCTTCCGTCCTTCATCACCAGCACGCGATCACACAACGCCCGCACCACGCCCAAGTCGTGGGAGATGAACAGCACCGAGGTGTCCGTCGTCGAGTTCATGCGCTTGATCAGGGCGAGCACCTCGCGCTGCACGGTCACGTCGAGGGCCGTCGTCGGCTCGTCGGCGATCAGCAGCTCGGCACGGGTGCTCATCGCGGACGCGATCATCGCGCGCTGCTTCATCCCGCCCGAGAGCTGGTGCGGGTACTGCCTCATCCGGCCCTCGGGGTCGGTGAGCAGCACGTCGCGGAACCGGTCGATGAGATTCTCGCGGGCCGCGCGTCGCGTCGACCCGAGCACGCGGGAGAGTACGTCGGTGAGCTGGCTGCCGAGGGTGAGCGCGGGGTTGAGCGCCGTACCGGGATCCTGGTAGACCATCGCGACGCGACGGGCCATCTCGGGGCCCGAGACCCGGCCGAACAGGTCCGTCCCGGCGAGCTCAGCCCTGCTCGCGGTCGCCGTCAGGCCCTCGGCGAGCAGCTTGGCCACCACCGAGGCGGTGACCGACTTGCCGGAGCCGGACTCACCGACGATGCCGAGGATCTCGCCTCGGCGGATGCTCAGCGAGACGTCCGAGACCAGCTCGCGTCCGCTGCTCTCGTGACGCACGGTGAGATGGTCGAGGGAGAGCAGCGCGTCGGCGACGGGCGGCGCGGGGCTCGCCTCGGGGCTGCGCAGCAGCCGGGCGCGGCGCACGTTGGTGCGCGGGTTGGCGGCAGCGGCGAGCCCGTCGCCCACGAAGAGCGCGGCGAGTGAGCCGAAGACGATCGCGACCGACGGCCCGACGATGAGGATCGGGTTGGTGTAGATCTTCGCCGCGCCCTCGTTGAGCAACGCGCCCCAGTCGAAGGAGGGGCTCTGGGCGCCGAGGCCGATGAAGGAGAGGCCGGAGAGCTCGACGAGGGCGCCGGCGAACGCCTGGGCGATGAGGATGAGCTGCGGCTCGGCCGTGTTCGGCACGATATGCCGCGCCGCGATCCGCATCGCGGGCACGCCCATCAGCCGCGCCGTCACGACGTACTCGCGCGCCGCGATGCCCGCGGTGAGGTTGGCGGTCAGGCGCGCGAAGCCACCGGCGTTGGCGAAGCCGATCGCCAACACGGCTGGCACCAGACCCTGGCCGAGGACCGCGGCGACGATGATCGCGACCAGCAGCGTCGGGTAGGAGACCCAGAACTCGATGAGCCGCAGGGTGACCTCACGCACGCGGCGCGGGGCCAACCAGGCGGCGACGCCGAGGCCGATGCCGACGATCGCCGCCAGGGCGGTGGAGAGCGTCGCGGCGAGCAGGGTCTCGCGGGTCGCCACCAGGGTGCGGGCGAGCATGTCGCGGCCCAGGGTGTCGGTACCGAGGAGATGCGCACCGGTGGACCCGGAGTTGGCGTCCGCGGTGAGCGTCGTCGCCGCATGGCTCATGAGGAGCGGCGCGAGGATCGCGATGGCGACCAGGACGGCCAGCATCCCGAAGCCGACGAACAACAGCGGCGAGCCGCCGCCGCGCCGCCGGCGAGCGGCAATGCTCGGGCGCTTGAGAAGGCTAGCCACGGTGGTCTCCCAGAGTCCGCGGGTCGAGGATGCCCAGGACGATGTCGATGACGAGGGTGAACAGCAGCGAGATCGTTCCGATCACGAAGACCGCGGCGCGGATGACCGGATAGTCCTTGAACTGCGCGATGGCCTGCACCACTACCGTTCCCAGCCCGGGCCAGGCGAACACCGCCTCGACGATGAGGGCCGAACCCAGCAGGGCGGTGAGGATGATGCCCGACAGCGTCAGCGCCGTGGTGAGCACATTCGGCAGCAGGTGCTTGACGTACAGCGTGCGGGACGGCAGTCGCCATCCCCTGGCGGTGCGCATGTAGTCCTGCTCGAGCACGACCGCGACCTCGCGACGGGTGATGCGGGCCACCGAGGCGATGCAGCCCAGGCTCAGCGCCGCCACCGGCAGCACCGCCGACTGGGCGAGCCCATAGGCGGGTGAGTACGCGGGCGGGAGCCAGGCGAGCCAGACCGCGAAGACCACGATCAGCAGCGTCGCCTGCACGTAGGCGGGGATCGAGGCGAGCAGGCCCGCTCCGACGTTGAAGAGATGGTCCAGCAGGCGGTGCCGGTCGCCGCGGGTGACGATGCCGACGGCCGCGCCGATCGCGAGGCCGCCCAGCAGGAAGACCACCAGCGCGGCGAAGGCGATCAGGACCGTGTACGGCGCCGCCGTCATGACCAGGTCCATCGCCGACATCTGGTAATGGAACGAGGTGCCGAAGTCGCCGTGCAGCACGCCGAGCACGTAGTCGATGAACTGGGAGAGCAGCGGCTTGTCGAGACCGAGCTCGACGCGCACGGCATCGACCTGGGCCTGGCTGGCGCCCTCCCCGGCGATCGCGGAGGCGGGATCGCCGGGGATGAGTCGGACGATGACGAAGGTCACCACGACCAGGAGGGCGAGGTTGACGGCCAGCCCGATGAGGCGGCGGGCGAGGAACCGGCGCCACGCACCGGCGAGGCTGCCCGCCCGGAGCCCCCGAGAGCCGACCTCCGGTCGACCCCCGGGAGCGCCCGGGTCGGACGGCACGATGCTCGCGCTGGTGTCCGCGGAGTGACTCATCCGATTTCTCCTGCTTGGTCCGGCCCGGGCGGTGTGCGGGTCACCGCGCTCAGCTGGTGATGCGCATCGACGACATGTCCCAGTAGCCGGAGAACACCGTCGAGGCGAAGCCCTTGCGGGCGATGACGTAGTGCGTGTCGGTGATGAGCGGCACCATGTCCATCCGGGTGAGGATCGTCTTCTGCGCGGCCTCGAAGTCCGCGCACTGCGTGGTCTCATCGGTCGCGCGGAGTGCGGCCTGGAGGTCCCGGTAGCCCTTGGCGTTGTCCGCGCCGCCGATGTTGCGGCCGCCCTTGTCGACGGTCGGACCGACGTAGGTGGCGATCGTCTCGCTCAGCGGGTCGCTCACCGTGGTGGCGTTGAGTGCGATGTCCCACTTGTCGGGCTCGGTGCGCATCTCGGTCTGCCACTCACTCGCGTCCGGCGTCGACACCTTGACCGTCGCCCCGGCGGCCCGCAGTGCCGCCGCGAGGTAGTCGATCGCCGCGTCCCAGTTGGACATCGCCAGCAGCCGGATGGTCTTGCCCGAGAGCTCCTGCTTCGCGGCGTCGACATCCACCTGGGGCAGCAGTGACGATCCGTCGATGGTGCAGGAGACCGTCGACGGATCGACGGTGGTCAACGCCGTGCCCAGCCCGTCGAGTCCGGCGGCATTGAACCCGGAGGGGTCGATGGCCTGGGCGACCGCGGTGCGCAGCGCCTGGTCGTCGGCGAACATGCCGCCGGCGTTCTCGTTGAGGATGAGCGTGTACGCCGAACTCGGCATCGTGACGTAGGAGTAGGCGTCGCTCTTGGTGAAGCGCTCGGCGTTGGAGTCGTAGAAGCGCGTGATGTCGATGCCACCCGAGGCAAGCAGGTTCGCGCTGGTGTTGGAGTCGGTCGAGACCGTGACGTTGATCGTCTTGGCCGGCGTACCGGTGACATCGGTCCAGGCCGGCCAGGCGTCGTAGTCGTCGCGCAGTGTGTAGGTGGCACTCACCCCGGCCTTGAACTTCGTCAGGGTGTACGGACCCGACCAGGCGCCGTCGACGGTGCCCTTCTCGAGCCCGCTGGGGTCCTTGAGACCGGCCGGACAGATGATGCCGGAGGTCGCGTCGGTGAGTCCCTGGAGCACCTCGGAGTAGGGCTCGCTGAGCTTGACGGTGAGCGTGCCGCTCTGGTCGTCCGCGGTGAAGGTCGGCGTACCCGCGCCGAAGATGGCGATCTTGTTGGTCTGCGCCGAGGAGTTCTTCGAGGTCGCGAGGTGCTTGAGCGAGGCGGCCACGATCGAAGGCGTGATGGTGGTGCCGTCGGAGCAGGTGGCGTCGTCGCGGATGTCGAAGGTGTACTCGGTGTTCGAGACGGCCTTCCAGGAGCTGGCGAGGCCACCGATGTAGCCGCTCTTCTCACCCCGGCGCAGCAGCGTGTCGAAGCCCAACCGGGCGACGTCCTTGTCCGCATCGGCGGAGGCCCGGGAGGGGTCGAAGCCGGTCGGCGCGTACCAGAGCTCGGTGTTGATCGTGCCGGTGGCGGTGCCGCCGCTCGACGGGGTCAGCGGCGACGTGCCGCCGCACGCGCTCAGGGCGAGGCCGGCGGCGCTGGCGAGCGCGACGGCAAGGGTCTTTCTGACGATCACGTGATCTCCTCGGGATCTCTTCACAATGTGGTGCACGAGAGCGTGCAGCCGTCGCCGCACTAAATCGGATCCACTTGAGACCATTATGCATCCACAATTGTTTCCTTTGGATTACATCACCAGACCCGCTCGTACTTCACCGGAAGGAGCTCGCGGGCCGACACCTGGACGATCTCGTCGCGCCGGCCGACCCAGACCCGGGCGTCGGGCCAGTAGTCCGTGATGAGCTCGGCGCAGACGCCGCATGGTTCGATGAGATGCCAACTCCCCGAGCGGCGGCGCAACACGCTGACGATCGCCTCGACGCCCGGCGGGTCGTCGGGCCGGGCACCGTGCGCGATCGCGTTCCCCGCAGCCACCCCCTCCGCGCAGACGGCGCTGCGACGTGCGGATCCGTCGACATGGATGCCGGTGACGATCGCACCGTCCGCCATCCGCCAGGCCGTCGCCACCTCGTGACGCCCCTCCCGATAGCGGTCCTCGAGCAGTCGTCGGGCGGCCATCAACAGCTCGGCGTCGTCGTCACCCATCGCCGACGGACGTGCCAGCGGCGGACGAGAACCGGTCATGCGCCGACCTCGAGCCGCAGGAGACGCGCGAAGTTGAGGCCCTCGACGAGCTCTCGGTCGGTCTCGTCCGGGATCGCCTTGGCGATCTTGAGCCGCTCGATGTCGAAATCGGAACCGGGCCATTCCGAACCCATCAGGATCTTCTCGCCACCGAGCCGGGCGTAGGCACGCTTGACGTCCGCCATCAGCGTCGCGCTGGTCTCGAGGTAGAGATTCTCCCGTCGTTCGGCCACGATGATGGCCTCGGGGACGTTCCACACCGCCCCCATGTGAGCGATCACCGTCGGCACGTCGGGGTGGCCCTTGGCGATCTCCTCGATCGCGAAGGGTGCGCAGAACGCGTCATCGAGCGCGTTGATGAGCACGGTCATGCCGTGTTCCGCGCATGCGCGGAACACCGGGTCGAGCAGGCCGTGATCGGCGACGTGATAGCCGTGCATGCTCGGGTGCAGCTTGAGTCCCCGGATGCCGGCCTCGGCGAGTCGGTCGATCTCCCTCAACGCGTCGTCGGCCTGCGGCATCACCTGACCGAAGCCGATGAAACGCTCCGGATAGGCGTCCTGCAGGCCGATGACGAAGTCGTTCTCGATGCGCTGCGCCAGTGAGCACACCATCGCCATGTCGACGCCCGCCGCGTCCATCCGGTCCAGGATGCGCCGCGGGTCGAAAGGGACGTACGCCGGGGGCTCCTCCCCCGGCCGTGCCCCGGTGAGGTAGTCCGATCGACCGCGCACGTCCTGCGTGGTGTTGTAGGCGTCGATGATCATGCCGCTCGCTTTCGCTCGATGAGGCCAGAACGGATCCATAATTGATGGTTTAGGATACATTGCATGATTGAGTCGGTGCTCGGTCCCGTGTCCGCCGAGGCCCTCGGCCACGTCTCCACGAATGAGCACGTGCTCACCGACAGCACGGTGCTGCTCCGGCCGACCCGCGAAGGCGGCCGGCTCGAGGGCCCGATCCGTCCGGAGATCCTCGGCGACCTTCGATGGAGTTGGCTCTCGCTCGCCGACAACCTCGCCTTGGACTCGGCCGACGACGCCGTCGCCGAGCTGCGCCTCGCCGTCGAGGCGGGGATCGGCACGATCATCGAGGCGACCTCGCACGGCATGGGGCCGCACCACGCTGAGCTGCCGGAGGTGGCCCGGCGCAGTGGGATGACGATCATCGCCGCGTACGGCAGCTACATCGACAAGACCCTCCCCTCCTGGTGGCGCGATCTCACCGAGGCCGAGATGGAGGCCGACTTCCGCAGAGCCCTCGAGATCGCCGTTCCCGGCACGAACTACCGCGCCGGCCTGCTCGGGCTACTCGGCACCAGTGCCGAGCTCACGCCCGCGGAGCTACGCGCGCTGCGCGCGGCGGGACGAGCGGCGGCCGCGAACGGGAGGCCCGTGAGCATCCGCCTCGATGCCGCTGCGCGACTCGGCCCGGAGGTCGCGGACATCCTCATCGCAACCGAGCTCGCGCCCGAGCGCATCCTGTTCTGCAACATCGACAAGGTGCGCGAGCTGGACTACGTCACCGACATCGTGGACGCGGGTGTGGTCGTCGAGTTCGCCTTCGGGAGCGAGCACCACTTCGGCGACGACGCGCACGACGCCAACGACGACGAGCGGATCCACTTCCTTCTCGACCTGATCGCCGCACGTCCGTCCTGCCCGATCACCCTGTCCTGCTCGGTGTGGACGAAGGGCCAGCTCAGCCGTCACGGCGGCATGGGCTACGGCCACGTCGCACGGCGCATCGTGCCGGCTCTCGCGCGGGCAGGAGTCCCAGCTGAGCGCCTGCGGGACATGCTGGTGAACCGGCCAGCACTCCTGCTCGACCGCGGCTGAGTCGATCCCGCACGGGGCCGGGGTGCGGTGGCCGCGGAACCGACCATCGCGGTCGCGAGTCGCCGACCGATCGGGGCTTCGGTGGAACGATGGGCACCCGCACAGCTCACCTCCCCGAGACCTGCCCGGCGGCGCTACCCCGGAATGCCGGTGGGGACGCGGCCCACGTGACCCAGGACCGACTCGATGGTCATGCCGATGGCGAGCAGCCGCGCGTCGCCGCGCGATGCTCCGAGGACCTGCATCCCCACCGGGAGGCCGGTCTCGGTGAAGCCCGCCGGCGTCGCGAGCACGGGGTGGCCCGTCACCGTGAGCCGGCAGGCCGCGCGCTGCCAGAGGAAGTAGCGGTCGAAGACGACGCCGTCCACCTCCCGCACCCATTCGAGCTCCGCGGCGGGCGCCGCGACCGGCGTCGCCGGGTAGATCACCGCATCCACCCCGGTGAGCACCTCGGCCGTGCGCCGGAAGATCTCGGTACGCCGCGCGAGCGCCGCGGCGTACTCGTCTGCGGTCAGGGCCCGGCCCTCACGCACATTGCGCAGGTAGTCCTCACGGAAGCCGTCGCGACCCTCGGCAAGGCGTGCGACGCCGTCGGTTCCGAAGCCGAACATCTCGATCGCCTGCCAGCACTCGTCGGCACCGGCGAGGTCGGGCTCGACGTCGACGATCTCGACCCCGGCGGCCTCGAGCAGCTCGCGCGCCCGCCGCAGGACACCACGCACCTCCGGGTCGATGGGCAGGCCACCCACGTCGGGGCTCCAGCCCAGCCGCAGCTCGGTGGGAGGAAGGGCACCGGCGGCGGCGAACATCCCGGCATCGGACACCCAGGACAACGGCGCGCGACGGTCCCGTCCCGAGATCCCGGTGAGCAGGAGGGCGACGTCGGCGGAGTCCCGCGCCATCGGCCCGAGTACGCCGTGCGGGTCCCAACCGTTGCCGAGCCGCCCGGTCGGCACGGTGCCCGGAGTGGGCCGGAGCCCGACGATGTTGCAGAACGAGGCCGGATAGCGAATGCTGCCGCCGCTGTCGGAGCCGTCGGCGATGGGCAGCATCCCCGCTGCGAGGGCCGCGCCCGCCCCACCGCTGGACCCACCCGCGTGTCGCGAGAGATCCCAGGGGTTGCGGCAGACACCGCGAACCGGGTTGAAGGTGAGGGTGCCGAGTCCGACCTCGGGTGTGTTGGTCTTTCCGATGATGAGCGCTCCCGAGCGGCGCAGGCTCTCGGCGAGCACGCTGTCCGTCGTCGCCGGCGGCGCATCGAGGTAGGCGCCGGAACCGTGCGAGGTCGGCAGTCCGGCGACGTCGATGAGGTCCTTCACCCCCGTGGGCAGACCGTGCAACGGGCCGATGGGCTCGCCAGCGGCGACCGCCGTGTCCGCCTCCTCAGCCATCCGCATGGCCTCCGCGATGGGCACCATCGAGACGAACGCGGCGACGTCGGACTCCACCTCGGCGATTCGGTCCAGGTGGGCGCGCATGACCTCGACCGCCGAGATCTCGCGCCGGGCGATGCCGGCCGCGAGTGCACGCGCGCTCCATCGGTACAGCGGGGTATCGATCATCGGTGGTCGTCCTTCCGGTAGACGGTGCGGCCGCCGACCTCGGTGCGCGACACGGTCAGGTCGCGCACCTGGTCGAGCGGCACCGCGGTCGGGTCCGCGCTCCAGAGCGCCCAGTCGGCCCGATACCCGGGCCGCAGCGCACCGCGCTCGCGCTCGGCGAGCGCGGCATGGGCCGCGCCGGTCGTGTAGGCGGCAAGCGCTTCGTCCATGTCGATGGCCTCGCTCACGGCGAGCGGACGCGCCTCGCCAGCCACTCGGCGGGTCACCGCCTGCCACATGAGATGGCGCGGATCGAACGCGAAGTAGGGGCCGTCCGACCCGAAGGCGACGCACGCGCCGGCGTCCAACCAGCTGCGCACCGGGTTCGCCGTCTCGGCGCGCTCGCCGAGACGGCGACGCAGCCCGGCACCGTTGTGCCAGATGATCGAGGGCTGCACCGACGCGATGATGCCGATCTCGGCGGCGCGCCGGATGGTCTCGGCGGAGAGCTCCAGGTAGCCGTGGATCACCTGGAAGCGCAGGTCGCTCAGGTCGGCGCCGGCGCGCTCGGCGGCGCCGACGACCATCCTCACGGCCGCTCCACCGACGGCGTGACTGCCCACGCCCCAGCCGTGCGTCGCACACCAGGCGACCAAGCGCTCGTAATCGGCCGTGCCGATGCGCTGCAACCCGTGGTACTCGCCGTCATCCCATGGCTGCTCCAGCAGCGCCTGGCCCGCGAGCGCCTCGCCGTCCGCGTAGACCTTGATGGGGCCCAGACGCAGCATCTCGTCGCCGAAGCCGGTGCCGAGGCCGACGCCGTCCAGGCGGGCGATCGCCGCATCGACGTCGGGGACGGCCGCCGAACCCAGCTCGAGATAGGGCATCGCCAGGGTGCGCATGGTGAGCAGTCCGCGGGCGTGTGCGGCTCGGTAGCCACGCATCTCCTCGGGAGTGACGGCGGGGTCGATGACGCCGGTGAAGCCCAGCGAGTGCAACAACGGCTGCACCCGCTCCAGCGCCCGCACGCGATCGGCGAAGGGGGGATGCTCGGGACCGTCGTCGTCGAAGCTGTCTCGCATCGCGACGATGAAGGCCTCCACATCGTCATCCGCGGAGAGGTAGTCGAGCGCCTTGAGCCCGGCCCGCTGCATGTGCAGGTGAGCGTCGATGAGGCCGGGCAGGACGATGCCGTCGAGCTCCTGTGTCGCCGTACCCGCGGGCACCGTGGCCACCACATCCGCCAGCGCACCGACGGCGACGAGACGTCCGTCCCGCACCGCGAACGCCTCGGCGTACGGCATCACGGGATCGAGGGTGACGACTCCACGGGCGTGGTAGACCGTGGCGCCGTCGACGATCGGCGACGAACTCGCCGGTTCGGTGCAGGGCATGACTCCCCTTGCTCGCGCACATATGGATACATTGCGGATTCTAATGGATCCATTCTCCGCCGACACGGCACCCCCGGTCGACGGCAGCCGGACCACATCTCGGCGCCGCGCCGGAGGAGCGCCGCGCGTGGAACGTGTTCTCAGAACATGCCGAAGTACTCCCGCTGCTCCCAGTCGGAGACGTGGCACAGATAGCGCTCGTACTCGGTCCGCTTGAGGTGCACGTACCAGTTCACCACCGCGGGGCCGAGGGCCGCGCGGAACGCCTCGTCGGCCTCCAGGGCGGCTGTCGACTCCCCCAGCGAGCGCGGCAGCGGCGGGGCGTCGGCGGCGTACGGATCGGTCGTGGGCGGGCGCAGCTCGAGCCGGCGGGCGAGGCCGTCCAACCCGCTGACGAGCTGCGAGGCGATGTAGAGGTACGGGTTCGCCGCGGGCTCACCCGACCGGTTCTCCAGTCGGGTGGCCGGATCGCCGGGACCACCGATGGCCCGGACCATGGCACCCCTGTTGTCGACTCCCCAGGCCACCCTGTCGGGGGCGAGGCTGAAGGGCTGGTACCGCTTGTAGCCGTTGACCGTGGGCGTGGCGAAGGCCGCGGCCGCCGCGGCGTGCCGCAGGATCCCCTCCAGCCAGGAACGGCCGGTGACCGAGAGCACGTCCCCGGTGTCGTCCTCATCGGGAGGGAAGGCAGCCCGGCCGGTGTGAACGTTGGTGAGGGACTGGTGGAGGTGCCATCCGGTCGATGCGGTCTCCGCACCCTGGGGACGCGACATGAAGGTGGCGTGGTAGCCCAGCCTGCGGGCGATCTGGCGCACCGCGCTGCGGCACACCACCACCGCATCGGCCGTCACCTCGGCGTCCGCGGCCTCCATCGTGAGCTCGAGCTGGCTGGGACCGAACTCCAGTTCCAGTGAGCGCAGCGGCAGGTCCAGAGCGCTCAGGCCTCGGCGGAGTCCCTGAACCAGGTCGTCGAGGCCGTCGAGGCCCTCCTCGTGGAGGAGTTGCGCCCCGGCCGTGGTGGGTGCCACCACGGCTGGCTGACCGGGCGCGCCCGGCCGGCCGACCCGGGTGGCGCTCATCGTCTCGCCGACATCGCGGAAGACGTGGAACTCCAGCTCCGCACCGACGGTCATCCGGTAGCCGCGGCGGGCGAGCACGCCGAGTTGGTCCCGCAGCAGGCTCCGGCTGCAGAACGGCACCACCGAGCCGTCCGGGAACCGCACATCGCACAGCACCCAACCGGTCCGTTCGGCCCACGGCACCACCCGGAAGGACGTCGGATCCGGGACCAGGACGATGTCGCCGGCACCGGAGAAGCCCGCCACGCCGACGCCCGTGTCCGCGGAGAAGACCGGGAAGGCGGACATCCCTGAGGTGTCCTTGAGCAGCAGCGAGCTGGGCGCGGTCAGGCCCGAGCGCATCGCGGCCGCGACCGACCCGCGGGCCAGCGTCTTCCCGCGGAGCAGGCCGTGCTGGTCGACGAACCCGAAGCGCACCATCTCGATGCCGAGCTCGTCGACCACCCGCCGCATCTGCGCCGCGGCGGCGTACTGGACCTCGGTCCACAGGTCGTGCCGGTCGATGAAGCCACCGCGGTCCCTGGCCAGCATCGGCCGGGCGCTGGCGCCGCCACCGCCCTCGGCGACCCGTCGCTCGTCCGCGTTGCGCATGGCCTCATGCATCGGCCACCTCCGGCTGCGACCGGAACCATGGCGAGGCCTCCCGGCGCTCCTCCTCCCTCGCCGCCCAACGCTCCTGCCAGTCCTCGCTCGGCGCGATCATGTCGACGGCCCGCGGTCCGACGTACCCGGCCGCCGCCGTCTCGTCGAGCGGATGCGCCGGGATCGGGCCACCGGCCCCGAAGGCCTCGACGGCACGCAGCAAGAGGCGCCGGTTGGCCGTGACGGCACGGTCGGAGACGCCCAGGCGCTCCTGGGTGCGGTCCTGGATCGGCCCCATGCTCTCCACCGCCCACTGATCGTGGACGTTGATGTCCAATCCCATCCCGGTGTAGGTCAGCTCGTTCTGCTCGCGGGCATCGAAGCCCCAGTCGTTGCCACGGTTGCGCCGCGGCCGATAGTCGGGCAGGGAGACACCCTCGAGTCGCTGCCGCAGCATCGTCTCCTTGTCGACGACCTCGTTGAAGTCGTAGAAGATCATGTACCAGTAGTGGTTCTCGTCGTCGATCGGCACGTGCCACTGGGTGAAGACGCGGTTGTTGCCGAAGGGCACCACGAACGCGTTCGGGAACATCAGATTGGTCACCCGGACGTGCGTGACCTCCTCGGTGAGCTTGCGCACCGCGAAGACCCGCAGGCCGTGCTCGGCGCTCTCCACCTCGATGTCGGGGCGATAGTGATCGCCGACCAGCTTGGACAGCTTCTGGCCGGTGCCCTCGACCTCCTCGCTGAACTGCTGGCCGTACACCTCACGCGGGTCCTCGCCCACGAAGCGGTGCAGGAAGGAGACGTGGCTGGGGTCGATGCCACCCTCCAGCCCCTGGAGCCAGTTGCACTCCCACAGGCCCTTGAAGGCGAACGTGTACTCGTCCGGCGCGGTGAAACAGTCGAACGCCGGAAACGGCGGCGGGTCGCCGGCACCCATGTAGGTGAAGATGATCCCGTTCCGCTCGACGCAGGGGTAGTTCGAGATCCGGATCTTGTCGAGGAAACGGCTGTGCGGTGGCTCGGCCGGCTGCTCCACGCAGCGGCCCTCGTCGTTGTAGAGCCAACCGTGGTACAGGCAGCGCAGGCCGCCGTCCTCGAGGCGCCCGTAGGAGAGGTCCACACCGCGGTGCGCACAGAAGCGGCTGATCAGGCCCCAGCCGTCGCCGCGCTTGAAGAGCACCAGGTCTTCCCCGAAGAGGCGGACCGCCTTCGCCGGCCGCTCCGAGGGCATCTCCGAGACGAGCCCGGCGGGCTGCCAGTACGCTCGCATCAGTCCGCCGAGCGGCGTGCCCGGCCCCGTCTGGGTGAGCTTGTCGTTGTCGTCCTTGCGCAGCACTGCTTCCTCCGTCGTGGGTCGAGAGAGATCAAGGTGAGGGAGCCGGCCCCGGCGAGGGGACGCCCGAGGCCAGCTGGTCGGTGGGGCCGGGTGTCACAGGTCGAGCACCAGCCGCGCACCGGCCGCGCGGGAGACGCACAGCATCATGCAGTCGTTCGCGGCCCGCTCCTGGGCGGTGAGGACGTGGTCGCGGTGGTCGACCGCGCCGGCCAACACCCGTGTCTCGCAACTTCCGCAGATGCCCTCCTCGCAGTCGCGGAGGATGTCCACGCCGGCATCGGTGAGGACCGAGAGCGCGGAGCGATCGGCCGGGACCTCGACCTCGGTGCCGCTGCGCTCCAGGCGCAGCGTGAACGCACCGCGCTCGCGTGGCGCCTGGTCCTCAGGAGCCGCGAAGAGCTCGGTGAGGAACCGGCCGCAGCACCCGCGGCAGGTGGCGGCGCCCGCCAGCGCCTCGACCAGCCGAGCCGGGCCGCACGCGTAGATCAGCGCCTCCTCGCCGACGTTCGCCAGCAGGGTGCCCGGTTCGGGTCGCACCGCCGGACCGGCCGGGTGGAGTGCGACGCGGTCACCGTAGGCCGCGAGCTCACCACGGAAGGCCATCGTGGCGGTGAGACGCCCGTAGTAGTGCAGTCGCCAGTCGAGGCCGGAGCCGTCGACCGCCCGGATCATCGGCAGCAGCGGAGTGATCCCGATGCCCCCGGCGACGAACAGGTAGGAGGGAGCGGGCCGGAGCGCGAAGTGGTTCCGCGGACCGCCGACGGCGACCCGGTCGCCGGGTCGAAGGCGATCATGGATCCAGTGGGACCCACCTCGGCCAGCGGGCTCGCGGAGCACCGCCACCCGCAGGGCGTCGTCTCCGGGTTCACCGCACAGCGAATACTGCCGCACGGTGCCATCGCCGACGACGACATCGATGTGGGCGCCGGGTTCCCAGGCTGGCGGCATCCCACCGTCCGCCGGAACAAGCTCGACGGAGAGGACGCCCTCGGCCTCGAGTCGCAGCCCGCGGACCGTGTAGTCGCGCTTCGATGTCATGTCTCCCCTAATTTGGATCCAACCTTATATTGTTCGGATCCGATACGGGAAAGACTACACACACCTCATTACGAACTGGGTCCACGACGGCCGTCCTCTGTTAAGGTGCGGCGAACATGACCGCGACCCCGTGTCCGCGACAGGACGCCGTCAGCGGATCCCCGTCACCGCCAGGAGAATGGGCATGACACTGACCGACCCGCCGACGACCGCTGCCAAGTCGGGCGCGGCCCTGGTCGACGACCTCGCCGCCCGGATCCGGGCCCGGATCATGACCGGGGAGATCCCGATCGGCGCCCAGCTCCGCCAGGCCGAGCTCGCCGGTGACTACGGCGTCTCCCGCACCCCGATCCGCGAAGCCCTGCGTCAGCTCCAGGCGGGCGGCCTGATCGAGGTGTTGCCACACCGCGGCGCGGTGGTGCGCGTGCCCGCTCCCTGGGAGGTGCGCGAGGCGTACGAGATCCGGGCCGAGCTCGAGGCCCTCGCCGCCTCACGTGCGGTCAGCCGGATCACCCGAGCGCAGGTCGAGGACCTGCGGGCCGCCAACAAGGAGATGTACGACGCCTCCGTGGCCGCCGCTGCCGACCCCGCCTCGGACACGCCGGCACACCGGCGCAGCAACGACGTGTTCCACACCTTGATCACGTCGATCTCGGGCAGCGCCCGGCTAGCCAAGACGATCGACGACATCAACGCGACCTTCCCGCGAAACGTCTCGGCCCAGCTGATCGTCACCGACGCCCGGCATCGCGAGGAGAACTTCCGCGAGCACGAGCGGATCCTGGAGGCGCTCGCCGATGGCGACGCCGCCCAGGCGGCCAGTGAGATGCGCGAACACGTCATCAAGGCCGGCGAGCAGCTCGCCCACTGGTACGAGCAGCGCTCCTCCACGGTCTTCCGCGGCTGAGTCGCGGCGGCGAGCCGACCGCCCGCCAGGACGGGCCGGGGCTCGGCTCGCCTCCGTCTCGATCGCGCTCGGCTCAGTGGCAGCACGCGCCGCCCTCGGCCACCCGATGGGCCTTCTTCGGCTCCGGCAGGTCGAGAGAGGGGTTGCGGTCGAAGAACCCGTCCGGCTCCAGCCGCATGCCCATCCGGTGCGCGGGCATGACCGGCCATTCCTCGGGCCGCGGGTCGTGGTGCACGCCGACGACCGGCCAGAGCACCAGCTCGGCACCCTCGAGGGAGCGATCGGCGCGCTGCCAGACCTGGACGCCGTCCTCGCCGAGCGGGGCCTGGTTCGGGTACTCCCCAGCGATGAAGCGCTCGTCGGCGTCGTACGCCGTGGCCCACAGCTGCTTGGCGACGAACGGTGCCTTCCGCTCGGCCACGCTGCCCGGCCGGACGAAGAGTCGGGTGGTGTGGGGCAGGGTGACCCGGTAGGCCGTCGCGTCGCCGTACCGGTTGGTGCGGGTGGTGCCCTCGACCCGCCAGTGCACCGCCCGCGACGGGTCGGTGGTGCGCGCCGCCTGCGACTCCGAGCGGATGGGGGTGCGGACCATCTTGCAGGCGTTGCCGTAGGGGTTGAGGGCGACGTCCTCCTCCACCTCGGCGTGCACCTCGTAGAGCCGGTTGAGCGGCCCGTCGACGGCCATGTCCAGGCGCAGACCGAAGTAGTGCTGGTGGTTGGGTGCCTGCACGTTCCGGCTGACCATCCGGCCGTACTCCGGCTGCTGACCGTCACCGATGCCGGAGACCGACAGGATGCCGGTGAGCTTGATCTCCAGGTCGATCATGCCGTCCTGGTAGAAGGACCAGTAGAAGCCGTAGTCGTAGTTGGCGACGGTGGCGAACGCGGAGACCACCAGTCGGCGCGCCCGCCGTACGTCGGCCTCGCCGGTACGGGTGTTGACGTGCTTCCAGAGGATCGAGAAGTCCTCCTCGTGCATGCAGATCGCGTTCGCGATCGTGCGCGGCTCACCGTGGCCGTTCAGCACGGCGGCGTCGAAGTAGCGGATCTCGCCGAGACAGTCGCAGCCCAGCTCCAGGGAGGCGGTCAACGGGCCGGCGCCGTACTCGCCCCAGTCGAAGAAGTTCTTCCGGTACGCCGTCGGGTCGGGATCGAGGTAAGGGACGTACATCTCGTTGACCGCGGCACGCTTCAGCACCGGACGGGTCGTGTCGCCGTCGTGATAGACGATGTCGTGCAGCACCAGACCTTCACGGTGGGTGAAGCCGACCCGGAAGGACCAGTTCTGCCAGGTGACGAGCTGCCCGTCCACGGTGAAGCCGGGTCCTTCGGGCTGGACGATCTCCAGCGGCGCGACATGCCGGTCCTCACCCCACGTGCCGGAGCGGAAGTTGCCGGTCTCCGAGGCCATCGGGACGACCCCGTGGTCCTCGATCCGAAGCACCTCGAGAGTCTCCAGGTCGACGATCGGGACCAGTCCGGCGACCGGGCGGGCGTAACCGTTGTCGTCCTCGGTCTCGCGGTGCCAGACCGTGCCCCAGGAGAGCCGGCGGCGCTGCAGGTCCTCGGGCTCGAACCCGGTGATCGACTCCGGGTCGACCCACACCAGCGAGACGTCATCGATGCCGCGCCTCTTCAACGCGGCCTGGAAGGCCGCGTCCTCGCGGCAGGCCTGGGCCACCATTCGGGCCTCCTCGCTGGAGACACCAGGACGTTCGGCGTCGACCGGCGTCCACGACACCACCGAGGCGGCGCGGTCGCTGCCCGAGGCCCATGCGGCGACCTCCCACGCAGCGTGCGCCTGGGGGTTCATCACCACCAGCCTGACGGGCCGGCCCTGACCCGGTGCGAGAGCGCGTGCCATCCCCTCCTCCACGGCGATGCCCCAGAACCTCGGCCGTTCGCCGATCCGCGGGTCGGCCCGCACGAGCGCGACCACCTCGGCGATCTCGACAAGGGTCAGCGGGTCGGTCCAGTGGCGGGTGCTCATCGTCTCTGCTTCCTCTTCGGGTGGGTCATGGCGTGCTAGGAGACGGCGACGACGCTGGCGCGACCGTCGGCGCGTGGGTCGGTGGCGGCGTCCAGGAGACCCTCGTCGCGCTCCAGGACGGCGGCCTGGACGTGTCCGGCCTCATCGACCGGTCCCTCGGTGCTCACCACCGGGACGCCGACCGCCTCGGCGTCGGAGATCGAGCGGGGAAGTCCGGGCTCGGCCAGGAGCACGGTGTGGTCGAAACCGAGGTCACGGGCACCCACGACCCAGCGGGGCCTGCCCAAGACCTCGGCGAGCGGCCTCGCGCCGGTGAGCAGGTCACCGGCGACCTGGGCGAGGATCCAGGCCTGCGCCCGGCCGCCTTGGCAGCCGAGCGCGACGAGTCGCTCGGTCGAGACGGCGAGGGCCGGGCACAAGGTATGCGGTGGCCGGGCGCCGGGACGAAGGTAGGCCGGGCTGGCCGGGTCGGTGCTGAAGGCGGCGCCTCGGTTGTGCAGCACGATGCCGGTGCCGGGCTCGAGCAGACCGGCGCCGAAGGTCTGGAAGACGCTCTGGATCAGGGAGACGGCAAGCCCATCGGAGTCGACGGCGGTGATCGCGACGGTATCGCCGAGCGCCCGTCCCGCCGGTGGCGTGACGACGCCGTCGGCGATCGCGAGCGCGATCATGGCCTCGACGTCCACCGGCAGCACGCGGGGGTCACCGAGCTCGCGGTCGCGCACCTCCATGCCGCGCAGACAGGCCGCCACCAACGGGTCCGCCTCGGCCCCGGCGCGGACTCCGTCGAGAGCCGCGGGCAGGACGCCCAGGAGCAGCGCACCCTGTGACGGCGGCGGGGCCACCGACCAGCGGGTGCCGTCGATCTCACGCTCGAGCGCCGGCACCACCTCGGCGCGATGGGCTGCGAGGTCGGCCTCGACGTGGTCGCCGCCGAGGGCCGCGAGGCCAGCAGCGAGCCGAGCGGCCAACGGGCCGCGATAGAAGGAGTCCGGATCCGTCGCCAGCTCGCGCAGGGTGGCGGCAAGGGCGTGTTGTCGGATCACGTCCCCTTCCCGAGCGACCGTGCCGCTCGGTGCGAAGACCCCGCGCAGGCCCGGGTCGGCCAGGACGGTGTCCGCTTGGGCGGCGAGGCCGCGCGCCAAGCCCGCCGAGACCTCGACTCCCTCCGCGGCGAGCGTCGCGGCATTCATCAGCGCCGAGCCGGGCGGGAGCAGCGCACCGAGGCCGGCCACCGCCGACCAGCCGGCGACCACGCCCGGGATGGTGACCGTACGGATGCCGCGACGGGGCATGGGAGCGCCCGTGAGCGCACCGATGTCGAGGCCGCGAGGCTGGGCGCCCGCGGAGAGCACCGCGGTGGCGACCTCCTGCCCGGGTGATCGGATCAGGGCGATCAGGTCACCCCCCAACGCACACTGGTGTGGATAGACGACCGTGAGGACAGCGGCCGCCGCGAGGGCCGCGTCGAGGGCGTTCCCTCCTCGCCGCACGGCCTCCTCGGCAGCATCCACGGCCGCCGGATGGGGGGCGGCCAACGCGACAGTTCGACGTACCGCGCTCACTGGACTGCCAACCGATCGACACCGATGAAGTCCAGGTCCGGTCGGTCGACGCCGGTAGCGAGGTCGGCGACCGCCTCCCCGACCGCGGGGCCGAACTTGAAGCCGTGTCCGGAGCATGCCGCCGCGACCACCACGGCGGGCTGGCCCGGCAGCCGGCCGAGCAGGAAGCGCCGGTCCTCGGTCATGGTGTACAGGCACGAGGTCGCCTCGACGACATCGGGGTCCACACCGGGAACGTACCCGGTGATCAGGTCGACCAGGGTGGCGACCTCGGCGGCGGTCGGCGGCGTCGGCGGCTGGTCGGGATCCCACACCGGACCGGCGTCCACCCCGACCTTGATCCCGTTGCCGGCGGCATCCGGGATGCCGAAGACGAGACCCTCGGGCCGGTCGACCGAGAAGGCGCCGAGAGCCGGCGGCGTGCCCACCTCCTGCCCGGCGCGCAGTGTCGCGGTCACGATGCGCCAGACCTCGAAGCGGTTCGCGAGACGCGGCAGCACTCGGCCGGCCCAGGCACCGGCAGCGAGCACCAGCCGCCCGGCGCGCAGCGTGCGACGGTCGGTGTCGACGACGACACCGCCCCCGGCGAGCGCCCAGGAGAGCACTCGCTCGCCGAAGGCGAGCTCGGCGCCGGCCACGCGCGCACCGGCGCGAGCCACCTCCAGCGCCGTGGTGGCCTCGACGACGCCGGCGGAGGGATCGTGTACCGCGCGGAAGCCGCCCGGCACCGCGAAGGCGGGCATCAGCTCGCGCATCCGCTCGGGGTCTTCGACCAGCTCGCAGCCCGGGCCCTGAAGCTGGGCGACGCCGCGGTGGGCATAGAGGCCGCCGGTACGGCGGACCAGGGTGCGACCACCGGCCGACGACCAACGCTCCCAGCCGTCGAAGGCCCGCGCCACCAGGTCGTTCCACACCGGGTGGGGGTAGGCGCGCCGGATCATGCGGGTGCGGCCGTGGGAGGAGCCGCGGCGATGTCCCTCCTCGAACTGATCGAGGGCGATCACGCCGACGCCGCGCCGGGCGAGCTCGTACGCCGCCGCAGACCCGTGGATGCCCAGACCGACGACGATGACGTCGGTGTCGCGGACACTCATGCCCGGCCCGCGACGGTGGCGACGGCGTCGAGCAGTGCCGCCGTGTCGGCGTCGTCGTTGTAGACGTGCGCGGAAGCACGCACGACCGAGGGGACGCCCCGGTAGCCGAGGTCCCACTGGCCGTGGCTGGCCGGCACCGAGACGACCCGGACGCCCGCCTCGGCGAGGCGGCGGTTGAGGTCGTCGGCACCGATCCCGTCCACGGTGAAGGTGACGATGCCGGATCCGCACGCGGCGGGATCCTGAACGGTGACGCCGCCGATCCCAGCGAGGCCGGCGCGGATCGCGGCCGCGGTGCGGACCAGGTGACCGGCCGTCACCTCGATGCCGCGCTCCAGCAGCTCGTCGAGGGCGACGCCGAGACCGAGTCGCAGGGCCACCGAGGACTCCCAGGTCTCGAAACGCCGAGCCGTGTCGGCCAGATGCCACTCGCGGTCTCCGCTCCACACCGCTCCCCGCACGTCGGGGGCCACCGGGGTCAGCGTCTCCAGCAACGAGCGACGCACGTAGCCGAAGCCGGTGCCGCGCGGGCCGCGGAGGAACTTGCGCCCGGTGGTGACCAGGACATCGCAGCCGATCGCGTCGACATCGACCGCCAGGTGCCCCACCGACTGAGTGGCGTCGAGCAGGTAGCGCACGCCGTACCGACGGGTCAGCGCACCGATCTCGGCAACGGGCTCGACGAGCCCGGAGGAGGTCGGTATGTGGGCGACGCAGACCACGTCCTCGCGGCCATCGCCGGAGGCGAGCAACTTCTCCAGCGCGTCGGGATCGAGTGCTCCGTCGTCACCAGGAGGCACGACCACGAGCTCCGCGCCGGTCTCCGCGGAGATGCTGAGCAGATGGAGGGCATGACTCACGTAGGTCGAGCGACTGACCAGGAAGCGGGTGCGTGGCCCGAAGCGCAACGCATCGACGATGACCCGCAGGCCGGTGGTGGCGCTGTCGAACAGCGCGATCTCCGAGGCCTGGGCCCCGATCACCCGGGCGGCCGAGGCGTAGATCGCCTCGACATCCGCTCGCCGAGCCGCGGAGGCCTCGTAGCCACCCTCCCGCTCCTCCTCGCGCAGGTGACCGACGACGGCCTCGACGACCGCCCCGGTCGGGAGTGCGGAGCCGGCGGAGTTGAGGTGATGGGAGTACGACACCCCCACCGTACGAGCCCGCTCGGCCGCCACGTCGACCACCGCCGCCGCCGGGCCTCCGGCCTCGGAGGAGTCGGTCTCCACCGCAAGGTCCACGTTGCGTCCATCCTGTTTGGGATCCAAGATCAATATCAATGGATCCATTCTAGTTCATCGTCCTCACCCGCGCCACGGTGGGTCGCATGTGTCGCCGCCCGGAGCCCACTGCGTCCGCGCCGACGCGCTCAGAGCGCGACGACCACCGCCTTCGACTCGACGTAGGCAAGCAACGCCTCGTCACCGAGGTCGCGGCCGAGGCCGCTCTCCTTCAGC
Organism: Nocardioides sp.; assembly: GCF_047606145.1. Lineage (GTDB taxonomy): Bacteria > Actinomycetota > Actinomycetes > Propionibacteriales > Nocardioidaceae > Nocardioides. The sequence goes on along the minus strand of NZ_JASGET010000056.1, from coordinate 5,528 downwards.
CCCCCGAACGAGAGCGCCGGGTCGAAGACGTTGTAGGTGTTGACCCAGACGGTGCCGACCTGGAGTTGGGCGGCGACCCGGTGGGCCCGGCTCAGGTCGCGGGTCCACACCCCGGCGGCGAGGCCGTAGCAGGAGTCGTTGGCGATCCGAACCGCGTCGGCCTCGTCCTCGAAGTCCAGCACGCCCACCACCGGGCCGAAGATCTCCTCGCGGGCGATCACCATGTCGTTGGTGACACCGGCGAAGACGGTCGGCGCGACGTAGTAGCCGAAGCCCTCCGGCGCATCGCCGCCGACGAGCAGCCGGGCACCCTCGGCGCATCCCTTCTCGATGTAGTCGAGCACCTGGCCGCGCTGCTCGGCGGAGACCAGCGGTCCCACCGAGATCCCGCCGGCGAGGCCGTCGCCCATCGGCACCCGCGCAGCGGCAGCGGCCAACCGCTCGGTGAACTCCTCGAGGATGCAGCGCTGCACCAGCATCCGACTGCCCGCCGTGCACATCTGCCCGGAGTGGCCGAACGAGGCCCGCATCGCGGTCGTCACCGCAGCGTCCAGGTCGGCGTCGGCGAAGACGATGTTGGCGCTCTTGCCGCCCAGCTCGAGGGTGACCTTCTTGAAACGCCGGGCGGCGGCCTCACCCACCATCCGGCCCACCGCCGTGCTGCCGGTGAAGGACACCTTGTCCACGCCCGGGTGGTCGACCAGGGCCGCGCCGACCCGGCCATCGCCGGTCACGACGTTGAAGACGCCCGCCGGAACGCCGGCCTCGTGGACCAGCCGAGCCAGTCGGAGCATCGTCAGCGGTGTCTGCTCGGCCGGCTTGACGATCACCGAGCAGCCGGCGGCGAGCGCCGGCGCGATCTTGAAGGCGCCGGTCATGATCGGGAAGTTCCACGGCAGGATCAGCGCTGCCACGCCGACCGGCTCGAGCGTCGTGTAGACGTGGTGGGCGCCGCCGTCGATCGGGATGGTGGTGCCGAGCAGGCGGCTCGGAGCACCGGCGAAGTGTCGGAAGGTCCGCGCGGCCGTGGCCGTGTCGGCGCGTGAACGCTCGATCGGCTTGCCGTTGTCCCGGGTCTCCAGGACGGCCAGCTCCTCCAGCTCCGCCTCGATCAGCTCGGCGATCCGGTTCAGGATCCGGCCGCGCTCCAGCGGCGCCAGGCCAGTCCAACTGCGCGCATCCGATGCGCTGCGGGCCGCCGCGACAGCGTCGTCCACATCGGCAGCGGTGGCCTGCGGCACCCGGGTGAGGATCTCCTCGGTCGCCGGATCGACCACCTCGAAGAGATCGCCGCCACCTCTCCACGCACCATCCACGTAGAACGGCTGCTCGGCGGCCAGCGCGGGAAGGTCGGCACGCATGGGAACTCTCCTTGGGGTTGGTCGCAGCTATCAGAGGTCGAGCGGTTGTGGGGGATTCGCACGGTCACGAGTGATCGTGACCCGGGAGCACAGGTCGCCCGATCGACGACTGGATCCAAATTATCACTTTATGGATCCGCACGGGTGCGCTCGGCCGCGTGCCGGAAGGGCCGACCCGCGGACTCTCCATCCCGGGGGGCCGATCAGCCGGCAGCGGCCCGGATAGGGTCGCGCCATGGCATCGTCTACCTCCAGTGAGGCGCTGCGCCGTGGCGAGGGGCGCCAGCGGATCGTCGACGCCGCGACGGAGCTCTTCATCACTCGCGGGTACGCCGGGACGACCACCCGCGACATCGCGATGAAGGCCGGCCTGCGCCAGCCGTCGCTCTACACCCACTTCTCGGTCAAGGCCGACATCCTGGTCGCCGTGATGATGCAGACCGTCCGGCCCTCGGTCGACCTGGCCGCGGAGCTGACCGCCGACACCGGGCTCGGCGGCGTCGAGCGGCTGGTGCGACTGGTGGAGTTCGACGTGCGAATGCTGTGCGGGGGGCCGTGGAACATCGCCCTGCTCGGCTATCTGCCCGAGGTACGCACCGAGGAGGTGCTCGGCAACCGGAACCTGTACCAGGACCTGCGCGCCGCCTACCGCGCTCTGGTCGCCGGCGCGCTGGCCGAGTCGGGGCGCACCGACGTAGAACGGACGACCGACGTCGTGATGACCCTGGTGGAGGGCGTGGTCCTGCGCCGGGTGCAGAACCCCGACCTCGATCCCGAGGAGCTGGCCCCGGCGATCGCCCGGGCCGCACGCGCGATCGTCAGCTGACCACCGACGAGGCCAGCGCGTGAGCGGTGGCACGGCCCGGCTGCTCCCGGTCTCGCGCTCCCGCCGGTTCACCAGCAGCACGATGAGGACGACGACCAGGACGCCGCCCGCGCCGTGGGTCGCGGTGACCAGGCCGATGGTGCTGGCGTCCGGGCTCCGGTCGGTGCGCTCCGGGATCGCCGCCGCCCGACTCACGCTGCTTCGCCGCGCGCGGCCAGCCAGGCCATGACCTCCTCGGAGGTCACCAGCGACTTGTGCTGCAGGTAGTGGATCATCTTCAGCGCATCGTCGTGGGCCTGTTGGCTGGAGCCCGCGACCACGTCGGTGACGACGTTGAGGAAGAAGTCGCGCTGGTGGGCGTCGACCGAGGTGTAGAGGATGCAGATGTCGGTGAAGCCGCCGATCAGGATCAGGCTCTCGGCCCGGTAGGCCCGGAGCACGATGTCCAACTCGGTGGCGACGAAGGAGGAGTAGCGCCGCTTCGGGATGTGGAACTCCTCGCCGACCGGGCCCAACCCGGCGGCGATCTCGGTACCGGGGTGGCCCTCGATGCAGTGCGGTCCCTCCGAGCCGTCCAGCTCGCGGCCGATGTCGGTCAGGTGCGGCTTGTGCACCTCCTGGATCCACACCACCGGGACTCCGGTGGCCCGACACTCGGCGACCATCGCGGCGGCCTTGTCCCGCTGCTGGAGGGTGTACGACGCGGCACCGGTCAGGTCACCTCCCTGGAAGTCGACGACGACGAGCACGGTGTTGCCCTGGATGTTCATGCAGACTCCTTGGTGAGGTCGAGAGGTGCGGCGGGCAGGGTGGCGAGCCAGTCGTGGACGGACCGGCTGCTGACCAGGGAGTCGCGCTGGAGGTACTTCATCGCACGCAACGCGGCGTCGTGCAGCTCCTGGCCCGAGCCGACCACGAGATCGGTGACGGTGCGGAAGTGGTAGTCGAGCTGGTGGGCGTCCACAGCGGTGTAGTGGATGCAGACATCGGTCATCCCCCCGATCAGCACGACCGTCTGGGCGCCGTAGCCCCGCAGCACCAGGTCCAGCTCGGTGCCGAAGAAGGCCGAATAGCGGCGTTTGCGGATCAGGTACTCCTCTGGCCGCGGGTCCAGACCGGGGTGCAGGTCGGTGCGCGGGTCGCCCTCGACGCAGTGCACGCCCTCGTTGCCGTCGAGCTCGCGGCCGATGTCGACCAGCGAGGGCTTGTGCACCTCCTGGATGAAGACCACGGGCACGCCCTTGGCGCGGAAGGCGGCCACCAGCTCGACCGCCCGCGGATTGCGCTCCTCGCGGCCCGGCATGAACGTCTGCTCGGGCTTGCTCGGGACGAAGGGATTGTTCTGCCCGCCGCCCTGGATGTCGACCACGACCAGGACGACGTCGCCGACCGGCCTGAGCTCATCGGCCGGCGACCAGTCGACGACCTGGAGAGGGGTGTGTTCTTGGGGCATGGCGCACTTCTCCTTCGATTCGAGGGTTGGGATCGCGTCAGGCCAGGCGGACGCGTGGGTCGATGGCCGCAAGACCCACGTCGACGAGGGTGTTGACCAGCACGTACACGGCACCCAGCACCAGGCTGACGGTCGCCACGGAGTTGGTGTCGGAGCCGTTGATGGCCGAGACCAGGAACTGGCCCAGGCCGTTCCACGAGAAGATCTGCTCCACCACGACCAGGCTGGAGAGCATCATCCCGAGCTGGACTCCGAGCAGGCTCAGTGCCGGGCTGGCGGCGTTGCGCAAGGCGTGCCGGCGCAGCACCTGCGGCTCGGTCTCGCCGAGCGATCGGGCGGTACGGGCGTAGCCCGACTCCAGGCTCTTGCCGAGGCCGTCGGCGAGCACCCGGGCCAGCGCCACGCCCGGGCCGATCGCGGCCGCCAGAGCGGGCAGCACCAGGTGCTTGAGCGCGTCGACGGTGTAGGGCAGGTTGCCGGTGAGGAGCCCATCGACGACGTACATCCCGGTCAGGCCGCTGCTCGCACCGTAGGAGGTGCGGCCCGAGACCGGCAGCCAGCCGAGGTGGGCGAAGAAGATCAGTACGCCGGCGGTCGCCAGCAGGAAGGCCGGGGCGCTGGCCGCGCTCAGCAGGACGAACCGGATCACGCCGGCGAAGCGGCCCTTGAGGGCGTAGACCCGGGCCAGCATCAGCCCGATGATCACCGAGAGCACCACCGTTGCGACCGCCAGCTCCAGCGTCGCCGGAATCCGGGTGCGCAACTCCGCGGAGACGGGGCGCTTGGTGCTCAGGCTGATCCCGAGGTCGCCGTGCACCAGCCGGGTCAGATAGCGCCAGTACTGGGCGACCAACGACTGGTCCAGGCCGAGCTTCGATCGCATGGCGGCGACCGCGTCCGGCGAGGCGTTGGCCCCGAGATAGGCGTGCACCGGATCGCCGCCACCGAAGTGGCTGACCAGGAAGACCAGGATGGAGAGCGCGAACAGCACCCCGAGCAGCGAGCCGACGCGGAGGATCACGAAGCGGAGCATGATCAGGCCCCCCGGGAGCGTAGGACGGAGCGGACTCCGTCGCCGACGTAGTTGAAGAGCAGGGACAGGACGCCCACCGCGATGCCCGGCATCACCGGGATCCACCAGGCGGCGATGACATACTGCATGCCGGCGCTGGCCATCAATCCCAGCTCGGGGGCGGGCGCCGGCGAGCCGAGACCGACGAAGGCGAGCGAGGCCAGCGTCATGATGACGCCGCCGATGTCCATGCTGGCGGTGACCAGCACCGTGGGCAGCACCGTCGGGACGACGTGACGCAACATCAGTCGCGAGCCGTGGGTACCGCTCATCCGGGCCGCCTCGACGTGCAGGCTGGTGGCCGCGCGGCGGGTCTCCCCCCGCACCAGGCGGGCGTAGAGGGGCCACCACACGATCGAGATGCCGATCATCGAGCTGTGCAGACTCGGCCCGAGGCCGGCCACGATGGCCATCGCGACGATGGTGGCCGGGAAGGCCAGGAACAGGTCGGTGATCCGCATCAGGACGGCGTCCACCCAGCCGCCGGCGAATCCGGCGACGGCACCGACGAGCAGACCGAAGATCGCGCTGACGCCGGTCACCACGACCGCGGCGAACAGGCTGATCCGGGTGCCGGCCAGGATCCGGGTGAGCACGTCGAAGCCGAGGTTGTCGGTGCCGAGCCAGTGCCCGCCGGAGAACGGGTGCAGGTAGGGCTCCCCCGACGCGACGTCGGTTCGGTAGGGCGAGATCCAGGGCCCGACGATCGCGGCGAGCACCACGACGGCGAGCAGCACGAAGGCCACCGCCTCCGCGGTGGGGCGCCGCCGCGGCCGGACGCGTCGAGCCCGCGCCCGCTGCGGCGTACCCGCGGTG
>NZ_JASGET010000055.1:0-47023 GCF_047606145.1 Nocardioides sp. | reverse complement strand
CTCGGCCGCCGAGGCCGCGGCCGCGCTGCGCGCTCACGCCGCCGACCGGCTGCCGGCGGCCTGGCTGCCGCATCACCTGGTGGCGACCGAGCAGATCCCGCTCGGGACCAGTGGCAAGACCGATCGTCGCCGGTTGGCCGAGGTCGCTCCGCCCACCGTCGATCGCGGCGACCGGACTCCCCGCACCCTGCTCGCCCAGCGCCTGTGTGCGCTGATCGGCGACGTGCTCGCAGTGGCCCGCGTCGAGGAGGACACCGACTTCTTCGACGCCGGCGGCGACTCGCTCGCCGTCCTGCGCCTGCTGGCGGCGATCGAGGACGAGTTCGCGGTCAGGCTCTCCCTGGCCGATGTCTTCGCCCACCCACAGGCCGCCCAGCTGGCGGGGCTGCTCGCCGATGGTGGTGGGACCGCGGAGATCGAGGAGATCCTCACCCTGCGCCGGGGCGAGGCGGATCGGGATCCCCTCTTCCTGTTGCCACCGGCCGGCGGCCTGGGCTGGTGCTATGCCGGGCTGCTGCGCCGGCTGCCGCCCGAGCAGCCGGTGCATGCGGTCCAGGCACCGGGGTTGGCCGCCGGCCGACCCGAACCGGTCGCCGACCTGGCCGCCCTCGCCCGGCGGCAGCTGGGCGCGATCCGGAGCGTGGTCGGCGAGGGCGGATTCCACGTCGCGGGCTGGTCGCTGGGCGGGATGGCCGCGCATGAGGTCGCCGCACTGGCCCGGCGCGACGGGCAGGAGGTCGGTGCGGTGGCGCTGTTGGACGCCTACCCCTCCGACCAGTGGCAGCACCTGGCGGAGCCGACCGAGGCCGAGGCGCTGGTCGGGATCCTGCGCCTGGGGGGAGTCGAACCGCCCGAAGGGACGCTCGACCGGGCCACCGCGGTCCACCTGCTGCGGGAGAGCGGAAGCGCCATCGGCCAGCTCCCCGAGCTGGTCCTCTCCGGCTGTCTGGCCTCGGTGGTCGAGGCGGCCCGGATCGTCCGCCTGTCCAGCCATACGGTCCTGCCGGGTGATCTGACGGTGCTGGTCGCCACGGCGCCGCGAGCGGAGACCTGGCTGGACGCAGACGGTTGGCGGCCCTATGTGACCGGCGAGGTGCACCGGGTCGAGCTGGCTGCCGGTCATGGCGAGCTGGTACGCCGACCGGTGGTCGACCTGGTCGGGGAGATGCTGGCGGGGCTGATCGCCGAGTCGAGGGTGGCCGCCGGCGTCAGGAGATGATGGCCCGGTGAACACGGGTCTCGTCGAGTGGGCGATCAGGCCGGTCGCCGACGTGCGGCCGCGTCCCGAGTGGCTGACCGCGCCGGAGCTGGCGCGCCACCGACGGCTGGTCCGGGTCGCGGACCGCGCGGCGTACCTGGCGGCGCACACCCTGGTGCGCGAGTGCGCGGCGGCGCTGGTGGGCACACCGCCCGGCGAGGTGGGATTCGGCCAGCGTTGTGCGTCCTGCGGCGACGTCGACCACGGGGCGCCGTACGTCGAGGGGGGCGTGCGAGTCAGCCTGAGTCACACCCGGGGCCATGTCGCCGCGATCGCGGCCCCGACGCCGTGCGGCATCGACGTCGAGCTGGTCCGCGCCGGTGCGCCTCCGGCCGGCGTGCTCACCCCGCGCGAGACGAGCTGGGTCGAGCGCCAGCCGGATCCGGCTCGTGCCTTCACCGGACTGTGGGTGCGCAAGGAGGCGCTGATCAAGGCGGGCGTGGGTCACCTGGGCGAGGTCGGTGCGCTCGAGGTGCTCGAGCCGGGCGCCGGGGTGGGCGATGTGCACGACTGGGTCGGCGCGGCCGCGATGGGCGCCTGGGTGGTGCGCCCGATCGAGGCCTGACGCTGCTCGACCACACCAGGAACGATGCCCGGTCCCGCCCGGCGGGTCGATGACCTTCTTCCCGGCGGAACAACAGGAGGGCCCATCCGGTTGATGGCATCGTGACCGCGACGACGCCTGCCCTGTCCGTTCTCGACCTGGTCCCGGTGCGGACCGGTCAGAGCAGCGCCGGAGCGGTCGCGGCGACACTGTCGCTGGCACGGGTCGCCGATGCGCTGGGCTACCGGCGCTACTGGCTGGCCGAGCACCACAACATGCCGGCGGTCGGCTCGACCAACCCGCCGGTGCTGATCAGCCTGGTCGCCGGCGCCACCGATCGGATCCGGGTCGGCAGCGGGGGAGTGATGCTGCCCAACCACGCGCCGTTGGTGGTGGCGGAGCAGTTCGCCCTGCTGGAGGCGGCGTTCCCGGGAAGGATCGACCTCGGCATCGGCCGCGCCCCCGGCACCGACCCGGTCACCAGCTGGGCGTTGCGGCACGGCGCCGGGGGCGTCGACGACGACGGCGTCACCCACTTCGCCGACTACGTCGGCAACGTGATCGCCATGATGGACACCGCCGGCGTCGGGATCCGGGTGGGTGGCCGCACCCACGAGCTGCGCGCCACTCCCGCGGCCGGCAGCGTGCCCGAGATCTGGCTCCTCGGCTCCTCGGACTACTCGGCTCGGCTGGCCGCGAGCAAGGGTCTGCCCTACGTCTTCGCCCACCACTTCTCCGGCAACGGCACGGCCGAGGCGCTGGAGCTCTACCGCAGCGAGTTCGTCCCGTCGCCGACCCTCGCCGAGCCGCGCACCTTCCTCACCCTCAACGCCAGTGTGGCCGAGACGGCCGAGGAGGCGGACCGACGGGCGCTGCCGCAGCTGCTCACCATGCTCCGGCTGCGGACCGGTCAACCGCTGGCGGCCCAGGACACCATCGAGGCGGCCGAGGCCACCCCGGTCCCGGAGGCGCATCGGGCGCTGCTCGACGCGATGCGGGAGCGTTGGGTGATCGGCGCCCCGGCGCAGGCACGCGCCGAGGTGGCCGGGCTGGCGGCGACGTACGGTGTCGACGAGGTGATGATCAACCCGGTCGGCGGCGCGTACGCCGACACCGACCCCGCCACCGCGCCGGCCCGCGAGGACACCCTCCGGCTGCTCGCCGAGTCGGCCCGGTGACGCCGATCGGGGCCGCGTCCCCCATGCCGAGTCGGCACACCTCGCGGTACAAGATGCGCCGACTCGGCTCCGCTGCGGGAGGAGTTACTTCTTCTTGACCTTCGCGGTCGTGGCGGAGGTCTTGGCCAGGGTGGTGTAGCCGGTCTTGGTACCGGTGACCTTGACCGAGATCCGCTTACCGGACAGCTTCTTGGTGAGCTTCAGCTTGGCCTTGGTGGCGCCCTTGATCTTCTTTCCGTTGGCCAGCCACTGGTAGGTCAGCTTGGTGCCGGTGGTCCAGGTGCCGTGCTTGGCGACGAGCTTCTTGCCGACCTTGGCCTTGCCCTTGACCTTGGGCTTGGTGCCGCTCAACGTGCCCTTGGCCACCTTCTTGGCCGCCGAGGTGGCCGAGGCCGAGGCGTAGCCGGAGGCGGCACCGGTGACCGTGACGGTGATCTTCTTGCCGGCGTCGGCGGCGACGGCGGTGTAGGTCGCCTTGGTCGCACCCTTGATGGCGGTGCCGTTGCGCTTCCACTGGTAGGCGAGCGTGGTGCCGCTGGTCCAGCTGCCCGGCTTGGCGGTGAGCTTCTTGCCCACCTTCGCGGTGCCGGTCACCGTCGGCTTGGCCGAGGTGACCTTCGGGGTGAGCTTGACGACCTGGTTGTCGGTGTCCTTGTTCACCGCGTAGACCGAGCCCTGGCCGTCCTCGGCCAGGTGGTTCGGCTTGCTGAGGCCGAGGTTGGCCACCCGGTTGCCGTCGGTGTCGAGGACGGTGATCGTCGTGCCGCTGAAGTTGGCGACGTAGGCGAGCTCGTGGACCGGATCGAAGGCGACGTTGAGGGACCCCGCGCCGGCGGCGAGCTCCTTGATGGTGGTGCTCTCGGTCAGGTCGTCGTTGAGCTGGGCGACCACCACCTCGTCGGTGTTCTGGCTGGCAATGAAGAGCCGGTTGGAGTCGGCGTCGTAGGCGACGCCGGAGGCACCGCGACTGCCGTCGACCACCAGTCCGTCGACATCGATGATGGTGTCCTCGAGGGTCTTGGTGTCGATCACCATCGCCGCGGCGGTGGTCGAGCTGACCGTGAAGAGCTTCCCGTCCTCGGCGTCGAGCTCCAGGCTCATCGGGGAGAACTCGGTGCGAGCGTGGACGGCGATGTCCTCGATCTTCTCGTACTTGACGCCGTCGCCGTCCTGGTCGTCGGACTCGAAGACCGAGATGTAGCCGTCGCCGCTGGAGCCCTCGCTGGCCGAGCTGACGAACACGTAGCCGTCGGCGGGGTCGGCGACCACGTCACGAGGATGGTTGACGTAGCCGTTCGCGTCGGTGCTGTCGGTGCCGGTCCACTGCTGGAGCAGGCTCAGGTCGTCCTGGGAGTAGACCGCGACGGTGTTCTGCCGGGTGTTGGTGACCCAGACCGTCCCGTTGGTGTCGTCGACGCCGACGCCGTACGGCGCGTAGCGGGCGCCGCCGGCGGTGACCTCGCTGGCCTCGACCGACGACTCGACCTTCAGCGTGTCGGGGTCGAGCTTGTAGAGGTAGCCGTCCCAGCCGTTGGTGCCGCTGAACGCCGCGGTGGCGAACAGTGCGTCGCTCTGTGAGCTGTACGCCGACTGGTAGAGGCCCTGCGCCACCGCACCCGTCGCGCTGGCGACCCGGGCGTAGCCAGACTCGCCCGAGGTGGCGGTGCTCGGCGACACCTTGGCGCTGGCGGTGTAGGTCGCACCGTAGGGGAGCGACTGCGTCACGGTGAAGGTCTTGGTGCCGAGGTACTCACCGGCCGGGACCGTCACACTGCCGGTGGCGGTGCCGGTGTCGTCGGCGGTGAAGTCGGCGTCGAGGATCTCGATCTCGTCGTCGTCCACGGTCGAGTCGGGGTCGAGGGTGACCGAGTCGAAGGTCGCGCCCGGCTGCAGGTTGGAGACCGTGACGGTCCCGGTGGAGCTGACGGCGAGGCCGGTGAAGGAGATGGCCGGGTCGACGGTGACCTGGGCGACGCCCGGGTTGTCGGCGTCGCTGCCGGTGAGGACCAGCTGGTGCTCACCGGCCGGGTAGTCGCCGATCGCGAACTTGATGGTGCCGGTCAGGTTCCCGTCGTCGTCGACGGTGCCGCCGGTGGTCCAGGTGTAGGCGTCGCCGGTCGCGCCGTCGGTGACGGCGATCGAGTCGCCGGCGGTGAAGCCGGAGCCGGTGAGCGTCACGGTGACTCCCGAGCTGCGGCCGGTGGAGGTGACCGCGCTGGCCGTCACCGTCGGAGCGGCCGAGGCGTCGTCGGAGACGGTGAAGTAGTCGCTGATCTTGGAGACGACCGGAGTGCTGCCGAGGTAGCGCAGCCAGTGCTCGCCGTCGTCGGTGCCGCTGTCGGCGGTGAGGTCGTCCGGGACGGTGACGTTGCCGGAGATGGTGCCGTCGCCCTGGACGTTGGCGGTGCCGACCACGTCCTCGCCGCTCGCCGGGGTGTAGCCGCCGTCGTCGATCTTGACGCTGATGGTCTGCCCGGCGCCGTCGTTGAGGCCGAAGCCGGTGCCGGCGTAGGAGAGCGTGGTGCCGAGCGCGGTCTCGGTCGCCGAGGTGAGGTGGACCTCGCCGTCTCCGAGCTCGGACTTCGGGGTAGCGGCTGAGGCCGGTGCGACGGTGAGGCCGCCGAGGCCGACGGCCACCGCGGTGGCCGCCAGGCCGAGGTGGACGATCCGGGTCCGCCGGGATCGCGTGGGGGTTCTGCTCACGGAAGTGCTCCTGGATTGAGGGGTGACATCGCGCCGAGCCGCGGACCTTAAGATAAGGTGAGGCAATCCTAATATAGATCTGATGAATAGGAGGAATCGGATCGGATCTTCGGTGGTGACGACCGTCACGCAGCGCCAGCTCGTGACCTCTCGTGCGGGCTCACAGCTCAGCCCGTGACCTTCGCGGTCGTGGCGGAGGTCTTGGCCAGGGTGGTGTAGCCGGTCTTGGTGCCGGTGATCTTGACCGAGATCTTCTTGCCCTTCTGGGCGGCCTTGAGCTTGAGCTTGGCCTTGGTGGCGCCCTTGATCTTCTTGCCGTTGGCCAGCCACTGGTAGGTCAGCTTGGTGCCGGTGGTCCAGGTGCCGTGCTTGGCGACGAGCTTCTTGCCGACCTTGGTGGTGCCCTTGATGGTGGGCTTGGTGCCGCTCAACGTGCCCTTGGCGATGGTCTTCGCCGCCGAGGTGGCCCGTGCCGGGCTGAGCCCGGACTTGGTGCCGGTGACCGTGACCGAGATCCTCTTGCCGGCGTCGGCCGCGGTCAGCGCGTAGGTCGCCTTGGTCGCACCCTTGACGGCGGTGCCGTTGCGCTTCCACCGGTAGGCGAGCGTGGTGCCGTTGGTCCAGCTGCCCGGCTTGGCGGTGAGCTTCTTGCCCACCTTCGCGGTGCCGGCGATCGACGGCTTGCCGGCGATGACCGCGGTGCTGGTGACGGTGAAGGCATCGGACTCCAGCGTGCGGATGGCGTCGCCGTCCTGGAGGCTGCCGCTGAGCAGCCGGAGGGTGTGACTCCCGTCGGGGAACGCCGGGTCGGAGGTCGCGGTCGTGCCGTCGGGGAGCGTGATGGCGGTCTCGAACGTCCCGTCGGCCTCGGCGTCGATGATCGCCCAGATGGTCTTGTTGGTGCTCAGCGAGGTGTCGGTGCGGCTGTAGGCGCCGTCGTCGATCTTCAGCCCGATCCTCGAGCCGGTGGTGGAGCTGGCGCACCAGCCGGTGCCGGAGATCTGCAGCCTCGCGCCGGGCGCCACGGTGGTGTTCGCGATGGCGACGGTGTACGCCGACGAGGTCGGATCGCAGGTCGCGGCGGTTGCCGGGGAGGCGCCGAGCGCGGTGGCGCCCGCGGCCAGGACGAGCACGCCGGCGGCGCCGACGGTGGTGAGACGGGAACGAAGGGGCATGTCGGAGCTTTCTGATCGCAGCGATGAGGTCAGAGACTCCGCGGGTAGGCGATCGCCTGCTGCGCGCCGGGGTGCCGGCGCGGGGCCGCGCGGCGGCCGCTCGCTACGGCACCCGCCCCCGGGTGTCTCTTAGGCAAACCTTACCTTGGTCAGATCTACTGTCGCGGTGTGGTGTCACGCTCCGGTGGCGGTGCCCGGCTCGCCGGCTCGGCGGGTGCCCCTGGGAGGGCCGCGTCGACTCGGCCTCGTGCGGCGTGGCGCGGTGTGCTCGCTCGGCGCCGCGGGGCTCGTAGACTCACCGCGCGGCGGCCGCCGATGGCGGAGCGAACGCAGGCGGGAAGGCACGGGGTTGGAAGACACGGGGGTCGGAAGGAGTCACTGCTGTGTCGGCGATGGGCAGTGAGCGTGCGCGCGAGACCGTGCGTCGCCTGCAGGGTGACATCATGAGCGGCCGCTGGCCGATCAACAGCCGGATCCCCAACGAGGCCGAGCTGGCCGTCGAGCTCGGCGTGGGCCGAAGCACGGTCCGTGAGGCGGTCCGCAGTCTCGCGCACCTCGGGATGCTGGAGCCCGCCCCGGGCCGCGGCACCTTCGTCCGCTCGCTCAATCCCGTCCGCGGCGTGCTCTCCGACTTCGTCGCCGGACATTCCTGGGCCGACGTACTGGCGGTCCGCCGCGGACTGGAGGTGCAGGCCGCCGAGCTCGCCGCCCGGCGTGTCGACGCGGAGGCGCTGGCCCGGTTGGGGGCCGCTCAGCAGGCCGATGTCGAGGGCTCCACGCATCCCGACGGGGTCGAGCGCGGGCGTACGCCCGGCCAGTTCCACGCGCTGATCGTGGAGGCCGCCGGCAACAGGCTGCTCTCGGAGCTGTACGCCGTGCTGATGGCCACGCTGCGTGAAGGGGTGCGGCGGGGTCGGCTGGCGTCGGGGGAGTCCGCTGCCGATCGTCGCGCCGAGCACGCCGCGCTGCTGGCGGCGATCGCGGCCGGCAACCCGGCGGCTGCGGCGGCGATCGCGGCCCGGCACGCGGACCATGACTTCGTGCTGGCGCAGGAGTAGCACCGCGATGTCCCGGGCGGGGGACCGACTGGAGCAAAAGATCAGATGACTGTTAGGCTCGCCTTACCTTTCTTCGCTCGATCTGATTGTGCTGCCGATGTCATTCCCCGCTCGCCCCCTGTTGCCTGCCCTCACTCGTGCGATGACCCGTGTCGCGCTCGTCGGCGCGCTGCTCCTGCTCGCGCCGTACGCGCTGACCGGGTGTGGCAGCGAGGACACCGCCTCCGCCTCGTCCGGTCAGACCCGGACGGTGACCGATGTCGAGGGCACCACGATGGAGGTGCCGGCCCATCCCACCCGGATCGTCACCCTCAGCGAGCCGACCCTCGACGCGGTGCTCGCGCTCGGGGTCACGCCGGTCGGCACCAGCGCCGGGCGGGGGCAGAGCGGTGCCGGGTCGTACCTCGGGAAGAAGGCCGCCGGCATCGAGATCGTCGGACAGGTGGCGGCGCCCGACTACGAGGCGATCGGCAAGCTCAAGCCGGACCTGATCCTGACCGACGGCACCAGCATCAACAACAACCCCGACATGCTGACGGTGCTGCGCAAGATCGCGCCGACCTTCTACACCGGGTACGCCGGTGGTGACTGGCGCACCAACTTCGGCTACGTGGCCGCGGCGCTGAACATGACCGCCGAGGGCAAGCAGGTGGAGCAGCACTACGACGACGCGGTGAGCGCGGCGAAGAAGAAGCTCACTCGCTATCGGCAGGACACCTTCTCCATCGTCCGATGGCAGGGCAGCAGCGCCTCGCTGATCCTCGAGGAGCTCCCCGCCGGAGAGGCGTTGACCGATCTGGGCCTCTCCCGCCCGGCCAGCCAGGACCGGGACGGCAGCGGGCACAGCGAGCCGGTCTCGAACGAGAACCTCACCGACATCGATGCCGATCACATGTTCTTCGGCACCATCGGAGGCTCCTCGGAGACGAACCGCAACGCCGGCGGAGGCACCGGGGTCGCGGCGGCGAGGAAGGCGCTCGCCCAGGCGGAGAAGGTGCCCGGCTTCACCGATCTGACCGCCTACCAGAACCACCAGATCCTGCTGGTCGACGGCTCGCTGTGGACCTCGACCGGGGGGCCGTTGCTGATGGAGGGCATCGTGGCGTCCGTCGTGGAGGCACTGACATGAGGGCCAAGCGGATCCTGTCCGCTCTGGCGACGGTGGCGGTCGGGCTCGGGCCGGCGCTGCTCGCCCTGCACGGCGGCGCCGCACATGCCGACGACGCGGACACCTGTGTCGCCAACGAGTACAGCCTCACCATCGCCGACTCGACGGTGGGGCTCGGCGAGAAGCTCCGTATCACCGGCAGCGGTTGGCTCAACTCCACGGCCGGCGGCTCGGAGATCGGCATCAAGCTCGACGACGGGAAGTACAGCCGCACCGACACCTCGGTGAGCAGCAACAAGACCATCTGGGCGATCGTCGACGCCGCGACCGACGGCAGCTTCTCGACCACCATCACGCTCCCCGACGGCACCACGGACGACTCCACGCCGGCGTTCTCCGCCGGCACGCACACCCTGCGGCTCCTCACCGGCAGCCTCAAGGACGGAGATCCGATCCGCACGCTCGAGTCGGGGACGTTCACCGTGGCCGACGGCGCGAGCGGCGGCGGCAGCGTGACCACCTCGGGCACCGATGCCGCCCCGATCGACTGCGGCGACGATGACGGTGATGGCGATGACGGTGACGACGATGGGGGCACCGGCACCACCTCGTGCCAGCAGACCACCGCGACCGCCAGCAGCACCACCTCGGTGAGCAACGGCGCCAGCGTCACCATCGGTGCCGCCACCGCCGCGTTCGGCGAGAAGCTGAAGATCTCCGGCGCCGGCTTCTGCCGCAACACGACGACCGGCCAGATCGTCGCGGTCAAGATCGACGACGGCGCCTACCAGCGCATCGGCAAGGAGCTGCTCCCCGACAAACCGGATGTCTTCGCGGTCTTCACCGCGAAGGCCGACGGCACCTTCTCCGGCACGGTGCCGATCCCGGACGGGACGACGAAGACCTCCACCCCGGCGCTCACCTCCGGCGGGCACACCCTGCGGGTGCTGGCCGGCACCTTCGACAGCTCGACCCCGCGAACGATCGCATCGCCGACCTTCGTCATCGGCACCTACCAGCCCAACGGCATGCCCGACCCGATCGACGCGACCACGCTGACGAGCGGCAACCGGCACGGTGTCACGGCGCACATCACCGGCACCGAGCTCACCCTGCGGGCGCCCGGCCATGCCGGCGAGTGGGTATATCTGTCGGCGTACGCCGACGACGGCTCGCCGCGCTACCCGTGGGGTGAGAAGTGGTTCAGGCTCGGCGCCGGGGGACGGCTGACGACGACCGCCGGGGACGGCTCCGCGGTGGGACGCAATCGGCTGGTCGTGCAGAGCGGCGAGCTGGGCGAGGTCGGGGAGCTGCTGGGCTGGTCGTCGGTGCCGTTCCCGGACAGCGATGACACCGACGCCGATGACGACGCCGATGACGCCGATGACGCCGACGACGCCGATGACACCGACACGGATACGAGTACGAACACCACCAGCACGAACACCTCCACGACGACCAGCGACTCGACCGGGACCACCTCGACGACGTCCACCGGCCTCACCACCCCCGCCCCGCCGGTGCAGGGCTTCACCGACCTGCTGCTCGCGGACCGGATCGCCGCGCGGCTCACGGACTCCGTGCTGACCCTCACCCTGCCGGCGGCGCAGTCGGCACCGGTCTTCGTCTACGTCTACGACCAGACCCAGGCGATCCCGGCGGGCTGGATCAGCGCCGATGCGAAGAGGCAGATCCGGGTCTCGCTGGCGGCGCTTCCCGCCGCGGCGTACCGGGTGACCGTGCAGGACAGCAGCGGCCGACTGATCGGCTGGGCCAATGCCGACACCGGGACGGACGAGGAGGAGCCGACCTCCACCGCCATCCCGGACATCGAGGAGACGCCGACCAAGCTCGCCGCCGCCACCTCGGCGGGTTGGTTCGGCTCCACCGACGGCTGGATGCTCGGCATCGGCGCGGCGCTGCTCGCGGGTGTCGGCCTGGGCGCTCGTCGGGGAGGTGCGGCATGAGGGTCGCCTTGCGGCTCGGCGCCGCCCTGGGTGCGGCGGCGACGGTCCTCGCCGCGCTGATGATGCCGGCCGCGGCGATCCCGCCCGGCGGAGCCTCCAACGACACCCCCGGCACCTCGGCCAGCTCGAGTCCGAAGACGCTGCATGCCGGGGACACGATCAGCTTCCGTGTCACCGGGTTCCCGGCCGGACAGGTCGTCTACGTGAAGATCGACGACGGCAAGTTCTGTGCCGCCGCCGCCACGCACGGAGCCTGCGTCGTCCATCAGCAGGTGATCGGCTCGGGTGGGTCGGTCAGCGGATCGTTCGTGCTGCCCTCCGACCTCAAGCCTGGCAAGCACTGGTTGCGGTTCTTGGCGAGTGAGCCGATCAGTGGCGCCGGTGGCGGCACCAAGGGCTACACCGCACGGGGGAACAGCGACTTCACCACGGTCGCCGGGGGGAGCGACGACGCGGGCTCCGACACCGGCTCGACCGACACCGACTCGGCGACCAGCACGGAGACCAGCACCGCGTCCAGCTCGGCGACCAGCACCGTGACCGATTCGACCGACTCGACCGGCGCCGGCTCGGCCGCGCCGAGCGTCGCCGCGGCCGGCTCGGTGCTCGAGGCACCGGCGCCGTCCGGCTCGTCCTCCGCCGACACCTCGAGCGCGGGCGCGTCCGCGACGGCGAGTGCCGGTGGCGCGTCCGCCAGTGAGACCGCCACCGCGACCGACGCGACCGCCGTGAGCGAGTCCTCCGCGGCCGACGACTCGGCGAGCCACTTCCCGGTCGCCGGCACGATCGGCGTGGTGGTGCTGGCGGCGATCGCGCTCGGGCTCGCGCTCCGGGCCCGCCGTGCCCGCAGCTGATCAGACGAGGTGATCGGATGCCCGTGGCCGACCAGCTGTCCGCCGAGCCCGGCGACCCTCGGGCCGAGCCGTCCGCCCGCACCGAGGCGTCGGTCGTGGCCCGCACCGCACGTCGTACGGCGGTCGTGCTGATCGGGCTGGGGTTGTTGCTGGTCGCGGTGGCGCTGAGCCTGTCGCTGGGCAGCAATCCGATTCCGATCGGCCGGGCCTGGCACCTGCTGCTGTCCGGGGACGACAGCTTCGCCTCCACGGTGCTGCGCGAGCAGCGCCTGCCCCGAACGGCGGTGGCGGTGGCGGTCGGCGCCGCGCTGGCCCTGGCCGGCTCGGTGATGCAGAGCCTGACCCGCAACCCGCTCGCCGACCCGGGGATCCTGGGCATCAACGCGGGTGCCTCGCTGGCGGTGGTGCTGGCGGTGGCGATCGCCGGCACCAGCGGCCTGTGGTTCTATCTCTGGTTCGCGTTCCTGGGCGCGGGAGCGGCGGCGGTGGGCGTCTATCTGTTGGCCGGCACCGGTCGTCAGACGGCCACCCCCGCCCGGCTCGCGTTGGCCGGGGTGGCGGTGAGCGCCGCCCTCGCCGCGCTGACCCAGACCGTCATCCTGGCCGACCAGGAGGCGTACAACGAGTTCCGCTACTGGGTGGCGGGGTCGTTGGAGGGTCGCGGCTGGTCGGTGCTGTGGGCGGTGTTGCCGTTCCTCGGCGCCGGAGCGGTGATCGCGCTGGCGATCGGACCGGCACTGAACGCGCTCAGTCTCGGCGACGAGACCGGCCGGGCGCTGGGCGTCCGCCTGACCACCGCGCGCGGCCTGGCGATGGCGTCGGTCACCCTGCTGTGCGGCGGTGCCACCGCCGCGGTCGGGCCGATCGGCTTCGTCGGGCTCGCCGTACCGATGCTCGCTCGCGCCCTCGTCGGCCACGACCAGCGCTGGGTGGCGGCGGTGTCGCTGATCCTCGGGCCCACCTGGGTGCTGCTGGCCGACACCCTGGGTCGTCGGATCGTGCCGCACCAGGAGATCCAGGTCGGCGTGGTCGCGGCGGTCATCGGGGCGCCGGTCTTCGTCGCGGTGGTACGACGCCGGAAGGTGCCGGCCCTGTGACCGGCCCTGTGACCGGCCCGGTGACCGGCCCGGTGACCGGCCCGGGGATCCGCCCGGCGACCGGCCCCGTGAGCGGTCGAGCGATCGGCGCGCGTGCGCCGCGACGGCCGCGGACCTGGCTGCTGCGCGGTCGCGGGCGATCGATCCGGCTGCGCCGTCGTACCGTCTGGGTGCTGCTGGGCACGACTGTGCTCACTCTCGCCTTCGCGGTGCTGGCGCTGATGCTCGGCGACTACGACGTCTCGCCTCGCCAGGTGGTCGCGGCCCTGGGCGGAGGCGGTCGAGATCCGCTGGCGTCCTACTTCGTCACCGAGATCCGGCTGCCGCGGATCGTCACCGCGCTCACCGTCGGCAGCGCGTTGGGTGCCTCGGGGGCCATCTTCCAGAACGTCACCGGCAATCCGTTGGGCAGCCCGGACATCATCGGCTTCACCACCGGTGCCGCCACCGGCGCGCTCGTCCAGATCGTCGTGGTCGGCGGTGACACGAACGCGGTGGCGCTCGGCGCCGCGCTCGGTGGGATCGGGACGGCGGCGGTGGTATGGCTGCTGACCCGGCCGCACGGGCTGACCGGGCAGCGCCTGGTGCTGGTCGGCATCGGCGTCGGCGCCACGTTGAGCGCCATCAACACGTTACTGGTCGCGCGCGCCGACCTCGGCGACGCCCAGGACGCCGCGCAGTGGCTGGCGGGCTCCTTCGACACGGTGCTCTGGCCTCGGGCGACGGTGGTGCTGGTCTCGGTGCTGGTCCTGCTGGCGGCGGCACTCGCACTCGCGCGTCCGCTGCAGCTGCTCACCCTCGGCGACGACGTCGCGCGCGGCGTGGGGATCCGGGCCCAGTGGGTGCGCACCGCCGCCGTGCTGGTGGGGGTGGCGCTGGTCAGCGTCGCCACCGCCGCCGCCGGACCGGTGGCGTTCGTCGCGCTGGCGGCCCCGCAGGTCTCCCGCCGACTCTCCGCGCTGCCGGTGCCCGGCCTTGCCGGCTCGGCCGCGACCGGAGCGTTCCTGGTGATGGGCAGCGACCTGCTGGGTCAGCATGTCGCCCCGACCCACCTCGCCGTCGGCGTCGTCACCGGTGCGCTCGGCGGCGTCTACCTGATCGGACTGCTGGTGGTGGAGTGGAGACTGGTGGAAGGGAGACGGGGATGAGCCGGTTGAAGGCCGCCGGGCTCGAGGTGGCGTACGCCGGCCGGGAGGTGCTGCACGGGCTCGACGTCGAGATCCCCGATGGGGTGATGACGGTGATCGTCGGCCCGAACGCCTGCGGGAAGTCCACGCTGCTGCGCGCGCTGGCCCGGATGGTTCCGGCCGCCGGCGGCACCGTCCTGGTCGACGGGCGTCCGGTCGGCGACTACCGCGGCAAGGAGCTGGCCCGGGTGCTGGGCCTGCTCCCGCAGTCGCCCCAGGCCCCGGACGGGATGAGCGTGGCGGATCTGGTCGCCAAGGGTCGCTACCCGCACCAGAGCCTGCTGCGGCAGTGGTCCCGAGCCGACGAGCAGGCGGTGCAGGACGCGATGGCGGCGGCCGATGTCGCCGAGCTGGCCGACCGGTCGACCGACGAGCTCTCCGGCGGCCAGCGACAGCGGGTGTGGCTCGCGATGGCGCTCGCCCAGCAGACGCCGTTGCTGCTGCTCGACGAGCCCACCACCTACCTCGACATCGCCCACCAGTTGGAGGTGCTCGAGCTCGCCCGCCGGCTCGCCCGGCAGGGCCGCACGGTGGTGGCAGTGCTGCACGACCTCCACCTGGCCTTCCGGTACGCCGACCAGCTGATCGTGGTGGCGGCCGGCCGCGTGGTGGCGGCCGGCCGGCCTCGGGAGATCGTCACCGAGGAGCTGATCGAACAGGTCTATGAGCTGCCGTGCCGGCTGATCGACGATCCGCTGACCGGGACGCCGCTGGTGCTGCCACTGGTCGGCACCCAGGCCGACCCGGGGGAGCCCGCCGAGGGCCGGCACGACCACGGAGCCGTCGAGGAGCCGACCAGGTGAGCCCCGACCAGACGAGCTCCGACCAGACGAGCCCCGTGCTCAGGCCGCCCAAGGTCCGACGGCCCACCCCGATCCCGCGCACCCGTAGCGCCCTGCTCGACGCACTCGCGGCCGGCGACGTGGAGATGTTCTGGGAGCGTGTGGCCCGCACGCTCCCACTGGTCGAGGAGACCGAGACGCCGGGGGAGGTGGTGGTGACCTTCTGCTGGCGCGACCGCGATGCCGAGCAGGTGCTGCTCTTCGCCAACCGGCTCACCGACGAGCGCAATCTCGAGGCCACCCTGCTGGAGCGGCTGGGGGAGAGCGACCTGTGGCACGCCTCGTTCCGGATGGCGGCCGACTGGCGGGCGTCGTACTCGTTCCTGGTCCAGCATCCGGGCGAGCAGGCGCCGTGGATCGTCGAGGGACAGGCCGCGCTGCGGCAGGCGCTCGACCGAGGTCGGCGCGATCCCCGCAACCCCGCCACCTGCACCAACCGCGCCGGGGTGGTGCAGTCGGTGGTCGCGTTGCCGGACGCTCCCGCTCAACCGTGGCTGGCGCCGCGGGCCGGGGTGCCGCGAGGGACGCTGCACCGCGAGGTCGCGCCGGCGGGACACGAGGTCTGGCTCTACGATCCGCCGGGGCCCGACCCGACCGATCCGCTGCCCCTGGTGGTCGCGCTCGACGGCGAGGTGTGGACCAGCCACCAGTCCCTGCCGGCCATCGTGGACAACCTGATCGCCGACCGCGCGATCCCGCCGGTGCGGGCGGTGCTGGTCGCCTCCGGCGGTCGGGAGTCGCGCTGGACCGAGCTCGGCGGCTCGGCCGGAGCCGGGTATCTGACCGGCAGCCTCGTCGGCTGGGTCCGGGAGCGGCGCGGCATCGGCCGCGAGGTGGTGGCGGTGGGGCAGAGCCTCGGTGGGCTCACCGCACTGCGCGCCGGGCTGAGCGATCCGAGGACGGTGACCGGCGTGGTCTCCCAGTCCGCCTCGCTGTGGATGGACGACCTCGCCGACCTGATCGTGCCGGGGAGCGCCGTGCGCATCCATCTCGCCCACGGCCGGCAGGAGTGGGTGCTGGCGCCGCTCCATGCCGATCTGGAGCGGCGGCTGCGCGCGGCGGGCATCGAGGTTCACGCGTGCAGCCACAACGGCGGCCACGACTACGCCTGGTGGCGAGGCGACGTCGCCGACGGGCTCATCACCCTGCTCGGTGACCCGGCCGGCGACGCGACCGATCGGGACGCCGTACGGTCTCGCTGAGGTTTGCCCGCCCGGCGCAGCGGGCACATCCTGCGTGCCGCCGGCCATCCGGGCCGGCCGATCTCGGGGGAGACTGCGCGATGACCGATGCCATCGACTGGGAGTTCGGCAGCGTCAAGAACCTGATCGGAGCGATGTACACCATCGACCTCCAGATGGACGACCTGACCGGCTACGCCAAGGACCACGTCCTCGACACCAGCGGCCTGATCGGGGCGCTGCAGCCGCTGGCGGCGTTCTTCGGCGAGGTCCGCGGTCTCTTCGACCAGGCCGGCGAGACGTTCCACGAGCGCTGGCTGGCGCTGCTCTCCGCGACCGAGCAGTCCACCGACTACCTCAAGAAGCTGGACGCCGAGCTCGGTCCCGGCCCGACCCGTCGCGGAGGGATGAACTGATGAGCATCACCTTCGACGTCCCCGCCCTGGACATCCCGCCCGGGGAGGACGGCTCCGCACGGCTGAAGCACAACAGCGACTTCATGGCGGTCGCGCACGGCTGGAACAGCACGGTCAAGACCATCAACGGCATGATCGACAAGCTCAACGGGCTGCTGGACAAGGTCGGCGGACCGCAGATCGGCAAGATCCCCTGGACGGATCTGGAGCAGACGATCGTCTTCCCGCTCTCCGGGAACTACCAGCGGATCCAGGCCAACGCGAACAGCTGCCTCCAGTTCGAGAGCCATGGCACCCGCGAGTTCTCCTTCAACATCACCCAGGTCAGCGCCAAGCTCGCGCTCGGCACCTTCCGGGGCGAGGCGGCGACCGCGCTCGCGGTGCAGATGGAGGCCTTCGCGCTGGTCGTCGAGGCGGCCGGCGGGGCGATCTCGCTGGCCAGTGCCGCCTTCGACGGGGTGGCGACGGTGTCGGAGGAGCTGGCGGTCGAGATCGAGGACCTGCTGGTGACGCTCGGCAGGAAGCTGGCGAGGGTGGTCTCGAAGATCCTCGGCCGGGTCTCCAGCTGGATCGGATGGCTCGCCCTGGCCTGGGACATCCTCGACCACGGCTGGCACGTGGTGACCGACATCATCGACGACATCACCGATGTCATCCACGGCATCGAGGCGCTGATCGACCTCAAGAGCACCGTCGAGGGGTGGGTGGAGCAGGTCAAGGCGGATCTCGACGGACTCAAGCAGTTCGTCACCTTCATCTCCGAGCTGCCACACATCGCCGCCAACGCCTCCCTGGACACCCTGCCGCCGGTGAGCATCGCCCAGATCCAGCAGACGGTGAACGACATCGAGGTCGTCTACGGCGATCCGGAGGCCGACGGTCAAGAGACGGTCGGCCGGGTCGGCGCCACCACCGCCGCCCAGCACTGAGAGTCCGTCGATGACCGACCGCTTCGACCGCTTCGACCGCTTCGACGCCGGCGGCGCCGGTGGCACCGGCGGGCAGGAGTCCTTCGGGGCGCTGCTGCGCCGACTGCAGCACGAGGACGCCGACCGGGACCTGCGGCGCGCCCTGGACGACGTACGCGATCTGCTGGCGCGGTGGCGGGCCGAGGAGGAGCACGAGCCGCTGGAGCCCGGCGTCGTGGCCGCGCTCGAGGCGGTCACCGGTGCCCCGGGGGCGCCACTGAGCTACCGCTCCCTGGCGCGCCGGGTCGCCGAGGGCACGCTGAGCTGGCACGACTTCTGGCTGGACCCGCGGCGTGAGCCGGACGGAACCTACGTCGTCCGGGACGTCCTGGCCCACCAGACCGCTCGGCTGCAGGCGGCTCTCGACGACCTCGACGCGCACGGCGAGGAGAGCGCCCGGCTGGATCGCGACCTCGACGCCGAGCTGCGCCGTCGTCACCGCGACACCCGCTGAGCCGGATCCGAGCCGGATCCGAGTTGGATCTGCGCCGGCTCCGCCCGGATGCGGGCCCGCCGTCGATTAGGGAAAGGTCTCCGCGCCGACCTACACTGGTGTGTCGGCCCAACGTGGGTCTGCTCCGTCATGTCTCGCGGCTGCCTGGTGGGACCCTCGTGGTCGCCCGGGTGAGACGGACGGGCGGCTTCGCGAGGTCCACCGTCGCGTCCGCGCGGCGGAGGTTCCCGGGCCACCCGAGTGAACGAGACGACCAACAGATTGTGGAGGACATGCCGAAGAAAGAAGGCGTGATCGAGATCGAGGGCACCGTGGTGGAGGCCCTCCCCAATGCGATGTTCCGCGTCGAACTGAGCAACGGACACAAGGTTCTCGCCCACATCAGCGGCAAGATGCGCCAGCACTACATCCGGATCCTCCCCGAGGACCGCGTGGTGGTGGAGCTGTCTCCCTACGATCTGACCCGCGGTCGGATCGTCTACCGGTACAAGTGAGCCCGCTCGCGGGCTCTCGTCACCTAGCCGATAGAGGAGGGCTGACATGAAGGTCAACCCCAGCGTCAAGCCGATCTGTGACAAGTGCAAGGTGATTCGTCGCCACGGCCGCGTCATGGTCATCTGCGAGAACCCGCGCCACAAGCAGCGCCAGGGTTAGGTCGCACCACTGACCTCAGGTCGGTCGAGTGGCCCGAGCCGTCCGGCGAGGGCGTATCGAGACCCACAACTGAATACCTCTCATCGAGTCGCTAGGGCGTCGTACGACGTCTGAACCACCTCCGGAGCAGAGGCCGGAGCCCTGGGCAGCCACCCGGGGATGCGTCTCGACCGACACCTCTGTGAGAACCCAGAAGGAACACCATGGCACGCCTCGAAGGTGTCGACCTCCCGCGCGACAAGCGTGTGGAGATCGCTCTCACCTACATCTACGGCATCGGCCGTACCACCTCGGCCCAGCTCCTGGCCGCGACCGGCATCAGCCCGGACACGCGCGTCCACGCGCTCACCGAGGACGAGCTGGTCAAGCTCCGCGACGCGATCGAGAGCCAAGGCATTCGCACCGAGGGTGACCTCCGCCGCGAAGTCCAGGCCGACATCCGCCGCAAGATCGAGATCGGCAGCTACCAGGGTCGCCGTCACCGCATGGGCCTCCCGGTCCGCGGCCAGCGCACCAAGACCAACGCCCGGACCCGCAAGGGCCCGAAGCGGACCGTCGCCGGCAAGAAGAAGGCCAAGTGAGCCAGGCGACGAGGCGAGTTCGCTCGTCCTCGTCTCGAGCGAGCGCAGGCCACGGCGCGAAGCGCCCAGAGGCCGAGTAGGTCTCGAGTAGCCGCTCGCTCGTACCTCATGAGCGGCTAGTCGACCACCGATCCGGCTCCCCGATCTCATCCAGACCAGCCAACACAGGAGTTAATGCATGCCTCCGAAGAGCCGTCAGGCTGCGGCGAAGACCAAGGTCCGCCGCAAGGAGAAGAAGAACGTCGCCCAGGGCGAGGCTCACATCAAGAGCACGTTCAACAACACCATCGTGACCATCACCGACCCGACCGGTGCGGTGATCTCGTGGGCCTCGGCCGGCACCGTCGGCTTCAAGGGCTCGCGCAAGTCCACCCCGTTCGCCGCCCAGATGGCGGCCGAGGCAGCCGGCCGTCGGGCGATGGACCACGGCATGAAGAAGATCGACGTCTTCGTCAAGGGTCCGGGCTCGGGTCGCGAGACCGCGATCCGTTCGCTCGGTGCGATCGGCCTCGAGGTCGGCACCATCCAGGACGTGACCCCCACGCCGCACAACGGTTGCCGCCCGCCCAAGCGCCGTCGCGTTTGATCCCGACCCGAGACAAGTAAGGAGACTGAAGAGTAATGGCCCGTTACACCGGCCCCATGACCCGCAAGTCGCGCCGTCTCGGTGTCGACCTGGTCGGCGGCGACGCCGCATTCGAGAAGCGCCCCTACCCTCCCGGCCAGCACGGCCGCGGTCGCGTCAAGGAGAGCGAGTACCTGCTCCAGCTGCGGGAGAAGCAGAAGGCCCGCTTCACCTACGGCGTGATGGAGAAGCAGTTCGCCTCCTACTACGCCGAGGCGCACCGCCGCCCCGGCAAGACCGGCGACAACCTGCTCCAGCTGCTCGAGACGCGGCTGGACAACGTCGTCTACCGCGCGGGCTTCGCCCGCACCCGCCGGCACGCCCGCCAGCTCGTCGTCCACGGCCACTTCCTGGTCAACGGCAAGAAGGTCAACGTGCCCTCCTACCAGGTCACCGCGCACGACGTCATCGACGTGCGGGAGAAGTCGCTGGAGCTGACCCCGTTCATCGTGGCTCGTGAGACCCACGGCGAGCGCATCGTCCCGGCGTGGCTCGAGGCCGTTCCGAACCGGATGCGGATCCTCGTCCACCAGCTCCCGGTCCGGGCCCAGATCGACATCCCGGTCCAGGAGCAGCTCATCGTCGAGTACTACTCGAAGCTCTAGTTGAATGGCGCGAGCGTGTCGGCTATCGGACTGGTAGCCAACCCGATCGCAGACAAGTGAATCGCTACCCACTTCCGTCACACCCTGCGACGTTCGGGTCCCTCATATAGCGGTCGGGCCCGGAAAGGACAAGATCAGTGCTCATCGCACAACGCCCCACCCTGTCGGAAGAGACAGTCGACGAGTTCCGCTCCCGCTTCGTCATCGAGCCGCTGGAGCCGGGCTTCGGCTACACGCTGGGCAACTCGCTGCGCCGTACCCTGCTGTCGTCGATCCCCGGTGCCTCGGTCACCAGCCTGAAGTTCGACGGCGTGCTGCACGAGTTCTCCACCATCGAAGGGGTCAAGGAGGATGTCACCGAGATCATCCTCAACCTCAAGAGCCTCGTCGTCTCCTCCGAGCACGACGAGCCGGTGACCATGTACCTGCGCAAGTCCGGTGCCGGTGACGTCACCGCCGCCGACATCGCCCCGCCGGCGGGCGTCGAGGTGCACAACCCCGACCTGAAGATCGCGACCCTCTCCGACAAGGGCAAGCTCGAGCTCGAGCTGGTCGTGGAGCGTGGCCGTGGCTACGTCTCCGCGGTGCAGAACAAGGGCGCCGACAACGAGATCGGCCGCATCCCGGTCGACTCGATCTACTCGCCGGTGCTCAAGGTCAGCTACAAGGTCGAGGCCACCCGTGTCGAGCAGCGCACGGACTTCGACAAGCTGATCATCGATGTCGAGACCAAGCCGTCGATCCGGCCTCGGGACGCGCTCGCCTCGGCGGGCAAGACCCTGGTCGAGCTGTTCGGTCTGGCTCGTGAGCTCAACGTCGACGCCGAGGGCATCGACATCGGCCCGTCGCCGGTCGATGAGCAGCTCGCCGCCGACCTCGCCCTGCCGGTCGAGGACCTGCAGCTCACCGTGCGGTCCTACAACTGCCTCAAGCGCGAGGGCATCCACACCGTGGGTGAGCTCATCAGCCGCTCGGAGCAGGACCTGCTCGACATCCGCAACTTCGGTGCCAAGTCCATCGACGAGGTCAAGGCCAAGCTGCACGAGATGGGCCTCTCGCTCAAGGACAGCGCGCCGGGCTTCGACCCGTCGGCCGCCCTCGCCGCCTACGGCGACGATGACGACGACGCCTTCGTGGAGGACGAGCAGTACTGAGTTAGATGGCGCGAGCGTGTCGCCCTGGGTGCCACGCTGCCGCGCTGAGTTGAACGGCGCGAGCGTGTCGCCTGCGGCGCCACGCTGCCGCGCTGAGTTGGATGGCGCGAGCGTGTCGCCTTGGGCGCCACGCTGCGGCGCTGGATTGAACGGCGCGAGCGTGTCGCCTGCGGCGCCACGCTGCCGCGCTCGCCGTCGAGGTGGTCTGTGGTCCTGCGTGATTGGCGGGGTCGCGGGTCGGTGAGGCGGCGACCGTGAGTGACCGACGTACGAGAAATCCCAGCAGACGCTGGGTCTACCCCGGTACCTGACACGGCCGGAGAGAAAGGAAGCGGCAGATGCCCACTCCGAAGAAGGGCCCCCGCCTCGGCGGAAGCCCGGCCCACCAGAAGCTGATCCTCGCCAACCTCGCGACCTCGTTGTTCGAGCACGGTCGGATCACCACCACCGAGGCCAAGGCCCGGCAGCTCCGCCCGCTGGCGGAGAAGCTGATCACCAAGGCGAAGAAGGCTCCGCTCGGCACCGTGGAGAGCCTGCACAACCGTCGTGAGGTGCTCAAGACCATCCGGGACAAGGGGGTCGTGCACGAGCTCTTCACCGAGATCGCCGAACAGTTCGCCGAGCGCCCCGGGGGCTACACCCGGATCACCAAGGTCGGTCCCCGCAAGGGCGACAACGCCCCGATGGCCGTGATCGAGCTGGTCACCGAGGCATATGAGCCGAAGACCCGGTCCGCGGCGTCGACGCCGGCGGCTGCCGCGCCGGTCGCCGAGGTCGCCGAGGTCGCCGAGGTCGCCGAGCCTGCCGAGGTCGAGGCGGCTGAGGTCGAGGTGGCCGAGGACGTCGTCGACGAGCCTCAGGCCGAGGAGACCGAGGCTGTCGAGGAGACCGAGGCTGAGGAGACCGCCGAGGAGGGTGACTCCAAGCCGGAGTGACCCACTCACCGACCCCGGCGCGAGAGCGCCTCGGGTTGTCGAGTCGCCTGGGGGCGGCCCGAGATGCGCCTTCGGGCGACGGTTGCACCAGACGACCGACATCTCGGGTCGCCCCGATCCATCTGTCGACCGGTCGGGGCGGACACGCACCGGAGCGTCGGTTCTGGTAGACATCCCGGGTGGATGTGATGGTGGTCGGCGAGGCACTGATCGACGTCGTACGCACCGGTGACGCGGTCACCGATCTGCCCGGAGGAAGTGCCGCCAACGCGGCGGTGGCGTTGGCGCGGCTCGGGCGAGCGGTGGAGTTCTGGACCGGGTACGGCGCCGATGCCCATGGGGCGTTGCTCGATGCACATCTGGCGGCCTCCGGGGTGGTGCTCGCGGCCGATCCGCGCGTGCTGGACCGTACCCCGACCGCCACCGCGACCATCGGCGTCGGCGGAGCGGCGAGCTATCGGTTCGACGTGTCCTGGGATCTGCCGGAGCTGTCGGCCGACGCCCTTGCGCGGGTGCGCGCCGTCCACGTCTGCTCCTGGGGGCCGGTGCTGGCGCCGGGGGCGCGGGCGGTCGAGGCGCTGCTGGCCTCGAGTGCCGTGCCGATCAGCTACGACGTCAACGTTCGCGGGGCGGTCACCGGCGTCGGCGCCGTTCTGCGCGAGGCGGTGGAGCGGACCGCTCGGCATGCGACGCTGGTCAAGGCCTCCGACGAGGACCTGGAGGTGCTCTATCCCGGGCTGGGCACCGCGGAGGCGGCGGCGAGGGTGCGGGCGCTGGGACCCGCTGCCGTGGTCGTCACCCGGGGTGCCGAGGGCGCCAGCTGGTACGGCGCCCGCAGCGTGCACGTGTCGGCGCGTCCGGTCGCGGTGGTGGACACCATCGGCGCCGGTGACACCTTCGGTGCGGCGCTGGTCGACGCGTTGCTCGACGACGGGATGGGCGCCCTCGACGCGCTCGCGACGGCGCGGATCGAGGCCGTGCTCGAGCGTGCCGGCGCCGCGGCGGCGATCGCCGTCTCCCGCGAGGGTGCCGATCCGCCGTACGCCGCCGAGCTCGAGGCGGCGGTGCGGGGCTGAGGTGCGGGGCTGAGGTGCGGGGCTGAGGCGCCAGGCCGCGACCGGATCGCCGGATCCTGAGAGGATGGCTCCTGTGACGCAAGCCCCTGCCGCCGAGGTCGTGACGTACGACGGCCTGCCCGCCTCCGCCGGAGGCGCCCACTCGCTTCGCACCAAGCGGCCCGACGCGGCGTGGGGCCGGGTGCGGGAGTTCCTCGACGCATGCACCCGCCCGACGGCAGGCCCCGTCCTCGCGTTCCAGGTGTGGTCCGGTGGCCCGGCCGCGGCCGCCGAGCGAGTGGCGTCGGCCGCGACGGAGCGCCTCGGCGGCGCGCGCACCCGCGCGAGCACGCACACCGAGTGGGGCGTCCGCGCTGACGACGCCGACGCCGTCACGGACGTCCTCGCGATCCTCGCCGCGGCCGGTCCCGGGGCGGTGACGAAGCACGGGAACCCGCTCGCCTCGCTCGTCGTGACCGCCGACGTACGCCTGATCGATCCGGCGACGGGCGCGCCGGACGAGGACATCACTCCGGACGCGTTCGGCCGGTTCTGCGTGGACGGCTACGGGCGGATGCTCGGCGCCTCGGGGGTGCGGGCGACGATCGGCACGACCGCGTCCTCCCTGTCGCTCTGGCTGGCGTTCCCCGGCGACGACCGGCTGCCGGGGGCGGCCGCGCACGTCCAGGAGCATCTGCCGTTCCGCCTCTCGGCCAAGCACTGGCGCCGGTGGCGCCGTACGAGAGACGGTGGCGGATACCGCTCGGCCAAGATCCCCTCCCCGGTGTCCACGGCCTGAGCCCGGCGGTGACGCGGATCCAGGCTAGGGTCTGCGGGTGCGCATCCGGATCGACCTGGCCTACGACGGCGGTGACTTCCACGGCTGGGCGCGCCAGCCCGGCCTGCGCACCGTCCAGGGCGAGTTCGAGGCGGCGTTGGCCACCGTGCTGCGGCTGCCGGAGGCGCGGGTGGTGGTGGCCGGCCGGACCGACACCGGTGTCCACGCCCGCGGGCAGGTGGCCCATCTCGACCTCGATCGCGCCGCCCTGGACGCCTCGGCCGGGCGTTCGCCGGAGCCGCCGCTGGTCACGCTGGTCAGGCGACTGAACGGGATCCTGCCGGCCGATCTGAGGGTACGGCGCGCCAGCGAAGTGCCCGCGGAGTTCGACGCCCGCTTCTCCGCGCTGTGGCGGCGCTACGCCTACCGGGTGGCCGATCGTCCCGAATACGCCGACCCGCTGGTGCGCCAGCACGTGCTGATCCGATCGCGGCCGCTCGACCTCGCCGCGATGAACGCCGCCGCGACCGATCTGCTCGGGCTGCACGACTTCGCCAGCTTCTGCAAGCCGCGTGAGGGTGCGACCACGATCCGGACCATCACCCGGCTGCACTGGGAGCGCGAGCCGTCCGGGATCGCGGTCGCCCACGTGGTGGCCGACGCGTTCTGTCACAGCATGGTCCGGGCCCTGATGGGGTGCCTGATGACGATCGGGGAGGGGCGGCAGGACGTGTCCTGGGCGGGTGAACGGCTCGACGCGGCGACACGGTCGCCGGCGGTGCCGGTGGCCCCGGCGGTGGGGTTGACCCTCGAGGAGGTCGGCTATCCGCCCACCGCGGAGCTGGCTGCGAGACTGCTGGTGACCCGGGCCAAGCGGGACCCCGGGGAGGTCCGATGAGTCACCGGGGGTTCCGATGAATCAGACGAATCGGGAGGAGCACTACTTCTCCGCGGACCCGTCGGTGCCGTTCAAGCGGGTCCCGGTCGAGGCCGAGGTGTGGGGGATGCGGCTGTCGCTGACCAGCGGCAGCGGGGTCTTCGCCCAGGGTCGCCTCGACGTCGGCACCGGAGTGCTGTTCCGGGAGACCTCGCCGCCCCGGCCCGGCCCGATCCTGGACCTCGGCTGTGGCTACGGCGTGATCGGGCTCGCCATCGCACACGCGGTCCCGGACGCCGTCGTGACCGCCGTCGACGTCAACGAGCGGGCGATCCTGCTCGCGCAGCAGAACGCCGCCGCCCTGGGCGTCGCCGATCGCTACCACGCCTGCACCCCGGACCGGGCACCGGCCGGGGCGTCGTAC
Source organism: Nocardioides sp. (assembly GCF_047606145.1). Classification (GTDB taxonomy): domain Bacteria; phylum Actinomycetota; class Actinomycetes; order Propionibacteriales; family Nocardioidaceae; genus Nocardioides. Next base: position 21,345 of record NZ_JASGET010000055.1, on the reverse strand, counting down.
GACGAGATCTGGAGCAATCCGCCGATCAGGATCGGCAAGCGGGCCCTGCACGACCTGCTGCTCACCTGGCTGCCCCGGCTGGCGCCGGACGGGCGCGCGGTGCTGGTGGTGGGCAAGAACCTGGGCGCCGACTCACTGCAGCGCTGGCTCGGCGACCAGGGCTTCCCCACCACCCGACTCGCCAGCGCGAAGGGCTTCCGGGTGCTGGAGACCCGGCGGTGAGTCCTCTGGCCGCTGGCAGTTTCACCGGTTCACCGGCGAAACTGGAACTTCTCGTGGGTTGCAACACGCAGGAAGTGGCAGAACCACCGGTGAACCGGTGAAACTGCCCCCCGGGCACTCAGGCCGGCACCGGATCCCGGGTCAGCCGCACCGGCAGCCGGTCGATGCTGTACACGATGGACAGGTCCCGGAAGCCGAGCTCGCCTAGGTCGTCGGTGGCCAGGCTGAGCTCCGGGAACCGCCTGGCCAGCCCGGTCAGGGCAGCGCGCAGCTCCATCCGGGCCAGCTCGGCGCCGACACAGCGATGCAGTCCGTGGCCGAAGGCGAAGTGCGAGGTGTCGGCGTTGCGCAGGTCGAACTGCTCGGGATGCGGCACCGCCGCCGGGTCGCGGTTGGCGCCGGAGAGGCTGACGATGACCACCGAGCCCTTGCTCACCTGGTGGCCGAAGAGCTCGTGGTCCTCCTTGGCGAAGCGCGGGAAGGCGATCTGCACCGGGCACAGGTAGCGCAGCAGCTCCTCGACCACCTGGTCGACCGCCGCCTTGTCCCCGGTCCGCAGGATCTCGTACGCCGCCGGCTGCTGGGTCAGGACGTAGGTGCCCATCGAGAGCATCGAGGCCGAGGTCTCGTAGCCGCCCAGGAACACCCCGTCGGCCAGGCCGCCCAGCTCGACGTCGTCGTACTCGTCGCCCTTGTTCCGGATGATCTCGCCGATCAGCCCGTCGCCGGGGTTCGCGCGCTGCTCCTTGACCGCGTTGATCAGGAACGTGCGCGAGTCGGCGGCGGCGCCGAACGCGCCGGCTGCCCCCTCCTCGGCGAGGTCGAAGCGCGCGGTGCCGAGCTTGTGGAACTCCTCGCGCACCTCCTCCGGCATGCCGAGGAGCTCGCAGATCACCCGGAACGGGATCTCGAAGCCGAAGCGCTGCACCACGTCGACGACGGGGCCGTTGGCCTCCATGTCGTCCAGCGCGTCGGTCACGATCCGGTCGATGCTCTCCTCGAGCCGGGCGAGCCGCCGCATGGTGAACTCCGGGGTCAGCAGACCGCGCAGCCGGGTGTGGTCCGGCGGATCGGTCATGCCCAGGCCGCCGATGCCCTCGGCGTCGGAGCGCGGTCGGCTGCCGAGCAGGTGGCGCATGTCGTTGCTGTAGGAGGTGCGGTCGGCCAGCACCTGCTTGGCCTCCGCGTGCCCGGTGACCAGGAAGATGTCGAGGCCGAGCACGCTGCCGAGCACCGTGACCGGCTCCTCGGCCCGGGCCTGGGCGAGCTCGGGGACCGGGTCCATGCCATCGCGGCGCAGCGGGTAGGTGAGGTGCTCGGGGATCTTGCGCAGGGTGGTGATGTCGGGCACCGGTGTGGACTTCCCGCGCATCGCCCAGCGCAGGGCCAGCTTGCGGACCCGTTCCTTGACCCAGGTGATCGGCATGTCTCTAGTCTGACTCGTGGATCTTGGATCCCACCATCGGGGACGCCCCGTGTCGGACCCTGAGTACCCGCACCGGGACCGATCGGGACCATCGCGGTCGCCCACCGGCCGCGAGAAATCCGGGTGATCGGGCCGCCTCGGCCTGGGAGGATGACCCCTCGTGGGTCATGTGGAGGTCGCCGGCGTCCGGTTCGAGCTGCCCGATGGGCGGGTGCTGTTGCGCGACGTCTCCTTCCGGGCCGGCGAGGGCGCGAAGGTGGCTCTGGTCGGTGCCAACGGTGCCGGCAAGACCACCCTGCTGCGACTGGTCACCGGTGAGCTCGTCCCGCACGGCGGGGTGGTCACCCGCACCGGTGGCCTGGGTGTGATGCGCCAGCACGTCGGCGCCGGGCTGGCCGCGGACGCCGCGGTGGGGGACCTGCTGCTCAGCGTCGCGCCGCCCCGGGTGCGCGCCGCCGCGGCCGCCGTACACGCCGGCGAGCTGGCGCTGATGGAGACCGACGACGAGCCCACCCAGCTGCGCTATGCCGAGGCGCTCGCGGAGTACGCCGACGCCGGCGGCTACGAGGTGGAGGTGGTCTGGGACGTCTGCACCGTGGCCGCGCTGGGGATCGGCTTCGACCGGGCCCGGTACCGTGCGCTGGACACGCTGTCGGGCGGCGAGCAGAAGAGGCTGGTGCTGGAGTATCTGTTGCGCGGCCCCGACCAGGTGCTCCTCCTCGACGAGCCGGACAACTACCTCGACGTGCCCGGCAAGATCTGGCTGGAGCAGCGGATCAACGACTCGGCCAAGACGATCCTCTACGTCAGCCACGACCGGGAGCTGCTCGACCGCACCGCGACCCGGGTGGTCACCGTCGAGCTCGGCGCCGACGGCAACCTGGTGTGGACGCATCCCGGTGGGTTCGCCAGCTATCACCAGGCGCGCCGGGACCGGTTCGCCCGCCTCGAGGAGCAGCGCAGGCGCTGGGACGAGGAGCACGCCAAGCTGCGTGCCCTGATGCTGCGCTACAAGCAGAAGGCCGCCTACAACGCCGACATGGCGTCGCGCTACCAGGCGGCGGTGACCAGGTTGCGCAGGTTCGAACAGGCCGGACCACCGACCGAACAACCCCGCGAGCAGCAGGTCACGATGCGGCTCAGCGGTGGCCGGACCGGCAAGCGCGCGGTGGTCTGCGAGCAGGTCGGCCTGACCGGGTTGATGCACCCCTTCGACCTGGAGATCTGGTACGGCGAGCGGGTGGCGGTGCTCGGCTCCAACGGCTCCGGCAAGTCGCACTTCCTGCGGCTGCTCGCGGCGGGTGGCACCCGTCCGGACGTGGAGCACGAATCGGTCGGGGATCAGGTCGTCGAGCCGGTGGCGCACACCGGGCTGGCGCGGTTGGGTGCGCGGGTGCGACCCGGCTGGTTCGTCCAGACGCACGCGCACCCGGAGCTGGCCGGCCGCACCCTGGTGGAGATCCTGCACCGCGGCGACCGGCAGCCGGACGGCCGGGGCCGAGCCGGGATGGGGCGTGAGGAGGCCTCGCGAGTGCTCGACCGGTACGAGCTCGCGCACTGCGCGGAGCAGCGCTTCGAGCAGCTCTCCGGTGGTCAGCAGGCGCGGTTCCAGATCCTGTTGTTGGAGCTCTCCGGGGCGACGCTGCTGCTGCTCGACGAGCCGACCGACAACCTCGACGTCGCCTCGGCAGAGGCGCTGGAGGCGGGACTCGAGACGTTCGAGGGAACGGTGCTCGCGGTGACGCACGACCGCTGGTTCGCCCGTGGCTTCGACCGGTTCCTGGTCTACGGTGCCGACGGCGTCGTCTACGAGTCGCCCGAGCCGGTCTGGGAGGAGACCAGGGTGACGCGGGCCCGATGAGGCCGGCGGGAATGGTCAGGCCCCGCAGCCGGTGGACGTGGCTGCGGGGCCTGGCTGGTTCTCCTCCGCACTGCTGAGGAGCGCTCGGTGGGTCAGTCGGACCCGCCGTCGGACTCCAGGGTGATGGTGGCCGACTTGGTCTTGCCGTCGTGTGTCCAGGTCACCTTGGCCTTGTCGTCCGGACGGTAGCTGCGAATGGTGGCCACCAGGGAGTCGGAGCTGGTGATCAGCTGGCTGTCGACCTTGGTGATCACGTCGCCGACCTCGATGCCGGCCGTGGCCGCCGGCGACCCGTCGGTCACGCTCTTCACCTTGGCGCCGTCGCCGTCGAAGATTCCGTCGCTCTCCGCGCTGGCCTGGCTGGCGTCCTGCACGCTGACGCCGAGTCGGGCGTGAGTGGGCGTCTCGCCGGCCTCCATCTGCTTGATGATCGGCACGACCTCGTCCATCGGGATGGCGAAGCCGAGACCGATCGAGCCGGACTCGCTGCTGTCGTCGCTGGAGGAGCTGGTGGACTGGATCGAGGCGTTGATGCCGACCACGTTGCCGTTGAGATCCACCAGGGCGCCACCGCTGTTGCCCGGGTTGATCGCGGCGTCGGTCTGGATGGCCGGGTAGACGGTCGCGTTGCCGTCGGAGTCCTGGCCCACGTTCACCGGCCGGTTGAGCGCGCTGACGATGCCGGAGGTCACCGTCGAGTCCAGGCCGAACGGCGACCCGATCGCCACCACCTCCTGGCCGACGACCAGCTTGCTGGACTTGCCGATCGTGGCCGGGGTCAGCCCCGAGACGTTCTCGGCCTTGACCAGCGCGGTGTCGGTCAGCGGGTCGGTGCCGAGGACCTTGGCACTGGCCGAGGATCCGTCGTTGAAGTCGATCTTGATCGTGCCGTCATCGCCGGCCACCTCGACCACGTGGTTGTTGGTCAGGATCTCGCCGTCGGAGCTCAGGATGATCCCGGACCCGGAGCCGGCCTCGGTGGATCCGGAGACCTCGATCTTCACCACCGAGGGGAGCACGTCGGCGGCGACCTTCTCCACGCTGCCGGTGGGCGCGTCCTCGTTGACGATCGACGAGGACGACTCGCCCGAGCCGGCGCTGTCGGTGCTGGAGTCGTGGTTGCTCACGTAGAGCGCTGCGGAGCCGAGCCCGGCGCCGCCACCGACCACCAGCGCCGCGGCGATCACGCCGGCGGCCAGTCCGAGCCGGCGGCGCTTGGGCCGCGGCGAGCCGCCCTGGCCGACGGGACCGGAGGGTCCCGCGGTGCCGCCACCCTGGGAGAACGCCGAGAACGGCGGGAAGGCACCGGGCTCTCCGCCCGAGGCGGGCTCCTGGGTCGTCAGCGGCGTGGTGACCGGCGGCGGGCCGGCCGGGGGCTGTCCCGGAGCCGACTGGCCGGGGGCCGATTGGTAGTGGGCGGGCTGGTAGGGGGGCGGCTGGGAGGAGACCGGTTGGCCGGTCGGCGGTGGGCTGGACGGACCGGGGTACGTCGACCCACTGCCGCCCGACGTACCTCCCGGCGACCACAGCGGTGCGGTCTGTTCGCCGGGCAACGTGTCGTCCGAGCCCGTCTGGGAGGTGGTCTCATCGGGGCGGCGTTCGTCGCCGTCACGAGGGAAGTCGTCCATGGCTCCTACCTTGGTAAGTCTCTCTGTGCGTGGGCTGAGACACCCCTGGGTGGCGACGAAAACTCAGCCGGGCGAGGTTCGCGGACGTTCGTGCGGAGGCTCGGACCACCGTTCACCATCGTAGGTCGCCGGCGCGAGAGTGCCGCCTCGGCGAGGTCCGCGGACCGGAGGGGCGGCGCCGGCCGGGTGGGCTCCCAGGATCCTCACTCCGCCGGTTCGACGGGATGCCGAGGTAGGTTGCGGCGGTGACGGTCGTCTCGGGAGCCGGCGAGCCCGGCAAGCCGGTGCTGCGCCACCGCGCCCTGCGCTGGCTGCTGGCCGGCAGCACGGTCAACGTCTTCGGTGGGTCGTTGACGCCGGTGGCGATCGCGTTCGCGGTGCTCGATCTCGGCGGCTCCGCCACCGACCTGGGTCTGGTCGAGGCGGCCTACGCCCTGTGCCAGGTCGTCACCACCCTGGCCGGTGGCGTGCTCGGCGACCGGGTCTCGCGCACGCTGATGCTCGAGGGCGCCTCGGCGGTCAGCGCGGTGGTGGTCGGCACGCTCGCCGCCTTGGTCGTCACCGGCGTCGCCACCATCCCGCTGATCGCCGTCCTCTCCTCGCTGAGCGGGGTCGTCGGTGCGCTCGGCCAACCCTCCTCCCGGGCGATCGTCCGGTTGGTGGTGCCGGAGGACGAACTGGCCCGAGCGGTCGCCGTACGCGCGTTCCTGCAGACCGGTGCCGCCGCGGTGGGGTACGCCACCGCCGGCATCCTGGTCGTCGTGATCGGCTCGGGCTGGGCGATCGCCACCGACGCGGTCACCTACGCGGTGGCCGCGGTCTGCTTCACCCGGCTGGACGTGCCGCACGTGCCGGCCGGCCGACAGGAGTCGCTGCTGACCGACTTCGGCGAGGGGCTGCGCGAGGTGCTGCGCCACACCTGGCTGTGGAGCCAGATCCTGATGGCCGCCCTCTACCACCTCTTCTACGGCGGCGCACAGAGCGTGCTGGGGCCGATCGTGGTCGGCGACGGGATCGGTCGGTCGGTGTGGGGACTGGCGCTGGGCTTCCTGATGGGTGGATTCGTGCTGGGCAGCGTGGTCTGTCTGCGGTGGCGGCCACGACACGGCCTCTTCGTCGGGGTGTGCCTGCTCACCCTCACCGGATGCTTCCCGCTCGCGATGGCGTTGACCGACCGGGTGACGGTCCTGCTGGCCGGAGCGCTGCTGCACGGGTTCGGGCTGCAGATCTATACGGTCTTCTGGGAGACCTCGATCAACCTCAACGTGCCGCAGGACAGGCTCGCCCGGGTCTACTCGATCGACATCGCCGGCTCCTTCCTCACCCGGCCGATCGGCCTGGCCCTCACCGGGCCGGTCGCCGCGCTGGTCGGGTTCCACGGCTGGCTGGTGGTGGTCGCCGCGGTGATCAGCGGTGCGGCGGTCCTGTCGCTGATCTCCGGCGACGTGCGACGGTTGCAGACCACCGGCTGACCACCGGCCGCCGGTGGCCCGGCGAGGGCCGGAGGTCCGGCGGGCGAGTCCGGCCGGCGTGCGCGACAACTTCCGTTCATCTGGATCCGGAATGCTCCTCGTGTGAGTGCCGCCCCCACCGATCCGCTGCTGCGCGGCCCGTTCGCGCCCGCGCCGCGGACCCTCGTCGACATCGTGACCGCGACCATCGCCCAGGCGGCCGACGACCCGGCCGTGGACGCCGGCAACGGGATGCTTACCTACGCCGAGCTGGCCGAGGCCGCCGAGGCGGTCGCGGCCGAGCTCAACGCGGCCGGCGTGGGCCGCGGCGACAAGGTCGGCGTACGCATCCGGTCGGGCACCACCGAGCTGTACACCGCCATCCTCGGCGTGCTGCTCGCCGGGGCCGCCTACGTCCCGGTCGACGCCGACGATCCAGACGAGCGGGCCAGGCTGGTCTTCGGCGAGGCCGAGGTCGCCGCCGTGCTCGGCGACGACCTCGAGCTCACCGTGCTGCGCGCGGGACCGGCGCGTGAGCCCGAGGAGCCGACGCCGGACGACGACGCCTGGGTCATCTTCACCTCCGGATCGACCGGCAGGCCGAAGGGCGTCGCCGTCACCCATCGCAACGCGGCCGCCTTCGTCGACGCCGAGTCGCGCCTCTTCTGCCAGGCCGAGTCGATCGGGGTGGGGGACCGGGTGATGGCCGGCCTCTCGGTCGCCTTCGACGCCAGCTGTGAGGAGATCTGGCTGGCCTGGCGGTACGGCGCCGCGCTGGTGCCGGCGCCGCGGGCGCTGGTGCGCAGCGGGGTCGATGTCGGGCCCTGGCTGGTGGCCAACCGGATCAGCGTGGTCTCCACGGTCCCGACGCTGGTCTCGCTGTGGCCGGAGGAGGCGCTGGCCGGCGTCCGGCTGCTGATCATGGGCGGAGAGGCCTGCCCGCCCGAGCTGGCCGCCCGGCTGCAGGCGCCCGGCCGGGAGGTGTGGAACACCTACGGCCCCACCGAGGCGACGGTGGTCGCCTGCGCCGCGCTGCTCGGCGGTGACGGACCGGTCCGGATCGGGTTGCCGCTGGACGGCTGGGACCTCGCCGTCGTCGAGCAGGCCACCGGTACGCCGGTCGGGGTCGGCGAGACCGGCGAGCTGATCATCGGCGGGGTCGGCCTGGCCCGCTACCTCGACCCGGCCAAGGACGCCGAGAAGTATGCGCCGATACCCACCCTGGGCTGGGAGCGCGCCTACCGGTCGGGCGACCTGGTGGTCAACGACCCGGCCGGACTGCTCTTCGGCGGTCGCGCGGACGATCAGGTCAAGCTCGGCGGGCGCCGGATCGAGCTGGGTGAGATCGACAGCGCGCTGCTGCAGCTCGACGGCGTCCAGGGCGCCGCGGCCGCCGTACGCAAGACCAACGCCGGCAACGCCCTGCTGGTCGGCTACGTCAGCGTCGACGACTCCTTCGACCAGACCGTCGCCCTGGCCCGGCTGCGCGAGGAGCTGCCGGCGGCGCTGGTGCCGCGGCTGGCGGTGGTCGACACCCTGCCGACCAGGACCTCCGGCAAGGTCGACCGGGACGCGCTGCCGTGGCCGCTGCCGACCGCCGGTCGCCAGGCCGAGGGGTTGACCGAGACCGAGTCGTGGGTGGCCGAGCTGTGGCGCGACGTCCTCGGTGCCGAGGTGAGCGGGGGCCGTGACGACTTCTTCGACCTCGGCGGGGGGTCGCTGACGGCCGCCCAGATGGTCTCCCGGCTGCGGGCCCGCCACCCCGAGGTGGCGATGGGTGACATCTACGAGCAGCCCACCGTCGCCGCACTGGCGGGCTACCTCGACTCGATGGGCTCCTCGGCCGCGACCCTCGACCGTGAGGTGCCGGCGGTGCCGTACAAGACCCAGACCGGGCAGGTGCTGCTCACCCTGGCGCTGCGCTGCCTGGCCGCCCCGCGGTGGCTGGCCTGGATCGCGCTCGGCCTGGCGGTGCTCGACGCCGGAGCGCTGCCGCAGCCGGCCTGGTGGGCGGTGCTGGCGGCGCTGATCGTCTTCGGCACGCCGCCCGGCCGGATGCTGCTCTCTGCCGGCCTCGCGCGGGCGGTGCTGCACGGGATCGCGCCGGGGGAGTACCCGCGTGGCGGCAAGGTGCACCTGCGGCTCTGGTTCGCCACCCGGGCCGCCGAGCAGCTGGGTGCCCGGGCGCTGGCCGGGGCGCCGCTGATGACCTGGTATGCCCGGTTGCTCGGTGCGAAGATCGGCACCGACGTCGACCTGCACTCGCTGCCGCCGGTCACCGGGTTCCTCCGATTGGGCAAGGGCGCCTCGATCGAGCCGGAGGTCGACCTGACCGGCTCGTGGATCGACGGCGACGTGCTGCACGTCGGCCAGGTGAGGGTGGGCGCACGCGCCCGGGTCGGCGCCAGGTCGATGCTGATGCCCGGCGCCGAGGTCGGCGCCGACGCCGAGGTGGCGCCGGGGTCGGCGGTCTTCGGCGAGGTCCCGGCGGGTGAGCACTGGTCCGGGTCGCCGGCGACCCGGGTGGGCAGACACGCCCGCGGCCCGTGGCGGGCGCGGGTGGCGCGCTCGCGGCTCTGGCTGCTCGCCTACGGTGCCGTCGCGGTCGTGCTGGGGCTGCTGCCCGCGGTGGCGATCGGCGTCGGCGTGGCCGCCGAGGCGGCCGTCCTGGGCGCGCCCGAGACGGTCTCGGACGGCTGGGGATACCTGGCCCTGAGCCCGCTGGGGGTGGTGGTCGGATTCGCCGCCCTGACGCTGCTGGTGTGGCTGGTGGTGCGGGCGGCAGGTCTGGCCGTCACCGCCGGGGTGCACCCGGTGCGTTCGGCAGCGGGGGTCGCGATCTGGGCCACCATGCGGGTGCTCGACGACGCCAGGACGTGGCTCTTCCCGCTGTACTCCTCGATGCTGACGCCGCTGTGGCTGCGGGCGCTCGGGGCACGGATCGGGCACGACGTCGAGGCCTCCACCGCGCTGATGATCCCGCGGCTGACCCAGGTCGGGAGCCAGGCGTTCCTGGCCGACGACACCCTGATCGGTGGCTACGAGCTCGGCGGCGGCTGGGTCCGGGTGGAGCGGGTCAAGATCGGGAAGAGGGCCTTCGTCGGCAACTCCGGGATGGCCGCGCCGGGACGGAAGGTGCCGAAGGCGTCGCTGGTCGCCGTACTCTCCGCGGCACCGCGCCGGAAGAAGGCGTCCTCGGGGGAGTCCTGGCTGGGCTCGCCGCCGGCCCCCCTGCGCCGCACCGTCGCCGAGACCGACTCCGGGCGGACCTACACCCCGCCGGTGCGGTTGCGGCTGCTCCGCGGGCTGCTGGAGCTGGCCCGGATCGTGCCGCTGACCCTCTCCTACCTGGTGCCGGCGGCCGCGGTGCTGGCGATGGTGGCGATCTGGAACGCGACCGACTGGGTGGTGGCGCTGGTCGCCACCGGCCCGGTGCTCGCGGTCGCCGGGCTGCTGGCGGCGCTGCTGACGGTGGCCGCCAAATGGCTGTTGCTGGGCCGGATGCGGCCGGGCACCCATCCGCTGTGGAGCGGCTTCGTGTGGCGCAACGAGCTGGCCGACAACTTCGTCGAGCTGTTGGCGGCGCCCTGGTTCGCCCACGCCGTCTCGGGTACGCCGGTGCTCAACTGGTGGTTCCGTGCGATGGGGGCCTCGATCGGCAAGGGGGTGTGGATCGACACCCACTGGCTGCCCGAGACCGACCTGGTGCGGCTCGGGGAGGGGGCGTGCGTGAACGCCGGCACCGTGGTGCAGACCCACCTGTTCCACGACCGGATGCTGGCGCTGGACGTGGTGACACTCAAGCGCGGTGCCACCCTGGGGCCGAACTCGGTCATCCTGCCGGCGGCCACGCTCGGCCGGCACGCGCTGGTCGGACCGGTCTCGCTGGTGATGCGCGGTGAGTCGGTGCCGGACAAGACCGCCTGGATCGGGAACCCGATCGGGCCGTGGGGGTAGGGGTGGCGCCGGGGGCGCCCGAGGTGGAAACGGGCGCGACACAACCACGGGTTAGGGTCGGGCATCATGTCGCTGCCCACCGCTGACCCGTATCTTCCCGGCCACGGCGATCCCGGATGGAGCGCGCGACACTATGAGCTCGAGCTCGACTACGACCTGGCCGGCAACCGGCTGGACGGCACCGCGACGATCACCGCCGTGGCGCTCGTCGACAGCGCTCGGGTGGTGCTCGACCTGGCCTGGCTGGCGGTCAAGAAGGTCACCCTCGACGGCAGGACGCCGAAGTGGGCGCATCGCGAGCATCGGCTGATCCTGACCCCGAAGCAACGGCTCCGCGCCGGGCAGCAGTTCACCATCGTGGTGAGGTACGCCGGCAAGCCGCGCCCGCTGATCGACCGGCATCACGGCGACGCCGGCTGGGAGGAGCTCACCGACGGCGTGATCGTGGCCGGCCAGCCGCACGGCGCGCCGACCTGGTATCCGTGCAACGACCGGGTCGACGACAAGGCCTCCTACGACATCGCGGTGACCGCCGCCACGAACTACACGGTGGTCGCCAACGGCACCCTGGTACGACGCACCAGGCGAGGCTCCGGGGAGACCTGGCACTACCGGCAGACCGAGCCGATGCCGCCGTACCTGGCCACCGTGCAGATCGGGCGCTACGACCTGGTGGACGTCACCGGTGAGGCGCCGGTCCCGGTGACCGCGGCGATCCCGGCCGGGGCACTGGCCGACTACCGGCGCTCGTTCGGGCGGCAGGGGGAGATGATCGCCTACTTCAGTGAGGTCTTCGGTCCCTACCCGCTGCCGGCGTACACGGTGGTGGTGACCGACGACGACCTGGAGATCCCGCTGGAGTCGCAGTCGCTGTCCACCTTCGGCCGCAACTTCCTCACCGGCCGCTGGGAGCAGGTGCGACTGGTCGCCCACGAGCTGGCCCATCAGTGGTTCGGCAACGCGGTCACCATGCGCCGGCTGCAGGACATCTGGCTGCACGAGGGCTTCGCCTGCTACGCCGAGTGGCTCTGGTCGCAGGCCGCCGGCGGCGACTCGGCCGACGCCCAGGCGCGCCGGCACCATGCCAAGCTGGCCCGGCAGCGCCGGGACCTGGTGCTCGCCGATCCCGGACCGGAGCTGATGTTCGACGACCGGGTCTACAAGCGCGGCGCGCTCACCCTGCACGCGCTCCGGCTCACCGTCGGCGACCGCTCGTTCTTCACCCTGCTGCGGACCTGGGTGGAGCGCCACCGCGGCGGCTCGGCGACCACCGCCGACTTCGAGGAGCTGACCGCGCAGGTGTGCGGCGAGCGGTCGGCGCTCTTCGACGCGTGGTTGCGGGAGAAGACGCTGCCGGAGCTGCCACCGGCCTGAGGCCGCCGCCCGAGGTGCGCGACGACCGTCGACCTGCCGGGGTGTCGCGCCGCTCAGCCCTGCGCCAGCGGGACGCCGAGGTCGCGGAGCCGGCGCCGTACGTCGTCCGCGTCGGTGAACCGGATGGCGTGGACGCCGAGCGCCGCCGCGGCGGCGACGTTGTCGGCGCGATCGTCGACGAAGGCGAGCCGGTCCAGGTCGAACCCGGTGCGTTCGGGGAGCAGCCGGTAGATGGCGGGATCGGGCTTGGCCAGACCCTCGGTGCCGGAGACGATGACGTCGTCCAGCAGCCCGATCACCTCGAAGGTGGCCGGCGCGTGTGGATAGAGCTCATGGGACCAGTTGGTCAGCCCGAACTGGGGGAAGCCGGCGGCCGCCAGCTCTCGGACGAGGGCGTGCGAGCCGGGGATCTCGCCGCGCAGCGACAGCGGGAAGTTCTCCACGTAGGCCCGTCCGTACGGCAGCCACTCGGGCTGCTCGCGCTCGAGCTCGGCGAGTGCGTCCGGCCAGCTCCGGCCGGCGTCGCAGGCCTCGTTCCAGGCGCCGAAGTCGAACTCGGCGAAGAACCGGGCGGCCTCCTGCTCGCCGAAGACCGCGGCCACCGGCGGCACCGGGTCCCACTCGAGCAGGACGTTGCCGAAGTCCCACACCACGGCGCTGACGTCGGCGGGGACGGGTGACGCCCCGGGCCCGAGTCGGGGCGTCGCGGAGGCCTCGGGCACGCTCACGCCCAGCGCTGTGCCGACGGGACGAAGTCCAGCCCGCGAGCGCCGGTGTAGATCTGCTTGGGGCGGGCGATCTTCTGCTCCTTGTCGGTGGTCAGCTCCAGCCACTGGGCCAGCCAGCCGGGGGTGCGACCGATGGCGAACAGGACGGTGAAGAACTCCGGTGGGAACTGCAGCGCCTCGTAGATCAGCCCGGAGTAGAAGTCCACGTTCGGGTAGAGGCGGCGCTTGACGAAATACTCGTCCTCCAGCGCGATCCGCTCCAGCTCCTGGGCGATCTTGAGCAGCGGGTTGACCCCGGTGACCTCGAAGACCTCGTCGCAGGTGCGCTTGATGATCTTCGCCCGGGGGTCGTAGTTCTTGTAGACCCGGTGACCGAAGCCCATCAGCCGCTCGTTGCCGGCCTTGACGCCCTCGATGAAGGCGGGCACGTTCTCGATCGAGCCGATCCGCTTGAGCATCCGCAGCACGGCCTCGTTGGCGCCACCGTGCAACGGGCCGAACAGCGCGCCGACACCGGCCGCGACGGCGGAGTACGGGTCGACCTGGGTCGAGCCGACCGAGCGGACCGCGTTCGCCGAGGCGTTCTGCTCGTGGTCGGCGTGCAGGATGAACAGGGTGTCCAGCGCCTTGACCAGCCGCTCGTCGGCGGCGTACGTCGGCTCGCTCATCTTGAAGAGCATGGACAGGAAGTTCGCGGTGTAGGACAGCTCGTTGTCCGGGTAGATGTACGGCTTGCCCTGGGCGTGCCGGAAGGACCAGGCGCCCAGGGTCGGCATCTTCGCGATCATCCGGACCACCTGCAGATGCCGGTTGTCGGCGTCGTGGATGTCGCGGGCGTCGGGGTAGAAGGTCGACATCGCACCGACGGAGGCCATCAGCATGCCCATCGGGTGCGCGTCGTACCGGAACCCCTGCATGAACTCCTTGATGTTCTCGTGCACGTAGGTGTGGAAGGTGACCTCGTGCACCCAGGCGTCGTACTGCTCCTTGGTCGGCAGCTCGCCGTGGACCAGCAGGTAGGCCACCTCGAGGAAGGTCGACGACTCCGCCAACTGCTCGATCGGGTACCCGCGGTACTCCAGGATGCCCTTGTCGCCATCGATGTAGGTCACCGAGGACCGACACGAGGCGGTGTTGACGAAGCCGGGGTCGTAGACGGCCAGACCTGCGCCCTCCTCCCCTGATACGGGGTCGGAAGCCTTGATCTGCCCGAGCTCGGCGGCCTTGATGGTGCCGTCGACGATCGGGATCTCGTACTCCGTCCCGGTGCGGTTGTCACGCACGGTAAGAGATTCAGTCACGGTGGGAAACGGTAACCTCCTCTGCTTTGCAGCCGAAACCCGGTGTCTTGACCAGTGGCCATCGGCACGCCTCGGAGGGGGACCGAGAGCGGAACCAGAGATGACCGACAATGGCTGTGCCATGCCTTCCACCGAGTCGCCGACCGATCCGGTCATCACCTATCCGGCGCAGCTTCCGGTCACCCAGCGCCGCGAGGAGATCGCCGCCGCGATCCGCGATCACCAGGTGGTGATCGTCGCCGGCGAGACCGGCTCGGGCAAGACCACCCAGCTGCCCAAGATCTGTCTGGAGCTCGGCCGGGGCGCGGACGGCCGGATGATCGGCCACACCCAGCCGCGGCGGATCGCGGCGCGGTCGGTGGCCGAGCGGATCGCCGACGAGCTCGGCACCGCCCTCGGCGACCTGGTCGGCTACCAGGTCCGCTTCACCGACCGGACCTCGCGGAGCTCGCGGATCAAGCTGATGACCGACGGCATCCTGCTCGCCGAGCTGCAGCGCGACCGGCGACTGGACCGCTACGACACGATCATCATCGACGAGGCGCACGAGCGCAGCCTCAACATCGACTTCCTGCTCGGCTACCTCAGGCAGCTGCTGCCGCGGCGCCCGGACCTGAAGCTGATCATCACCAGCGCCACCATCGACCCCGAGCGGTTCGCCGCCCACTTCACGCTCGACGCGACCGGTCGGGTGGTGGGCGCGACCGGGTCGGATGTCGGTCGAGTGGCGAGCCCCGGCGGGTCGGACGTCGGTCGAGTAGCGAGCGCCAGCGAGCGTATCGAGACCACGCCCGCACCCATCGTCGAGGTCTCCGGCCGCACCTATCCGGTGGAGATCCGCTATCGCCCACTGATGCGGTTCGGCGACGACGAGCCCGGCGAGGCGGACCTGCCCGAGGTCGACTCCGACGGCGAGCCGGTGGTGCGCGACCAGACCGAGGCGATCGTCGACGCGGTCAGGGAGCTCTCCGCGGAGGGGCCCGGCGACATCCTGGTCTTCCTGCCCGGCGAGCGCGAGATCCGCGACGCCGCCGACGCGTTGAGGGACGCACTGGGCCTGGGCGGTGATCGACGGGCCGACCTGGTGGAGCTGCTGCCGCTTTACTCCCGGCTCTCCGCGGCCGAGCAGCACCGCGTCTTCTCCGCGCACACCGGCCGCCGGATCGTGCTGGCCACCAACGTCGCGGAGACCTCGCTGACCGTGCCGGGGATCAGATACGTGGTCGACACCGGCGTGGCCCGGATCAGTCGCTACTCCGCGCGCACCAAGGTGCAGCGGCTGCCGATCGAGCCGATCAGCCAGGCCAGCGCCCACCAGCGCTCGGGCCGCTGTGGCCGGGTCGAGGCCGGCATCGCCATCCGGCTCTACTCCGCGGAGGACTTCGCCGGCCGCGCCGAGTTCACCGACCCGGAGATCCTGCGCACCAACCTGGCCAGCGTCATCCTGCAGATGGCGTCGCTGGGTCTCGGCGACATCGACCGGTTCGGCTTCGTCGATCCGCCCGACCGGCGGCACGTCCAGGCCGGCGTACAGCTGCTGACCGAGCTCGGCGCGCTGGGCGCGGGTGGCCGGCAGGAGCCGCGGCTGACCAGGCTCGGTCGGCGGATCGCCCGCTTCCCGCTCGACCCGCGGCTGGCCCGGATGATCCTGGAGGCCGACCGGCTGGGCTGTGCCGGCGAGGTGGTCGTGGTGGTCGCGGCGCTCAGCCTGCAGGACCCCCGGGAGCGACCCGGCGCCGATCACCCGACCGAGCAGGCGCGGGCCGACCAGCTGCATGCCCGGTTCAAGGACGAGTCCTCGGACTTCCTCACCTGGCTCAACCTGTGGAGCTACCTGCGCACCCAGCAGCGCGAGCTCTCCTCCAGCGCCTTCCGGCGGATGTGTCGCCGGGAGTTCCTGAACTACCTGCGGGTGCGGGAATGGCAGGAGCTGGTCTCCCAGATCCGGCAGATCTGCAAGGAGACGGGAGTCGCGCCCGCCCGGCTCGCCGACGTCCCGGACGGGGACGGCATCCATCAGGCGCTGCTCTCCGGGCTGCTCTCCCAGATCGGCATGCTCGAGGAGCGGGACACGAGGCCGGACAAGCGGAGCGAACGTGGGCGCAGGCGTGGGCCACGGGAGTATCTGGGGGCCCGCGGCACCAGGTTCGCCATCTTCCCGGGCAGTGCGCTGCACCGGAAGAATCCCGCCTACGTGATGGCCGGCGAGCTGGTCGAGACCTCGCGGCTGTGGGCGCGGCAGAACGCCGCGATCAAGCCGGAGTGGGCCGAGCGGCTCGCCGGCGACCTGGCCAAGCACACCTACTCCGAGCCGCACTGGTCGATCAAGCGTGCGGCCGTGATGGCGCACGAGCGGGTCACCCTGTACGGCGTCCCGCTGGTCGCCGACCGGCTCGTCCCCTACGGCCGGGTCGATCCCGAGCTGGCCCGCGAGCTGTTCATCCGGCATGCCCTGGTGGCCGGCGAATGGCGCAGCCACCATCGCTTCCTGACCGACAACGCGGCCCTGCTCGAGCAGGCCGAGGAGCTCGAGCACCGGGCGCGGCGGCGCGACATCGTGGTCGACGAGGAGGCGCTGTTCGCCTTCTACGACGCGCGGATCCCGGCGGGCGTGGTCAGCGGCGCCCACTTCGACAGGTGGTGGAAGCAGGAGCGCCGCAGCCACCCGGACCTGCTCGCCTTCGACCTGACGATGCTGACCAACGCCGCGGCCGAGGAGGTGAGCGCGAACGACTATCCCGAGCAGTGGCGCTTCGGCCCCGAGGACGCGGCCCGGCCGCTCGCCTTCGACCTGAGCTACCACTTCGAGCCGGGCTCCGAGCAGGACGGCGTCACCGTCGACGTCCCGGTCGCCACCCTCAACCAGGTCGACGCCGACGACTTCTCCTGGAACGTCCCCGGACTGCGCGAGGAACTGGTCACCAGCCTGATCCGCAGCCTGCCGAAGCGCCTGCGGGTCCACTTCGTGCCGGCGCCGGACCAGGCGCGACGATTCCTGGCCGAGACCCCGCCGGGCGAGGAGCCGCTGCTGGACGCACTGGAGCGATGGGCGCGGGCCACCGCCGGCGTCCACGTGCCGCGGGAGGCGTGGGACACCTCGAAGGTGCCCGAACACCTGCGCCCCACCTACCGGGTGGTCGCCGAGGACGGCACCGAGCATGCCCGGGGCAAGGACCTGGACGCGCTCAAGGCTCCGCTCCGACCACAGTTCGATCGTGCCATCGCGCAGGCCGCCGACGACGCCGGTCTGACCCGCACCGGCGAGACCGCGTGGGTCTTCGCCGCGCTGCCGGAGACGGTCACCACCACCCGTGCCGGGCACGAGGTCAGCGTCCATCCCTGCCTGGTCGACGAGGGTGGCAGCGTCGGGGTGCTGGTCGTCGGGAATCCCGAGGAGGCGGCCGCGCGGCATCGGCTGGGCGTGGCCCGACTCCTCCTGCTCGAGTTGCCCGAGGTGGGCGGCGAGGTCGTCGCCCAGATGAGCAACACCGACAAGCTCGGGCTCGCCGGGTCGCCGTACCCCTCGGCCCGCGAGCTGGTCGAGGACTGCCGTGCCGCGGTGGTGCAGCAGGTCGTCGACGCGCGCCCCGCCGTCCGTACCGAGGCCGAGTACGGCGCCCTGCGTGCCGCGGTGGGTACCCGGGCCGAGCTGATGGCGACCGTCCGGGCCACGCTCGCCGACGTCCTGGCGGCGCTGCGGGCCCATCGGGAGGCCGACCGGGCGCTGTCCGGGCGGGTGGACCTCTACCAGTTGCCCGCACTGAGCGACATGCGCGATCAGCTGGCCCGGCTGATGGCGCCGAGCGCCGGCGTCCGCGGCGGCTTCGTCCGGGACGCCGGGACCGCCCAGCTGCGCCGCTATCCGCTCTATCTCGAGGCCATCGTCGCGCGGCGGGAGAAGCTGGCGACCTCGATCCCGGCCGACCGCGCCCAGCAGGACCGCGTCGCCGAGCTGGAGAGCGCCTATCTGCATCAGCTCGCCGCCCTTGCGGAGGGCTGCCCGCCGACCGAGCGCCTGCGCGAGGTGCGATGGATGCTGGAGGAGTACCGGGTGCAGCTGTGGGCCCAGAGCCTGGCCGGTCGGTATCGCCCACGTGCGCAGCCGGTCAGCGACACCCGGATCCGCAAGGCGCTGGAGGCGACCGGTCACCCGAGCCACAGCGGCACCCGGTGAGGCGCTGGTGGGGAGGATCACCGGGCCGGCGTCGTACGCCGTGCCGCCGCCGTCGACGCGGGGGCAGTGGCTAGCCTGGTTCGGGTGACCAGGCAGTTCCACTCCCCGCTGACTCCCGGCGCGAGCTTCTTCGAGCAGGTCGACTCCGCCCCCGACCCGCTGCTCGCCAGGGAGGCGGCCGATCGGGCCGCCGTGGTCCTGGTCCGGGGCGCGCGGCGCAGCGACGACCCCGAGGTGGCCGGCAGGATCCTGCGGCTCGCCGACGGCGAGGAGGGCATCGAGGCCATCGCGGAGCTCTGGTCGAGCTCCCCGGCCGACAGCCTGGCCGGCTGTCTGTGGCGACTGTTCGCGCTGCGCAGCTGGGTGTACGCCGACCCGGCCGGGGCCGCTCGCGAGTTCGACGCCGGCCGGAGCCGGACCCCGGTGGCCCGGGTGGTCGCCGGCGTCGCCGAGCCGCCCGGCCCCGACGAGCTCAAGGCGATGGTCGACGAGGTGCTCCGCGGGATCGCGACCAGCGACTTCGCCGACGTGCTGTTGCGTGCGGCCGCCTTCGCCCGGGTGGTCGCGTTCGGCCGGGCCGCCCTGCACCCCGAGCAGACCGGCAGCGGTGTCGACGCGCTGTTGCGGGTCTCGGAGCAACTCGAGGCAGCCGGCCACGCCGAACTGGAACAACCCCTGGGATGATCTCGTTATGATGAACGAGCACGCCGGGCCGCGGCAGCCCCGGGTCCCACAATTAGCCGCTACGAGCGGCCACGCGCCGTGAGGCGCTCCCGGTCCGGCGTGCTCCAGACGTCGATGGACGGACTGGGCAGGCTGGTGCAGGCACTGGCCCGCCGGCCGAGGACCTCGGCACGCTCGTCATCGCGCTCGTCGAGGGCCGCTGCACGCGGGGACGTCCGGGTCGACTACGCGCCCCGGGCCGACGGGGTCGCCGACCCCGGCGAGGTGTGCTGGGCCTGGGTGCCGTTCGAGGAGAACGACGGTCGTGGCAAGGACCGGCCGGTGCTGGTGCTGGCCCGGCGCGGTGACGGCGTCCTGCAGACGCTGATGCTGACCAGCAAGGACCACGACCGGGACGCGGCCCAGGAGGCACACTGGGGCCGCTACTGGATGGACGTGGGCACGGGGCCATGGGACCCGCGGGGCCGGCCGAGCGAGGTGCGGCTGGACCGGCTGATCGAGCTCGCCCCGGACGCCGTACGGCGCGAGGGGGCGGCGCTGCCGCGCGCGGTGTTCGACCGGGTGGTCGCCGCCGCCCGGGCGCATCACGCCCTCGGCTGACCGTTCCCGCCGTTCCCGCGGGCTGTCCCTGCCTCCGTCCGGTCGGGCGCCGACGGCGGGACACGAGTCGGCCAGGGTGCCGTCGGCGGCCGATCCGGTCGGTAGAGTGACCACGCCCCATCGTGGATGCGCGGCGTGAAGGAATCGGCACGAGGGATGCGGAGGTACCGGTGAGGTTCAGGAGACTCGTCTGGACCGCCGGGGCACTCGCCCTCAGCTGTGCGCTGACCGCCTGTGGCGGCGAGGACTCCTCGTCCTCGAGTGCCTCGGCGTCGACCTCCGGGTCGAGCTCGCCGTCGGCCTCGGGGACGTCCTCGGTCGAGAGCAGCCCGACCGTCGCGCCGAAGCCGGTCACCCTGACGATCGGCCTGGTCGGATCGAAGCCGCTGGTCCGCGCCTACGCCAAGGTCGCGCGGGACTACGACGACGTGCAGCCGTCGGTCACCATCAAGATCACGCGGTGGTCCGACGAGGAGGCGATGACGACCGACCTCGCCTCGGGCGGCGATGCCCCCGATCTGTTCCTCGCCCCCAGCGCCGAGCTGACCACCCTGGAGAGCGCCGGCGTGGTGCGCCCGGTCGACGACTATCTCGAGGCGCGCAACGTGGACCTCGGTGACGGCTACTCGCGGGCGGCGCTGGAGGAGTTCTCCCGCGACCGGGAGCTGCAGTGCATGCCCTACGTCGCCTCGCCCCAGGTCACCTACGTCAACACCGACCTGGTCGGCGACAAGGCGATGAAGGCCGCCGGGATGGACGTCTCCGACGAGGACGACACCGGTTGGAGCGTGGACCAGTTCAGCTCGGTGATGGACTACGTCGCCCAGCACCACGCCGACGTCGCGGGCGTCTACGTGGACCGGAGCCTGAGCGGGCTCGCGCCGTGGCTCGCCGGCGCCGGCGGCACCCTGGTGGACAGCACCACCGCACCCACCCGGACGGCGCTGGGCGACAGCGTCGAGGCGCTCGACCAGGTGCTGCCGGTGCTGGACGAGAGCCGCACCACGATCACCGACGAGACCACCGACTCGGCGGCGGCGCTGCGGATGTTCGAGCGCGGCAAGCTGGCGGTGCTGGTCGGCGACCGGTCGCTGGTGCCCACCCTGCGCGCCACCGCCGGGCTGCACTGGGACGTGCGCACCATGCCGGGCGGACAGGGCACCGCCGGCGACTACACCGGCCTGTGCCTGAGCCAGTCCACCGACCACCCGGAGGCGGCCGCCGACCTGCTCGCCTATCTGATCTCGACCGGCTCGGTCGAGGACCTGAGCCGCAGCGGCTACTTCGTCCCGGTCAACCAGCAGGTCGCGCTGGGCGACATCTTCCTGCAGCCGTACGCGCGCCCGGCGAACGCCAAGGCGTACACCAGCTCGATCGGCTCCATGCAGCCGCTGCCCACCCAGAGCGAGCTGGCCACCCTCCGTGGCGAGGTCGGCACCCAGGTGGACCGGCTCTTCGCGCTGAGCTTCCCGGCGGCCTCGCAGTCGGGCTCGGACGACACGCCGTCCGTCGTACAGCGGCTGGCGACGCGCATCGACCGGCGTAGCGCCGTCGCGTTCCCGCCGACGGGCGACGAGGGCTGACGCTCGACGAGGCTGCCGAGCGAGGGGGGGCTGAACGGGCCTCGACGGCCCGGCGGGAGGAGCTACCCTCGGCGTTCGGCGGCGAGGATCGCGTCGACCAGCAGCGGTGCGGTCAACGCGATCTGCCAGCCCCGCGCGCCGTACGCCGACAGCTGGGCGCTGACCTCGTCCAACAGCTCCGCCGGGTCGCGGGCGGGCGGCGGGGTCCACATCAGCCGGCGCAGGTAGTCGGGGGTGAGCAGGTTCTCCACCGGCAGCCGCCGGTCCTCGGCGAGGGCGCTCAGCGACTCGCGGGCCCGGCCGAGCCGGTCGGCCGCCACCGGGTCGCGATCGGCCCAGGCGCGTGGCGCCGGCGG
>NZ_JASGET010000054.1:0-13342 GCF_047606145.1 Nocardioides sp. | reverse complement strand
TCTCATCCTGGACATCGCTCCAGGTCTGGAACGGGTCAAGCGAGCAGGGCAGTGACCTGGTGGCACCCGGGGTGCATCGGCGCTCTGTCTGAGAACGCCGACAAGAGGATGGTGGACCAGTGAGCGAGTACCTCGACACATCCGCGGCGAGCGAGTACGACGAGCCGGCCGGCCCGCCGGCCGAACACCCGGCTGAGCAACCGCTGGCGGAGCGGCCGGCCGACGCGTTGGTCGAGGTGCGCCGCAACGGGCTGCTCAGCGGCGCCGTCGCCATCGCGGCCCTGCTGGTGGCGGTGGCCTGCTTCTGGCGCGGCGGGACGGTCGACGTACTCTTCGCCCTGGTCATGCTGGTGGTGACCGGCGCACAGGCCTGGACCGCCTACGACGCGCGGACCCCGCTGCTGTTGGTGGACGCCCAGGGGGTGCGGATCCGCTTCGGCCGCTCCTGGCGCGGCATCCCGTGGGCCGAGGTCGACGAGGTCGAACACCTGCCGCGGCCGCGGTCGTGGCGCGGCCTGCTCCGCGACGGTCGGCTCGCGGTGCTGCTCGCCGAGGAGGACGAGGCGGTCGCCGAGCTGCCCGCCGGCGCGCGGCGGCACGCCCTGGTGACCCAGCGCCTGTACGGCGTCCCGTTCGCGGTGCCGCTCGGCCTCGGCACCCGGGTCCACGGGGCCGATGCCGACCTCACCGAGGCGATCACGGAGTTGGCTGCCGGTCGAGCGGGCGTGGTCGAGGTCGATCCGTCGCTGGCCGCCGAGGTCGAGGCGGAGGACATCGACGCGGGCGCCGCAGGGTCGGACACCGCCGAGCGGGCGGTGGTCACCGACACCGCCGAGCGTGCCGCGGTGCCGGACGAGGTGGCACCGGACGAGATGGTCGTCGACGACCTCGAGGTGCCGGACGACACCGACCCGGTCGAGGACACGATCGTGGCCAGCCCGACGCCCAGCCCACTGCGTGAGCCGACCGTCGCGATCCGTGCCGACGTCCGATGGGAGCCCGAGGCCGCCGTGGGCTCCGCCGACGCCGACGTCACCGAGATCGTCGCCGCGCTCTCCGATCCGGACGAGCAGGCGAGCGCCGCGGGCGATGACCCCGAGGCGGTGACGCCGGCGGCCCAGCAGCTCGATCAGGCGATCGACGAGCCGGTCGAGGATCCGCTCGAGGATCCGGTGATCGGCCCACAGCTGACCGTCGCCCGCACCCGGATCGGGCTGTCCATCGACACCCTCGCCGAGCGCACCCGGATCCGTCCGCACGTGATCGAGGCGATGGAGCGTGACGACTTCGGGCCGTGCGGCGGCGACTTCTACGCCCGCGGTCATCTGCGGACACTGGCCCGGGTGCTGGGCATCGAGGCGGCGCCGCTGCTGGCCGACTACGACGAGCGCTACGCCTCGGGGCCGGTCAACCCGCGCAGCGTCTTCGAGGCCGAACTGGCCACCGGGCCGACCGGCACCATCCGGAGCATGCGCAGCGGTCCGAACTGGTCGGTGCTGGTCGCGGCGGTGATGGCCGTCGTGCTGATCTGGTCGGTCGCGCGCCTGATCACCGACGGCTCGAGCCAGTCCGACGCGGGCGGGCTGAGCCTGGAGAACGGGTCGGTCAGCTCGCCGTACAGCAAGGGCGCCAAGGTACCGGTGACGTTGACCGCCGCCGGTGGCGGCGCCCGGGTGGTGGTGCGCGGGGCCGACGGCGGGATCGCCTTCACCGGCCGGCTGGCGTACGGCGAGACCCGTACCGTCAAGGCGACCGCACCGGTCCGGGTGCAGACCTCCGACGGCTCGCTGCAGGTCTCGATCGACGGCGGCGAGGCCGAGGCACTGGGCAAGACCGGCAAGGCCGCCCAGAAGACCTACACGGTCAGCTGAGCCGCGGGCGCGGCGCGTGAGCCGCGGGCGCGGCGCGTTCGTCTAGGTATGCAGCTGAGTGGGCGCTTCCCTATCGGAGTTCCAACGGGGAAGCGCCCATTGACCTGCATACCTAGACGAACGCGCCGTCGGCCGGGCCCCCGCCGCCGGTTGGGCGCCGGTGGCTCGGGCCGGTCATACTCGACCCGATGAGCACCACACCTGCCGAGACCGTGACCGAGACCGACGCGTCGAGCGAGACAGCCCCGGACGCGCAGCTCTCGGTCGCGATGGTCACCCTCGGCTGCGCCCGCAACGAGGTGGACTCCGAGGAGCTCGCCGGACGGCTCAGCGCCGGCGGGTTCCGGCTCGTCGCGGACCCGGCCGAGGCCGACACCGTGGTGGTGAACACCTGCGGGTTCGTGGAGCAGGCCAAGAAGGACTCCGTCGACACGCTGCTGGAGGCCGCCGAGCTCAAGGCGAGCGCCGGGGGCGGCGGGCGCGCGCAGGCGGTGGTGGCGGTCGGCTGCATGGCGGAGCGGTATGGCAAGGAGCTCGCCGAGTCGCTGCCCGAGGCGGACGCGGTGCTGGGCTTCGACGACTACCCGGACGTGGCGGCCAAGCTGCGCGCCATCCTGGCCGGGGAGACCCATCATCCGCACACCCCGCAGGACCGACGGCTGCTGCTGCCGATCAGCCCGGTCGACCGGGACGCCTCGGCGGTCTCCATCCCCGGCGTCTCCGCAGGCCCGGCGAGCCAGGCGAGCCAGACCGGACCCACCGGCCGGACGGATCCGAGCGGCGCCGTCGACCAGCTGCCCGGCTTCGCCGGTCGCACCCGCCTCGACGACGCGCCGTGGGCGCCGCTCAAGCTGGCCAGCGGCTGCGACCGGCGGTGCACGTTCTGTGCCATCCCGACCTTCCGCGGCTCGTTCGTCTCCCGCCGCCCCAGCGACGTGCTGCACGAGGCCCAGTGGCTGGCCACGCAGGGTGTGCGCGAGCTCTTCCTGGTCAGTGAGAACTCGACCTCCTACGGCAAGGACCTCGGCGACCTGCGGCTGCTGGAGACGCTGCTGCCCGAGCTCGCGGCGGTGGACGGGATCGACCGGGTTCGGGTCTCCTACCTGCAGCCCGCCGAGACCCGGCCGGGACTGATCGAGGCGATCGCGAGCACGCCCGGCGTGGCGCCGTACTTCGACCTCTCCTTCCAGCACGCCGCCAACCCCGTCCTGCGCCGGATGCGACGCTTCGGCGACCCCGAGTCGTTCCTGGGCCTGCTCGGTCGGGTGCGCGCACTCGCTCCCGCGGCCGGCGTCCGGGCGAACGTCATCGTCGGGTTCCCCGGCGAGACCGAGGACGACCTGGCCACGCTCTGCGACTTCCTGATCGCGGCCCGCCTCGACGTCACCGGCGTGTTCGGCTACTCCGACGAGGACGGCACCGAGGCTGCCACCTTCGACGGCAAGTTGGACGCCGACGAGGTCCGCGCCCGGGTCGAGCATGTCGCCGGATTGGTCGAGGAGCTCACCGCGCAGCGCGCCGAGGAACGGGTCGGCGAGGTCGTCGAGGTGCTGGTCGAGGACGTGCTGATCGAGGAGGAGCCCCTCGACGGCGACCTCACCGGGGAGTACGTCGGCCGGGCCGCCCACCAGGGCCCCGAGGTGGACGGTACGACGAGGTTGGTCGATGCCGCGGGCACGCTGCGGGCCGGCGACCTGATCCCGGCGACGGTGGTGGCCAGCGACGGCGCCGACCTCGTCGCCCGCCCGGTCGCCCGCCCGGTCGCTAAGGTCGTGATGTGAGCGATCCGGTGGGTGAGTCGGCGCAGTCGCCTCGGGTGAGCAACCTCAACGTCCCGAACGTGCTGACCACGCTCCGGATCGTGCTGGTCCCGTTCTTCGGGTGGGCGCTGCTGGTCGACGGTGGCGAGAGCGCCACCTGGCGGCTGGTGGCGTGGGCGATCTTCGCGATCGCGATGATCACCGACAAGGTCGACGGCGACCTGGCCCGCAAGCACAACCTGATCACCGACTTCGGCAAGATCGCCGACCCGATCGCCGACAAGGCGATCACCGGGATGGCCCTCATCGGGCTGTCGGTGATCGGCGAGGTCTGGTGGTGGGTGACGATCCTGGTGCTGGTGCGGGAGTGGAGCGTGACGCTGCTGCGGCTGGTGGTGGTCAACAAGATCGTCATCGCCGCGGACACCCTGGGGAAGTGGAAGACCTTCATCCAGGGCATCGCGCTCGGTGGCCTGGTGCTGCCGCTGACCGACCCGGACGCGGCGGACTGGTGGCACACCCCCGGCGACGTGCTGCACTGGGCCTTCGAGATCTGCCTGGCGGTCGCGGTGGCACTGACCCTCTGGTCGGGCGCGCAGTTCTACTGGGGTCTGTGGACCCAGCGCAAGCAGCTTCGCACGAGTTGACCCGTATGGGGGAGGCCGCCGTCGAATGTCTCGGTGTCGAGGCCTGGTTGTTGCCAATCGTTAACGCAACCCCTATTCGTTCAGCCCTTTCTCAGGGTTAGCCTCAGCCGGTCAACACACGACCGGGAGGAAACCCTGTGCAGCACCTGTTCCCGAGGGTGCGGCGCAGTTCGGTCCGGACCAGGCGCCTGGTGGCGTCCGGTGTCGGACTCGCGCTCGCTGCATCATCGCTCTCGCTTCTTGCCACGAGTCCGGCCCAGGCGGCCGACTCCGTCGACCTGCGGCTACTGAACATCAACGACTTCCACGGTCGCATCGACGCGAACACCACCGCGTTCGCGACCACCATCGAGCAGGAGCGCGCCGAGGCCGGCGAGGACAACACCTTGTTGCTGTCGGCCGGCGACAACATCGGCGCTTCCCTGTTCGCGTCCTCGACGCAGCAGGACCAGCCGACGATCGACGTGCTCAACGCACTCGGGCTGAAGACCTCGGCGGTCGGCAACCACGAGTTCGACAAGGGCTTCGACGACCTGACCGGGCGGGTCTCGGACGCGGCCGACTGGGACTACCTCGGCGCCAACGTGTACGAGAAGGGCACCACCACTCCCGCGCTGCCGGAGTACGCCACCTTCGAGGTGGCCGGGCTGACGGTCGGCGTGATCGGCACCGTCACCGAGGAGACGCCGAGCCTGGTGTCCCCGGCCGGTATCGCCGACCTCGACTTCGGTGACCCGGTCGAGGCGACGAACCGCGTCGCCGACCAGCTCACCGACGGCGACGAGAGCAACGGCGAGGCCGATGTCATCGTCGCGGAATACCACGAGGGAGCCAGCGAGGGCACGCCGGACGGCGCGACCCTCGAGGACGAGATCGCCGCCGGTGGCGCGTTCGCCGACATCGTGGAGAACACCTCCTCGGCCGTCGACGTGATCTTCACCGGTCACACCCACAAGGAGTACGCCTGGGACGCCCCGATCCCGGGCGAGGACGACGCGACCCGGCCGGTGCTGCAGACCGGGTCGTACGGCGAGAACGTCGGCGAGGTCGACCTGACCGTCGACCCGGACACCGGCGACGTCAGCGCCTACACCCAGCAGAACGTCGCCCGGGTCGCAGCCGAGGACCTCAGCTACTCCCGCGTCGCCGAGGTGAAGACGATCACCGACGACGCGCTGGACTATGCGGCCGAGGTCGGCAACCAGAAGGTCGGCGAGATCACCGCCGACATCACCACCGCGTATCTCGACGGCTCCCGCGACGATCGGTCCGCCGAGTCCGCCCTCGGCGACCTGGTGGCGAACGCCCTGCGTGACGGTGTCTCCGACTTCGCCGACCCGGACCTGGGGATCACCAACCCGGGTGGGCTCCGCGCGGAGCTGTTCTACGCCGGCGACACCACCGACAACGAGGAGAACACCGACGGCGTGGTCACCTATGCGGAGGCCAATGCCGTGCTGCCGTTCAACAACACGGTCGCGATCGTCACCCTGACCGGCGCCCAGATCAAGGACGTCCTCGAGCAGCAGTGGCAGCCGGCCGACTCCTCTCGTCCCTACCTGCAGCTGGCGCTCTCCGACAACGTCCGGGTGACGGCCGACTCCTCGGCGCCCGAGGGTGAGCGGATCACCTCGATCCGGCTCGACGGCGAGGAGATCGACCCGTCGGCGTCGTACACGGTCTCGACGCTCTCCTTCCTCGCCACCGGTGGTGACAACTTCACCGCCTTCACCGAGGGCAGCTACGTCGACACCGGCCTGATCGACGCCGACATGTGGTACGACTACCTCGGCGACAACTCGCCGATCGCGCCGGACTTCGCTCGGCAGCAGGTGTTCACCGACACCGCCAGCGCCACCCTCACGGCGGGTGCCACCAACACCCTGACCCTCGGCCCCGACCAGGAGTCGCCGACCTATCCGTTCACCGGCGAGACGCTCGACATGGCGTCGCTGGGTGCGCCGACCAACACCGAGGTCGTCGCCACCGGGACGACCTCGGGCGGTGACACGGTCGCGTTGGGCACCTTCGAGGTGACCTCCGGCACGGCTGCGATCTCGGTGGACGTGCCGGCCTCCCTGGCGGGCGGCTCGATCGACTTCGTGGCCACCGAGAGCGGCACCACCGTCACCTACGCGGTCGCGGAGGCCGAGTCGGTCACCCCGACCCTCAAGGTCAAGGCTCCGGCCGTGGCCGCGGGCACGAACGGCAAGGTCACGGTCAAGGTCACCGCCGCCGGCGCGACCCCGACGGGGACGGTCACCATCACCAAGGGCTCGACCGAGCTCGGCAGCGCCGCGGTGAAGAGCGGCGTCGCCACCGTGAGGATCTCGAGCAAGACCCTCGCCCCGGGCTCGTACTCGCTCAAGGCGGCGTACTCCGGCGACGACAGCGTCGCGGCCGGCTCGACGACCTTCACCCTGAAGGTCGGCAAGGCCGCCGCCAAGATCGCCATCATCAAGCCCGGCAAGGTCGTCGCCAAGAAGACCAGGGCCACCCTCAAGGTGAAGGTGACCGGGTTCAACGGCAAGGCCGCCAGCGGCAAGGTCACCGTCAGGGTGGCCGGTCAGACCAAGACCGTGAAGCTGGTCAAGGGTGTGGCCGAGGCGAAGCTCGCCAAGATCAAGAAGGCCGGCAAGTACAAGGTAGTCGTGAGGTACCTCGGCGACGACGCGACGAAGACGGCTGGAGCGACGAGCACGCTCAGGGTCGTGCGGAAGTAGCCGCACGTCACTCTCGGGACTCTCGGGCCGGGCACGGCGACTCGTCGTGCTCGGCTCGAGCGTCTCCTCGTTCACTGTTTCGTTCACTGTTCACATCCACTCCGTACGCACAGAGAGAAGCATCGACGCATGTCTTCAGCACGCCGCCGGATAGCCGGCGTCACCGGGCTCGCCCTGGCCGCCACCGGCCTCTCGGGCTACCTCACGCCAGCCCACGCGAACACCGATGGAACGAGCCTCGTGATCAGCGAGGTGTACGGCGGCGGAGGCAACTCCGGTGCCACCTGGAAGAACGACTTCATCGAGCTCTACAACCCGACCGACGCGGCGATCAGCGTGGACGGGATGTCGGTGCAGGGCCGATCCGCCACGAACACCTCCGCGGCCTCGGGTGCCAACCTCACCGCGCTGACCGGCAGCGTCCCGGCACAGGGCTACTACCTGGTCCAGGAGGCCGCGGGGACCGGTGGCACTGCCGCGCTGCCGACAGCGGACGCGACCGGTTCGATGGCCATGGGCGCCGGCGGTTGGCAGATCTGGCTCGCCACCACGACGACCGGGCTGAACCCGGCGGCCGGCGACGTCTCCGACTCCGAGATCGTCGACTTCGTCGGTGGCGCGCCGAGCGCGACGTCGTTCGAGACCGCGCCGGTGTCGACCGCACCGAGCGCGACCGTGTCGATCCAGCGCGACGCCAGCGGCACCGACACCGACGACAACTCGGCAGACTTCACCACCGCCACCCCGACCCCGACCAACACGGCCGGCGAGACGGAGAGCAATGACCTGGCGGTCACCGCTCCCGGCAACAAGACCGCCGCGGTCGGCACCGCGATCACCTCCTTCACCCTGGCGGCCACCGGTGGCACCACGCCGTACACCTGGAGCGCCACCGGCCTGCCGGACGGGCTCTCGGTCTCGACGGACGGCGTCGTCTCCGGCACCCCGACGACCGCCGGCACCTCCTCGGTGACCGCGACCGTCACCGACGCCGAGTCCGCGACCGCGTCCACCACCTTCAGCTACACCGTGACCGCGCCGGCGACCGAGGAATCGATCGCCGACATCCAGGGAGACGGCGACACCTCGCCGCTGGTCGGCAGCTCGGTGATCACCACCGGCGTGGTGACCGCCGACTACACCACCGGCGGCTACAACGGGTTCTACCTCCAGGACCCGTCCGGCGACCCGGACGACGATTCTTCCGACGCCGTCTTCGTCTACGGCTCGGCGACCGCCGCGGCGGTGACGGTCGGTGAGAGCGTCCAGGTCACCGGCACGGTCAGCGAGTACAACGGTCTGACCGAGGTCTCCACCTCGGCGGCCGGCGACGTCACCGAGCTGGACACCCCGCTGGGTGAGGTCACCCCGCTCGCCGTACCGTGGACCGATCTGGCCACCGACGCGGAGAAGGAGGCCCACGAGGGCGAGCTGCTCGACCTCTCCGGCGACGAGTTCACCGTCAGCGACAACTACGACGCCAACTACTACGGCTCGTTCACCCTGGCCTCGGGGGACCACGCGCTGCGCACCCCGACCGAGTACGCCGACGCCTCGGACACCGACGCGATCCAGGCGATCGAGGACGACAACGCCGCCCGGATGCTCACCCTCGACGACGGGGCGAGCGTCAACTTCAACTCCACCGCGAACAAGGGCACCGCGCTGCCGTGGCTGAGCACCGACAACCCGGTCCGGATCGGGTCGACGGCGACGTTCAACGAGCCGGTGGTGCTCGACTACCGCAACAGCCTGTGGAACGTGCAGCCGACCGCGCAGGTCACCGATGACGGCACGGACGTGGTCTCCTTCTCCGACACCCGTGCCGACAACGAGTCGCCGCAGGACGTCGGCGGCGACATCCGGCTGGCCACGTTCAACGTGCTCAACTACTTCCCGACCACCGGTGAGGAGTACGTCAGCAGTGGGCTGGGCACCTGCACCTACTACGACGACCGTGCCGGGAACCACATCACCGACAACACCTGCACCGGCACCAACGGCTCCGACCCGGGTCCGCGCGGTGCGGCCACGACCGAGAGCCTGGCGCGCCAGCAGGCGAAGATCGTCAAGGCGATCAACGGCCTCGGCGCGAGCATCGTCTCGCTCGAGGAGCTGGAGAACTCCTCCTGGTTCGGCAAGGACCGCGACTACGCCATCGGCGTGCTCGTCGATGCGCTGAACACCGCCGCCGGCTCGGACGTCTGGGCCTATGCCCCGTCGCCGGCCGCCGCCGACCTGCCGGCGCAGGACGAGCAGGACGTCATCCGCACCGGCTTCATCTACAAGCCGGCCGACGTCGAGCTGGTCGGCAGCTCGCATGTGCTGGCCGACCAGTCCGGCTCCGGGGAGGCCTTCGAGAACGCCCGTGAGCCGCTGGCGCAGGCCTTCAAGGCGGTCGGCGCCTCCGATGACGACGCCTTCCTGGTGATCGTCAACCACTTCAAGTCCAAGGGCTCCGGGGACGACGACGGCACCGGCCAGGGCAACTCCAACCTCGACCGGGTCAAGCAGGCCAACGCGCTGGTCGACTTCGCCTCCGGTCTCGAGGACTCGCTCGGCACCGACAAGGTCTTCTTCACCGGCGACTTCAACGCCTACTCCAAGGAGGACCCGGTCGAGGTCATCGAGGACGCCGGCTACACCGAGCTGAACGGCGAGTTCAACGACGGCGAGGCGACGTACTCCTACGACGGCATGGACGGCTCGCTCGACCACGTCTTCGCCAACGCCGCGGCCGAGGCCTGGGTGACCGGCGTGGACGTGTGGCAGATCAACGCCCAGGAGCAGGTCGGCTTCGAATACAGCCGGTACAACTACAACGCCACCCTCCTGTACGACGACTCGCAGTTCCGGGCCTCGGACCACAACCCGGAGATCGTCGGGCTGGACCTGCCGGATGTCACCTCCGAGCCGGCCGCCGTGACGCTCTCGGCGGGTGCGGTCAAGGCGACGTACGGCAAGAAGTCGACGGTCAAGGTCACCCTGACCACCGACGACACGCCGACCGGGACCGTGACCCTCTCCGAGGGGTCGAAGAAGATCGGCTCGGCGAAGGTCTCCGCGGGTGTCGCCACCCTCACGATCGGCGCCACCGAGCTCAAGCCCGGTACGCACAAGCTGACCGCCACCTACTCCGGCGACACCTCTCATGAGGTCGCGACGACGACCGTCAAGGTGGTCGTGGCCAGGGCCAACGCCAAGATCTCGGCCACGGTGAAGCCGGCGAGGATCGTCGTCGCGAAGACCCAGGCGAAGGTCAGGGTCAAGGTCAGTGCCACCGGCGTGACTCCGACCGGGAGGGTCAAGGTCACGACGAACGGCAAGACCAAGACGGCCACGCTGACCGCCGGGAAGGCCACCATCAAGCTGGCGAAGTTCACCAAGACCGGGAAACAGAAGGTCAAGATCTCCTACGTCACGAGTCCGACGGTGAAGTCCACCAGCTCGACGATCACGATCAAGGTCGTGCGGAAGTAAACACCTCGTTCGATGCCCGGCCCCGGTGGACGCAGTGGTCCGCCGGGGCCGGCTGCCTCGGCGGACCACCTCACATGAGCACCGCGCCTCGCCGAGCGATCTTCCGCCCGAGCCCGGGTGGGCGATGGGGAACGCCGGGATCATCCGGGAGCTGCTGCGCTTCGCGCGCCTGGCCGCACCGGCCGATGGTTCGGCCATTGCCTCAACAGCCAGTGCTTCAACCGACGGTTACCTGATCCAGTGGCCGGACCACCCCGCGGCCCGCATCGACGTGCGAGACGGAGCCCCTCTACGCTCGGACCATGTCCCGGGGACACCGTGAGCCAGGCCGCCCCGACCCGATGGGTCCCACGACCCCGATGAGTCCCACGACGCGGGGCGATCTCGCGGAGCTCGCCGCCGCCGTCCTTGCCGCGGCGCGGCTCCATCACGCCACCATCGCCACCGCCGAGTCGCTCACCGGCGGCCAGCTCGCCGCCGCGCTGACCAGCGTGCCGGGCGCCTCGACGAGCTATCTCGGTGGCGTCGTCACCTATGCCACCCGGCTCAAGCAGGACCTGCTCGGCGTCCCCGACGAGGTCGTCGCGACCGTGGGCGTGGTCTCGGCCGAGTGTGCCGAGGCGATGGCCGACGGCGTACGACGGCTCACCGGAGCCACCCACGCGGTCGCGACCACCGGCGTGGCGGGCCCGGACGCGCAGGAGGGCAAGCCGGCCGGGACCGTCTACGTCGGCCTCGCCAGTCCGGGCGGCACCCGAGCGGTGCGCCTCGCCGTCGGTGGGGATCGCGCCCGGATCCAGCATGACACCTGTGTCGACGCCCTGGCCGAGCTGACCGGCGCGCTGACCGGGGAAGAACCACCCGTCGGGTAGCGTTAGGCCTACGGTGAGAATTCGCCGAGAAGATCACGGACAAGATCGCCGAGAAGATCATCGCCCGAGGTGATGAGCCAGACCGCGTCACGAAGGGTCGAGGTCCGGAAGGGCCCGAGAAGGGGAGGCTGACCGCATGGTGCTGTTCCGTCGGATGCTCGGCGACGTGCTGCGCGCCGAGCGGATGGAGCGCGGGATGACGCTGCGCGAGGTCTCCGCCGCCGCCCGGGTCAGCCTCGGCTACATCTCCGAGATCGAGCGCGGCCAGAAGGAAGCCTCCTCGGAGCTCCTCGCCTCGCTCTGCGGCGCGCTCGACGTACCGCTCTCCGAGGTGCTCCGAGACGTCTCCGATGCGGTCGCGCTCGAAGAGGCAGCGACCATGCCGACCCGGATCCCGGTCCGCGCCGGCGGCGAGGTCGTCGCCTCCGCGGCCTGACCCCGGTCCCTGACCCGCCCGGCATCCGGCGCCGCCTCAGCGCTGACACGCCGGGCAGGAGTACGCCGGTCGCAGGCGCCCCGCCGGACCGATCCGTCGCACCAGCACCGTCCCGCCGCAGCGACGGCAGGCGCGTCGTCCGTAGACCCACATCCGGCCCGATCTCGACCACTCGGCACGCATCAGCTCCCGAGCGCGGTCGACCAGCCGGCCCAGGTCCGGCACCTCGCCGACCGGCCGCATCGGATCGACGCCCGCCAGGAAGGCGGCCTCGGCGGCATAGATGGTCCCGATGCCCGCCAGGTTGCGCTGGTCGCGCAGCGCCTCGAAGAGCGGTCGGTCGGGTCGGTGCCGCAGCCGGCGTAACGCCTCGGTCCGGTCCCAGTCGGGGCCGAGCAGGTCCGGACCGAGATGACCGAGCCGCTCGCCCTCCCGGGACCGCGGGAACAGCTCCACCGTGCCGAGCAGGAACCCGACCGCCTCGACGCTCTCGGTGCGCAGCACGACCCGTGCCTCGAAGGCCGGCTTCGGCCATCGCTGACCCCGTCGCACCAGACGCCAGCTGCCGTCCATCTTCAGGTGGGTGTGCAGGGTCCAGCCGCCGGTGCGGTGGTCGATCCGGGTCAACAGATGCTTGCCCCGTGCCACCGTCTCGACCACCGTCCCGCCGGACAGGTCGGCGGTCGCGAGCCGCGGCACCCGGATGTCGGTGCCGGTCAGTGCCAGCCCGCTCAGCCCACGGTCCAGCAGTCGCGCCGTGCGCAGCACCGCGTCGCCCTCAGGCATCGCTCGAGCGCAGTCTCAGGCCACGCGGGCCGGCCATGAACCCGGCCATCTGCAACGCCTGGCGCACCGGCGTCTCCCCGGCGCCCAACAGCTGTGCGCCGTCCGCCTTCTCCATCGTCAGCCGGCCCAGCGCACCTCGTCTGACCGCCTCGGCCAGCGCCTCGGCGGCCGGCTCGAGCAGGTCCGGCTCGTCGGACCAGGTCAGCAGGGTGCGACCGCCCCGCTCGACGTACATCACCAGCTCGCCGTCCACCAGCACCACCAGCGCGCCCGCCTTGCGCCCCGGCCGGTGGCCCTCGTCGCCGGAGCCCTTGGCCGGCCATGGCAGCGCGGCACCGTACGGGTTGGCCGGATCCGTCGCGGCGAGGGTGAGCGCCACCGGCTTGGCGTCGCCGGTCTGGGTGCTCGTCAGGGTGCTCTCGGTGAAGGTGCGCAGCCGGTCCACCGCCCCGGCGGTGCCGAACTGAGCGGCGCCCAGCCCCTCGACGAAGTACCCGCGTCGGCACCGACCCGACTCCTCGAACGCGGAGAGCACCTTGTACGCCGCCGCGAACCCACCGGGGGTCCGCTCGGCCGTCACCGCGCCGCGGGTGAGGACGCCGTACCGGTCGAGCAGGCGCTCGGTCGTCGCGTGTGCCCGCCGGGTCGGGTCGGCGTCCGGCACGGGCAGCAGCGTCCACCGCCCGGTGGCCTCCGGCGGTCCGACCGGTCCGGCCCGCCCCGTTCGGGTACCGCCGGCCCCGGTGCCGCCGGGTCGCGGGCGGGCG
>NZ_JASGET010000053.1:0-18855 GCF_047606145.1 Nocardioides sp. | reverse complement strand
GCGATCGGATGGGTCATGCGACCGATCCGATCGCGACTCCGCGGCGAACTCCCTCCATGACGATGCCGTCGGCGCGGACCTTCGAGGTCGCCCTGAGCTCGCTCTTGGTGGGCCCACTCTCGGTCGGTCTGGGACTCGCGGCGGGCCACCTGGTCGCCGCCGCGATGACGCCGTCCGCCTCCCCGTTGCTCGCCGTCGGCTCGGCGGTGATCGATCGGACTCCGACGCCGCTGAAGGAATGGGCGATCGCGCACTTCGGCACCCACGACAAGATGATCCTGATCGACTCGGTCCTGCTGGTCGTGCTGTTCGTCTCCGTGCTGGTCGGGCCGCTCGTCCGCCGCGCGGCGCCGCCCGTTGCGGAGTGCTTCGTGATCATGCTCGCCGCGGTGCCGGCGGTCTGTGCCGTACGACGCCCGGCGGCTTCCCCGTTCGATGTCGTTCCCAGCGTGAGCGCTGCGATGGTCGCGGTCGGCTCACTGACGGCGCTGCGGGCGTTGGGATGGGCACGGCCTCGGCGCCGTCCACCTGCTGTCGGTCCGGAGCATGGTGCGGGCACGGCTCACCTCGACGCGCGGCCGCCCTCGAGGCGAGGAGTGCTGATCGGAGCCGGGGTCGGTGGCGGTGGCATCGTGGTACTGACCGGTCTCGGGCAATGGCTGGCTCGTCTGCGCAGCCGAGCCGAGGACATCGTCCTGCCGGCCCCGGCGTCGACCGCTGGCCGGTTCCCGGTTGGGATCGAGCGAATGGTCGACGGGGTCACGCCACTGCGGACCACGTGCGGAGACTTCTATCGCGTCGACACCCGACTCGACGTGCCGGTGATCGCGTCGGCGGATTGGTCACTGCACATCGACGGAGATGTGCACCAGGAGCTGCTCCTCGACTTCGAGCAGCTCCTGGCGATGCCACTCATCGAGCGTGACATCACGCTGACCTGCGTCTCGAACAGCGTCGGCGGACCGTACGTGGGAGGGGCGCGCTGGCTCGGCGTACGACTCACCGACCTGCTCGACCGGGCCGGGGTCGGTGACGCGGCGGACCAGATCCTGAGCACCGACGTGGACGGCATGACGATCAGCACGCCATTGGGCC
This sequence comes from Nocardioides sp., assembly GCF_047606145.1. GTDB lineage: Bacteria > Actinomycetota > Actinomycetes > Propionibacteriales > Nocardioidaceae > Nocardioides. Next base: position 17,760 of record NZ_JASGET010000053.1, on the reverse strand, counting down.
CGGCCACCGATGGTCGGGACTCGATGATCGCCGTCGGGATGAACGGTGCCGTCCTGCCGCGCGAGCACGGATTCCCCGCGAGACTGATCGTCCCTGGGCTGTACGGCTTCATCGGCGCGACGAAGTGGCTGACCCGCATGACCCTGACCACCTACGCATCCCAGGACGCCTATTGGACACGGCGTGGCTGGGCGACGGACGCACCGATCAAGATCTCGAGCCGGATCGACACCCCGCGGGCGCTGGCCGGGCTCCGTCGGGGCGGCGTCGTCGTCGGAGGCGTCGCCTGGGCGCAAGAGAGCGGTGGCGTGCGGCGGGTGGAGGTGCGCGTCGACGGTGGAAGCTGGCAACACGCCCAGCTGGGACCCCGGGTGGCCGGCGACTACTGGCGGCAATGGTTCTGGCACTGGGCGGCGACACCCGGCAGCCACACTCTCTCCTGCCGCGCCGTCGACGGCGCAGGCGAGATCCAGACTGCGGCCCGCGCCAATCCGTTTCCCTCGGGGTCGAGCGGGATCCACACCGTCCAGGTCACCGTCTCCTGATCGCCGGTCCGACTCGATCTCTGAGGACGACACCAATCCGAGCGAGTCATCGTGACGAACCACCGATGACACCCAACCACTCGAAGAGGACGGACCCCATGACCCACGCAACTCGCCGTACTGGCGTCCTCACGGCCGTCGCCATCGCTCTCAGCGTGAGTGTGACCGCCTGTGGCAGCGACGACTCCACGACTGCCGGCTCAGGCGGCGGGGATACCGGCGCGGCCGGGTCGTCGGCCGCGGCCGGATCCGGCTCGGACATCGCAGATCGGACGTTCGGACCGGGCTGCTCCTCGATCCCCAGCTCCGGTTCGGGATCCTTCGACGGGATGGTCAAGGACCCGGTCGCCACCGCAGCCAGCAACAACCCGCTGCTCAGCACCCTGGTCACCGCGGTGACCAAGGCGGGACTGGTCGACACGCTCAACGGTGCCGACGGGCTGACCGTCTTCGCTCCGACGAACGACGCCTTCGCCAAGATTCCGGCCGCCCAGCTCAAGAAGGTGTTGGCGAACAAGAAGATGCTGACCGAGATCCTCACCCACCACGTGATCTCGGGCCAGCTCGCGCCGTCCTCGATCGATGGATCGCACACCACGCTGGACAAGGATCACGTGAAGGTCTCCGGGGGGACGGACGGCATGACCGTGGATGGTGCGAAGGTGTTGTGCGGCAACATTCCGACCGCCAACGCGACGGTCTATGTCATCGACACGGTCCTGATGCCGCAGGACATGTGAGTTGGGGCGCCCACTCCCTCTCATGATGACGGCAGAGTGTCCCTCGTGAACCACCTCGACCCGGTGCCCTCCGACGTCCCCGAGCGGGGGATGTCGGAGGGGCGTGTCCTGGCCGACCTGCTGCGCACGTGCGCACGTGGCGGCGATGCCGCGTTTGCGGATCTCTACGATCGCACCTCGGCGCGCGTCTACGGCCTGGTGCTCCGTGTGGTGCGTGACCCTGCGCAGGCTGAGGAGGTGACCCAGGAGTGCTTCCTGGAGATCTGGCGGACATCGAGCCGCTTCGAGCTCGCGCGCGGGAGTGCGCTTGCGTGGATGATGACCATCGCCCATCGTCGGGCGGTCGATCGGGTCCGCGCCGCGGAGTCGGCGCGGCAGCGTGAGACGGTGTACGAGGAGAGGAACCGGCCGGTGAACCACGACAGCACAGCGGAGGTGGTGCAGGCGTCCTTCGAGGCTCGTCGGGTCCGCTCCGCGCTGGCGGGGCTGACGCCGATCCAACGACAGGCCGTTGAGCTCGCCTATCTGGGCGGCTGTACCCACACCGAGGTGGCCGTCCTGCTCGACCTCCCGCTGGGCACCGCGAAGACGCGGATCCGGGACGGACTGATCCGACTGCGTGACGTCCTCGGGGTGGGGGGTGCCCGATGAGCGGCGATATCCATGCGCTCTCCGGCGCGTACGCCGTCGACGCACTCGAACCACCCGAGCGCGCCGAGTTCGAGCGACACCTCGCTGAGTGCGAGTCCTGCCGCGCCGAGGTCGCTGGGTTGCGTGAGACCGCCGCGATGCTGGCCGAGACGACAGCGACCCCACCGCCCGCCGCCCTGCGCGATCGGCTCATGGCCGACGCGGCCACGGTGCGTCCGCTCGCACCGCATCTGCCGATCCGGGGACGGGCGGAGACGGGCAGGTCGCGTGGGCGGCCGCGACGCCGATGGGCGGCGATCGTCGCGGTCGCGGCCGTGCTTGCGACCGGTGCGGTGGTCTGGCAGCCATGGACGGAGCCGTCCAGCCACCACGTTGCGCTCGTGGACCGGGTCGTGCACGCCTCCGATGTCGTGCGGACCCGGGTGCGGGCCGGCACCGGAGAGGTCACCGTCTATCGCTCGGCTTCGTTGGGTCGAGCGGCGATCGTCGCCCCGGAGTTGCACAGCCCCCCGACGGGGCATGTCTATGAGCTGTGGCTTCAAGACGCTGCTGGCCAGATGCAGCCAGCCGGGCTGACGCGCACGCTGACGACCCCGGTGCTGGTGACCGGTTCGACGACGGCCGCTGTCGGGATCGGCATCACCGTCGAGCCCGTCGGGGGATCGACACACCCCACCACCGACCCGTTGGCCCTGGTCACCTTCTGACCGGGTCACCCTCGCAAGTCGTCGTTTCGATGTCCCTTCGAGACCGTCCGAGACGGCCGGGACAAGCACCTCGACACCGTGCTCGAGTCGGCGCGCGGCGTCCCGGCGTCTTCGACGCCTACCGGACCACCCAGTAATCGAGTACCATCAAAGACTACGTGTACTCGGGAGGTGCAGTGTGGTGTTCTGGCTCGTTGCGGTGGCAGTGACAGTGGCCGTCGGTGCGGCCGTGTGGTGGGCCAGTGGCCGGGCGAAACCTGGCCCGAATGGGACCGCCAACCGATCTCGCAAGCTCCGGGAGCAGGGCACGGCGACGCTTTACCGTCCCGGCGGCGGAGACGGCGGGACCGGAGGTTTCTTTTGACCAGTCCATGCACTGCCGGACGCCTGCTCGTCAATGATTTATCTGAATGATTCGATAGAACGCTCTTACGGGAGCCATGGAGCCGTCCCGTAAGATGAGGAAACGTGTTTAAATTTCTAACGACCTCTCAACTCAAAAGGAGAGGACTTATATGAATCGGTCCACAGAAGCCCGGCGTGGTTGTTCCTTGTAAAGATTCTGATTCGATCGGGACGCTGAATAGTTCTCTTAGTGATGAGTGAATGCTGCCGCAACGACTGTTGCGGCAGCATTCACTATGTCGACTGGTGTGGCAGCCAAACCGATTGCAACGGCTGTACTAGCTCACACCCTCCCTACGGGCATCGAGCGTCAGAACAGTCAGTGGCGCTTCCGCCACCAGTTCCGCCCCCGTTGTAGCCTTCGGTTTGGGCATGGAAGGAATGTGAGACGCCACCGAACGTCAAGGCGACGGCGGCAATTGCTGCAACGATCAGTAGTGCGGTGAGTGTGCGCATGGTTAGCGACTCGATAGACATGACCACTTCCTTTAATCGAAACTGACACTCTCTCTGCAGCATAGGTTGGCGATGGGAGTTCCCGCAAGGCCCGCGCCGATCAGCGGGCTGGGGGAGTGGGTTGTCGATGGCGTCTCGTGCAGGGACCCTGACGAGGCATGCAAGGGCTCATCGGCGGGCGTCGATGAGGGACAAGGACCACGTGTCTTGGACCAGGTTGCGGTGAAGCCGCCAATGAGATCGAGGTCATGCTGAAAGTCGGTGTGCGGTGTCTCCGGAGTCTTCACCTACTGGATCACCCAATAGCGTCAGCGATCGGTGGGGTACGGAACACCGACGACCTTGATGGTCTCGACCCGACGTCGCCCGCGACGGCTACCGGACCAACGAGAACAGAGCCGCGGGTCGAGTGGCGATGAACGGTCGGTCGAGTAGCGACGACTTAGGCTCCCGACCGACGGCGTGTGAGCGTGCCGGGGCGGCCGACGGTCAGGAGAAGTCGGCGGAGGCCCGCCGGGCCATCTCCAGGAACTGGCGGCGCGACTCGAGGTTCTCCTCCAGCGAGGTGATCCGGCGGGTGTCGCCCGCGGCGCGGGCGGCGTCGAGGTCGGCCTCGACCTGGGCGATCGCCGACTCGAGCTTGTTGATCATGTCGTCGGCACGGGCGGACTTCTCCGGGTCGGACTTGCGCCACTGCTCGTCCTCGGCCGCCTTGATCGCCTGCTCGACCCGTCGGATCCCGTTCTCCAGGTCCCGGATCCGCGCCCGCGGCACCTTGCCGGCCTCGTCCCAGCGGGCCGCGATCTCGCGGAAGTCGCGCTTGACGCCGTCCAGATCGCCGGCCTCGAGCCGGGGGAGCAATTCCTGTGCCTGGGCCAGCAACCGGTCCTTGACCTCGGCGTTCTCGGCGAACTCGGCGTCCATCGCGGCGGAGGCCGCGTCGCGGGCCCCGAAGAAGACGTCCTGTGCCGCACGGAATCGCTTCCACAACGCGTCGTCGATGTCCTTCGGCGCCGGGCCGGCCGCCTTCCACTGTCGCATCAGGTCGCGGTACTGACCGGCGGTCGGGCCCCAGTCGGTCGAGTCGGCCAGCGCCTCGGCCTCGACCACCAGCCGCTCCTTGATCACCCGTGCTCCCTCGCGCTTCTCGTTGAGCTCGGCGAAGTGCGCCTTGCGGCGCCGGGTGTACGCCGTCCGGGCGGTCGAGAACCGGCGCCAGAGTGCGTCGTCGCTGGCCCGATCGATCCGGGGGAGCGCCTTCCACTGCTCCAACAGCTCGCGCAACCGGTTGGCGCCGTTGCGCCAGTCGTTGCTCTCGGCGAGTCGCTCGGCCTCGCGGACCACCGCCTCCTTCTGCTCCCGGGTCTGCTCGGCGCGGGCGGCGCGCTCGGCCCGCCGGGCCTCACGCTGAGTGGCGATCACCGGAGTGAGCGCGTCCAGCCGGGCGGCGAGCGCGGCCAGGTCGCCGACCGCGTTGGCCTCGACCACCTTGGCCCGGACGATCTTGACCGCCTCGGTCGCCTCCTCCGGCGAGCTCTTGGTGGCATGCACCCGGCGCTCGAGCTGCTCCACCTCGAAGGCCAGCTGGTCGAACCGGTTGGTGAAGAAGGCCAACGCCTCCTCGGCCGACCCCTCGGGATACTGTCCGACGGCGCGCTCGCCGTCGGCGGTCTTCACGTAGACGGTCCCGTCGTCGTCGACCCGACCCCACTGCTCGCTGGTCACAGATGATTCCCATCGTCTTCTCGGCCGTCGTCTCGGCACGGGCCGGCACGTCTTTCGCCCGCCCATCGTAGTCAGAGACCGCGATGCGGCGCCGCCCCCCACTGGCCGATAGGCTGGCGCGGTGTTGATCGCCGGCTTCCCCGCAGGTCCCTGGGGCACCAACTGCTACCTGGCGGCGACCGCGCCGGGCAGTGAGTGCCTGGTGATCGATCCGGGCAAGGATGCCGCGCCGGGTATCGCCGAGGTGGTGCGCGAGCACCGACTCAAGCCGGTCGCCGTACTTCTCACCCACGGGCACATCGACCACATGTGGAGCGTGACGCCGGTCGCCGGCACCTACGACGCCACCGCCTGGATCCATCCGAGCGACCGGCATCTCCTCCGCGACCCGATGGCCGGGATGTCGCGCGAGTCCGCCGGCATGCTGCTCGGTGGCGACCATGAGTTCACCGAGCCGGACGACGTACGCGAGCTCGCCGACGGCGTCACCCTCGAGCTGGCCGGCCTCGCCCTCACCGTCGACCACACCCCCGGTCATACCGAGGGGTCGGTCACCTTCCGGACGCCCTACGACGTCCAGCCGGAGGTCAGCGAGGTCATGTTCTCCGGTGACCTGCTCTTCGCGGGCTCGATCGGGCGGACCGACCTCCCCGGCGGTGACCACGCCACGATGCTGCGCAGCCTCACCGACAAGGTGCTGCCGCTCGCCGACGACATCGTGGTGCTCCCCGGACACGGCGAGCAGACGTCCATCGGTCGCGAGCGCGCGACCAACCCCTTCCTGCTCGAGCTCCAGGACGGCGCCGAGGCGGGACGTATCACCAAAGGTCTGTGATCCATGAGCAACACGCTGGCGGCGCCCAAGGGCATCCCTGAATACCTTCCCCCCGTCTCCGCCGCCTGGCTGGCGATCAAGGAGGCCCTCGCCCGGCCGGCGGTTCTGGCGGGCTTCGGGTACGTCGAGCTGCCGGTCTTCGAGGAGACCGAGCTCTACGTGCGCGGGGTGGGCGAGTCCACCGACGTGGTCTCCAAGGAGATGTACACCTTCGCCGATCGCGGCGGCAGGTCGCTCACGCTGCGGCCCGAAGGCACCGCCGGCGTGATCCGGAGCGTCATCGAGCACCGGCTGGACCGGGGTCAGCTGCCGGTCAAGCTCTGGTACGTCGGCCCGTTCTTCCGCGCCGAACGACCTCAGCAGGGCCGTTACCGGCAGCTGCAGCAGTTCGGGGTGGAGGCGATCGGGTCGGACGACCCGGCCCTGGACGCCGAGGTGGTCGGCATCGCCGACGACGGCTATCGCTCGTTGGGCCTGACCGGCTACCGGCTGGAGCTGACCAGCCTCGGCTGCCGGGAGTGCCGGCCGGCGTACCGGGCGCTGCTCACCGACTTCCTGGCCGGCCTGGACCTCGACCAGCCGACACGCGAGCGCGCCCGGCTCAACCCGCTGCGGGTGCTCGACGACAAGCGGCCCGAGGTCCGTGCCCAGCTCCAGGACGCGCCACTCATGCTGGACCACCTCTGCGCGGACTGCGCGGCGCACTTCGCCGGCGTGCGCGAGCTGCTCGACCAGCGCGGCACGGCATACGTGATCAACCCGCTGCTGGTCCGCGGCCTCGACTACTACACCCGCACCACCTTCGAGTTCGTGCACGACGGTCTCGGCGCGCAGTCCGGGATCGGTGGCGGTGGCAGGTACGACGGTCTGATGGCCGAGCTCGGTGGCCAGGAGCTCTCCGGGATCGGTTTCGGACTCGGCGTGGACCGCACCCTGCTGGCCTGCGAGGCCGAGGGACTCATGCCGGGACCAGCGACGCCGTTGGACGTCTACCTGGTGCCGCTGGGTGCCGCCCGGGCCCACGCGCCGCGACTGGCGGGCGAGTTGCGGGCCGCGGGGCTGCGTACCGATCAGCTCTTCGGCGAGCGCGGGCTGAAGGGCGCGATGAAGCAGGCCGACCGCTCGGGTGCGCCGTACGTCGTCGTGGTCGGCGAGCGCGACCTGGCGTCCGGCGCCGCCCAGGTCAAGTCGATGGCCAGCGGCGAGCAGGTCGCCGTACCCCTCGACGGATTGGTCGGCTATCTCGACTCGGTGGTACGAACGACTGACTCGCCGGTTCTATGGACCGACTCGGCGGTTCCGGGGACCGACTCGACATCTCTCAAGGAGCAGCAGTGATCCGCACCCATGACGCCGGGACGTTGACCAAGGCCGACGTCGCCCAGACCGTGACCCTGGCCGGGTGGGTGGCCCGGCGCCGCGATCACGGCGGCGTGGCCTTCCTGGACCTGCGCGATGCCAGCGGCGTCGTGCAGGTCGTCGTACGGGACGAGGCGGTGGCGCACAGCCTGCGCAACGAGTACTGCCTCAAGGTCGTCGGCGAGGTGGTGGCCCGGACCGCGGAGAACGTCAACCCGCACCTGGCCACCGGCGAGATCGAGGTCACCGCCACCGAGATCGAGGTGCTCAGCCCGAGCGCGCCGCTGCCGTTCCCGGTCGACGACGCTGCCGCCCAGGGGGCCGGCGAGGTCGGCGAGGAGGCGCGGCTGAAGCATCGCTACCTCGACCTGCGCCGCTCCGGTCCCGGCCACGCGCTGCGGCTGCGCAGCAGGGTCAACAAGGCCGCCCGCGACGTGCTGTACGCCCATGACTTCGTCGAGATCGAGACCCCGACGCTGACCCGCTCCACCCCGGAGGGCGCCCGCGACTTCCTGGTCCCGGCCCGGCTCCAGCCCGGCAGCTGGTACGCGCTGCCGCAGAGCCCCCAGCTCTTCAAGCAGCTGCTCATGGTGGCCGGCATGGAGCGGTACTTCCAGATCGCCCGCTGCTACCGCGACGAGGACTTCCGCGCGGACCGGCAGCCGGAGTTCACCCAGCTCGACGTCGAGATGAGCTTCGTCGACCAGGACGACGTGATCGCGCTCGCCGAGGAGGTCATCTCCGCGCTGTGGCAGCTGATCGGGTACGACGTCCCCACCCCGCTGCCGCGGATGACGTACGCCGACGCGATGGCGAGGTACGGCTCGGACAAGCCGGACCTGCGCTTCGGGCTGGAGATCACCGAGTGCACCGAGTACTTCGCCGAGACGCCGTTCCGGGTCTTCCAGGCGCCGTACGTCGGCGCGGTGGTGATGCCGGGTGGTGGCAGTCAGCCTCGCCGTCAGCTCGACGCCTGGCAGGAGTGGGCCAAGCAGCGCGGCGCCCGGGGCCTGGCCTACGTGCTGGTCGCCGAGGACGGCACCCTGTCGGGGCCGGTGGCCAAGAACCTCTCCGAGACCGAGCTGGCCGGGCTCGCCGCCCACGTCGGCGCGAAGCCGGGCGACTGCATCTTCTTCGCCGCCGGCCTGCCCAAGCCCAGCCGCGCCCTGCTCGGCGCCGCCCGGCTGGAGATCGGCCACCGGGTCGGACTCGTCGACGAGGACGCCTGGAGCTTCTTGTGGGTGGTCGACGCGCCGCTCTTCGAGCCGGCCGACGAGGCCACCGCCGCCGGTGACGTGGCCGTCGGCGGTGGCGCCTGGACCGCGGTGCACCACGCCTTCACCGCTCCGCAGGACCTGGACGGCTTCGACGCCGACCCCGGCAGCGCGCTGGCCTGGGCCTACGACATCGTCTGCAACGGCAACGAGATCGGCGGCGGCTCGATCCGTATCCACGCCACCGACGTGCAGAAGCGGGTCTTCGAGGTGATGGGACTCGGGCCGGCGGAGGCCGAGGAGAAGTTCGGCTTCCTGCTGGAGGCGTTCAAGTACGGCGCCCCGCCACACGGCGGCATCGCCTTCGGCTGGGACCGCATCACCGCGCTGCTCGCCGGGATGGACTCGATCCGTGAGGTGATCGCCTTCCCCAAGTCCGGTGGCGGCTTCGACCCGCTCACCGCGGCCCCGGCGCCGATCAGCGCCGCGCAGCGCAAGGAGGCCGGTGTGGACGCCGTACCGGAGGAAGTGCTCGGGTCGAAGGGCTGATCTGGCGAAACATCTCGCACAGGTTGAGACCAGATCGTTACGTCTTGAAGCCCACGCGGGCCGCCTGTGTCGCTTAAGGTCTCTGCGGAAGCTATCCCGGAGGTGCCTCGGCGCGCGGACGCGTCGAGGGGTCCTCCCGGCACGACAGAGGAGCCATGACCGTCCAGGCCTCGAGCATCGAGAGTGAGAACCTCCCGGACCCTGGGAAGACCCAGGGCGAACCGGAAGAGGTCGCCGGCAGGTCGCCGACGCAGTTGGCCATCGGGCGCTTCCGCAAGGACCGGCTCTCGATGGTCTCGTTCGTGGTCGTCGTACTGGTGCTGGTGGCCGCGATCGCCGCGCCCATCCTGGTCCATCTCGGCGTCCTGGATCCGTACACGTACCACAACAGCGGCAAGGGCAACCTGCTGGACGAGAACACCCTGCCGAAGGGTGGCTTCGGCGGGATCTCGTGGTCGCATCCGCTCGGCGTGGAGCCCGGCACCGGCCGGGACGCGCTGTCCCGATTCTGGTACGGCATCACCTTCTCGCTGGTGATCGGCCTGCTGGCCTGCCTGATCGCGGTCGTGCTGGGAGCGATCCTTGGCATCATCGCCGGCTTCAGCCGGAGCTGGGCCGACACGATCATCGGCCGCGCGATCGACCTGACGCTCTCCTTCCCGCAGACCCTGATGCTGCTGGCGCTCTCCTCGACCGGGCTGCTGCTGATCACCGACTACACCCCGATCCCGAGTGGCCCGATGGCGCAGGCGACGTACGCGATCCTGGTGCTCGGCATCTTCGGCTGGCCGGCGACGGCGCGGGTGGTGCGCGGCCAGGTGCTGAGCATCCGGGAGCGGGAGTTCATCGACGCGGCGGTCCTGCTGGGTGCCTCGAGGTGGCGGATCTACTTCAAGGAGATCCTGCCGAACCTGTGGGCGCCGCTGCTGGTGCTGTTCACCCTGACGATGCCGGCCTACGTCTCGGCCGAGGCGGCGCTGAGCTATCTGGGGGTCAGCATCAAGCCGCCGACCCCGACGCTGGGCAACGTGCTGCGCGACTCGCTGCAGTACGCGCAGGTCGACTTCATCTACTTCCTGATCCCGGCGCTGTTGATCGCGGTCATCGTGGTCTCCTTCAATCTTCTCGGGGATGGTCTGCGCGACGCGCTGGACCCGAAATCGAATAGGTGACCGGACTGATCCCGGGAGCCCTTCACAGATCTCGGTGGCAACCGGCCATCGACACGTTCGCCAACCTGGCGCGAACACACATCAAGGAGAGACAAATGGCGAAGCCTGTCAAGAGGCTGATGGCGGTCGGCGCCGTCGGCGCCCTGGCACTGGGGCTCGTTGCGTGTGGCGGAGGGAGCGACAACTCCTCGGGAGGCAGCTCGTCCTCCGGCTCGGGCTCGACCGGCACCAAGGGCGGCGAGCTGATCATCAGCCAGCAGGACCCGGTCGACCACTGGGATCCGCAGCGCACCTACACCGGTGTCGACCTTTCCAACGAGACGCGGCTCTTCTACCGCCAGCTGGTCGCCTACCCGGCCTCGTCGGACACCACCGAGGCCACTACGCCGGTGCCGGACCTGGCCACCGACACCGGGACGTCGTCGAAGGGCGGACGCCAGTGGCAGTTCACCCTGAAGAAGGGCGTCAAGTGGCAGGACGGCTCGGCGATCACCTGCGCGGACTTCCAGTACGGGGCGTCCCGGGTCTTCGCGACCGACACCATCACCGGCGGGCCGAACTACCTGCTGAACTACCTTGATGTGCCGCGCAAGTCCGACGGCACGCCGGTCTACGACGGCCCGTACAAGGGTGACGGCCAGGCCGGGTTCGACAAGGCGATCACCTGCTCGAACAACAACCGGACGATCACCTACAAGTTCAACAAGCCGTGGCCGGACTTCCCGCTGGCCGTCGCCTCGTTGCACATGATGGACCCGTACAAGAAGTCCGAGGACAAGGGCGCCAAGAACGACGACGTCGTCTTCTCCGACGGTCCGTACGAGGTCGGTCCGAACGGCTACGACCCGGACAAGGGCGGCACCTTCGTGCGCAACCCGAACTACGACGCCAGCACCGACAACCCGGACCTGCGGCAGGCGCTGCCGGACGAGATCACCTTCAAGTTCGGCGACACCCCGGAGACCATCTACGAGGAGCTCTTCGCGGACAGCGGCGACGCCCAGCGGATGATCTCGGAGAACCGGATCCCGACCTCGGACTTTGCCCGCATCTCCTCGGCCCAGGACCGCTACCTGCAGGTCGAGTCGCCGTACGTCGACTACGTGGTGCTGAACTTCAAGCGGTTGACCAACCCGCTGGTGCGCAAGGCGCTGGCCGCGTCGACCAACAGGGAGTCTTGGATCGCCGCCGGTGGCGGCGCCAAGGCCTACAAGGCCGCCACGTCGATCGTGAACCCGTCGGTGAAGGGCTATCAGTCCAACCCGGCCTTCTCCGGGTCGAACTCCGGTGACGTCGCCAAGGCGAAGCAGCTGCTCAAGCAGGCCGGCGTCTCCACGCCGTACCCGATCACCTTCACCTATCCGCAGAGCGACACGGTTGACAAGCAGGCGGCGGCGCTGGCGGACACCTGGGACAAGGCCGGCTTCAAGGTCACCCTCGACCCGCTGGGCGACGTCTACTACTCCAAGATCCAGAAGCCGAGCAACACCGCCGACGTGATCTGGGGTGGCTGGGGCGCCGACTGGCCGTCGGCCATCACCGTGACGCCGCCGCTGTTCGACAGCACGGTGAACTTCTCGGCCGACAGCAACGGTCAGGACTACGGCAACTACCAGAGCGCGGCGTTCAACAAGCTGGCCGAGAAGGCCCGCTCCGCGACCACGCTCACCCAGCAGACGAAGTACCTGCAGAAGGCCGACCTCCAGCTCGGCAAGGACACCGCCTACATCCCGTTGGAGATCTCGATCTTCAACTGGCTGCACGGCTCGAAGGTCACCGGCTTCACCACCACCGCGGCCTCCAGCAGCTTCCCGGACCTCGGTCCGATCGGCGTGGAGGACTGACGGCGGCGAAGCCCGCTCGTTGCTGAACCATCGGGTGGGGCCCCGGGACCCGGGGCCCCACCCGACCCAAGCGGCGTCGGCGCACACCGGTGTGCCGACGCTCCGATCCGCCCGGAGGGTTTGAACCGCGATGGTGGCCTACATCATCCGCCGCAGCATCATCGGCGTGATCATGTTGCTCGTGATGAGCTTCGTGACCTATATCTTCTTCTTCGCCTCACCCGTCGACCCCGCCCAGTTCGCCTGCGGCAAGAACTGCTCGCCCGAGCTGCGCGAGCAGGCCCGCAAGTCGCTCGGCTACGACCAGCCGGTGGTGGTGCAGTGGGGGCAGTTCCTGAAGGGTGTCGTCGTGGGACGCGACTTCCCGGTGGACGAGGAGCTGCGCGAGAAGAACCCGGACCAGGTGACGCACTGCAGCGCACCGTGCTTCGGGTTCTCGGTCTACAAGCAGGAGACGGTCAACCACGAGATCAAGGAGGCGGCGCCGGTCTCGATCTCGCTCGGCATCGCGGCGGTCCTGATCTGGTTGATCGTCGGCGTCCTGCTAGGCGTGATAGCCGCGATCTTCAAGGGGACGCTGATAGACCGCGGCGTGGTGGGACTCTCGCTGTTCCTCTATGCGTTCCCGACGTTCTTCATCGGCACCCTGCTGCTGACCTTCGTCTGTATCCAGTGGCATCTGTATCCGGTGCCCAGCTACACCTCGATCGCCGAGGGCGGGGTGGGCCAGTGGGCGGTGAACCTGCTGATGCCCGCGATCACGCTGGCGGTCTTCTACATGGCCGGATATGTCCGGATGACCCGGGCCTTCGTCCTGGAGTCGATGGGTGAGGACTACATCCGCACCGCCCGGGCCAAGGGCCTGCCGAAGTCGAAGGTGCTGTTCAAACACGGCCTGCGCGCGGCGCTGACCCCGCTGGTGACGATGGCGGGCCTGGACATCGCCGCGGTGCTCGGCGGCGCGATCATCACCGAGAGCCTGTTCAACTACGACGGCCTGGGCAAGCTGGCGGTGGACTCGAGCGCCGACTTCGACCTGCCGACGATCATCGGGCTGGTGCTGCTGCTGGGCGCCTTCGTGATCATCGCCAACATCATCGTCGACGTCCTGTACGCCGTGATCGATCCGCGCGTCCGCGTCGCGTAGCCGGGAAGAGGAACCCACAGATGACCGAGAACCCCTTCCTGTCGGTGCGTGACCTGCGCGTCCACTTCCCGACCGTCAACGGCATCGTCAAGGCGTGCGACGGTCTCTCCTTCGACGTCGAGCGTGGCAAGACGCTCGGCATCGTCGGCGAGTCCGGCTCCGGCAAGTCGGTCTCCAGCTCGGCGATCCTCGGGCTGCACCGCGGCACCAGCGCCCAGGTCAGCGGTGAGATCATGCTCGACGAGGTGGACCTGCTCGCCCTGGGCGACGAGCAGATGCGCCTGCGCCGGGGCCGGGACGTGGCGATGATCTTCCAGGACCCGCTGTCCGCGATGCACCCCTACTACACGGTCGGCAACCAGATCGCCGAGGCGTACCTGGTGCACAACGACGTCCGCAAGAGCGTGGCCCGCAAGCGGGCCATCGAGATGCTCGCCCGGGTCGGCATCCCGCGTCCCGACGTACGGGTGGACGACTATCCGCACCAGTTCTCCGGCGGCATGCGCCAGCGCGCGATGATCGCGATGGCACTGATCAACGACCCCGCACTGCTGATCGCCGACGAGCCGACCACCGCCCTCGACGTGACGGTGCAGGCGCAGATCCTCGATCTGCTGCAGGACCTGCAGCGCGAGTTCAACTCCGGGATCATCATCATCACCCACGACCTGGGCGTCGTCGCCGAGATGGCCGACGACGTGCTGGTGATGTACGCCGGCCGGGCGGTGGAGTACGGCCCCGGCAAGGAGATCCTCACCCACCCCGAGATGCCGTACACCTGGGGGCTGCTCTCCAGCGTCCCCGACCTGAGTGCGCCGACCGAGGCGAAGCTGATCCCGATCCGGGGGAACCCGCCGAGCCTGCTCAATCCGCCCCCCGGATGTGCCTTCCATCCGCGCTGCGACCACGTGGACAAGGTCCCCGGCGGACTCTGCTCCACGCTGCTGCCGGAGCTGAGCCCGGCGCAGAGCGGTGGCAATCACGTCAAGCGGTGTCATCTGGTGCGTCCCCGCGAGGTCTTCGAGAGTGAGATCCTCCCGGAGATCGCCCCTGACCTGGTCGAGGAGCAGTGATGACGGAACACACCCTGGAGCAGCCGGCCGCACCGTCGGCCAACGCCCAACCGGTGCTCTCGGTCGACGACCTCCGGATGTACTTCCCGGTCAAGGGCGGCGGCATCATCCGGCGCACCGTCGGGCAGGTCCAGGCGGTGGACGGCGTGTCGTTCCAGGTGGCCGAGGGCTCCTCGCTGGGACTCGTCGGCGAGTCCGGCTGCGGCAAGTCGACCACCGGTCGGCTGATCACCAGGCTCTACCGGCCCACCGGCGGTCGCATCGACTACGAGGGCCGGGACATCGCCGGCCTGTCGGCCCGCGAGCTGATGCCGTTGCGCCGCGAGATCCAGATGATCTTCCAGGACCCGGCCACCTCGCTGAACCCGCGGCACACGGTCGGCGCGATCATCGGTGCCCCGCTGCTGATCCACAAGGTGGTGCCCAAGGACAAGGTCCTGGAACGGGTCCGCGAGCTGCTCGACATCGTCGGCCTGAACCCGGAGCACTACAACCGCTATCCGCACGAGTTCTCCGGTGGCCAGCGCCAGCGCATCGGCATCGCCCGGGCGCTGACCCTGAACCCGAAGATCCTGGTGGCCGACGAGCCGGTCTCCGCGCTCGACGTCTCGATCCAGGCGCAGGTGATCAACCTGCTCCAGGAGATCCAGCGTGAGTTCAACGTCGCCTTCCTCTTCATCGCGCACGACCTGGCGGTGGTGCGTCACTTCTGCCCCGAGATCGCCGTGATGTACCTCGGCAAGATCGTGGAGATCGGTGATCGCGACACCATCTACTCCCACGCGCACCACCCCTACACCCAGGCGCTGCTGTCGGCGGTCCCGGACGTCAAGCAGGCTCAGATCGGCGGTCGCCGCGAGCGGATCCGGCTGAGCGGCGACGTGCCCTCGCCGATCAACCCGCCCTCGGGCTGCCGGTTCCGCACCCGCTGCTCGCTGGCGCAGGAGATCTGCTCGCGGCAAGAGCCCCCGCTCCTCCAGATCGGGCCTCAGCACAAGGTCGCCTGCCACTTCGCCGGCGAGCTGGGGAAGGCACCCGAGGAGCCGATCACCGCTCGGCTGCTCGGGGTCGACGACTCCGGTGCTCCGGACCCGGGCGCGAGCCCGGCCGAGATCCCGGGGGCCGGACCGGGATACGCGGACACCTGGTTCGACCTGGGGCAGCGGACGATGGGACGGGCGTAGCCGTCCGCCGAGCAGCGAGCACTGGTTCCGTCGGTCGAGTAGCGAGCGTGCTGATTCCGTCCGTCGGTCGAGTAGCGAGCGTGCTGATTCCGTCCGTCGGTCGAGTAGCGAGCGCTAGCGAGCGTATCGAGACCGCGGGATGGGCCGGTGCGGTCTCGATACGCCTCGCTCGTTCCTCGCGAGGGCTACTCGACCGGCGAAGGTCGGTCGACCGGCGACGTCGTGGTTCCCCGGGCTCACTAGGGTGAAGGCATGGACGGGCTCTTCGAGATGGGTGCCGCGGGCCGACCCGGCGCGGCGCGAGGCGGCTCGCTCTCCGACGCCGAGCACGCCGCGGCGCCGCTCGCCGTACGGATGCGCCCGCGCACCCTGGACGAGCTCGTCGGGCAGCCGCAGCTGCGCGCGCCGGGCTCGCCACTGCGACAGCTGATCGAAGGCGAGCAGTCGCTGTCGCTGCTGCTGTGGGGACCACCCGGCACCGGCAAGACCACCATCGCCTCGATCATCAGCCGACAGACC
The DNA here is from genome assembly GCF_047606145.1 of Nocardioides sp. Taxonomy (GTDB): domain Bacteria; phylum Actinomycetota; class Actinomycetes; order Propionibacteriales; family Nocardioidaceae; genus Nocardioides. The sequence continues at coordinate 1,635 of NZ_JASGET010000053.1, read as the reverse complement.
GAACGGCGGTTCGTGGAGGTCTCCGCGGTCTCCGCGGGCGTCAAGGAGGTGCGCTCGGCGATCGACGCGGCCCGCGCCGAGCTGGTCGCCACCGGGACCGAGACCGTCCTCTTCGTCGACGAGGTGCATCGGTTCAGCAAGGCGCAGCAGGACGCGCTCCTGCCCGGTGTCGAGAACCGGTGGGTGACCCTGGTGGCGGCCACCACCGAGAACCCGTTCTTCTCGGTCATCTCGCCGCTGCTCTCCCGCAGTCTGCTGCTGAGGCTGACCTCGCTCACCGACGACGATGTCCGCGAGGTCCTGGGCTCGGCGTTGAGCGATGAGCGGGGACTGGGCGGCCGGGTCTCGGCCACCGACGACGCCCTCGACCACCTGGTGCGGCTCGCCGGCGGGGACGCCCGCCGCTCGCTCACCTACCTGGAGGCGGCCGCCGGCGCCGCCGGTGCGGGCGGCGAGATCACCCTCGAGGTGGCCGAGACCGCCGTGGACCAGGCGGCGGTGCGCTACGACCGGCAGGGCGACCAGCACTACGACGTGACGAGCGCGTTCATCAAGTCGGTGCGCGGCTCGGACGCGGACGCCGCGCTGCACTACCTGGCGCGGATGCTGCAGGCGGGCGAGGACCCACGGTTCATCGCGCGCCGGCTGATGATCCTCGCCTCCGAGGACATCGGCCTGGCGGATCCGACCGCGCTGACCACGGCGGTGGCGGCGGCGCAGACGGTCCAGCTGATCGGGCTGCCCGAGGCCCAGCTGACCCTCGCGCACGCCACCATCGCCCTCGCGGTGGCACCGAAGTCGAACGCGGTGACCACCGCCATCGGCGCCGCGATCGCGGACGTCGATGCCGGCAAGATCGGCCCGGTGCCGACGCACCTGCGCGACGCGCACTACGCCGGCGCCAAGAAGCTCGGCCACGGCACCACGTACAAGTACGCCCACGACGAGCCGTTCGGCATCGCCGAGCAGGTCTACGCACCCGAGGTGGTCGCCGATGCGACCTACTACCAGCCGACCACGCACGGCGCCGAGGCGGCGATCAAGGAGCGCTGGGAGCGCGTCCGCCGGATCGTCCGAGGCGAGGCGTAGCCCGCCTCGCCTCAGCTGAGGATCAGATGCCAGTGCGGCTTGTGCGTGCTGACGTAGCTGCAGCGGTAGTGGTGATATCCGTCGTGGATGGCCTGGTGCCCGGTCGCCTGGCACGCGGCCGAGGTCTTGTACCACCCGCCGTTGTCGGCGCTGGCCGAGCCGGCCATGGCCAGTGAGGCGGTGCCCGCGGCGGCGGTGAGGGCGAGGGTGGCGAGGATCCTTCGAGTCATCATCTCTCCTGGGTCGTGTGAGTGGTTCCGGTGTTGCGATGCCGACGACGCCGGATCGGTTGTCACCAATCCTCGCGATAGGGTCGGGGACCATGACGAGTGAGTGGAGCCTGCCCGCGTGGGTGGTCGTCGTCCTCCTCGTGCTGGTCGCCGCGGCGGTTGCCCTGGCGGTCGTCTCGGTGGCCGTCTCCGGGCGTCGTACGGCGACGGTCCGGGCGGACGCCGAGGCCGAGGTCGGGGTGGCGCAGCGAGCCACCGCCGAGCTGGCGGCCCGGCTCGACGCGCTCGAGCGGCAGCTGCCGGCGGCGCGGCAGGG
>NZ_JASGET010000052.1:0-6294 GCF_047606145.1 Nocardioides sp. | reverse complement strand
CGCGACATCGGGCGCGGCATCCTCGCCGATCGGCGGGGACCGGCCGCGGCCGGACGCTGGCTGGGCAGCGGGCTCGGGCTCGCCTGGCGCCTGCAGCGCGGCAGCGTGCTCGGCTGGGCGATCGGACTCTTCCTCGGTGGTCTCGCCTACGGGTCGATCGGAGACGACGTGGGCGATCTGATCGGGGACGGCGCGACGGCGCGCGAGATGTTCGCTCAGGCGGGCAGCCTGGTGGACGGGTTCTACGCCACCGCGGTCCTGATGCTGGCGCTGATCGGATCGGGGTTCGCGATCTCCTCGGCGCTTCGGCCACTCGGCGAGGAGGAGTCCGGGCGGACCGAGGCCCTGCTCGCCACCGGGCTCTCGCGCCGTCGCTGGCTCGCGGACCAGATCGTGGTGACCGTCGCCGGATCGGCGGTCGTGCTCGTCGGAGCCGGGCTCGGCCTGGGGCTCGGCTACGCCCTGGTCACCGGCGATGGCGGGGCGATCGCCCGGCTGGGAGCGCCGATCATCGCCCAGCTCGCCCCGGTGCTGGTGCTCAGCGGGTTCGCGCGGCTGCTCTACGGCCTCGCGCCGCGACTGCTGCCGCTCGCCTGGCTGCTGCTCGGGCTGTGTGGCGTGGTGATGCTGTTCGGTGAGCTGTGGCGGCTGCCCGGATGGCTGCGAGGACTCTCCCCGTTCGACCACCTGGCGCTCGTCCCGGCGGAGTCGTTCCGGTGGGGGCCGGTGCTGGCCGTCGGCGCGGTGGCCGTCTTCCTGAGCGTCGCGGGTCAGGTCGCGTTCTCCCGGCGCGACATCGGCTAGCGTCGCCCTCATGTGGCAGCCCGAGGCCGACTGGGTGGCGTTGCCGGGTGGCACTGGCATGTCCACCCTCGGCGTGTGGCGGGCGGCCCTCGGCGATCGGGCGGTGGCGATCAAGCGGCTCGTCGTCCCGGCGCCGTACGACCCCGGCGTGCTCTCCGACCCACGCCACTTCGCCTACTGGCGCCGGGACGCGGACGTGGCCGGCTACCGGCTCGTCGAGGACACCCCGGGCATGGTGGGTACGCCGACCGCGGTGGAGGAGGACGCCGACGGCATCACCCTGGTCTCGGACTGGGTCGAGGATGCCGCGAACTCGGGCCTGTTCGTGGCGCTCGGCCTGGCCCGGTTCGCCGGTGCCGAGCTCAGACACATCCGCTGGCTGGCCCGCAACCAGTTGCGCGACCGCCTCACCAGGGTCGCCGAGCAGGGCGGTTGGCGCACGCTGGCTCGTACCACCGCGGCGGACGTGGCCGAGGAGCTGTGGCGTCGTCGCGGCCGTCTCCTGGACCGGCTCGATGCGCTGCCGCAGGTGGCCCAGCACGGTGATCCCACGCCGGCCAACCTGCCGGGTCGCGACGGCGACCGGCTGGTGGCGATCGACTGGTCGAGCCTGGGCTATGGCCCGGTCGGCGCGGACCTCGGGCTGTATCTGCTGACCGCCCGCGAGGAGTTCGAGCCGCTGCTGGACGCCTACCTGCTCGGGCTCCCGGACGGCCTGGCCACCCGTGAGCAGGTCGTCCTCGGTGCCCAGGTGAGCGCGGTCTACACCGCGATGAGCAGGGCGGAGTGGGCGCTGGCCAGGGTGGCCGGCGGCGAGGGCGCCCTGGTCGGCAAGTTCCGGCATCCCGCGGTGGCGCCCCACCTGCGCACCCTGCAGCGACAGTCCGCCCTGGTCGAGGCGCTGCTGAGCGCCTGAGGTCGATCGGGCCGACACCCAGGACGCGGCGTCGCGAGCTGCCGCCCGGGAGGGATCAGGGGCTGGTCAGGTCCCGCGCCGAGAAGGTGTCACAGGCGTCGATGTCGTCGCCGGCGTTCCGGCCCGCGTCGAACCAGGCCTCCCGCTCGGCCGAGGAGCCGTGCGTCCACGACTCCGGGTTCGATCCGCCCTGCGTCCTGTTCTGGATGTAGTCGTCGCCGACGGTGTGCGCGGCGGCGATCGCCTCGGAGATGTCGCTGGCCGAGATGTCCTCGATCAGGCCGTCGCCCTCGGCCGCGGCGGTCCACATCCCGGCGTAACAGTCGGCCTGGAGCTCGAGTCGCACCGAGTCGGAGTCGGCCCCCTGCTGGGTCTTGACCCTGCTCATCGTGCCGAGCAGGTTCTGGATGTGGTGGCCGTACTCGTGGGCGATCACGTAGGCACGCACGAAGGGGGAGTCCGTGCCCCCGAGCTGGGCGTAGACGGTGGTGAAGAAGTCGGTGTCCAGATAGATGGTGGAGTCGCCGGGACAGTAGAAGGGGCCCACGTCGCTGGTCGCCGTCCCGCAGCCGTCGGTGCTCACCGAGCCGTGGAAGACCACGATGCCCTTCTCCGCCTCGAAGCTGCTCGTCACCTGCGGCTGGTCGCTCCAGTAGTCGGTCAGCGAGTTCTCGATCGCGACCAGGGCGCACTCGGAATGCTGGTTGGCGTCCTCGCCCGTCTGACAGCTGGAGTAGTCGTAGGCCGACCCGCCGGAGAGCGAGGATCCGCTGATCGTGGAGGCGTCGAGACCGCCGCCACCGCCGGAGGAGGAGAGGAAGTAGATCACCACCGCGATGACGATCACCACGAGTCCACCACCGGCCTTGAGGCCGCCCGGGACGGGGATGCCGGCCCCGGACCCCAGGGCGCCGCCCCGGCCGGCGCGTCCCGAGCCGCCGCTGCGGGTGCGCGAGGTGTCGAGCCTCGCCTTGGGGTTGAAGCGCATGGTCGCCTCCCAGGAGACAGGCGCGCCTGCGCCGCGGATTCGAGGGGCACGCCGCCCGCCCCATAGACTAGTCACGATCATGATCACCGCCCACGACCTGGAAGTCCGCGTCGGGGCGCGCCTTCTGATGGAGCATGTCTCGCTTCGTGTGGGGCCCGGCGACAAGGTGGGTCTGGTCGGTCGCAACGGGGCCGGCAAGACGACGCTGACGAAGGTGCTCGCCGGCGACCTGTTGCCCGCGTCCGGGAGCGTCACCCGGACCGGCGAGTTGGGCTACCTTCCGCAGGACCCGCGCGTCGGCGACCCGGAGATCCCGGTCAAGGAGCGGATCCTCTCCGCCCGCGGTCTCGACGCCGCCGTACGGGCGATGCGGGAGGCGGAGGCCCAGATGGGCTCCGAGGATCCGCACGCGCGCGAGCGTGCCATGCGTCGCTACCAGCGAGCGCAGGACGCGCTCGACGCCGGGGGCGGCTACGCGGCCGAGTCCGAGGCGATCCAGATCGCGGGCTCGCTCGGCATCCCGGATCGGTTGATGGAGCAGCCGCTCGGCACCCTCTCCGGGGGGCAGCGGCGGCGGGTGGAGCTGGCCCGGATCCTCTTCTCCGGCGCCGACGTGCTCATCCTGGACGAGCCGACCAACCACCTCGATGCCGACTCGATCGTCTGGCTGCGGGACTGGATGCGGACCTACAAGGGCGGCTTCATCGTCATCTCCCACGACAACGAGCTGTTGGAGCAGACCGTCAACCGGGTGCTGCATCTAGACGCCAACCGGGAGACGATCGACACCTACAACATGGGGTGGCGGCACTACCTGACCCAGCGCGAGACCGACGAGAAGCGCCGCAAGCGCGAGCTGCTCAACGCGCAGAACAAGGCGAAGACGCTCACGGACCAGGCCAACAAGATGCGGGCCAAGGCGACCAAGGCCACCGCGGCGCAGAACATGCTCAAGCGGGCCGAGCGGCTGCTCGCCGGGGTCGAGGGGGAGCGGCGGGCGGACAAGGTGGCGGCGATCGCGTTCCCCTCGCCCGCGCCCTGCGGCAAGACGCCTCTCACCGCGGCGGGTCTGTCGAAGTCGTACGGCTCGCTGGAGGTCTTCACCGACGTCGACCTGGCCATCGACAAGGGCTCCCGGGTGGTCATCCTCGGGCTCAACGGTGCCGGCAAGACGACGCTGCTGCGGATCCTGGCCGGGGTCGACAAGCCGGACACCGGCATGGTCGTGCCCGGTCACGGGCTCAAGGTCGGCTACTACGCCCAGGAACACGAGACGCTGGACGTCGGCCGATCCGTGCTGGAGAACATGGCCTACGCCGCCCCGCAGCTGACCGACACCGATGCCCGCTCCGTGCTCGGCTCGTTCCTGTTCACCGGGGAGGACGTGCACAAGCCGGCGGGCGTGCTCTCCGGCGGCGAGAAGACCCGGCTCGCGCTCGCCGCACTGGTGGTCTCCAGTGCGAACGTCCTGCTGCTCGACGAGCCGACCAACAACCTCGACCCGGCCTCGCGGGAGGAGGTGCTCGACGCCATCCGGCGCTACCAGGGTGCGATCGTGCTGGTCACCCACGACGAGGGTGCCGTGCACGCCCTCGAGCCGGACCGGGTGCTGATCCTGCCCGACGGCGTGGAGGATCTGTGGAACGAGTCCTACGCCGATCTGGTCTCTCTGGTCTGAGCGAGGCGCGCGCACTCGCTCACAGCTGCGCGAGCCGACGGGCCAGGAGTCGACGCTCGGGCTCGGTGGTGGCCAACCGCACGGCACGCTCGAACGCCGCACGGGCCTCCTGGTCGCGGCCGAGGCGGCGTAGCAGCTCGGCCCGGGTGGAATGCAGGTAGCGGTACTCGTCGAGATCGAGGGAGTCGACGAGCTCGAGTGCTCGCTCGGGCTCGCCCGCCTCGGCGATGGCCACCGCCCGGTTCAGGGTGACCACCGGCGAGCCGGTGAGGCGCTCGAGCCGCTCGTAGAGAAGGGTGATCTCGTGCCAGTCGATCTCGTCGTCGGCCTGCAGCGAGGCGATCGCCGCCTGGAGCACATACGGCCCCGTCGCCGGCCGCAGGGCCAGCGCCCGATCGAGTGCGGACCGGCCGGCCTCGACCTCGGCCCGGTCATGGAGCGAGCGGTCCTGCTCCGCGAGCGGGACCAGCTCGTCGCCCACCACCCGCGCCCGTCGACGTGAGTCGTGCAGCAGCATCAGGGCCAGTAGCCCGTACGCCTCGGGCTCGTCGGCCATCAACTCGGTCAGCAGCCGGCCCAGCCGGATCGCCTCGGCGGCGAGATCGCTGCGCTCGGGATAGCCCTCGTTGAAGATCAGGTAGACCACCGCGAGCACCGTCGAGAGCCGGTCCGGCAGCACCCGGTCGGCTGGCACCGCGAACGGGATCCCGGTCGCCTTGATCTTGGCCTTGGCCCGGGAGAGGCGGCGTTTCATCGTCTCCTCGGAGACGAGGAAGGCGTGCGCGATCTGCTCGGTGCTGAGACCGCCCAGCGCCCGGAGCGTCAGCGCCACCTGCGCGTGGGTGGCCAACGCCGGATGGCAGCAGGCGAAGATCAGCTCGAGGCGCTCGTCGCCGATCGTGCCGTCGTCGAGGTCGAGGTCGAGGTCGAGGTCGTCCATCATCGCGGTCCCTCGGTCGTGGGGGAGCAGGCGGAGCTTGTCGGTCAGCACCCGCTCGCGGCGCAGCCGGTCGATGGCACGGTTGCGGCCGGTGGTCACCAGCCAGGCGACCGGGTGCCGTGGCATCCCGTCGCGGGGCCACCGCTCGGCGGCGATCGCGAAGGCCTCCTGTGCGGCGTCCTCGGCGAGGTCGAGGTCGCCGAGGACGCCGCACAGGGATGCCAGGACGCGGCTCCAGTCGCGCCGGAAGACCTCCTCGATCAGAAGGCGTCCTCGGTCGGGATCTCCACCACCGGGCGGACCTCGACCGCGCCGCCGAGCCGGATCGCCGGGATCCGCTGGACGAACTCCAAGGCCTCGTCCAGGTCGGCCGCCTCGAGCACGTAGTAGCCGCCGAGCACCTCCTTGGTGTCGGCGAACGGGCCGTCGGTGATCAAGGCGTCGCCGAGGCTGTGACGCACGGTGGTCGCGGTCTCGGCGGGCTTCAGATGGGCGCCGCCGAGACAGCGCGGGTCCTCCCGCAGCGCCAGATACTCGGCATTGACCGGCCGGTACTCCTCCGGCTCGAGCGCCTCATGGCTGCCGGGCTTGGGATAGATGAGCAGTGCGTACCTCATGAGCTGCCTCCTTCGGGGATCATCTCTCATCATCGAGACGAACGGCCGGTGCCATGGGGGACAGTGGCCGTCGAGCTTTCTCCGATGTCGGCCGGTGGATCAGCTCAGCTCTTCGACTTCTCCTTGGCGTACGCCGCCTGGTAGGCCTGCCGCACGGCCTGGCGATGCGCGTTCTTGGCGGCGCGGCGCTCCTTGCGCGCGGCCAGGCCGTGCCGGGCCGAGACCTGGTCGGCGGCGACCGGCCCGGAGGCAACGGGCTCGGAGGCGACGGGCTCGACCGGAGCCGGCCGGGACGGGACCGCCGCGGCCGTCGGCTGGGCGTCGTCGGCGGGCGGCCCTCCGACCCCGGCG
>NZ_JASGET010000051.1:0-18727 GCF_047606145.1 Nocardioides sp. | reverse complement strand
GTACGTGATCACCTCGCTCGGCGCGGTCGAGCCGGCGCCCGCCGGCGACCGGGCCGCCGTACAGCTGCGTGCCCCGGCGTTCGCCGATGCGGTGCTGCGCGACGCCGCCGTGCACACCGCCGCGTGGGCACACGGCGTACGGCGAGCGTTCTCGCCCGCGGTGCGCAACCGGGCATGGTTCGAGATGCGACAGGAGCTCAAGCGTGCGCGCAAGGCGCGCAAGGTGGAGGTCCGGGAGGCACTGCGCGAGTACCGCGCCCGGCATCGCGCCGGAGACGCGGCGTGAAGCGGGCCGTCTGGTTCGTCGCCGGCGCCGGGGTGGGCGTCTACGCGATGATCCGCGGTCGCCGCGCCGCGGAGGCGTTCACCGCGGAGGGCCTGCGGATGCGGGTGGCGGCGTTCGGTGCGGGGGCCCGGGTGCTGCGCGAGGAGCTCGTCGAGGGCAAGGCGGAGAAGGAAAACGAGTTGAGACAGCGCTACTCGGCGGCGTACCACCGGAGCATCGACCAGCAGAGCACGCACGACCAGATCGGGAGCCGCCAGGTCCCCGAGATCGAGAAGGACGGCCAGTGACCGAGTCCGGCACCACCAGCGGGTTGAGCACCGCGGAGATCCGACGGCGCTTCACCGCGCACTTCGCCACCGACACCACCATCGGAGAGCACACGGTGGTCCCGTCGGCGTCGTTGCTGCTCGACGATCCCAACCTGCTCTTCGTCAACGCCGGGATGGTCCCGTTCAAGCCGTACTTCCTCGGGCAGGCCACGCCGCCGTTCCGTCGTGCCACCAGCGTGCAGAAGTGCATCCGGACGCCCGACATCGAAGAGGTCGGCAAGACCACCCGGCACGGCACCTTCTTCGAGATGTGCGGCAACTTCTCCTTCGGCGACTACTTCAAGGAGGGCGCCATCACGCTCGCCTGGGAGCTGGTCACCAAGCCGCTCGCCGACGGCGGCTTCGGTCTCGACGAATCGGTGCTCTATCCCAGCGTGCTCGACGGCGACGACGAGGCGGTCGGGCTGTGGCGGAGGATCACCGGTCTGCCCGACGACCGGATCGTGCGGCTGCCACCGGCGGAGAACTACTGGTCGATGGGCGTGCCCGGTCCCGGTGGGCCGTGCTCGGAGATCCTGATCGACCGCGGTCCGGCCTTCGGTGCCGATCGCGACTGGGATGCGGGCGACCGGTACCTGGAGTTCTGGAACCTCGTCTTCATGCAGGACGAGCTCTCCGCGGTGCGCTCCAAGTCGGACTTCGACATCGCCGGTGCGCTGCCGCAGCGCAACATCGACACCGGCATGGGTCTGGAGCGGGTCGCCTACCTGCTACAGGGCAAGAACAACATGTACGAGACCGACGTGGTCTTCCCGGTGATCGAGCGGACCGAGGAGCTGACCGGCAAGAAGTACGCCGCGGGCGGGGCCGACGCGGCCGAGGACGACGTCCGGTTCCGGGTGGTGGCCGACCACGTGCGCAGCTCGCTGATGCTGATCAGCGACGGGGTCACCCCCGGCAACGAGGGGCGCGGCTACGTGCTGCGCCGGCTGATGCGACGGGCCATCCGGAACGTCCGGCTGCTCGGCTACGCCGACCCCGCCATGCCGGAGCTGCTGTCGGTCTCCCGCGACCGGATGGGGGAGACCTACACCGAGCTGCACCACGAGTGGGACCGCATCCTGCGGGTGGCGGTGGCCGAGGAGGAGACGTTCCGCAAGACGCTCGAGTCGGGCACCCAGATCTTCGACCTCGCCGCCGGTGAGCTCAAGCGCAGCGGTGCCACCACGTTCCCGGGCGAGAGGGCGTTCGCGTTGCACGACACCTACGGCTTCCCGATCGACCTCACCCTGGAGATGGCCGCCGAGGCCGGTCTCCAGGTCGACGAGCAGGGCTTCCGCGGTCTGATGGCCGAGCAGCGCGAGCGCGCCAAGGCGGATGCCCGGGCGAAGAAGGGACAACACGCCGACCTGTCGGTGTATCGCACCATCCTCGACACCGAGGGCCCGACCGACTGGCAGGCCTATTCCACCCGGGAGACCGAGTCCCACCCGGTCGCGCTGCTGCACGAGGGCAGGCCGGTCGGGGCGTTGGCGGGCGGCCAGATCGGCGAGCTGATCCTGGACCGGACGCCGTTCTACGCCGAGTCCGGTGGCCAGGCGGCCGACGCCGGCATCATCGAGTTCGACGGCGGCCGGCTGGAGGTGCTCGACGTACAGCGTCCGGTCAAGGGCCTGGTGGTGCACCAGGTGCGCGTCGTCGACGGCGCCTACGAGGCCGCCGGGACGGTGCAGGCCCGGGTGGATCCCGAGTGGCGCCTAGGCGCCCGTCAGGCGCACTCGGGCACCCACGTCATCCATGCCGCGCTGCGCGAGGTGCTCGGCCCGACCGCGCTGCAGTCCGGATCGTTCAACCGACCGGGCTACCTGCGGCTGGACTTCGGCTGGACCAAGGCGCTGACGCCCGGCCAGCTCGGCGAGATCGAACAGGTGGCCAACAACGCCCTGCGTGCCGACCTGCCGGTCTCCTGGCAGTACATGCCGCTGAACCAGGCGAAGGAGTGGGGGGCGATCGCGCTGTTCGGCGAGACGTACGACGACTCGAGCGTGCGGGTGGTCGAGATCGGCGGTCCGTGGAGCCGCGAGCTGTGCGGCGGCACGCATGTCGAGCACTCCTCGCAGATCGGCACCCTGGTGGTGACCGGGGAGTCCTCGGTCGGCTCCGGCAATCGCCGGATCGAGGCGTTCACCGGCGTCGAGGGCTTCGACTACCTGGCCCGCGAGCGGGACGTCGTCTCCTCGCTGACCAGCCTGCTCAAGGCCCAGCCCGACGACCTGATCGGTCGCGTCGGCGACCTGGTGGACCGGCTCAAGGCGACCGAGAAGGAGCTCGAGCGGCTGCGCACCGCGCAGCTGCTCGCCTCGGCCGGCAGCATCGCCGAGACGGCCGCGGACGTGCACGGCGTCGCGGTGGTGGCGCACCACGCCAGTGGCCTCGGTGCGGGTGAGGCCAGGACGCTCGCCCTCGACGTCCGGGCCCGGCTCACCGCGGCGGCAGGCGATCGGCCAGCGGTGGTGGTGCTGCTCGGCGACCTCGATGGCAAGGTGGCCATCGTGGCCGCGGTGAATGAGGCGGGCCAGGCCCGTGGGCTGGCCGCCGGTGCGCTGGTGCGCGAGCTGGGCCCGTTGCTCGGCGGCCGGGGCGGCGGCAAGGCCGACCTGGCCCAGGGCGGCGGCACCGATGTCGCCCGGATCGACGAGGCGCTCGCCCTGGTGCCCCGCCTGATCGCCCAGGCCGAGAGCTGATGCGGCCGGGAGTCCGGCTCGGGATCGATCCCGGTGACGCTCGGATCGGCGTCGCCCGCAGCGATCCCACCGGATTCCTCGCCACCCCGGTCGAGACCGTACGTCGCGGCAAGGGTGACCTGCGCCGGATCGCGGCGATCCTGCGCGAGATCGCCGAGGAGAGCGAGGTGGTCGAGGTGGTCGTCGGGCTGCCTCGCTCGCTGCGCGGTGGGGAGAACCCGGCGACCGCCAAGGTGCGCGACTTCGCCGCGGCGCTGGCCCGCCGGATCTCCCCGATCCCGGTGCGGCTGGTCGACGAGAGGCTGACCACGGTCTCGGCTGAGGCTATGCTGGCCGACCGCGGCCGGCGAGGAGCCGCGCGCCGGGCGGTCGTGGACCAGGCTGCCGCGGTGCTGATCCTCCAGCACGCCCTGGACACCGAACGCAACTCCGGCAACGCGCCCGGAGAGATCGTCGAGGAGAGTCGATGACGCAACCCGAGCGGCCCAACGCGGGCACCGACCTGTTCGGGGCCGCCGGCGGATCGCCGTACTCCTCGGGTGGGCGGCGGCGTGCCAAGCGCCGCCGGCGCCGCGTGCCCGGCTGCCTGGCGGTGCTGGTCGCGCTGGCCGTCGTGGTCGCCGGGGTGTGGTACGGCGGCTCGCGGGCCTACGACTACCTCAAGGACCACCTCTCCAGCGCCGCCGACTACCCGGGGCCGGGTCACGGCAGGGTGCTCTTCGAGGTCAAGAGCGGGGACAGCGCGACCGCGATCGGGAACAACCTGGAGAAGGCGGGGGTGGTGGAGTCCGCCGACGCGTTCATCGACGCGGCCAAGGAGGACTCCAGCTCCAGCAGCATCCAGGTCGGCTACTACCAGCTGAAGAAGGAGATGAAGGCCAGCGCCGCTCTGGCCATCCTGGTCAACCCGAAGAAGCTGGTCAGCACGAAGGTCACCGTCACCGAGGGCGCCCGGGTGCGCGACATCGTCACCCTGATCGCGAAGCGGACCGACCTCAAGCGCCACGCGCTGGTCAAGGCGCTCGAGGACACCGATGCGCTCGGGCTGCCCGCCTCCGCCGACGGCAACCCGGAGGGCTATCTCTTCCCGGCCACCTACGACGTGGTGCCGGGCGAGACGGCGGCCGAGCTGCTGCACCAGATGGTGGCCAAGACGGTCGAGGAGCTGGACGAGCTCGACGTGGCGGCCGGGGCGAAGAAGCTCGGCCTGACCCAGGAGCAGGTGCTCACCGTGGCGAGCATCCTGGAGTACGAGGCCAAGCGCGATCAGGACTACCCCAAGGTGGCCCGGGTCATCTACAACCGCCTCGACGCCGGCATGAGACTGCAGTCGGACGCCACCGTCGCCTACGCGAACGGGATCAAGGGGCAGGTGTGGACCACCGCCGAGGAGCGGAACAACTCCTCGCCGTACAACACCTACCAGCACGACGGGCTGCCGCCCGGGCCGATCGGCTCACCGGGCGAGACCACCATCAAGGCCGCGCTGCACCCGGCCACGGGGGACTGGCTCTACTGGGTGGTGGTCAACCTGCGTACCGGCAAGACGGTCTTCTCCACCACTTACGCCGAGCACGAGAAGGCGGTCGCCCAGTTCCAGCGGTACTGCGAGACCTCCGATGCCTGCTGAGCCTGGCCCCCTGACGATGCGGTGTGCGGTGCTCGGCGACCCGATCGAGCACTCGCTGTCCCCGGCGCTGCACCGCGCGGCGTACGACGACCTCGGACTGGCCGGCTGGAGCTACGACGCGATCCGGGTCCCGGCGGGAGGGCTCGCCGAGTTCGTCGGTGGGCTCGGCGGCCCGTGGCCGCCCTCGCCGTGGCGGGGACTGTCGGTGACGATGCCGCTCAAGCGCGAGGCCCATGCGCTGGCCGACTCGCTCTCGCCGCGCGCGCGGCTGGCCGGATCGGTCAACACCCTGGTGCGCACCTCCACCGGCTGGGCGGGCGACAACACCGATCTCGCCGGCGCGGTGGCGGCCGTCCGTGAGCGCACCGGGGCGGAGATCACCCGTGGCGCCATCCTCGGCGCCGGCGCGACCGCCGCCTCCACCGGGCTGGCGCTGGTCGAGCTCGGCGCGCGCAGCGTCACGCTGCTGGCCCGCGACGTCACCCGGGCCCGCGAGGCACTCTCGGTGATCGCCGGGCATCCGGCCGCGCCGCAGGTCTCGGTGCTGCCGCTGGAGGCGCACCCGGAGGCCGAGATCCTGGTCTCCACCGTCCCGGCCCGGGCGCAGACGCCCGGCCTGGTCGACCGGTGGCGAGACGTGCCGGTGCTCTTCGAGGTCGTCTACGACCCGTGGCCGACGCCGCTGGCCGCGGCCGCGACCGGCACCGTGGTCACCGGCCTGGACCTGCTGGCGCACCAGGCGGTCGCCCAGTTCGAGCTGTACACCTCCCGGACGCCGGATCTCGAGGTGATGCGCCGGGCGGGGCGGCGAGCGCTCGGCGTCGAACGCGCCGAGGAGAGCGTGCCGCCCGGATGACGATGCGGTGATGACGACGTGGGGGGTCGCGCTGGCCGGCGCGGCGGTGGCGGGCGTGCTCGGCGCCCGGGTGCCGACCCTCATCGCCCGGATCCCCGAGCCTCTCACCCAGCCTCTCACCGAGTCCGCCAAGGAGCCGTACGCGGACGTCGCCGCGTCGCCGCACCTGGGCCGGTGGACCGCGCTGGTCAGCGCCGTCGCGGCCGGCGCCGTGGCGCTCGTCCTCGGCCCGGACCGGGCTCTGGTCGGCTGGCTGCCGTCGATCCCGGTACTGGTCCTGCTCGCCGTCGTCGACTGGCGCACCCGCTTGCTGCCGCGGCTGGTGGTGCTGCCGGTCACCGGGGCCCTGCTGGTCCTGCTGCTCGCCGAATACGCGATCTGGCACGACACCCGGGTGCTGGTGCGCGCCCTGGTGGCGATGCTGATGGCCCGCTCGGTGTTCTGGCTGCTGTGGTTCATCAGGCGTGCCGGGATGGGCTTCGGTGACGTCCGACTGGCCGCGTTGATCGGGCTGCTGCTCGGCCGGCTGGGCTGGCAGCAGTGGCTGCTCGGGCTGTACGGCGCCCTGATCATCTTCGTGCTCTGGGGCGTGGGACGGGCGCTGGCGCTGCGCTCGCCGGCCGCGCTGCGCCAGGCGCTCCCGTTCGGGCCGTTCCTGGCCCTCGGCGCCCTGGCCGGAGCCCTGCTCGGGCCGGCGTTCTCCTGAGCCGAGTCGGTCCTCGGGACGGGCGAGTCGGTCGTTAGCGGGCGCGAGTCGGTCTTTGGGGTGAAGGGAGACGGCGCTTGCGGTCATGCCAGGCTTGGCGCATGGAACGCGCGCTGACGTTCGGGTCGGTGGCGGAGGACTACGAGCGATATCGACCCGGCTACCCGACCGGGCTGGTGGCGCTGCTGACCGCTCCGGCACATGGCCAGGTGACCCGGGCGATCGAGATCGGGGCGGGCACGGGCAAGGCGACCCGAGTGCTGGCCGCGGCCGGGATCGCGGTGAGTGCCGTCGAGCCGGATCCGCGGATGCTGGCGGTCCTCGCGCGCACCTGCGAGGGGCTGCCGGTCGAGCCGATCCCGGGTGCGTTCGAGCAGGTGGACCCCGCGGCGTACGGCGTCTTCGATCTGCTGTACGCCGCGGCGGCCTGGCACTGGACGGACCCGGTCGGCCGCTGGGATCGGACGGCGGCACTGGTCCGGCCGGGCGGCGCGGTCGGGTTCGTCGGCGGTCCGATCGTGCTCGCCGACGGCGCGCTGGAGCGTCGGGAGACCGAGCTCATCAGCGCGCTGCTGCCCGACGGCGTCCACCCGGCGGCGCCGAACTTCGGTGGCCTGGACTGGCCTGGCGACGAGCTGCTGGCCGACGACCGGTTCGACGAGGTGACCCAGGACGTCGTACGCCGCCGGTCGGAGCTGACCCGGGAGCAATATCTGCGCCACCTGAGCACCGTCTCGGCGTACCAGCTGCTCTCCGACGCCGACCGCACCGCGACCCTGAGCGAGCTCGGCGCCGCACTGCCCGACCGGGTCATGATCAACGCTGATCTGGTCGTGCATCGGGCCCGCCGGATCTGACCGGCCACCCAGGACCGACTCGCGCGTCCGAAGGACCGACTCGGGCCACCGAACGACTGACTCGGGCGACCTAAGGACCGACTCGCACGGAGAGGGGTGGGTGTCTCAGCAACACCGGGGGCGCGGCGCGCGGCGAGGGTGGGATGAAAGACTTGGGGGCATGCTGCGTTGGCTCACCGCGGGCGAGTCCCATGGTCCGTCCCTGGTCGCGATCCTCGAGGGTCTCCCGGCCCACGTCCAGATCACCACCGCCGAGATCGCCGACGCGCTGGCGCGGCGGCGGCTCGGCTACGGCCGCGGGGCGCGGATGAAGTTCGAGCAGGACGCGGTCACCGTGATCGGCGGCGTCCGGCACGGGCAGACCCAGGGCGGCCCGGTGGCCATCGAGGTCGGCAACACCGAGTGGCCCAAGTGGGAGCAGGTGATGGCGGCCGACCCGGTCGACGAGGCCGAGCTGGCCGACCAGGCGCGCAACGCACCGCTGACCCGGCCCCGGCCCGGTCACGCGGACCTGGTCGGGATGCAGAAGTACGACTTCGACGATGCCCGTCCGGTGCTGGAGCGAGCCTCGGCCCGGGAGACCGCGGCCAGGGTCGCGCTCGGCTCGGTGGCGCGCGCCTTCCTGTGGCAGGTGGCCGACATCGGCGTCTTCTCCCATGTGATCGAGCTCGGCGGCGTACGCGTCCCCGACGGCGTGGTGCCCGGACCCGGTGACCTGGCCCGGATCGACGCCGACCCGGTGCGCTGCGCCGACGAGGCGGCGGCGGCGGCGATGGTCGCCCGGATCGACCAGGCGCACAAGGACGGCGACACCCTCGGGGGCGTCGTCGAGGTGGTCGTGCACGGCCTGCCGCCGGGGCTCGGCTCGCACGTGCACTGGGACCGGCGGCTGGACGCCAGGCTGGCCGGCGCGCTGATGGGGATCCAGGCGATCAAGGGCGTCGAGGTCGGCGACGGGTTCGCGCTCGCCGCCACCCCCGGCAGCCAGGCGCACGACGAGATCGTGCCCGGATCGGACGGGATCGGCCGCGCGTCCGGTCGCTCCGGCGGCACCGAGGGCGGGATGAGCACCGGGGAGGTGCTCCGCGTGCGGGCCGCGATGAAGCCGATCGCGACGGTGCCGCGGGCACTGCGCACCGTCGACCTGGCGACCGGTGAGGAGGCGGTGGCGCACCACCAGCGCTCCGACGTCTGCGCGGTCCCGGCGGCGGGCGTGGTGGCCGAGGCGATGGTGGCGCTGGTCCTGGCCGACGCGGTGCTGGAGAAGTTCGGCGGCGACTCGGTCGGCGAGACCCGGCGCAACGCCGAGTCCTACCTGGCGAACCTGAGGTACCGGTGAGCGCACCCCGCGTCGTGCTGGTCGGTCCGATGGGGGTCGGCAAGACGACCGTCGGTCGGCTGCTCGCCGACGACCTCGGCCTCACCCTGCGCGACACCGACGAGGAGATCGTCCGCCGGGTCGGTCTGTCGATCCAGGACCTGTTCGTGGAGCGGGGCGAGGCCTACTTCCGCGAGCTGGAGAGGCAGCAGGTGGCGACCAGCCTGGCCGAGCACGACGGGGTCGTCTCGCTGGGCGGGGGCGCCGTCCTCGACCCCGAGACCCGGGCGCTGCTCCGCGACCACACGGTGGTCTTCCTGCGGGTCGGTCTCGCCGACGCGGTCAAGCGGGTCGGGCTCAACTCCGGTCGGCCGTTGCTGCTCGGCAACGTGCGTGGCCGGATCAGGACCCTGCTGGAGGAACGGGCGCCGATGTACGAGTCGGTGGCGACCGTCGTGGTCGACACCGACGGGCGGACCGCCCGGGAGGTCGCCGACGAGGTGCACGTCTGGCTGAAGGAGCACACGTGAGCGAACCGACCCTCATCCCGGTCACCGGGAGCGCGCCGTACGACGTCCTGGTCGGTCACGACCTGATCGGCTGGCTCCCCGGGCTGGTCGGGTCCCGCGTCGAACGGGTCGCGCTGCTCTACGCCGCCGAACTGGCCGAGCAGGCCCAACCGGTGCTGGACGTCCTGCTGGCGCACTACGACGTGCTCGGCCTCGGGCTGCCCGACGGCGAGGACGCCAAGACCGCCGGGGTGGCCGCGGACTGCTGGGAGGCGCTGGGGGAGAAGGGGTTCACCCGTTCGGACGCGGTCGTCACCTTCGGCGGCGGCGCGACCACCGACCTGGGCGGGTTCGTGGCGGCGACCTGGCTGCGCGGCGTCCGGGTGGTGCACGTGCCGACCACGGTGCTGGCGATGGTGGACGCCGCCGTCGGTGGGAAGACCGGGATCAACACCGGCGCCGGCAAGAACCTGGTCGGCTCCTTCTACGAGCCCGCCGCCGTGCTCTGCGATCTCGACCTGCTCGACACCCTGCCCCGGGCCGAGCTGGTGGCCGGACTCGGCGAGGTGGTCAAGTGCGGCTTCATCGCCGACCCGGAGATCCTCACCCTGGTCGAGCAGAACGACCCGGAGACGATCGTCCCGGGGTCCGCGGTGCTCACCGAGCTGATCGAACGCGCCATCCGAGTCAAGGCCCGGGTGGTCGCCGCCGACCTGAAGGAGTCCGGCACCGCCTCCGCGCTCGGCCCCGGACATCCGGGCCGGGAGGTGCTCAACTACGGCCACACCCTCGGCCACGCGATCGAGAAGCACTCCGGCTATGCGATCAGGCACGGCGAGGCGGTCGCCGTCGGCTGCGTCTACGCCGCCGAGCTGGCCCGCGCCGCGGGACTGCTGGGCGACGAGATCGTCGCGCGGCACCGTACCGCCTTCGGCCGGGTCGGGCTGCCCACCGACATCGGCAGCACGAGCGTGGCCGGAACGGGTTTCGACGAGCTGATCGGCACCATCCGGGTGGACAAGAAGGCACGCGGCTCGCAGCTGCGGTTCCTGGTGCTGCGCGGTCTGGCCGAGCCGATGATCCTGGCCGGTCCGGACGAGACACAGCTGCGCTCGGCGTACGAGGCCGTCAGCGCGACCCACGCCGAGGGCGAAGGAGCGGAGCGGTGAGCCAGAGCGCCACGGTGTACGTCATCAACGGCCCCAACCTCAACCGGCTGGGCAAGCGGCAGCCGGAGATCTACGGCCACACCACCTACGCCGAGCTGGCCGAGCGTTGCGTGGAATGGGGCCTCGACCTCGGTCTCGCGGTCGAGGTCCGGCAGAGCAACCACGAGGGCGACATCGTCGACTGGCTCAACACCGCCGCGGACGAGTCGATCCCGGTGGTCCTCAACGCCGCCGCGTTCACCCATTACTCCTACGCCGTCTACGATGCCTGCGCTCAGCTCACCGCGCCGCTGATCGAGGTGCACATCTCCGACCCGTTCACCCGCCCGGAGGAGTGGCGGCACTTCTCGGTGGTCTCGCCGCACGCGTCGCATGTCATCGCCGGTCGTGGTCTCGACGGGTACGCCGAGGCGCTGGCGCTGGTCGCGCGCTCGATCGGCTGACCCGACGCGGAGGGTCGGCGGCGTGGGGAAGGAGGGCCCGGTCGGCGGCGCTGGCGGGATTTCGCCCTCCGGCGTCGTACGTCGATAGGATCTGCTGTTGGCGCCCGGGGGCGCCACCGAACTCTTGACACCTGCATCGACGCAAAGGCTGGCATCCACCGCAATGGCAACCACGAACGACCTGAAGAACGGCATGGTTCTCAACCTCGACGGCCAGCTCTGGCAGGTGGTCGAGTTCCAGCACGTCAAGCCCGGCAAGGGGCCGGCGTTCGTGCGGACCAAGCTGAAGAACGTCGAGTCGGGCAAGAACGTCGACAAGACCTTCAACGCCGGCACCAAGGTCGAGACCGCCACCGTCGACAAGCGGACCATGCAGTACCTCTACAACGACGGCTCGAACTTCGTCTTCATGGATGTCCAGTCCTACGAGCAGCTCGAGGTGGCCCCGGAGCTGATCGGCGACGCCGCGGACTTCATGCTGGAGAACACCGAGGCGATCGTGGCCACCAACGAGGGCCGGGTGCTCTTCATCGAGCTGCCGCCGTCGGTCGAGCTGGTCATCACCTACACCGAGCCCGGCGTGGTCGGCGACTCCGCCACCGGTCGCACCAAGCCGGCCACCCTGGAGACCGGCGCCGAGATCCAGGTCCCGCTCTTCATCGAGCAGGGCGAGAAGATCAAGGTCGACACCCGTGACGGCGGCTCCTACCTGAGCCGTGTGAAGGCCTGATGACCCAGTCGGACCAGCAGGGCCGGCCACGCGACCCGTCGGAGCGGGTCGGCACCGGGACCGCGCGGACCAAGGCCCGCAAGCGCGCGCTCGATCTGCTCTTCGCCGCCGAGGCCCGTGGGCTCGGCGCCGGCGATCTGCTCGATCAGCAGATCGCCGAGGGCGAGGCGCCGACCAATCCCTACACCGTCACCCTGGTGCGCGGGGTGGTGGAGCATCGCGAGCAGATCGATGAGATCGTCGGCGAGCACGCCACCGACTGGACGCTCGACCGGATGCCGGCGGTGGACCGCAACGTCCTGCGACTGGCCACCTGGGAGCTGCTGTACGCCGAGGACGTGCCCGCGGGCGTCGTACTCAGCGAGGCGACGCTGCTGGTGGGCGACCTGTCTACCGACGAGTCACCCACCTTCGTCAACGGGGTCCTGGCCGCCATCGACCGGGAGCACAGCGACGCCCCGGGTGGTCGGACCGACTGAGGTCCTATCCTGTTCGGAGTCAACAGCCGCGGACTCGGAGGCGCAGATGACTCAGGAACAGGCACCCGGACCGACCACCGGCCCGGCCACGCAGCCCGTCGAGGCGTACGACGCCCGGGTGCTGCCGCCGCCGGTGGGACCGCCGATCGGCGATCCGCTGACCGACCCGATGCCGAGTGCCGCGGCTCCGGTCGCGGCACCTCCGCCCGCGGCACCGCCGCCGGTGGCACCGCCGCCGGTGGCTCGGCCGACACCCGTCGAGCCGGCGGCAGCGGCTCAGGCATCGGCGGGACCGGCGCCCGCCCGTCCTGCTGCGGCTCAACCTGCTGCGGCTCAACCTGCTGCGGCGCAGCACGCTCCGGCGCAGCACGCGGCGGCCGATCCGGCCGCGGCCGAGCCGCGCCGGTTCATGACCGCCACCGACTTCCTGGAGCGACGTGCGGACACGATCGG
Source organism: Nocardioides sp. (assembly GCF_047606145.1). Lineage (GTDB taxonomy): Bacteria > Actinomycetota > Actinomycetes > Propionibacteriales > Nocardioidaceae > Nocardioides. Next base: position 6,278 of record NZ_JASGET010000051.1, on the reverse strand, counting down.
CCACGGACCGGCCAGCTGGGGCTGGCGTGGCCGGGTGCGGCGTCTGAGCGGCGGCCTGATCCGACCCAAGATGGGCAAGGCGGAGCTCGCCTACCACCAGGACCGGGCGATGATCCAGCGCGACTTCGATGGTCCGCGCACCATCGCCTTCGTCAACCCGAAGGGCGGGGCGGCCAAGACCACCGGCGTACTCGCGGCCGGCTACACCTTCGGCACGGTCCGCGGTGGCGGCGTGATCGGCTGGGACAACAACGAGACCCGCGGCACGCTGGGCATCCGTGGCCTGCGCAGCAGCCACCGCAACACCACCCGCGAGCTGCTCGACGACCTGGGCCAGTTCAACGACGTCTTCCAGAGCCGGATCGGAGACCTGGGCGCGTTCGTGCGCAACCAGGGCGACGCCCACTTCGACGTCCTCGCCTCCGACGAACGCCCCGACGTCACCGGCCAGATCCACGCCGACGACTTCGCCGCGGTGCACCGGCTGCTGGAGCGGTTCTATCGCATCCTCCTGATCGACACCGGCAACAACATGAGGGCCGAGAACTGGCTCGCCGCGGCCCAGCAGGCCGATCTGCTGGTGGTCACCAGCACGGTGCGGGAGGACACCGGCTACAGCGGTCTGTGGATGCTCGACGCGCTGGCCGAGTCCGGGTTCCCGGACCTCAAGCATCGCTGTGTCACGGTCCTCTCCGATCCGTCGCCGAAGGTCGACGCGCGGCTGGCGCAGGACCTGTGCGACGTCTACGAGCAGCGCACCCGCGCCGTCTACCGGGTCCCGTTCGACCCGATCCTGGTCGACGGCTCCACCATCGACTACGCCCGACTCTCGCCGCAGTCCCGGGAGGCTTGGCTGCGGGCCTGCGCCGGTATGGCCAGCGCACTGTGACCCAGGCCGGCCAACCCGAGCGGCCCGAGCGGCCCGAGCGGCCCGAGCGGCCCGGCCGGTCGGACTGGACCCGGGTCCGGACGCCGGGGCTGCTGCTCGACCTGCCCGTCGCGGACGACGCCGGCGACCTGTTCACCCTGCACGCCGACCCTGCCGTGTGGACCCACTTCCCCGGCGGCGTGCACACCGACCCGGCCACCGGGGCCGCCATGGTGGAGCAGAGCGTGCGGCAGTTCGCCGAGCGTGGGCTGGGCTACTGGTCGGTCCGGGTGCGCGCCGCGGGCCGGGGCGACACCGTGGTCGGCCGGGTCGGCTGTTGCGTCCCCGAGGACGCGCCGTGGTGGAACCTGTACTACCGGCTCAGTCCGCGGGTGCAAGGTCATGGCTACGCCCGCGAGGCCGGCCAGGCGGCCCTGGTGGCCGCCCACGACGTCGATCCGGACCGCCCGGTGATGGCCTTCCTGCTGGAGCACAACACGGCCTCGCGGCGGACGGCGGAGGCGATCGGCCTACGGCTGGTGTGGCGCGGCCCCGACCTCGGCAACCCGGACCCCGGCGCCGTCCGGCTGGTCTACCTGGATCGGATCCCGTCGGCCGAGATCGCGGCCGAGATCGACCGACGCTTCACCCCGCGCTCGTAGCATCGGTGCCATGCGCGCCGTCGTCTACACCGAGCCCGGTCCGTCCTCCGTCCTGCGAGTGGTGGACCGGCCGATCCCCGAGCCCGGCCCCGGCGAGGTGCGGGTCCGGCTGCGGCGGGCCGGGGTGAATCCCACCGACTGGAAGGCGCGCGGCGGGTCGACGTACGGCGCCATGCCTTATCCGGAGGTGACCCCCGGACAGGACGGGGCCGGCGATGTCGACGCCCTCGGGCCCGGGGTGAGCGGACTCCGGGTCGGCGACGCCGTCTGGCTGCTGCTCGCCCAGCACGGCCGGGCCTACGGCACGGCGGCGGAGTACGTCGTGCTGCCGGCTGCGCGCGCCGTCCCGCTGCCCGGGCGGTCCGGCACCGCCGACTACGACCTCGGCGCCTGCCTGGGCGTCCCGGCGGTCACGGCGCACCGCGCGCTCACCTCGGGAGACGGAGGTGACCGGCTCGGACCCGGCGCGATGGCCGGGCAGACGGTCCTGGTCGCCGGTGGCGCGGGCGCGGTGGGCAACGCGGCCATCCAGCTGGCCCGCTGGTCCGGGGCGACGGTGATCACCACGGTCAGCGGCGCGGCGAAGGCCGCGCTGGCCACGGCCGCCGGCGCGCACCACGTGGTCAACTACCGCAGCGGCGACGTCGCCGCCGAGATCGGTGCGCTCGCGCCCGCCGGGGTCGACCTGGTGGTCGAGGTGGCGCCGGCGCCGAACAACGACCTCGACCGCGCCGTGCTGCGCGACTTCGGCACCGTGGCGATCTACGCCAACAACGGAGGCGACGAGCTCACCCTGCCGGTGCGGGCCACGTTCGCCAAGAACCTGCGCTACCAGTTCGTCATCCTCTACGGCCTCACGCCTGCGCTGTTGCGGGCGGCCGCCGACGACATCGGCGCCGCGTTGGCCGACGGCGCGCTCCGGGTCGGCGAGGACGCCGGGCTGCCGCTGCACCGCTACCCGCTCGCGGAGACCGCCGCCGCACACGACGCGGTCCAGGCCGGGACCGTCGGCAAGGTGCTGCTCGAGGTCTGAGTCCGCCCGGGCTGGCGCGGAAAACTCAGCAAGGTATGCAGCGCAGTGGGTGCTTCCCTCGTGGAGTTCCAACGGGGAAGCGCCCACTGGCCTGCATACCTTGCCGAACGGTCCCTACCGAATGGTCCCCACCGGGCGACCCGCGGCTGGGAGGCGCCGGCGAAGGCGGCTAGGGTGTGCGGCGACAGACATCCTTTAACGAGCCGTCCCGTGAGGCGGAGAAGGAGGTCGGGCAGGCGCGATGAGCGAGCCAGCCGACACCGAAGGACGCGTCGTCCTCGACGCGCACGACATCAGCCGGGCGCTGACCCGGATCTCCCACGAGATCCTGGAGCGCAACAAGGGGGCCGAGGGCCTGCTGTTGCTCGGGCTCCACACCCGCGGTGTACCGCTCGCGAAGCGGCTCGCGGCCCGCATCGCCGAGGTCGAGGACGAGCCGGTGGCCACCGGCTCGCTCGACGTGACGATGTACCGCGACGACCTGCGCTCCCACCCGACCCGGGCGCCGCACCGCACCGACGTCGGCTCCATCGACGGCCGTACCGTCGTACTGGTCGACGACGTGCTCTACTCCGGGCGCACCATCCGGGCGGCCCTCGACGCCCTCTCCGACCTCGGCCGCCCGGCCGCCGTACGACTCGCGGTGCTGGTCGACCGCGGTCACCGGGAGCTGCCGATCCGGGCCGACCACGTCGGCAAGAACCTGCCCACCGCGCGCACCGAGCACGTTCGGCTGCGACTGGTCGAGACCGACGGGACCGACGAGGTCCGCATCGTCGAGGAGGGGGCCTGATGCGACACCTGCGCAGCATCGACGACGTCACCGCCGACGACATCGCGACCATCATGGCCACCGCGACCGAGATGCACGACGTGCAGTCGCGCCAGGTCAAGAAGCTGCCCGCGCTGCGCGGCCGCACGGTGATCAACCTGTTCTTCGAGGACTCCACCCGCACCCGGTCGAGCTTCGAGATCGCCGGCAAGTGGCTCTCCGCGGACGTCATCAACCTCTCCGCGAAGGGCTCCTCGGCCTCCAAGGGCGAGTCCCTGCGCGACACGGCGCTCACCGTCACCGCGATGGGCATCGACGGCCTGGTGGTGCGCCACTCCGCCTCGGGCGCCGCCCACCAGATCTCCGGCTGGGTCGACGTCCCGGTGATCAACGCCGGCGACGGCACCCACGAGCACCCGACCCAGGCGCTGCTGGACTGCTACACCCTGCAGCGGGCGCTCGGGGACCTGGCCGGGCGTCGGGTGGCGATCGTCGGCGACCTGACCCACAGCCGGGTCTTCCGGAGCAACCTGGCCTGCCTGACCCGGCTCGGCGCCCAGGTCGTCGGCGTCGCCCCGCCGACCCTGATGCCGGCCGGTGTCGGTCCGTGGTCCGGCACCGACGGCTTCGAGGTGAGCAACGACCTGGACGCCGTCTTGCCGACCGTCGACGCGGTGATGATGCTGCGCGTCCAGCGGGAGCGGATGAGCGGCGGGTTCTTCCCCACCGGCCGTGAGTACACGGTGGAGTACGGGCTGACCCGGACCCGGCTGGCAAGGCTGGGGGAGCGTACACCGATCCTGCACCCCGGACCGATGAACCGTGGCCTGGAGATCTCCCCGGAGGCCGCGGACGCGGCCAGCAGCCGGGTGCTGGACCAGGTCTCGGCCGGGGTCGCGGTGCGGATGTCGGTGCTCTACCACCTGCTGGCCGGAGAGGAGGCGTGATGTCGTCACTGCTGATCAGGGGAGCGCGGCCGCTGGGAGGCGAGCCGTGCGACGTGTACGTCGAGGACGGGCTGATCCGTTCCGTCGATCGAGTAGCGGGCGCCGGGGAGCGTGCTGGGGCTGGTCGAGGAGCGAGCGCCAGCGAGCATGTCGAGACCGTCGACGCCGCCGGCCTGGTCCTGTTGCCGGGCCTCGTCGACCTGCACACCCACCTGCGCGAACCCGGCCGGGAGGACGCCGAGACCGTCCGGACCGGGTCCGAGGCGGCGGCGGCCGGCGGGTACACGGCGGTGCTGGCGATGGCGAACACCTCGCCGGTCACCGACACCGCCGAGGCCGCCCTGCGGGTCTGGCAGCTGGGCCGGGATGCCGGCCTGGTCGACGTCCAGCCGGTCGGCGCGGTGAGCAAGGGCCTGGCCGGCGAGGAGCTCGCCGAGATCGGCCTGATGGCCCGCTCGGCGGCGGCCGTCCGGGTCTTCTCCGACGACGGCCGGTGCGTCGCCGATCCGCTGCTGATGCGGCGGGCGCTGGAGTACGTCAAGACGTACGGCGGGGTGATCAGCCAGCACAGCCAGGATCCGGCCCTGGCCGGACCGAGCGCCTGCTGTCACGAGGGTGAGCTCTCCGGACGGCTCGGGCTGCCGGGCTGGCCGGGCGTGGCCGAGGAGGTGATCGTCGCCCGCGACGTGATGCTCGCCCGGCACACCGGGTCGCGGCTCCATGTCGCCCATGTCTCGACCGCCGGCTCCGTGGAGGTCGTCCGGTGGGCCAAGGCGCAGGGGATCGCGGTGAGCGCCGAGGTGGCGCCGCACCATCTGCTGCTGACCACCGACCTCCTCGCCGGCTACGACCCCACCTACAAGGTCAACCCGCCACTGCGGCCGGCCGAGGACGTCGAGGCGTTGCGGGCCGCGTTGGCCGACGGCACCATCGACGCGGTGGCCACCGACCACGCCCCGCACGCGCGCCAGGACAAGGAGCACGCGTTCGTCGACGCGGCGTTCGGCATGCTCGGCCTGGAGACGGCGCTCTCGGTGGTGGCCGAGGTGATGGTCGCCAGCGGACTGCTCGACTGGGCGGGAGTCGCCCGGGTGATGTCGACCAATCCGGCGACGATCGCCGGCCTCGACGGGCACGGTCGCCCGATCGCGGTCGGCGAGCCGGCCAACCTGACCCTGGTCGACCCGGCGGCCGCCTTCGTGGTGGACCGCGACGACTCGCTCTCGCTGTCGCGGAACAACCCCTGGCACGGCCGGAGCCTGACCGGCCGGGTGATCGGGACGTTCCTGCGCGGCGTGCGGACCTTCGGCTGAATGCGGCACCCTGGGCCGGGTGGATGACATCTTCGGCGACCGGCTGGCGCAGTGGCGGGCCTACACCGCCAGCCCGCGGGGCCGGCTGAAATCGCGTGTGCCGGGCCGGCTCGATCGGGTAGCCTCGGGTCTCATCATGCTGATCACGCGCTGACCTCGACCCGCGTCCGCGGCCATGCCCGGTGGGTCGTTCCCCTCCCCGAAGGCCATCGCCATGTCCGCGCGTCCCGCTCAGCCGATCATCGTCCGCGACCTCCGGGTCGCCTTTCGCGCCGATCCGGTGCTCACCGGGATCGACCTGACCGCCGCACCCGGGCGGCGGGTGGCGCTGGTCGGCGAGAACGGGGTCGGCAAGTCCACCCTGCTGCGCGCCGTGGCCGGGCGCCTGCCGCCGACCGCTCGGGTCACCGGGCATGTCGAGCGTCCCGACGACCTGGTCCTCGTGGCCCAGGAGCCGCCGTTCCACGACACCGCCACCATCGCGGACGTGCTCGGCACCGCGCTGCGGCCGCTGCGCGAGGGGGTGGCGGAGCTCGAGCGGCTGGCGACCCGGCTGGACGAGCCCGACGCCGCCGAACGGTACGCCGATCTGCTCGACTGGGCCGCCGCCCACGACGCCTGGGACGCCGACCGGCGGGCGCTGCTGGCGGCGGACCGCCTCGGCCTGGGCGCGCTCGATCCCG
>NZ_JASGET010000050.1:0-9741 GCF_047606145.1 Nocardioides sp. | reverse complement strand
GTCTCGGCCGGGGCCTCGACCGGCACCGCGGCCGGCACCGCGGGGCCGAGATGTGCCGTCCCCACCGGCGGCGGTCCGGCCGGATCGCGCAGCCACGCCAGGACGGCGCCCAGCTGCGGTCGGCGCCCGGGCTCGGGGTCGAGCGCGGCCGCGAGCAGGTCGAGCAGCGGGGCCGGCACCCCGGTGAGGTCGTACTGGCCACGCCGCGCGCGATCCATGATCGCCATCGACGGACCCGTCCCGAACGGTCCATGTCCGGTGGCGGCGTAGGCGACCGTCGCGGCCCACGAGTGCACGTCGGTGGCAGCGGTGGCGTCCTCACCGTGCAGGATCTCCGGCGGGAGGTAGCCGGGGGTCCCGAGCAGCCAGCCGGTGTGGGTGATCTTCGGATCGTCGGCGACCCGGGCCAGCCCGAAGTCGATGAGGACCGGGGTGCGACCTTCCATGATGACGTTGGAGGGCTTGACGTCGCGGTGCAGCACGCCGGCGTCGTGACAGGCCTGGATGCCCTCGGCCAGACAACGGGCCAGCCAGTACAGGTCGCGGCCGGCGACCGGCCCCTCCTCCACCACCTCGTCGTGCAGCGAGAGACCCGGGACATAGCGGGTGGTGACGTACGGCACCGGCCCCCACGGGTCGGCGTCCAGGATCTCGGCGACCCAGCGCGAACGCACCCGCTGCAACGAGGAGACCTCGCGGGCCAGCCGCGCCCGCCCCTCGTCGTCCCCGACGATCTGCGGCCGCAGCACCTTCAGCGCCACCCGCTGCCCGGTGCGTCCATCGCGCGCCAGATGCACCACGCCCATGCCGCCCTGGCCCAGCGAGGCCAGCAGGGTGTAGTCCCCCACCGCCTGCGGCCCGGCCGCCTCATGTCGCGATGCGCTCGTCACGCCACGAGATTACCGGCTCGACCCGCGGACTCCTGGGAACGCGGGAGCACCACCGCTAGGTCACCCGGCGGTCCGGGCCACGGCCCAGATGGTCGGCCGCAGGACATTAGGTTAGCCTTTCCTCTTGTGTCTGCGCTCGCCTCAGCTCCGAAGACTTCCTTCGGTCTCGACCGCGCGCGTCGACACCCGGTGGTCGGGCTGGTGGTGGTGCTGGTCGCGCTGGCGATCACCGCCGTGTTGAGCCTGGCGGTCGGCGCCCGGTCGATCGCGCCCGGGACCGTGCTGCACGTGCTGTTCTCGCCGGACGGCTCGGATGCCTCGACCGTCATCCACCAGCTCCGGGTGCCGCGGACCATGGTCGCCCTCGGGGCCGGCCTCTGTCTCGGCGCGGCCGGCGCGCTGATGCAGGGGCACACCCGCAACCCGCTGGCCGAGCCCGGCCTGCTGGGCGTCTCCTCCGGCGCCTCGCTGGCGGTGGTGCTGGGCATCACGCTGCTGCACGTCACCTCGCCGGCCGGGTACGCCTGGTTCGCCCTGGTCGGCGCCGGCGCCGCGGCGGTGGCGGTCTTCGCGATCGGCTCGGGGCGTCGCGGACCGGACGCGGTCTCGCTGGTACTCGCCGGTGCGGCCGTCTCCGCGCTCCTCTCCGCCTTCACCCAGGCGGTCATCCTGCGCGACGAGCAGACCCTCGACGCCTACCGGTTCTGGGCGGTCGGGTCGGTCGCGGGTCGGGACATGGACGTGTTCTGGCAGGTGCTGCCGTTCATGGTGGTCGGCCTGGTCGTCGCGCTGTTCAACACCCGGGCCCTCAACCTGCTGCAGCTCGGCGAGGAGACCGCCGTCTCGCTCGGCATCCATCCGCTGGTGCACCGGATCGTCGGCGTGGCCGCGGTGATGCTGCTCACCGGAGCGGCCACGGCGGCCTGTGGACCGATCGGGTTCGTCGGCCTGGTGGTGCCGCACGTCGCGCGAGCGCTGGCCGGTGTCGACTACCGCTGGGTGCTGCCGTACTCGGCGCTCATCGGCGCGCTGCTGCTCCTGGCCGCCGACATCATCGGCCGAGTCATCGCGCGACCGGCCGAGGTCCAGGTCGGCATCGTGATGGCGCTGGTCGGGGGGCCGGTGTTCATCTACATCGTTCGCCACATCCGCACCATCCGGATCTGACCGCCGCACCCCGCCCGCACTCGTTCGCACCCGACCACACCTCGCCCCCGCACACCGCCCGAGAAGATCACAAGGAGCCCCAGCCGCGATGGCCCTCAGCCTCCCCGTCCGCGTCGGACCGGCCTCCTGGCTGGTCTCGAGACGCGCCGTGGTCGCCACCGCGGCCGGCGTGGTCGCGCTGGCCGTGCTGTTCCTGCTCGACATCTCGCTGGGCGACTACACCATCGCGTTCAAGGACGTGCTTGCCACCCTGTTCGGCGGCGGCGATGCCGGCCAGCAGTTCATCATCCACCAGATCCGGCTGCCGCAGGCGCTGGTCGCCGTACTCGCCGGTTGCGCGCTCGGACTCTCCGGTGCGCTGACCCAGACCTTCGCCCGCAATCCGCTGGCCAGCCCGGACATCCTGGGCGTGACCGAGGGCGCCTCGGCCGCGGCGGTGGCCACCATCGTGCTCAGCGGCGCCAGCGGGTACGGCGGCGGCCTGGTCAGCGGCACACTGCAGAAGCTCGGGCTGCCGGTCGCCGCGCTGATCGGCGGCCTGGCCACCGCGGCACTGCTCTATCTGCTGTCCTGGCGCCGCGGCATCGACGGCGGCCGGCTGGTGCTGATCGGCATCGGCCTGGGCGCCACCCTGACCGCCATCACCGAGTGGCTGCTGGTGCGTGCCCGGATCCAGGACGCCGCCAGCGCGGCGGTGTGGCTCAACGGATCGCTGAACTCACGCAGCTGGGACCAGGCCTGGCCCCTGCTGGTGACGCTGGTGCTGCTCGCCCCGCTGAGCTTCCTGCTGGTGCTCCGCCTCAACGCGCTGCAGCTCGGCGACGACACCGCCCGCGTGCTCGGTGTCCGTCTCCAGACCACCCAGCTGTTGATCCTGGTCGCCGCCGTGGGGCTGGCCGCGATGTCGGTCTCCTCGGTGGGACCGTTGGAGTTCGTGGCCTTCGTGATGCCCCAGATCGCGCTGCGGCTCACCGGTGGCTCGCGGCCGCCGCTGCTCGCCTCGATGGTGTACGGCGCCGTCCTGGTCGTCGCCGCGGACCTGGTCACCCGGGTGGTGCTGCCGTTCTCGCTCCCGGCCGGGCTGGTGACCGCCGTCATCGGAGCGCCGTACCTGATCTGGCTGCTGCTGCGGCGCAATCGAAAGGTGAACGCATGACCCGGCTCCAGGCCCGCGGCCTCACCGTCGGCTACGGCGAGGCGCCGGTGCTGCACAAGGTCGACCTCGACGTCCGCGACGGGCGGGTGACGGCCATCGTCGGCCCCAACGGCTGCGGCAAGTCGACCCTGTTGCGCACCCTCGCCCGGCTCCTCAAGCCGGTCAGCGGCGAGGTGCGCCTCGATGACCGTCCGCTACCCGGCATCTCCACCAAGGAGGTGGCCCGCCGGCTCGCGCTGCTGCCCCAGACCCCCATCGCCCCCGACGGCCTGCTGGTCCGCGACCTGGTCGGCCGCGGTCGGCATCCGCACCAGCGCTGGTTCCGGCAATGGTCGCCGGAGGACGAGCAGGTGGTCGAGGAGGCGTTGGCGCTCACCGACATCACCGAACTGCGCGATCGACCGATCGACGCGCTCTCCGGTGGCCAGCGGCAGCGCGCCTGGATCGCCATGACGCTCGCCCAGGACACCGAGCTGGTGCTGCTCGACGAGCCGACGACCTATCTCGACCTGGCCCATCAGGTGGAGGTGCTCGACCTGATCAGCCGGCTCAACGCCGAGCGCGGCCGCACCGTGGTGATGGTGCTGCACGACCTCAACCTGGCCGCTCGCTACAGCGACCACATGGTGGTGATGAAGGAGGGCGTCGTGGTCACCGAGGGCGCGCCCGCCGAGGTGCTCACCTCGACGATGCTGGCCGAGGTGTTCGGCCTGCACGCCGACATCCTCGCCGACCCCCGCACCGGGCTGCCGGTGATCGTGCCGATCTCGTCCACCCCCGTCCCCGGAACCTCCGAAGGAGACCCCACCCATGCCCGCTGAGCATCAGCACCTCACCCGACGCGGCGCGCTCGCCGCGCTCGCCCTCTCCCTCGGCTCCGTCGGGGCCCTGGCCGCCTGCGGCAGCGAGTCGAGCGGCGGATCCAGCACCGGATCCAGTACCGGATCGGGCAGCGCCGGAGCGGACGGCAGCTGGACCTTCACCGACGGCCTCGGCCAGAAGATCACCCTCGATCACACCCCGGAGCGGATCGTGGCCTACGGGGACGAGGCCGCCGCGCTGATCAACTTCGGGATCAAGCCGGTGGCGATCTTCGGGTTCACCAACCCCGCCGACGACCCGATGTTCGACGGCATCGACCTGGACGGCATCGAGATCATCGGGACCGAGTACGGCGAGATCAATGTGGAGAAGCTGGCCGCGCTCCAGCCCGACCTGATCCTCACCACCACCTACGACGGTGACAAGCCGAGCCTGATGTACGGCTTCAAGGACAAGACCCAGATGAAGACCATCCGGGCCATCGCGCCGGTCGCCGGCATCCTGCAGTCGGGTCTGGCCACCGACGTGATCGAGTCCAACGAGGAGCTCGCCTCCTCCCTCGGCATCGACGTGGACGGCGGCCAGGTGGCCAAGGACCGGGCCACCTTCACCAAGGCGGGCGACCGCCTGAAGAAGATCGCCAAGCGCGGCCTGAAGATCATCACCGTCTACGGCGAGGACGCCAATCTCTACTACGTGATCCCGAGCGACGACCCGGCGGTGGCCTACTACGCCTCGCTCGGCCTGGACTTCATCGACACCGGCACCAAGAAGGACTACTACTGGCACATCGTCAGCTGGGAGAACGCCGACGAGTACGACGCCGACGTGGTGCTGTACACCACCCGCGACTCCTACACACCGGAGCAGTTCGAGAAGCAGCCGACCTTCGCCCGGGTGGCGGCGGTCAAGGCCGGCCAGTTCTTCGGCTGGGACTCGGTCGGCATGGACTACGTCTCCCAGGCCCGCTACATGAACAAGCTCGCCGACTACCTGGACACCGCCAAGAAGGTGGTCTGAGATGCCCCCGCGCCGCTCCGGAGCGGTCGACCGCCGTACCCTGCTCGGCGGCGCCGCCGGGATCGGTCTGGCCGGCCTGCTGGCTGCCTGCGGCAGCTCCGGGGAGGCCAGCGACGGGTCCTCGAGCGCCTCGTCCGGCGGCGCCTTCCCCGCGACGATCACGCACAAGTACGGCTCCACCCGCGTCACTCAGGCTCCCCAGCGGGTGGTGGTGGTCGGCGTGATCGAACAGGATGCCCTGCTGGCGCTCGGCGTGGTGCCGGTGGCCACCACCAAGTGGTTCGGCGAGCCCGGCGAGATCTTCCCCTGGGCGAAGGACGCGCTGGGCGACGCCGACCTCCCGACGGTGCTCGACGCCGACGACGGGATCGACGTGGAGAAGGTCGCCTCGCTCTCCCCCGACCTGATCATCGGGGTCTACTCCGGCATGACCCAGAAGGAGTACAAGCTGCTCAGCGCGCTGGCGCCGACGGTGGCCCAGCCGCAGGACTACGTCGACTACGGCACGCCGTGGGACGTCTGCCTGACGATGGTCGGCGAGGCGGTCGGGAAGCCCGATGAGGCCGACGCGCTGCTGACCAAGACCAAGAGCCGGATCAGCGACGCCGCCGCCGACAACCCGGACTTCGCCGGTCAGAGCGCGGTCGTGGTCACGCCGTACGAGGGACTGTGGGTCTACGGCCCCGAGGACCTGCGCGGACGGCTGCTCGCCGACCTGGGATTCAGCTTCCCCGACAGCGTCAGCAACCCGGACGCCGACGAGTTCGGCTGGTCGCTCTCCGAGGAGCAGGCCAGCAAGCTCGCCGACGTCGGCGTCGTCGTCTGGTTCGACGGGGACAAGATGTCGAAGGGGATGTCGGCGGTCTGGAGGCAGACCGACACCTACACCGAGGGCCGCTGGTTCGACCTGCGCTCCAGCGACGGCTACCTCTATCAGGCGATGTCGTTCCTGACCCCGCTGAGCATCCCGTACGTGCTCAAGCGCTACCTGCCGAAGCTGGCGGCCGCGGCGGACGGTGATCCCGCCACGAAGGTGCCGAGCACCACGAGCTGACGAGGCCGCTCCGGCCGCCGAGCTGCTCAGACCAACCGGTGCATCCAGCCGAAGGTGTCCTCGGCGCGGCCGAACTGGACGTCGACGAGCTGCTTGCGGATGGTGGTACCGACCTCACCGGTCGGCGGCGAGGCCAGCGAGCCGCCCTCCCAGACCAGCTCGCCGACCGGGGTGATGACGGCGGCGGTCCCGCAGGCGAAGATCTCGGTGATCTCGCCCGAGGCGACGCCATCGCGCCACTCGTCGATAGAGATCCGGCGCTCCTCGGTCCGGTAGCCGAGTTTGCCGGCCAGCTCGATGATCGAGGCCCGGGTGATGCCCTCCAGGATCGTCCCGGCCTCGGGGGTGACGATGTGCCCGTCGGCGTGGACGAAGTAGAGGTTCATCCCGCCGAGCTCCTCGACGTACCTGCCTTCGCTGGCGTCGAGGAAGACGACCTGGTCGCAACCGTGTGCGGTGGCCTGATCCTGGGCGACCAGCGAGGAGGCGTAGTTGCCCCCGGTCTTGGCGGCGCCCATGCCACCCCGACCCGCGCGGGTGTAGTCCTCGGTGAGCCAGATCCGGACCGGCTTGACCCCGCCCTTGAAGTAGGCGCCGGCCGGCGAGGCGATCACCATGTAGGTCACGTGCTGGGCCGCACGGACGCCGAGGAACGGCTCGGAGGCGAACATGAAGGGTCGCAGGTAGAGGCTCTTCTCGGAGCCCTCGGTGGCCTGCGGCACCCAGCGCCGGTCGACCTCGACGAGCGCACGCACCGACTCGACGAAGTCCTCGATCGGCAGCACCGGCAGCGCGAGGCGCCGGCTCGACCGGGCCATCCGGGCGGCGTTCGCCTCGGGCCGGAACGTCCAGATGCTGTCGTCGGGATGACGGTAGGCCTTCATCCCCTCGAAGATCTCCTGCGCATAGTGCAGGACCGAGGTGGCCGGGTCCAGGCTCAGCGGGCCGTAAGGCTCGATCCGGGCGTGGTGCCAGCCGTCGGCGGGCGTCCACTCCACCGCGAACATGTGGTCGGTGAAGAAGGTGCCGAACCCCGGTTCGGCCAGGATCTCCGCAAGTCGTTCGTCGCTGACCGGGTCCTGCGACAGGTTCGTGGTGATCTCCATGGGATCAACCTAATCCTTCCTGATCGGCTCCTTCGAGCCGGAGTCGGCCGCGTTCGGTCGGCCGACCCGGACGGCCCCGAGGGGCCGGGTCGGCGCGCGAGTCGGCGGGTCAGGCCAGGCGGGCGGCGATGGCGTCGCCCACCTCGGCGGTGGTGCGGGGGGTGGCGGGCCGCTCGGCCAGGTCGAGGAGGACGGCCTCGTCGATCGCCGCGGCGGCCTCGCTCTGGCCCAGGTGGTCGAGCAGCAGCGCCGCGGACAGGATGGCCGCCGTCGGGTCGGCCTTCTGCTGGCCGGCGATGTCGGGAGCCGAGCCGTGCACCGGCTCGAACATGCTCGGGAAGGTGCGGTCCGGATTGACGTTGCCGGAGGCCGCCAGCCCGATGCCGCCGGTCACCGCGGCAGCCAGGTCGGTGAGGATGTCGCCGAAGAGGTTGTCGGTGACGATCACGTCGAAGCGAGCCGGGTCGTTGGCGAGGAAGATCATGGCGGCGTCGATGTGGATGTAGTCCACCGAGACCTCGGGGAACTCCTCGGCGACCTGCTGGGTCAGCCGCCACCACAGCGAACCGGCGTTGACCAGCACGTTGGTCTTGTGGACCAGGGTGAGCTTCTTGCGCGGTCGGCGCCGGGCGCGGGTGAAGGCGTCGCGGACGACCCGCTCGACGCCGTACGCGGTGTTGACCGACACCTCGGTGGCGATCTCGGCCGGCGTGCCGACCCGCAGCGCGCCGCCGTTGCCGGTGTAGGGACCCTCGGTCCCCTCCCGTACGACGACGAAGTCGATCTCGCCGGGCTCGCGCAGCGGGCTGGTGGCGCCCGGGAAGAGCCGGCTGGGCCGGAGGTTGACGTAGTGGTCGAGCTCGAAGCGCAGCTTGAGCAGCAGCCCGCGCTCGAGGATGCCCGGAGGCAGGTTCGGGTCGTTCGGCTTGCCGCCGACGGCGCCGAGGAGGATCGCGTCGTGTTCCTTGATCTCGGCCAGCACGGAGTCCGGGAGCACCTCGCCGGTGGCCAGATAGCGTTCGGCACCGAGGTCGTAGCGGGTCTGCTCGAACTTCACCGCCGAGGCGGTCTCCAGGACCTTCAGCGCCTCGGCGGTGACCTCGGGGCCGATGCCGTCGCCGGGGATGACGGCGAGCTTGAGACCGCTGGTGGGGCCGGCCGGGGAAGGCGATGCGTCACTCATGAGGTGAACCTTAGTTGTCGTCCGGACGCTCGCCGACGCCGTCCCGCGCTTCGAGCGTCCGGCTGATCGCCTCGTAGCTGTGCGGATTCTCGGGGTCGTGGCTGGCGGGTCCCCATTCGGGGTAGCTCTCGTGCATCGTTCTCGTCCTTCGCTGGCTGCGATCGCTGGATGGTGCTCGGACAGGGATCGATCTGACGGTCCCTGAAGGAGGAGAAGCCGAGCCGGCGAATACGGACGTCGCCGAGGCCACCGCGACGAGGTGGCCTCTCCTGGCAGCTACTGCTGCGTGGCCCCGTCGCGGCGTCCGGCTACGAGAAAAATGGTCCGCATGGTGTGTTCAGGCTAGACGAGGGACCGCCGTCCCGGCCACCGACCCGCCGAGGTCGTCCGCACTCCGAGACGATCCGTCCGTCATCGGCGGGGATTGTCGGACAGACTGTGGGAGTGAGTGCCCCGCCAGAGCTGCCCGAGATCGTGACCCGAGCCTTCGACGTCAGCCGCCGGGCGGGCTATGTGTCCTTCTGCCGCAACGAGACCGGACGGCTGCTGGCCGCGTTGGCCGCGACCCGGGACGGCACGATGGCCGAGTTCGGCACCGGCTGCGGCGTCGGTACGGCCTGGCTGCGTTCGGGCGTGCGCCGCGACTCGGCGCAGATCGTGACCGCCGAGCTCGACGAGGGGCTCGCCCAGGCCGCCGGCGAGATCTTCGCCGCCGACCAGCAGGTCGAGGTGCTCGCGGCGGACTGGTCGACGCTGCGCGACCGGGGCCCGTTCTCGCTGCTGTTCCTGGACGCCGAGACACCGGGCGAGGTCAGTCCGGACCAGCTCGCCGATCTCGTCGAGGAGGGCGGCATCGTGGTCGTCGACGACCTGACCCCGTCCGACGTGTGGCCCCCGCTGGTGCACGGCCGGGTCGACTCCCTGCGCGAGCGCTGGCTGGTCGACGAGCGCTTCACCGCGGTCGAGGTGATGGTGGCGACGGGTACGTCGGTGCTGATCGCCACCAAGCGCTGAGGCCACCACGCCCTGAGGCCACCAAGCGCTGAGGCTGGCTCTTCCGGCGCCAGCGTGCGGGCAGTGCCCCTCACGCTCTGCCGGGCAGTGCCCCCACGCTCGCCCGAGCAACACCCCCACGCTCGCCGAGCAACACCCCCACGCTCGCCGAGCAACACCCCCACGCTCGCCGAGCAGAGGCAAATGGTCTCCCCCGCTTCGCTCCTCCGACCATTTGCCTCTGCTCGGCTACCGGACGTGCGCTTCGCGCCGTCCGCCGTGGTTGGGGTTGCCTGACCGGGCACCCACCCCAAGGGACTCCCCCACCCCAGGACATGCGCTTCGCGCCG
>NZ_JASGET010000049.1:0-29832 GCF_047606145.1 Nocardioides sp. | reverse complement strand
TGCGCCGCACGCACCGCCGCGCAGGCGGCGGTCGCGGCCGGGCGGGGTGCCGGCACCGAGGCCACCACCAGGTCGGGCAGGCCGCGCCGGCGGGCATGCTCGACGGCGAACCGGCGGCGCGTGGCGACGAGCGCCGAGTCGCCCTCCGGCAGCGCCAGCAGGATCCGGGTGTGTCCGCTCGCCAGCAGATGCTCGAGCTGCGCCGCGGCGTGCGCCGCCAGGCCGTCGGCCCAGCCGCCGCCCGCGTCGTCGAGGCCCGAGCCGGCCGGCTCGTCGTACGGCTCACCGAAGGAGAGCACCGCCCGTGGCGCCACCGTCCCGCGGACCCGGGCTCGCGTCTCGGCGTCCTCGCCGTGCCACACCAGCAGCACGTGGTCGTGCCGGGAGAGCTCGTCGTCGAGCCCGGCGATGAAGGACGCCGAGTAGTGACCGTCGAATCCCGGTGGCACGGTGAGCACCACGATCCGCGAGCTGCCCTCGCGCAGCGCGCGGGCGATGCCGTGCGGCCGGTAGCCCAGCCGGTCGGCCACCGCGCGCACCTTCTCCCGGGTGCTCGCCGAGATCGTCTGACCGGCCACGTCGTTGAGCACGAAGCTGACCGTCGCCCGGGAGACTCCGCTCGCCTCGGCCACGTCGCGCATGGTGACGCGACGAGCCGAGTCCGATCGCGTCGAGGTCGGCGGTCTCGGAGTCGGCTCGTCGGGGTTCACGCCTCCGGTCTGCCGATCGGGTTCTTGACGAACCAGTTCGCCACGTAGTCGAGGAAGACCCGCACCTTGCGGAGGGTGTGCGAGCCGGGGGAGTGCACCGCGTAGAGCGAGCGGGCCGGGCCCTGATACTCGGGCAGCACCCGTTGCAGCCGCCCGGCGGCGATGTCCTCGGCCGCGGTGCGCACCGGCATCAGCGCGATCCCGCGCCCGTGCACGGCCGCCTTGCGCAGGGTCAGATAGCTGTTGGAGGAGTAGACCGGCTCGGTGACCTTGAAGTTGAGCTCCTCGCCATCGGCGTGGAGATACCAGATCGGGTCGTTGATGTGCACCAGGCAGTCATGGTCGGCCAGGTCCATCGGTGCCACCAGCGGGTCGTGCTTGGCGAGGTAGTCGGGGGAGGCACACAGCTCGAACTCCAGATCGGTGAGCTTGCGCAGCAGCATGGTGGAGTCGCGCAGCTCGCGGGTGTGGAAGGCGACGTCGTACCCCTGGTCGAGGAAGTCGAAGGCGCGATCGGACATCCCGCCGACCTCGAAGCGGACGTGGATCTTGGGGTGGTCGACCGCGAACTCGGCGATCGCCTCGCCGAGGTCGAGATTGCCGATCCACTTCGGACAGATCACCGCCAGCGGTCCCTCCGCGCGATCCCGCAGGCCGCGCAGGGAGGTGTCCTCGGTGTCCAGCTCATCGAGCAGGTGCCGGGCGAACTCGTGGTGCCGTCGGCCGGCCGCGGTGAGGCTGACCGCGCGGGCGGTGCGGTTGACCAGCCGGATGTCGAGGTACTTCTCCAGGTCCGAGATGTGCCTGGAGACCAGCGATCCGGAGATGCCCAGGGTCTTCGCTGCCCGGCTGAAGCTGCCCTCGTCGCCGACGGCGACGAAGCTGCGCATCACGACGACCCGATCCACGATGAGGCTCCTTGAGACGGCGGACGACGGTGGCCGGGGCCACTGTAGCCCCGGGGAGGCGGCCCCGGCGTCGATCCAGTCCGATCCCGGTCCCGTCCCGGGCCGCGGTCCGGGCCTCGGTCTGGGCCTCGGCGCAGGACCCGGAACGGGACGGTCAGGCCGAGGTCTGCTCGACCCGGGCGTACCCGCGGATGTCCGGGTACGGCGGCTCGCGGTCGGCCTGCAGGTCGACCTGGAAGGCGTTGAGGCACATGCCCAGCATGGTGAAGTTGCCCAGCGAGGCGACCGTGTCGACCAGACCCTCGGGGCCGAAGATCGCGAGTGCCGCGGCGAAGGTCTCGTCGGTCACGAAGTGCTCGGTGAGGATCTCGGTGCAGAACTCGTAGAAGACGGTGTCCTCCTCGCGGGTGAAGACCGGTGTCTCCTTGCGGGCGATGGCGTCCACCGCGGCCTGGGGGATGCCCTCGGAGACGGCCTTGTCGACGTGCGCGTTCCAGGAGTACTGCGCGTCCCAGTTGCGCGCCGCGAGCAGCAGGGAGAGCTCGCGCAGCCGCAGCGGGATGCTGGAGTCGAAGCGCAGGAACGCGCCGAGTGCCTCGACCCGGTCGCAGGCCTCCGGGCTGTTGAGCCAGACCTGGAACGGCCCGCGGACGGCGCCGCGCCGGCCGGCGATCCGGCCGGCGACCTCGCGCTGACGCTCGGTCATGGTCTCGGGCTGGAGCTGGGGGAGTCGCATGGGTTCTCCTTCGGATGGAGCTGGGATGGAGCTCGAAACGTGGCTCGCAGGGAGCTCGGCCGGCCGTCGTCGGCCGGCCGGTGGACGTGGGATGGACGTAGGCGTGGGGTGGGTGTGGGATTGGCCTCGGATGGGCCTGGGATGCGTACGGCGCCGTCGGGCGTCGTACGGCCCAGGTCACTGGGAGGCCGCTAGGAGGAGGACGGTGCGCCGACCGGCCAGCGCCGCAGGACCAGGCGCTCGGCGGTGCCGATGATCAGGTTGACGGCGATGCCGATGACGCCGATGACGGCGAGCAGCGCGAACGCGCTCGGCGTCTGGAACATCTGCTGGTACTGGACGAGCAGGTAGCCGATGCCGCCGGTGGCCATCAGGAAGTCGACCAGCAGCGTGACGATCAGACAGATCGGTGCGGCGATCCGGACGCCCGTCGCGATCTGTGGGATCAGCGAGGGGAGCACGATCTTGCGCAGCCGGTCCCAGCCGGAGAGCTGCAGCGAGTCCGCCATCTCCAGGCGCAACGGAGCGAGCGCCGACCGGGCGGCCGCGGTGTTGAGCAGGATCGGCCAGATCGTGCCGTAGACCACGATCCCGATCTCGGTGCGGGCGGTGGCGTGGAAGAGGATCAGGGCCGCCGGAACGATGGCGGCGGCCGGGGTGGCCCGGACGAACTCGAACAGCGGCCCCAGCGCGCGACTGAGCGTCCGCGAGGCGCCGAGCGCCAGACCGAGCGCCACTCCCAGGATCGTGGCCACCACCAGGCCCTCGAGGAAGAGCCTCATGCTGGAGCCGATGGCCGGCCACAGCGCGCCGCTGGCGTCGATCTGCTTCAGCGCGTCCCACCAGGCCGACGGCGCCGGGACGGTCGGCGAGTCCGGGTCGCCGAAGATCTGCCAGAGGGCGAAGACGACGGCCAGCGGGACGAACCCACGCAGCGAACGGAGACTCATCCCGCCCTCCTCTCGGCAACGGCCGCGACGCCGGGCAGCACCAGCCGGAACAGCCAGACCAGGCCGAAGTTGACGCCGATGCCGAGGACCCCGGTGGTCAGCACGTAGACCCACATCCGGGCCGGCTGGTTCGCGCTCTGCTCCAGCACGAGCTGGTTGCCGATCCCGCTCTGCAGGCCGAGCATCTCGGCGACCACGCAGATCACCAGGGTGGCGGCCAGCGAGAGCCGGGCACCGACCAGCATCGCCGACCCGGTCGCCGGCAGGATGACCTTGGTCAGCTTGGCGAGCGGGGAGAGCCGCATGGTGCGGGCCACGTCGTGCAGTCGGGGCGGGATGTCACGCACGCCGCCGGCGGTGTTGATCAGCATCGGCCACAGCGCGGAGTAGGCGCCGAGCACGATCTCGGTCTTGCTGCCGGTGCCCCACACGATGATCGCGATCGGGATGAAGGCGACCACCGGGAGCGAGCGCAGCAGGTCGACGGTGGCGTTGGTCCACGAGGCGACTCCCCGGTTCAGGGTGAGTACGACGCCGAGCAGACCGCCGAGGACCGCCCCGATCGCCCAGGCCAGCAGGACCACCCCGACGGTGTGCCGCACCGCCTCCCACAACCCGCCGTCCTTGCCGGCGAGATATCGGAAGCCGTGCCAGATGTCGGTGGGCGTGGGCAGTGCGTCCTCGTTGACGACGCCGGCGCCGACCAACAGCTGCCAGGCGACGACCAGCACCACGATGACGCCGAGGCCGAGGAGGTTGACGCCTCCGCCGGCGCGGCGTACCCGGCCGTGTCCGCGGACCGCCGGGCGCGGTGCCGGTGCGGTCGGCTCAGTGACCGACGCGGCCATCGCGCAGCACCTCCGCCAGCTCGTGCCGGGCGGCGTGGAAGCCGGGCAGGTCCCGGGTGGCGATGCCGTCGCGCGGCCGGGGGAGGCCGGTGGTGACGGTGTGCACGATCGTGCCCGGGGTCCCCGGGCCGTCCGGGGTGTGGATGACCATCACCCGGTCGGAGAGGTAGACGGCCTCGTCCACATCGTGGGTGATGAACATGACGGTCTGGCCGGTCTGCGCCTGGACGTCCATCAGCTGGTCGTGCAGCGAGGCCTTGGTGATCGCGTCGAGCGCGCCGAACGGCTCGTCCATCAGCAGCACCTGCGGCTGGACGACCAGGGCCCGGGCGATCTGGACACGCTGCTGCATCCCGCCCGAGAGCCGCCATGGGTACTCCTCGGCACGCTCGGCCAGGCCGACCACCTCGAGCGCCTCCCGCACCCGGCGCCGACGCTCCGCCTTGCCGGTCTTGCCCTCCAGCGGAAGCGCCACGTTGTGCGCCACGGTGCGCCACGGCAGCAGCGCCGTGGCGTAGTCCTGGAAGACCGTGACGGCGCTCGCCGAGGGCCCGGTGACCGGTCGCCCGGCCAGCGTGACGGTGCCGCAGGTCGGGCGCAGCAGGCCGGAGAGCACCCGCAGCAGCGTGGTCTTGCCGGTCCCGGAGGGACCGACGATCGCCACGATCTCGCCGGTGCCGACCTCGACCTGGACATCGGTGAGGATCTCGCGGCCGCCCGGACCGGCCGGCAGCGTGACGCCGACGTCGCGCAGCTCGAAGAGCACCTCACGCGCTGGCTGTGGATCGGTCTGCCGATCGATCGCGGCCTCGGTGTCGGCCTTGGCCAGATCCGGTTGTTCCACAGCTACATCTCCACTCATGATTCACCTCTCACCCGGGCCGATGGGCCCCGATCCGACTGCCGATCCGACCGTCGGCCCGGGCGTCGTACCGCCGCTGGATCCTGTCTCGGCCCTGCTCAGCCCTGGTAGACCAGGTCGCCGATCGAGGTGTCGAAGTCCTTGGACAGGTCGCCCGCGGCCTGCATCGGCGCGACCCACGGCTCCAGGTAGGACTCCTTGGGCTCGAAGGAGACGAACTGCGTGACCGGGAACGTCTTGGCGACCTGCTCGGGGATCTCGAAGTCGTCGACGAGGATCTGGCGGGCCTTGGACATGTTCGCCTTCATCCAGGCCAGCGCCTGCTGCTGGGACTTGTTGAACGCCGCGATCGCCTCGGCGTTCTTCTCCGTCCAGGGCGTGTACGCCGCCCACCCGGCCGATAGGGCGGTGTCCTCGTCGCCGACGGCCTCCATCACCGGGTTGCCGAGGTCCTTGAAGCCCTCGCCGAGCAGCTGACCGTTGTAGGGGAAGATGGTGGCGGCGGCCTGGATGGTGCCGCTGGACAGGTCGCCGGCCATGTCGCTGAACGGGACCTGGAGGAGCTTGACGTCGGTCTTGCTCATCCCGGCGTTGACGAGCATCGCCACCACGCCCTCGTACAGGTTGCCCGACAGCGTGGGAACGCCGATGGTCTTGCCCTTGAGGTCGTCGACCGAGGAGAGGTCCTTGGCGCCGATCAGGTAGCTGTTGCGCAGCTTGCCGTTGTTCTCGATGTCCTCCGCGGCGAGCAGGACGACGTCGATGCCGTTGGCCGAGGCCTGCAGCAGGGTCGGCGGGGTGACGGTGATCAGGTCGTACTGCTTGCCGATGCTGCTCAGCAGCGCCGCCGAGGCCTGCGAGGCGGTCAGCTTGACGTCCAGGCCGTTCTGCTCGAAGAACCCCTGCTTGTCGGCGACCACGATGGTGGTGTTGGTCGGGTTGGGGTTGTAGGCGATGCGCAACGTCATCGAGCCTCCGGAGGCGGTGGAGCTCCCCGAGGAGCTGGTGCTCTTGGCCGACGAGCCGCACGCGGCGAGCACGCCGGTGACGCCGAGACCGAGTGCGACCGAGCCGGTGCGCACCAGGAACTGGCGTCTACTCGAGGTGATGGGATGTGGCACGACATACCTCCTGTGGTCGGTGCCGATGGCTGTGATGGGCTTAACAGTCGCCGACGGACATTGGAGAGTCCAGGGTTCGAACCACACCCATTCCGCAACATTAGGCTTCGCCTTCTCGCCATGTCTTCGAGAGGCCGCTCGCCTAGGGTCGGGGCGACGGCAATTGCCGCCATGTCCACGCGAGGAGAGGCGAATGACGATCATCAAGACGCGTGCGGTGACGCGCCTGGACCGCGGTGGAAGCGTGTGCACGCTGCCACTGATCACCCGCTGGAGCGCGACCGAGAAGGTCACGCTGACCTCGGGAATCAGCACCTATCCGGTCGGCACCGGGGCGCCGCTGCACACCCACAACTGCGTCGAGCACGTGACCCTGCTCAGCGGTCGTGCCGAGGTGATGATCGACGGCGTCGCCACCGAACTGGAGCCCTATGACACCACCTATGTCGAGGCCGGAATTCCGCATCAGTTCACGAATATCGCCGATGAGCCGATGGTGATCCTGTGGGTCTACGACACCGATGTGGTCACTCGGACTTTCTGCGACACCGGCATCACCGTCGAGCATCTCTCCGCCGAGGACATGATGGTCTCCGACTGACCAGCTGCCCCGGCCGCTGGCCGCGACAGCCGGTCAGGCAGCTGGTCAGGCAGCACCGTGTAGGCAGCGCCGAGTCGGCACTTGTTGTACGTCGGGGACCGCCCAGTCGGCGCTTGATGTACGCCGGGGACCGCCCAGTCGGCGCTTGATGGTCCAATAAGCGCCGACTCGGCGATTCGGGGTGGGTCGGCCATTCGGCGGGTGGTCGACTCGGTGGGTCAGAGGCCGTCCGGGACGATCGCGCCGATCCGCTCGGCGTCCGCGCGCAGGTTGCCGAGCAGCTTGGCCGGCACCGGGATCCCGTCGGCGCGACGCTGGGCCAGGGTGGCGGCGCCGCGCTCGCCCGGGAAGAGCAGCTCGCGGTCGGGGGAGTCCCGGGGCAGCGACTTCACCGCGTCGAGGGTGGCATCCACCGTGCTGCGGAAGTCGGCCACCGAGCCGAAGGCGGAGATGTCGACGGCCATCAGCACGGCGTTCTGGCGGTGCTTGCGGCCCTCGGGGCCGCCCGCGTGGAAGCGGCTCATGATCGGGTTGCCGACGAGCCCGCTGGCCAACAGCTCGAAGACCAGTGACATGCCGGCCCCCTTCGCGCCACCGACCGGCAGCGGGTACTTGGCCGCGGCGGGGTCGGTGGTCGGCGTACCGTCGGCGGCCACCGCGGCGCCTTCGGGCAGCGGGGTGCCGGCGTTCTTGTGCTGGGCGATCCGGCCCAGCGCGATCACCGCGGTGGCCATGTCGAGCAGCACCGTCGGGTACTTCCCGGCGGGCACCGCGACGGAGAGCGGGCTGGTCGCCACCGCCGCGGTCGACGCGCCCGGATAGGCCATGTTGGGCACGCCGGCCACGATGCCGAGGCCGGCCATGCCGTACTCGGCGGCCCGCGAGGTGTAGTAGCCGATCGCACCGGTGTGCACGGTGCCTCGCACGCCGACCCAGGCGACCCCGGCGGATCGGGCCATGCTCACGGCCTGGTCGACGGCGTGGGAGAGCGCCACCGGGCCGGGCGCCCCGTCCGCGTCGAGCACGGCGATCGCCGCACGCGGCTGCTCGACGGTGATGTCCGGCTTCGGGTTGGCCTCGCCCTTGGCGAACAGCTCCAGGTAGCGCGGTATCCGCGACACCCCGTGCGAGTCGACGCCGCGCAGGTTGGCCCAGACGAGTACGTCGGCGATGGTCTCGGCATGCTCGGTGCTCGTGCCGGCGGCGGTGAAGATGTTGCTGACGAGGGCCCGAAGGGTGGCTTCGGGGACGACGGTGCGTGGCGCGGCCATGGCTTGTTCCAATCGGTCGGAGCCCTCAGCGGGGCAGGTGGATGTCGATCAGTGCGGTGCGACCGGAGCGGACGCTGGCCAGACCGGTGGCGATCGCGTCGTCGAGCTCGGCCGGGCCGGCGGTGGCAGGGACGGTGATGCCGGTCATCCCGAACGGCTCGACCAGACCGGCCAGGTCGGGCTGCTCGGTCAGGTCGACGCCGCGGAAGTCGCTCTCGCTCACCGCGACGCCGTCGGGGTAGAAGCGCAGATGGTTGAGCTTCATCGACAGGTACTGGTGGTTGTTCAGCACCACGATCAGCAGCGGTAGGTCGAGCGTCCGGGAGGCGGCCAGCGCCTGCGTGATCGGGTTGTAGAGGAACGAGCCGTCGCCGATGGTCAGGGCCACCTCGCCGGCGGGGTCGGCGTACTTCATCCCGAGGGCGACGCCGAGGCCCTGGCCGAGCCCACCCTGGACGTAGGTGTAGCGCCCCGGCGTCTCGGCGGCCAGGCCGGCCGCCACCTGACGGCTGTGGGTGATGGTCTCGTCGACCACCCGAGCGTCGGCGGCCAGCTGCTCCCGCAGCGCGGCGGCCACCCGGGCGGCGTCGAGCACGTCGGGCTGTGCCACCGCGACGCCGGCCGAGGCCGCGAAGCGGGTACGCCGTTCGGCGACCGCCTCCTCGTCGATGCCGAGCGCCTTCGCCGCCGCACCGAGCGCCCGCAGCGTCGGCCCGACCGACCCCTCCAGATACTGGTCGGCGCCGAGCACCTGATAGTCGACGTAGGGCCGGTGCGGCACCTCGTCGACGACCAGCACCTCGGTCCCCGCGGGCCGGTCGCTCGGCGGATAGTACGGCGCCCGGCAGCAGGCCAGCACGATCAGATCGGCCTCCTCGAGCAGCGCCGGAGAGCCACCGCGGTGCAGCGGGTTGGTGCGTGGGAAGTTCGCGCAGACCGCGGAGGCCGGCTCGATGACCGGGATCGCCAACTGCTCGGCCAGATCGAGCAGCGCCTCGAACCCGTCCGGGTGCCGACCGACCGACTCGGTCACGATCACCGGTCGCCTCGCCGCCACCAGTCGCCGCGCCGCCTGCTCCACCTCGGCCTCGGGGCTGACGGTGGTGCCGGGCGCCGCCACCGCGCGGACATCGGCCCGGCCGGCGTCCCAGGGCTCCAGCAGCACCTCGACCGGCACGTTGAGGTAGATCGGGCCGGCCGGTGCGCGTCGGGCCATCTCGCCGGCCCGCACCACCGTGCCGTACAGCGTGGCGGCACTGCCGACCTGGGTCGACCACTTGGTGATCGGGGTGGCGACCGCCTGCGGGCCGCCGACGATGGAGAGGTTGCGATACCACTGCGAGCCGGGATCGGGCTCCGTCTCGCCGTAGGTGATCGACTCCGAGGTCATCACCACCATGCCGACCTGGGCCAGTTGGGCGCCGTGGATGCCGCAGGCGCCCTGGAGCAGTCCCGGCACCGCGTGCAGCAGCACCACCTGCGGACGGCCGCTGACGATCCCGTAGCCGGTGGCCATCGCCACCGCCAGGGTCTCGTGCATCAGGTCGAGATAGCGCGGACCCGGCGTCCCGTCGCGGTCCTGCCGGGCGAGCGCCTCCCAGGCGGGCGCCCACTCCGAGCCGGGGGAGGAGAAGATCACCTCGACCCCCAGGCTGCGGCAGGCCGCGAGGATCGCCTCGCCGCCGTCGGACCTCTCCATCGCCGTGCTCATCAGGCCTTCGTCACCGCCGGGATCGGCCACTCCAGCACCTCGCAGATCCCCCGGCCCATGATCCACTCCAGCTCCTCCTCAGTGAAGGAGAAGTGCTCGGTGAACTGCTCGATGGTGTCCTTCCAGGTCAGGCCGTGACCCATCAGGCGGGTGATGTCGGTGCCCCAGAAGCAGCGCTGCGGGCCCATCTTGTCCACCATCTCGCGCACGTACTTCTCGATGTTGAGGTTGGGGAACGGCTGGGTGGAGTAGCCCGGGATCGCGGAGACCTTGACGTAGATGTTGGGATGCTCGGCCAGGTCGGCGGTCTCGGAGACCCAGTAGCCGATCGCGTCGTCGACGCAGCGGGCCATGATCCCCATGTGGTCGATGATGATCTTCAGACCCGGGTGCTTCTCCGCGATGGCGCCGAGCTCGGCCTTCCAGATCGGCGCGTGGACCATCGTCTTGATGTCCAGCTCCTCGGCCAGCGGCCAGTACCAGTCGTTGGTGCCGTCGATCATCCAGTTCCGGTCGATCGGACGGTGGAAGGTGAGCCGGGTGCCCTTGATGTGCGGGTTCTGCGCGAAGTCCTTCATCATCGCCGCGCCCTCGTCGGGCTTGTTCTGCGGGATGCGCGCCATGATGCCGAACCGGTCGGGGTAGGCCTCACAGGCATCGAGGGCGTAGTCGATCCGGTCGCCCTCCCACGACGGCGGCAGGATCAGTGCCCGGTCGACGCCGCCGGCGTCCATCAGCTCGATGGCCTCCTGGTAGCTGAACGCCTCCTCGCGGTGGCCGTTGAGCCGGATCCGCTCGCGCGCGCCCGGCACCCAGGGGCGGTCGGGGGTCTCTTCCTTCCAGATGTGGATCTGGGTGTCGACGATGAACATCGGTCCTCGTTTCTCGGTTCTTCTTCGGTCTGTCTGGGGTCGTGATCGGAGGTCGTGCCCCGCCTAGGGGCCGTCGATGCGATCGACCACGTACTCGGCGATGGCCAGGCTCGAGGTCGCCGCCGGTGACGGAGCGTTGCGCACGCTGGTGACCCGGTCACTGGCGTGGATGACGAAGTCGTCGACCAGCGAGCCGTCCCGCTCGACGGCCTGGGCGCGCAGCCCGAGCCCGGCGCGCCTGACGTCGGCGACGCCGATCGCCGGCACGTAGACCTGGGCCGACCTCATGTAGGAGCGGACCGAGAGCACGCCGCGGATCTCGGTCATGCCGGTGCGCCAGTGCTCGGCGGAGAACCGCCAGAACCCGGGCCAGGCGAACGTGTCGGCCACGTCGGCCGGCGTCACCGAGACCCGTCCGTAACGGCGGCGGCTGAGTGCCAGGAAGGCGTTCGGGCCGACCTCGAGGCTGCCGTCCACCCGACGGGTGAAGTGCACCCCGAGGAACGGGTAGCGCGGGTCCGGGACCGGGTAGATCATGCCGCGGACCAGCTCCTGCTTGGCCGGTGTCACCCGCATGTACTCACCGCGGAACGGCACGATCCGCGGGCCCCGGGGCCCGCCGGACAGGACGCCGAGCCGGTCGGCGGCCAGGCCGCCGCAGAGCACCACCCGGTCCACCTGTACGGCGCCGGCGGACGTGGTCAGCGCCACCCCGCCGGGCACCTGCTGGATGCCGGTGACCTCGGTGGAGAGTCGCACCTGGCCACCGGCGGTCTCGATGTCGGCCGCGAGCGCGCGGGCCACGGCCGGGTAGTCGGTGATCGCCGTACGCGGCGAGTGCAGTGCGGCGATGCCGGCGGCGTTCGGCTCGATCTCGCGGATCTCGGCCCCGTCGACCCGGCGCAGCCCGGGGACGCCGTTCTCGGCGGCGGTCTTCTCCAGCGCGGCGAAGCGGTCCATCTCGGTCTCGTCGACCGCCACCACCAGCTTGCCGCACTCGACGTAGGCGACCTTCTTCTCCGCGCAGTAGTCGCGCAGCAGGTCGCGACCGCGGGTGCACAGCTGGGCCTTGAGGCTGCCCGGCTTGTAGTAGATGCCGGCGTGCACCACGCCGGAGTTGTGGCCGGTCTGGTGCAGGCCGACCGCCGGCTCCTTCTCGAAGACGACGACCTCGGTCCCCGGGCGGCGCCGGATCAGCTCGCGAGCGGTGGCGAGACCGACGATGCCGCCGCCGACCACGCCGATGCGCTGCTCGCCGGTGGCCATCAGGCTCCCGTCCGGATCGCCACGGTCTTGACCCGGGTGTAGAAGTTGAGCGCCTCGGTGCCCTGCTCCTTGAACGGCGACCCGGAGTCGCCGAAGCCACCGAACGGGTGGTGCACGTCCCACCCCGAGGTGGGCAGGTTCACCGAGACCTGACCGGCCTCGGCACGGTCGGCGAAGGCGTGCGCCGACTCCAGGCTCGAGGTGAAGACGGCGGCGGAGAGCCCGTAGGCGCTGTCGTTGGCCGCCGCGACCGCCTCTTCGAAGTCGTCGACGACGGTGATCGCGACCACCGGGCCGAAGACCTCCTCGCGCCAGATGTCCATCTCGGTGGTGATCTCGGTGACCACCGTCGGCGCCACGAAGCAGCCGCCGGCCAGCGGACCGTCGGGGGCGTCGCCGCCGGCCGCGATGGTGGCGCCCTGCTCGCGAGCGCGGCCGACGTGACCGAGCACCTCGCTCTGGTGCCGGCGGCTGACCAGGGGACCCATGGTGGTGGCCGGGTCGGCACCCGGGCCGAGCCGTGCCGCCTTGGCGGCCGCGACCAGCTTGGCGGTCAGCTCCTCGGCGATCGGCGCCTCGGCCACGACCCGGCTGGTCGCCGTACACCGCTGGCCGGCCTGGGCGAAGCTGGCGGCGGCGATGGTGGCGGCGGCCAGATCGAGGTCCGCGTCGGCGAGGACCACCGAGGCGTTCTTGCCGCCCATCTCGGTCTGCACCCGGACGTTGCGGCCGGCCAGGCGGCGCTGCAGCGTGCGGCCCACCGCGGTGCTGCCGGTGAAGGAGACCGCGGCCAGCCGCTCGTCGTCGAAGAGCGCCTCCTCGATCTCGCCGATCCGACCGATCGCCAGGCCGAGGACGCCGGCCGGGAGACCGGCGTCGTCGAGCGCCCTGGCCAGGTGGACCGAGACGATCGGGGTCTCGCTGGCCGGCTTGAGGATGATCGCGTTGCCGGCGAGCAGCGCCGGCGCGAGCTTGCGGGCCGGGGTCAGCAACGGGTCGTTCCACGGCGTGACCAGGCAGACCACGCCGAGCGGCTCGCGCCGGGCCTCCACGGTGGTCTTGGGCCGGGCGTCGGCGAGCAGCGTGCCGTAGGGGAGCCGCGCCATCCCGGCGTAGTAGTCGAGGAAGTCGGCCGCCTTGCCGACCTCGCCGGCCGCCTCGGCGGCGGTCTTGCCGTTCTCCGCCACCAGGTCGGCCGCGATCCGGGAGGCGTCGGCGCGCAGGTTGTCGGCCGCCGTGGCCATGATCTCGCCCCGGGTGAGCAGTGAGGTCGCGCGCCAGCGGCGGGCACCGGCCTCCGCGGCGGCATAGAGCTCGCTCACCTCCGCCGCGGTCATCGACGGCACCGTGCCGACGATCGTCGCGACCTCGGCCGGGTCGTGCACGGCGATCGTGGCGGCGTCGCTGCTCGCGGCACGCCACTCGCCGTCGACGAGCCGTGGGAACGCCTGGGCCTCCTGCATCGCTGATGACCGTCCTCTCACCGGGTTCGGAACCGCTGCCTCATGGATCCATGGGGCAGCGATCACGATGCTAGGGCGGATGACGGCCGTAAAATAGGCCCGAAAGCGCAACCTAAGGTGTACGCCGAATCCGGCCGCTCGCTCTCGTGGGGGCACCGTCCGCCGGGCAGGATGAGCCCATGACCGAGGTTGTTGTCGTGCACTATCGAGCCCGGGCCGGTCTGGAGGACGAGGTCGCCAACGCGTTGCGGGCGATGACCCCGCTGAGCAACGCCGAACCCGGCTGTCTGCTCTACCGGGTCTACCGCTCGCCCGACGAGCCGGCCGAGTTCACCATCGTGGAGGAGTACGCCGACCCGGCGGCGGCCCAGGCCCACCGCGACTCTCCCCACTTCGCCGAGCATCTCCTCGGCCGGGTGCTGCCGGCCCTGGACGACCGGGTCCGTCACGACCTGCGGCCGCTGGAGCCCTGATCCGGGTCTGCCCGGTCCGCTCGGTCCGCCCGGTCCGCCCGGTCCGGATCCCGACTGTGCAGATTTGGCAGCCTCGTCGTACCCCTCGTAGAGTTGGTCCACGAAACCAGAGACCGCCGGTCAGCTGATGCGCATGCATCGGATCGAAGGTCCCGCGAATGCGGGCGGCCAGCGTAGGTGACAGAGCACGAGAACCCTCTCCACGCCCTGAGCCTGCGCTCGGGGCGTCCGTCATTTCGGGGGTCTTCCAGGCGGGCTCACCTTCCGGAAGGAGACCCATGGCGCGGGCAGACAAGCAGGCCGCCGTCGCAGAGATCGCTGACGAGTTCAGCGCTGCCTCGGGTGCCGTGCTGACCGAGTACCGCGGTCTCACCGTCAAGGAGCTCAAGGACCTTCGTCGCTCCCTCGGTGAGAACGCCAACTACGCCGTGGTCAAGAACACGCTCGCCAAGATCGCCGCCCAGCAGGCGGGGATCGACGGCTTCGACGACCTGTTGACCGGTCCGACCGCCATCGCCTTCATCAAGGGCGACGTGGTCGAGGCGGCCAAGGGTCTGCGTGACTTTGCCAAGGCGAACCCGAACCTTGTGATCAAGGGCGGGATCCTGGACGGCAAGTCCCTCGACGCTGCCGAGGTGGCCAAGCTGGCCGACCTCGAGTCGCGCGAGGTGCTGCTCTCCAAGCTTGCCGGCGCGTTCACCGCGACGCTCTCGCAGGCGCTCTACGCCTTCAACGCTCTTCCGTCCAAGGCGGCGCAGCTTGCTGCGGCGCTCGAGGCGAAGGCCGCTGA
This sequence comes from Nocardioides sp., assembly GCF_047606145.1. Lineage (GTDB taxonomy): Bacteria > Actinomycetota > Actinomycetes > Propionibacteriales > Nocardioidaceae > Nocardioides. The sequence continues at coordinate 15,250 of NZ_JASGET010000049.1, read as the reverse complement.
AGACCCCACGATCCTCGCAGGTGGTGCGGCTCCGGCCGTCGCCGCCGAGGAGGCCCCGGTCGCCGAGGCGACCGAGGCCCCCGCCGACGAGGCGGCCGAGGCCGCCTCCGACGAGGGCGACACCGCCGAAGCCTGATCTGGGCAGGTGTCGCCCGGCGGCACCGACTCGGCACACCACCTGAAACCCCGGCCCACCGGCGAACGACCCGGCGGGCCACACAGAAAGGAAACGCCACCATGGCGAAGCTCACCACCGACGAGCTGCTCGACGCGTTCAAGGAGCTCACCCTCATCGAGCTCTCCGAGTTCGTGAAGGCCTTCGAAGACACCTTCGGCGTCACCGCCGCCGCTCCGGTCGCCGTTGCCGCCGCTCCCGCCGCCGGCGGTGCCGCGGGCGGCGAGGAGGCCGCTGCCGTCCAGGACGAGTTCGACGTCGTCCTCGAGGCCGCCGGCGACAAGAAGATCAACGTCATCAAGGAGGTGCGCGCCCTCACCTCCCTCGGCCTGAAGGAGGCCAAGGAGCTGGTCGAGAGCGCCCCGAAGGCGGTCCTGGAGAAGGTCGCCAAGGACGCTGCGGACAAGGCCAAGGAGGCCCTCGAGGGGGCCGGCGCCACCGTCACCGTCAAGTGACTGCCCGCGGGCGCACGCCCGCATCCGGGTCGATCGGCGGCTGAATCGCCGTCGACCGACTCCTCGCCCCGGGGGCGACCACCATCATGGTGGTCGCCCCCGGTGGCATTTGCGCCTCCGTCGTCGTACGGCGCCCGGGGCGATTCATCAAGGTATGCAGGCCAGTGGGCACCTCCCCGTTGGAGTTCCACGAGGGGAGTGCGCATCCGGCTGCATACCTTGACGAACGCGCGGCGGCGCTTGATGAACGCGCGGCGGCGCTTGATGAACGCGCGGCGGCGCTCGATGAACGCGGCGCCTCCGATCCCCCAGGCGACCGGGGACCGACCCCGATGCGACACGCGGGTTACTCGTCAGTTACAAAGGTGCCGGTGGAGCCGTAACCTCGGTCACAGTGCCGCGTTGTTAGTCCCAGCGGAGCAGCGACAGCCGTGCGGGGAGGCCGGTTGTCAGCGAGAGGGAAGGGAGCAGTCCGGATGGGTGTCGACATCGCGATCGACGGCTTGACCAAGAGTTTCGGCAAGCAGCTGATCTGGGGTGACGTCACGTTGACCGTTCCGGCCGGCGAGATCTGCGTGATGCTGGGCCCGTCCGGCACCGGCAAGTCGGTGCTGCTCAAGACCCTGATCGGCCTGATCAAGCCGGACCGCGGTTCGGTGGTGATCGAGGGCACCGACATCTGCAGCTGCTCCGAGCGGGAGCTCTACGAGGTGCGCAAGCTGTTCGGCGTGCTGTTCCAGGACGGCGCGATGTTCGGCTCGATGAACCTGTTCGACAACGTCGCCTTCCCGCTGCGCGAGCACACCAAGAAGTCCGAGACCGAGATCCGCAACATCGTGATGGAGAAGATGGACCTGGTCGGACTGGTCGGCATGGAGAGCAAGCTGCCGGGCGAGATCTCCGGCGGCATGCGCAAGCGGGCCGGCATCGCTCGCGGCCTCGTCCTCGACCCCGAGATCGTGCTCTTCGACGAGCCGGACTCCGGCCTCGACCCGGTCCGCGTCGCGTTCCTCAACCAGCTCATCGTCGACCTCAACGCCCAGATCGACGCGACCTTCCTGATCGTCACCCACGACATCAACTCGACCCGGACGGTGCCGGACAACATCGGCCTGCTCTATCACAAGCACCTGGCCATGTTCGGCCCGCGGGAGATGCTGCTCTCCTCCGAGGAGCCGGTGGTGCGCCAGTTCCTCAACGCCCAGCGGGTCGGTCCGATCGGGATGAGCGAGGAGAAGGACGCCGACCAGCTCGCCGCGGAGAAGGACATGGACCTCCCGCCGCTGCCGCCGATCCCGTTGCAGCTCGAGCCGTCCAACGGCATCCCGCGGCGCAGCCAGCGGCCGCCGGGAGAGTGGTGCCGGTTCAACGGGGTGACCCCGCCCCCGGGCTCGTTCCAGCCCGACGCGATCCTCGCCGGAGGGGCCGCGCTCTGATGTCCTCGTTGACCAGCGCCAAGCTGCTCAAGCCGATCGGCACCGCGGGCAGTCTGTTCGCCTTCGGCCTCGATGTCGGCCGCGGGCTGTTCCGGCGGCCCTTCCAGCTGCGCGAGTTCATCCAGCAGGCCTGGTTCATCGCCTCGGTCACCATCGTGCCGACGGCGCTGGTCGCGATCCCGTTCGGTGCCGTCATCGCGCTCCAGGTCGGCGGACTGATCAAGCAGTTCGGCGCGCAGTCCTTCGTCGGCTCGGCCTCGGTCCTGGCCGTGGTCCGCGAGGCCGGGCCGATCGCCACCGCGCTGTTGGTGGCCGGGGCCGGCGGCTCGGCGATCGCCGCCGACCTGGGCGCCCGCAAGATCCGCGAGGAGCTGGACGCGATGATGGTGCTCGGCATCGATCCGATCCAGCGGCTGGTGGTGCCCCGGGTGCTGGCCGCGATGCTGGTCTCGGTCTTCCTCAACGGCCTGGTCAGCGTGGTCGGCGTCGCCGGCGGCTACGTGTTCAACGTGATCCTGCAGCACGGCACGCCCGGCTCCTACATCGCCAGCTTCACCGCGTTGGCGCAGATGGCCGACGTGTGGCAGGGCCTGATCAAGGCGCTCGTCTTCGGTCTGATCGCCGCCATCGTGGCCTGCTACAAGGGCATGAACGCCGGCGGCGGCCCGAAGGGCGTCGGCGACGCGGTCAACGAGTCGGTGGTCATCACGTTCCTGCTGCTGTTCGTGGTCAACTTCGTGATGACGGCCATCTACTTCCAGATCGTCCCGAGCAAGACGGGCTGAGGACGATGGCGAACCCCAAGGCGATCATCACCCGCCCGCTGAAGTCGCTCGACGACCTCGGCGGTCAGCTCGGCTTCTACCTGCGCGCGCTCTCCTGGACACCGCGCACGATCCGGCGCTACAAGAAGGAGATCCTGCGCATCCTGGCCGAGGTCACCCTCGGCTCCGGGGCGCTGGCGGTCATCGGCGGCACCGTCGGCGTCATCGTCGCGATGACGTTCTTCACCGGCACCGAGGTCGGCCTGCAGGGGTACGCCGCGCTCAACCAGCTCGGCACCGCCGCCTTCTCCGGCTTCGTCTCGGCCTACTTCAACACCCGCGAGATCGCGCCGCTGGTCTCCGGGATCGCGCTGGCCGCGACGGTCGGCTGCGGCTTCACCGCCCAGCTCGGCGCGATGCGGATCTCCGAGGAGGTCGACGCGCTGGAGGTGATGGCGATCCCGTCGCTGCCGTTCCTGGTCACCACCCGGATCCTCGGCGGTCTGATCGCCATCATCCCGCTGTACGTGCTCGGGCTGCTCTCCTCCTATGTCGCCACCCGGATCACCGTCACCATGGTCTACGGGCAGAGCACCGGCACCTACGACCACTACTTCAACACCTTCCTGCCACCCGGCGACGTGCTGTGGTCCTTCGGCAAGGTGCTGGTCTTCTCGGTGGTCGTCATCCTGATCCACTGCTACCACGGCTACAACGCCTCCGGCGGTCCCGCCGGTGTCGGCGTGGCGGTGGGCAAGGCGGTGCGCACCAGCATCGTCGCGGTGGCGGTCCTCGACCTGCTGCTCTCCATGGCCATCTGGGGCACGACGACCACGGTGAGGTTGGCCGGATGACCCAGACCCTGACCCGCGTCGCCGGCCAGCCGAGGTCGCCGAGGTCGCATCGGCCGGGCCTGCTCGTCTCGCTGTGGCGCCACCAGCGCTCCCGCGTGCTCGGCATCATCTTCCTCGCGCTGCTGCTGACCGCAGTCTGGTTCACCTATGCGATCTTCACCAAGAAGTTCACCGACTACGACCGGGTGACCCTGCACGCCGCCCGGATCGGCCTGCAGCTGCCGGACCGGGCCGACGTCAAGATCCGGGGCGTGCTGGTCGGCGAGGTGCTCGACATGAAGGCCTCCGACGACGGCGCGACCCTCACCCTCGGGATCTATCCGGACAAGATCGACTCCATCCCGGCCGATGTCACCGGCGCGATCCTGCCCAAGACCCTGTTCGGCGAGAAGTACGTCTCCCTGGTCGCCCCGACCGGCTCCCATCCCCGGCATCTGCAGACCGGTGACGTGATCACCAAGACCAAGGTCTCGACGGAGCTGCAGGCGGTGCTGCGCGACGTGTACCCGTTGCTGGAGACCATCAAGCCGGCCCAGCTCAACAACACCCTGAACGCGTTGGCCACCGCGCTCGAGGGCCGCGGCGAGGAGCTCGGCGAGTCGCTGGAGACGCTCGACGACTACCTGAAGAAGCTCAACCCGCAGATCCCGGCGCTGGTCTCGGACCTGAAGAAGCTCTCCGGGGTGGCCGACACCTACAACGCCGCGCTGCCCGAGATCAGCTCCATCCTGCGCAACTCGATCACCACCGCCACCACCCTGAGGACGCACCAGCGCGAGCTCAACGACCTGCTGACCGGCGTCACCGCCTTCTCGAAGACCGCCAACGAGTTCCTCACCGACAACGGCGACACCCTGATCCAGCTCGGCAAGGTCAGCGACCCGATCGCCAAGGTGCTGGCCAAGTACTCACCGGAGTACCCCTGTCTCTTCGGCGGCCTGCAGAACCTGCAGGAGCGCGAGAACCAGGCGTTCCGGGGCTACACGCTGCACATCAACCTGGAGACGCTGCCGCACCCGCCGCGCGGCTACACGACCAAGGACAAGCCGCGGTACGGCGACGACCGGGGCCCGCACTGCGGCGAGCTGCCCGACCCGTCGTGGAGCCAGACCAACCTGTTCACCAACGTGCCCAACCTCGACGACGGCATCGACGAGCCGACCGGCAAGGGCACCGACCGGGCCGCCTTCAGCAACAGCAGCGTCTCGGCGCTGGGATACGCCGGCAGCCCGGCGGAGACCAAGGCGCTCGACGCGCTGCTGGCCCCCGGCATGGGCGTCGAGGCGAACGAGGTGCCCGACATCGGTGGCCTGCTGGTGGGCCCGATGGCGCGCGGGGCGAAGGTGAGCCTGAAGTGAAGCTGCTCGACAAGCGCACCCTCGGCGACCTGTGGAAGCTGGTCGTCTTCGTGGTGGTGACGGCGCTGGCCACCGGTCTGCTGGTGATCACCATCGGCAACGTGACCTTCGGCAGCTCGAAGGAGTACCGGGCCGTGTTCACCGACGCCACCGGGGTCAACAAGGGTGACGACATCCGCATCGCCGGGGTCAAGGTCGGCAGCGTGAAGGACGTCCAGATCACCCACCGGACCCAGGCCCTGATCACCTTCTCGGTCGACGCCGACCAGCGCCTGGCCGCCAGCACCAAGGCGACGATCCGCTACCGCAACCTGGTCGGGCAGCGCTACATCGCGCTCACCGACGAGATCGGCGACGGTGGCCGGCTGAGCCCGGGGGAGACGATCCCGGTCAGCCGCACCCAGCCCGCGCTCGACCTGACGGTGTTGTTCAACGGGTTCAAGCCGCTCTTCGAGGCGCTCTCGCCGAACGACGTCAACACCCTCTCGAACGAGATCGTGCAGGTCTTCCAGGGCGAGGGCGGGACCCTCGACAGCCTGCTCGCGCACACCGCCTCGCTGACCAACACCCTGGCCGACCGCGACCAGGTGATCGACGCGCTGATCGACAACCTGAACCAGGTGCTCGCCCACGTCGGCAAGCGCGACAAGCAGCTCTCGGCGCTGATCCTCACCTTCAAGAAGTTCGTCCACGGCCTGGCCACCGACAAGGACGCCATCTTGGGCTCCCTCGACCAGATCTCGGACCTCTCGGTGCAGACCGCCGACCTGATCGACGGGATCAAGGACCCGTTCGTCGACGACGTCAAGCAGCTGCGCCGGCTGACCACGAACATCGACCGGAACAAGCAGTCCCTCTCCGACCAGCTGCAGATCGAGCCGATCAAGCTGCGCAAGATCGGACGTACGGCGATCTACGGGTCGTGGTTCAACTTCTACCTGTGCGGGTTCACCGGGAACGTCACGCTGCCCGGCGGCACGAACCTCCCGGTCACCTACAAGACCGGCTCGGCGAGGTGCAACATCGGATGAACCACGCCACCCGACTCCTCGCTCCCGCCGCTCCGCTCGCCGGGCGGACGCCACCCGGAGGCTCGCGATGAAGCCGTTCCGGGAGCGCAACCAGGTCAAGATCGGCGCGATCTCCATCATGGCGATCCTGCTGATCATGGGGCTCGCCTTCAAGGCCGACAGCCTGCCGCTGATCGGCGGCGGGACCACCTACTACGCCGACTTCGCCGAGGCCGGCGGCCTCACCTCCGGCGACGAGGTCCGCATCGCCGGCGTGCGGGTCGGCAAGGTGAGCTCGGTCGAGCTGGACGGAGACAAGGTCAAGGTCGCCTTCAAGATCAAGACCGACTCCGAGTTCGGCACCAAGACCGGGGCCGCGATCAAGATCAAGACGCTGCTCGGCGAGATGTATCTCGACCTGATCCCGTCGGGGCCGGGACAGCTGGCCAAGGGACAGACCATCCCGGTCTCGCGCACCCAGTCGCCGTACGACGTCGTGCAGGCGTTCAGCGGCCTGGCGACCACGGCGGGGAAGATCGACACCAAGCAGCTCTCGACCGCGTTGACCACCCTGGCCGACCTGACCCGCAACACCCCCGAGTCGTTCCGCAAGGCGTTGAACGGCGTCTCTCGGCTCTCCACCAAGCTGGCGGCCAAGGACCAGCGGATCAACACCCTGCTGAAGAACCTCGACCGCGTCACCAAGACCCTCGACGACCGCGACCAGGACATCATCACGCTGATGAAGGAGTCGAGCACCCTGTTCGAGGCGCTGGTCAAGCGACGGCAGTCGATCCACAACCTGCTGGTCTCGGCCAGGCAGCTCTCCACGGAGCTCTCCGCGCTGATCGACGAGAGCAGCGCCGACCTCAAGCCGGCGCTCACCCACCTGCACTCGGTGGTCAACGTGCTCAACGCGAACGAGGACAACCTCGACGAGGAGCTGCGCCTGATGGCGCCGTTCTACCGGGTGTTCGCCAACGTGCTTGGCAACGGGCCCTGGTTCGACTCCTACATCCAGAACCTCCCACCGGTGCCGGCGGTGACCCAGTGACGGTGACCCGATGAACAAGCTGATCGCCCCGATCGTCGTCGCGGTGCTGGTGCTCGCCGCCGGGATCTACCTGCTCACCCGGGACACCGGGCAGAAGGAGCTGGTCGCGCACTTCTCCCGCACCGTGTCCATCTACGAGGGCAGCGACGTGCGGATCCTCGGCGTGCCGGTCGGCAAGGTCGACTCGGTCACCCCCGACGGCACCGACGTGATCGTGACGATGCACTACGACTCCGACGTGGAGCTCCCGGCGAACGCCAAGGCGGTCATCATCGCCCCCTCGATCGTCGGGGACCGCTACATCCAGATCACCCCGGCGTACTCCGGTGGCAAGGTGCTCGCCGACGGCGCGGTGCTGACCACCAAGAGGACGGCGGTGCCGCTCGAGCTGGACCAGATCTACTCCAGCCTCGACGACCTGGTGGTGGCGCTCGGCCCGAACGGGGCCAACAAGGACGGTGCGCTGACCGACCTGCTGCAACAGACCGCGAAGAACTTCGGCGGTCAGGGGGAGAAGGTGCATCAGACGATCGAGGACCTGGGCACGCTCACCAAGACCCTCGACGACAACAAGGATCAGCTGTTCGGCTCGGCCAAGCAGCTGGAGAGCTTCGTCAGCACGCTGGCGAAGAACGACACCACCGTGCGCAAGTTCACCAACTCCCTCGCCGACGTCTCCGACCTGCTCGCCGACGAGCGCGGCGACGTGGCCGGCGCCCTGAAGAACCTGTCCACCGCGCTCGGCAAGGTCAACACGTTCGTCAAGGACAACAAGGGCGAGCTGAGCGCCAACATCAAGGGTCTCAACCGGGTCGCCAAGGTGCTGGTCAAGCGGCGCGACGAGCTCAACGAGACGCTCAGGGTGGCGCCGCTGGCGCTGAACGACCTGGGGGCCGCCTACAACCCGCAGACCGGGACGCTGGACACCAACGCCAACCTGACGATGATCGCCAACCAGATCGTCTCGGACCCGTCGACGTTCCTGTGCTCGATCGTGAACCAGGCCGACAGCTCCAACAGCGCCTGCAAGACGATCAAGGGTCTGCTCAATCGCAGCGGTGCCCTCGGCGCCGGCACCGGGTCGTCGTACGGCGTCAAGAGCGATCCGACGCTCGGCGGACTCGTGGAGGAGAAGTGATGCGCCCGCTCGGTCGAACCGCTCGCACGTCGCGCCGCGCCACGCCGGCCGTGCTGGCGACCGTTCTGCTCGCCCTGCTGCTGAGCGGATGCGGCTTCTCGGTCTACAGCCTGCCGCTGCCCGGCGGCGCCGACACCGGCTCGGACCCGCTGAGCATCAAGGTGCAGTTCGCCGACGTGCTGGACCTGGTGCCGCAGTCGACCGTCAAGGTGGACGACGTCACGGTCGGCAAGGTCACCTCGGTCGAGCTCGACGACGGGGTCGCGGTGGTCACGCTGTCGATCCGCCGCGACACCGACCTGCCGGCCAACACCCGGGCCGAGATCCAGCAGACCTCCCTGCTCGGGGAGAAGTACGTCGACCTGGTGGCGCCCACCGGCGACGAGACCGCCACCGGGCGGCTCCAGGACGGCGCCACCATCCCGCTCTCCCGTACCGGCCGCAACCCGGAGATCGAGGAGGTCCTCGGTGCGCTCAGCCTGATCCTCAACGGCGGTGGCGTGGCGCAGCTCAAGACGATCACCACCGAGATCAACAAGGCGCTCGGAGGCCGGGAGGACTCGGCCCGCGCCGTGCTCAGCGAGGTCGACCAGCTGGTCACCAACCTGGACGACAACCGGGGCCAGATCGTCAAGGCGATCACCTCGCTGAACCGGCTGGCCAAGTCGGCCCGCGGCCAGGAGAAGACGATCGACGCCACCCTCGACGAGCTCCCGTCCGCGCTGACCAGCATCGACTCCCAGCGCAAGGACCTGGTCACCATGCTCAAGGCGCTCGACAAGCTCGGCGCCACCGGGGTCCGGGTGATCAAGGCCTCCAAGGACAGCACCATCGCCACCCTGCGCGACCTCAAGCCGGTGCTCACCAAGCTCGCCGACTCCGGCGACTCGCTGGTCACCTCGCTCGACACCTTCCTCACCTACCCGTTCGTGGACGCCGCCGTCGGCACCACCCCTCAGGCGGCGCGCAGCACCCACTACGGCGACTACGTCAACCTCGACATCACCCTCGATCTCAACCTGAGCGCGCTGAACAACCTGCCGGACGTCGGGGAGACGGTCTGCCAGACGCTCAAGGAGGTCGGCAGCAAGCTCTCGCTCGACCAGCTGCTGGAGCTGAACCCGGACATCTTGTGCAACTCCACCACCGCCAAGAACCTGTCCAAGTGCCAGACCGCGCTGGAGAAGAACCTCAGCTCCGATCCGCCGGTGCTCTCCGTCCCGGCGAGCTGTGCCGCGCTGCCGACCTCGTTGGTGGGCGATCTGGCCGACGAGATCAGCGACATCGTGCAGGACCCCACCGGGGCCATCTGCGACCTGGTCAAGCTGCTGTGCGACGGCACCGGCAACACGTCGAGCAGCACGTCGAGCAGCGGCAGCGGCTCGGATGACTCCGACAGCACGCTCGGCAACCTGACCTGCTCGCTGCCGGTGTCGCTGTGCCGCGCTCCGGCCGGCTACCAGGGGCAGTGGCCGCCGACGAAGTCGGTGCGGCTCAAGGACCTGGGCAAGGTGCTCGATCCCTCCCTCGTCTCCTTGATGATGCCGGGGCTCGACACGACCTCGGGAGGGACCTCATGATCACCCGCCGTACCAAGATCCAGTTGGTGATCTTCGTGCTGATCACCCTGGTCGGGGTGAGCTTCGTCGGTGCGCGCTACGCACGTCTGGGCACGCTGTTCGTCTCCGACCACTACACCGTCACCGTCCATCTGGCCAGCTCGGGCGGGATCTACACCGGTGGCGAGGTGGACTACCGCGGGGTCAAGATCGGCCAGGTCGGCGACATGACGCTCACCGACAGCGGTGTTGACGTGGCCCTCGACATCGGCAAGTCGTGGGACGAGATCCCGGCGGACTCGCGGGCCGTCGTCGCCAACCGGTCGGCCGTCGGCGAGCAGTACGTCGACCTGCAGCCGCAGACGGACAACGGTCCGTACCTGCACGACTCCTCCCAGATCGCCCAGCAGCGGACCGAGACGCCGATCGCGACCGAGAAGCTGCTCGGCGATGCGGCGACCACCGTCGACTCGGTGGACAAGAAGGCGCTCACGACCACCATCAGCGAGCTCGGCAAGGCGTTCGAGGGGACCGGCACCGACCTGCAGCAGATCCTCGACACCGGCACCGCCTTCATCCGCACCGCCAACGACAACATCGACGTCACCACCGACCTCATCCGGGACAGCAACACCGTGCTCTCCACCCAGCTCGACAGCGCCGACGACATCCGCAGCTTCTCCCGCGACCTCTCGCTGTTCACCAAGACCCTGGCCGGCTCCAACAAGGACCTGCTGCGGTTGATCAAGAACGGCACGGCCGCGGCGAACCAGGTGCAGGCGTTCCTGGAGGAGAACGACGTCGACCTCTCCGAGCTGCTCTCCGAGGTGTTGACCACCGGGAAGATCGTGCAGCGCCACCTGCCCGGTCTGCGGCAGCTGCTGGTCGTCTATCCCTACGTGGTCGAGGGCGGGTTCTCGGTGCTCGCCAAGGGCTCCGACGGCTACTACGACGCACACTTCGGCCTGGTGCTCACCACCACCGGGGTCTGCCACCAGGGGTACAACACCAAGCAGCGCACCCCGCAGGACACCTCGGACAAGCCGATGAACACCAAGGCACGCTGCACCGAGCCGGCCTCCGAGAGCAACGCCCGGGGCGCGCAGAACGCACCGCGGGCCAAGGCCGCCTATCGGGCACCGGTGGTCGCCACCTACGACACCGACAGCGACACCCTGAGCTGGGGCTCCGGCAGCTCCACGACGAAGGGGACCAAGGCGCCGTCGACGTACGGCAGCGACACGTGGAAGTGGCTCTACCTCGAGCCCCTCAGCGCAGGAAAGTGACGATGACCGAACTCGACTCCTCCCCCCTCCGCCGCGGCGCTCGGCTGCGCTGGGTGACCCTGGCCGTGCTGGTGGCGGTCCTGCTCGTCTCGGTCGGCTACCTGGTGTGGCGGCCGTTCGGGACCTCCACCGACGCTCAGCCGCTCGCCTTCGAGCGGGACGAGGTGATGGCGGCGGCGACGAAGTTCACCACCACCGTCAACACCTACGGCCCGAGCATGCTGGACAGCGACAGCAAGGAGATGCCGGGCTATCGCAAGAAGGTCGGCAAGCTGCTGACCTCGCAGTTCGAGGCCTCCTTCGAGCAGGGGGTGACGCTGGCCGAGGCGACCGTCTCGGCCCAGGGAGCCGGCCGGGTGGGGAAGGTCTACGCGGCCGGTGTCTCCGGGATGGACGCCGACTCCGCGACCGTGATGGTCTCCGGCGGCATCACGCTGAGCTACCCCAAGTCGAAGAAGTCGAGCAAGCGGGTCAACGTGGGCACCGAGCCGTTCCGGGTCGAGGTCGACCTGGTCAAGCAGCACGGTGCCTGGCTGGTCGACGACTGGCAGCCCGCCGAGAAGGATCCGAGTAGCTCCAACAGTTCCGGGGTGGCACAGTGACGATGGTGATCGACGACGGCTCCTCCGCGGCCGCGGCCTCGGGACCGACCTGGTACGACCTGCTCGGCGTCGAACCCGACGCCGGGGCCGACGAGATCCGGACGGTCTGGCGGACGGCGATCGCGGACCTCGAGCCGGGCGACCGGCGGTTCCGTGCCCTCAACGAGGCGGCGGCGGTCCTGTTGGACCCGCAGAAGCGGGCCGAGTACGACGATCGGGTGCTCGCCGAGCAGGAGTCGGAAGACGGCGAGCAGGAGCCGGGGACCACGGCCGGGCGTGATCGGGGCGAGACCGATCCGGCTGAGACCCACGCGGAGGCGGAGGCGAACACGGCGGCTGACACGGCGTCCAGCGCCGAGGCCGACGCTGGGACCGGGACGGCCGCCGACGCCGAGATCGACGCCGAGATCGACACCGAGATCGACACCGAGATCGACACCGAGATCGACACCGAGGTGGACCCGGAGGCCGAGGAGAGCGTCGAGCCGGCAGGGACCGGCGTCGGGTCCGCGCTGGCCCGGGCGTCGCGCCGGCTGGCGCGGCCGCCGTGGTGGGTCCTCAGCGCGGTCGGCGTACTCACCCTGGCGGCGCTCGTCGCCGCGCTGGTCACGCTGTTCCACGAGAGCACCCCGGTCAGCACCGAGTCGGTGGACAATCGCAACGCCACCTCCAGCACCCTGGAGAGCAACGCGGGCAAGACCATCACCCAGCAACACGATCTGCTGGTCGAGACGCCCGCTGCGCAGGCCCTGGCCGCCGCCAAGAAGGCGGTGCGTCCGCTGCTCGCCTACGACTACCGCCACCTGGCCGCCGATCAGGCGCGCGCCCACCGATACATGACCGCGTCCTATCGCGCGGACTACGACCGGGTGTTCGCGGTGATCAAGGACAACGCCCCCGACACCAAGACGATCGTGAAGGTGAACGCACCGGTGGACGCCGGCGTGGTCAGGGTCGCGGAGAACACCGTCGAGGTGCTGCTCTTCGTGGACCGGCCCACGACGAATGCGAAGACCTCGACGCCGATCGACTACCAGGACTACGCCACCCTGACCATGGTCCACCGGGACGGGAAGTGGCTGGTGAACAAGGTGCAGACCAAGCCGGAGTAGGCCGGAGTAAGCCGGAGTAGGCCGGTGCGGAGCGATCCGGAGTGATCGTCCGGCGGCCGGGTGACCTCGTCGTGGCTGGGTGATCGGCCCGGGGGATGCGGCGAACCGCACGGGTGTCAAGGGGTTCGGCCGCAGGGTCCATTCGCAAACCGGATGACTGTCATCGCCCGACAGGGCTTCTGCTCAGCGACGATCGGCCCTAGTGTGATCCGAGTCACCAGCCAGGGGTTGCGCGTGGCGGGGGCCTAGGGTGGCCTGGGCGCGTGCCGCGGTCGTCGATGCTTCGTGGCGGCCCGTCATCCGTGCCTCGGCACATGAGCAAGGTCTGATGGAGGGCGCACCTATGCACGAACGCCTCCGAGCCGGACTCGGGGTCGAGATTCGTGCACCGCATCCCCTCGCCACCGGTGGCATCGACCGCCGGCGGCTGCGCTGGCTGCCGCACACCGCCCTCGTCCTCGATGCCATGGCCATGCTGGTGCTCGCGACCGCCGTCGAGCTCGTGCGTCGCCGGTTCGGCTGGTTCACCGCCCGAGTGGACGGACCCGGCCACACCTTCTGGCTGGTGCTTCCGCTCGTCCTGGCGGCCTGGCTGTTCGTGATCGCGGCCCTGGGAGGCTACCGGGAGCGGCACTTCGGGGCCGGCATCGAGGAGTACAAGATCGTGCTCAACGCGACCCTGGTGGCGGCGGGCGTCACCGGCGTCGGCTGCTACCTGGTCAAGCTGGAGCTGTCGCGCAGCTTCTACCTCCTCGTCTACGGCCTCGGCGTGGTGGTGCTCATGCTCGCCCGGGGGCTGTTGCGTCATGCGCTGCACCGGGCCCGCTCCGGCGGAGCGCTGTGCCACGGGGTCGTCATCGCCGGCCCCCCGACCTGCGTGGCCGCCTTCGCCGACATCCTGCGGCGGGAGTCCTGGCTGGGCTACCGGGTGCGCGGCGCCCTGGTGCCGCCGGAGTGGGCGGAGGAGGAGACGATCGGCGGCACGCCGGTGCTCGGCACGCTGCACGCCGCGATCGAGGCGCTCGCCGAGGCCGATGCCGACGTGCTGCTGGTCACCGACGGCGCGCTGGACGGGACCGACCAGATGCGTGAGCTCGTCTGGGAGCTCGAGGACCGCGACGTCCAGGTCGTCATCGCGCCCAGCGTCACCGACGTCGCCCGGGAGCGTGTCCGGGTCCGGCCGGTGGCGGGGCTGCCGTTGGTGCACATCGACGCGCCCCGCACGGTGCGGGCGCGGCGCCACGCCAAGCGGGTCTTCGACCTGTCGGCCTCGGTGCTGCTGTTGCTGGCCATGGCGCCGTTCTTCGGTCTCATCGCCGCCGCGATCAAGCTGTACGACGGCGGGCCGGTCTTCTTCCGCCAGGTCCGGGTCGGCCGGGACGGTGACGTCTTCTGGTGTCTGAAGTTCCGGACGATGGTGGCCGGCGCCGAGCAGATGCAGCCGGCGATGCAGGCGGAGCAGGGGCACGCGGGGGCGCTGTGGAAGATGAAGGCCGATCCGCGGATCACCGCGCCCGGCCGGATGCTACGCCGATTCTCGCTGGACGAGCTGCCTCAGCTGATCAACGTCGTACGCGGTGACATGAGCCTGGTCGGTCCGCGGCCGCAGGTGCCCGCCGAGGTCGCCACCTACGACCGCTTCGCCCGCCGACGGCTGCATGTCAGGCCCGGGATGACCGGCCTGTGGCAGGTCTCGGGTCGTTCCGACCTGCCCTGGGACGAGGCCGTCCGGCTGGACCTGTACTACGTCGACAACTGGTCGATGATGCAGGATGTCGGCATCCTGGCGAAGACCTTCGGTGCCGTGTTCGGGGCCAAAGGTGCCTACTGAGCCGAACGGCCCGAGTGGCCCGAGGGACCCGGGTCGGAGGCCGATCAGGAAGCTCTCGGAGCCGCTGCGCGCGATCAGGCTGCCGAGGGCGAACGCGAGCAGGGTCGAGAGCACCGTCCAGATCGACATCCCGACCACGATCGCGACCGCAGGTGTCCACGTCATCCATCCAGAGTGCCCTAAGTCGACCAAGTAACCAAACTTATCACGTACCCAATTCATTCGTCTGGCGGCGCTTGCCCGGCCGCGGAGTTCGGAGGAGGAGCGGTGTCCACCCCCCGCGTGCTCTACCTGGCCGGTGCCGGGCGCAGTGGCAGCACCGTGGTGGCGCGCTATCTGGCGGCCCGCCTCGACGCCGTCCACCTCGGCGAGGTGCGCTACCTGTGGGAGCGCGGTGTCGGCGAGGGCCAGCTGTGCGAATGCGGTACGCCGTTCGGCGCCTGTCCCTTCTGGACGCGGGTGCTCGCCGGCGCCTGTCCCGACGGCCCCGAGCGGGCGCGCGAGGAGATCGCACGGCTCACTCCGCGGGTCGATCGGCAGCGGCGCATCCTGGGCGATGCCGCGGTGGCTCGCGGCCGGCCCGGCGGGCTCGGATGGCCCGGCCGGGCGGCCAGGC
>NZ_JASGET010000048.1:0-12509 GCF_047606145.1 Nocardioides sp. | reverse complement strand
GGTCGGAGGACGGCGTACTCGAGACCGAGTGAGCCGGGCCGCGGGCCGGCTCACTCGGCCGGTCCCGGTGGCGCCGGTGGACGCGCCCGAGCCGCCCGAGCCCGAGCCGCCGCAGGCGGCGAGCCCCGCCAAGGGCAACGCCGTCGCCGCTCGCAACAGGGTCCGCCGCTCCAGCGCCATGGCCACAACCTAACGCGCCGCCACCAGGACCGGCCGAGTGAGCCGGCCCGCGGCCCGGCTCACTCGGTCTCGAGTACGCCGTCCTCCGACCGGCTCAGCGCGGCGACCGCCGCCGGCTTCCCGTGGAAGCGCCGGTAGGAGTAGACGATCAGCGCGAGCGCGAGCGCGCAGGAGGCCACCAGCGTGACGCCGGTCCAGCTGCCGCCGATCAGCCACCACGAGTCCGGCACCGGCCACCAGGACGGCGCCGCCGGCCGGACGAGCCACAGCACGCCGAACCCGCCGATCACCAGGGCGCCGAGGGTGGAGGCGAGGATCCGCGGCCAGGTCTCGACGCCCTCGGCGGCGCCCTTGAGGGCGGCGATCCGCACCGGCTCCAGTCGCCGCTCGGCCCACTCGTACTGCTGCGAGAGCAGCACCAGGCCGGCGAAGATCATCAACAGCCCCGGCCCGGGCAGGACCAGCGCGGCGATCCCCGCCGCGACCAGCAGCCAGCCGATGCTCTCCAGCACCAGCCGTCGAAGGGCCCTTCCTCCGGGGATCCGCACACCCCAAGGATGCCCGAGCCCGGCTGGGTGCAGAAGGTCAGGGGCGCGAGGCCGGCGAGGTCTGGTCGGCCTTCCGGCCGTCTGGGCTGGCAGGTCCGACCGGGCGGGCCGGTCCAGGGGAAGGTCCGGTGGCCAGACTGGTGGTCACGGTGACGGCCAGGATGCCGACGATCACGACCAGGGAGAGCCAGGTCGGCACCTCGGGTACGCCGGACCAGTGCAGGTGCGCCCAGTGCAGACCGAGCTTGGCGCCGATGAAGACCAGGATGGCGGCCAGCCCGTAGCCGAGGTGGGCGAGCCGGGCGAGCACCGAGGCGAGCACGAAGTAGAGCGCCCGCAGGCCGAGCAGTGCGAACGCGTTGGTGACGAAGACCAGATAGGGATCCCCGGTGATGCCGTAGACGGCCGGGACCGAGTCGATGGCGAAGACGATGTCGGTCATGAAGACCGCCGCCACCACCACCGCGAACGGCTTGAGACCGAGCCGCCTGCCGAGGCGAACCACCCACATCCGGTCCGGATCGACCTGCGGGTCGTGACCGGTGATCGTCTCCCGGAGCAGCTTGATCCCGGTGCCGGCGAGGATCACGCCGAAGACCAGGAAGACGACACTCCACCGCTCGAGTGCCGCGGCGCCCAGGGCGATGAACGCGCCTCGCAGGATCAGCGCGCCGACGATGCCGTAGAGCAGCACCTTCTGCTGCAGCCGGGCGGGGACCGCGAACGCGGCGAGCAGCAGCATGAAGACGAACAGGTTGTCCACGCTCAACGACTTCTCGACCAGGTAGCCGGTGTAGTACTCCAGCCCGGTCTCACGGCCGTGGCCCAGCCAGAGGTAGCCGCCGAAGGCCAGCGGCAGGGCGAGGTAGCAGGCGGACCAGCCGATGGCCTCGCGCATCGAGACCTCGTGCGGCTTGCGGGTGAGCAGCAGGTCGAGGGCCAGCAGTCCGACGACCGCGGCGATGGTGATGACCCACAGGGTGGGTGAGGCGATGGTGTCCATTCGGATCTCCTCGGACGGGTTCGTCCGAGGTCTCCCTCTCCGCGACGAGCGCGGCATCCTCCGGGACGGATGTGGATCCGCCGTACTGACCGGGTGGAACTCGGTGAGGTACTCCCCTCACCGGCAAGGCTACCGGGCCTGCCCAACCGAGCGCGTCCCACCGAGCGCATCGCCCTCCGGCCCCGTCACAGCCCCAGCACAGATCACCTGCCTACACTCCCGCGGGTGGGTCTGTTCTCAGCCAGAAGGGCCAAGCGCGCCAGGCGAGCCAGGAAGAGGGCTCCGCGGGACGAGGAGTTCACCTTCACCGTCGAGGCGGTCTTCGCCGTGCCCGTGCGCGGCTACGTCTTCGCCGGGTTCGTCCATTCCGGGCGGATCCGGGTGGGACAGCAGGTGGTGGTCGACCTGCCCGACGGCCCGAAGTCGGCACGGGTCAGGACCATCGACACCGACCACCCCCAGGCGAAGTCGGCCGGGGAGGGTGAGCAGGCCACCCTCCACCTCGCCGGCCTCACCGAGGGCGACCTGCCCTCCGCGGTTCGGGGCGACATGAGCATCCTCAACCCCGAGCACGTCGTCGGCTGGACGATCCGGTCGGTCGACCCGGTCGAGGAGCAGGACGACGCAGAGCCGGACGACGAGGAATCGACGGACGAGGAATCGACCGAGACCACCGGCGACGAGGACGAGGACGAGCGGCCGACCGAGGCCGCCGTCGACTGAGTCGGCCGCTACCCCTCGCCCAGCAGCGCTCTCTCGGCGCCGATGGTGGTGTCCTCCCCGTGGCCGGTGTGCACGACGGTGTCGTCCGGCAGCGCGAACAGACGGGCCCGGATCGAGGCCTCCAGCGTCGGCCGGTCCGAGTAGGAGCGTCCGGTCGCCCCGGGACCACCACGGAAGAGCGTGTCGCCGGTGAAGACGCAGCCCAGATCGGGTGCGTAGAGGCAGATCGCTCCCGGGGCGTGCCCGGGCGTGTGCAGCACCCGCAGCGTCGTACCGGCGATGGTCAGGGTCTGTCCGTCGGCCAGATCGACGTCCCACAGGCTCCCGGTCGGGTCGTCGGGGCCGCCATGGGTCAGCTCCCACAGTGGACGGTCGTCGGGGTGCAGCAGGATCGGGGCGCCGGAGCCCGCGTTGACCACGTCCCGCAGCGCCGGCGCGACCCGGACGTGGTCGTCGTGGGCGTGGGTGCACACGATCGCCCGCACCGTCCGGTCACCGACCACCGCGAGGATGTCATCGACCGAGTGCGGCGCGTCGATGACGAGGCACTCGACATCGTCGCCGACGACCCACACGTTGTTCTCGACCCGATGTGTCTCTCCGTCCAGCGAGAACGTCCCGCTGGCGACACCGTGATCGACCCTGACCCGTGCGGCCGTCACAGGATCACCACGCTGCGCAACACCTCGCCGTGGTGCATCTTCTCGAAGGCGGCCTCGACGTCGCCGATGCCGATCTCCTCGCTCACGAACGCGTCCAGGTCGAGGCGACCCTGCTGATAGAGGTCGATCAGCATCGGGAAGTCGCGCGAGGGCAGGCAGTCGCCGTACCAGGAGGACTTGAGCGCGCCGCCACGGCCGAAGACGTCGATCAACGGCAGGTCCGGCACCCTCATCTCCGGCGTCGGTACGCCGACCAGCACCACCGTGCCGGCCAGGTCACGGGCATAGAACGCCTGCCTCCAGGTCTCCGGCCGACCGACCGCCTCGACCACCACGTCGGCCCCCTCGGCGCCCTCATGGACCGCCGCGCAGATCTCCTTGATCGCGGCCACCGGGTCGACCTGCGAGGAGTCCACGGAGTGCGTGGCGCCCAGCGACCTCGCCGTCGCCAGCTTCCCCGCGTCGATGTCCACCGCGATGATCGGCGAGGCCCCGGCCAACGCCGACCCGGCGATCGCTGCCACCCCGACGCCGCCACAGCCGATCACCGCGACCGAGGTGCCACGGGTGACCGCACCGGTGTTGATGGCGGCACCGATGCCGGCCATCACACCGCAGCCGAGCAGCCCGGCCGCGGCCGGCCGGGCGGACGGGTCGACCTTGGTGCACTGGCCCGCCGCCACCAGGGTCTTCTCCGCGAAGGCTCCGATCCCCAGCGCCGGGGACAGCTCGGCGCCCGCGTCCGGGCCGTCGGCCAGCGTCATCTTCTGCGTGGCGTTGTGGGTGTTGAAGCAGTACTGCGCCTGGCCCCGCCTGCAGGCCCGGCACTGGCCACACACCGCCCGCCAGTTCAGGATCACGAAGTCGCCGGGCGCCACCTCGCTCACCCCGTCGCCGACCGACTCCACGATCCCCGACGCCTCGTGACCGAGCAGGAACGGGAACTCGTCGTTGATCCCACCCTCGCGATAGTGCAGGTCGGTGTGGCACACCCCGCACGCCTGGATCCTCACCACCGCCTCGCCCGGACCCGGATCCGGGATGTTGATGCCGACCAACTCCACCGGGGCTCCCTTGGCCCGCGCGATGACGCCCTGCACCTGCTGCATGCTTGCTCCTTGGAAGTTCGGATGGGGCCACCCTAGGGCGAGCGCGGAAACCCGCGGCGGCTCGCCGTTGACCGGCCCGGCAGGATGAGGGCGTGAGCTACCAACCCTCCCCCACCCGTTACGACTCGATGCGCTACCGCCGGACCGGCCGCAGCGGGCTCGACCTGCCCGCGGTCAGCCTCGGCCTGTGGCACAACTTCGGCGACGACGTAGGTTTCGAGCGACAGCAGGCGATCCTGCGGACCGCCTTCGACGCCGGCATCACCCACTTCGACCTGGCCAACAACTACGGCCCGCCGTACGGCGCCGCCGAGGAGAACATGGGCCGCCACCTGCGCGGCGACTTCAAGCACCTGCGCGACGAGCTGGTGATCTCCTCCAAGGCCGGCTGGGACATGTGGCCCGGCCCGTACGGCGACATCGGCGGCTCGCGGAAGTACCTCATCTCCTCCCTCGACCAGTCGCTGAAGCGGATGGGCCTGGAGTACGTCGACGTCTTCTACCATCACCGGCCCGACCCGAAGACGCCGCTGGAGGAGACGATGGCGGCGCTCGACCACATCGTCCGCTCCGGCCGGGCGCTCTACGTCGGGATCAGCTCCTACTCCGCCGAGCGGACGCGTCAGGCCGCCGAGATCCTGCGATCGCTGGGTACGCCGCTGCTGATCCACCAGCCGTCGTACTCGATGCTCAACCGCTGGATCGAGACCGACGGCCTGCTCGACGCCCTCGAGGAGGTCGGCGCCGGCTGCATCGCCTTCTCGCCGTTGGCGCAGGGGATGCTGACCGACAAGTACCTCGGCGGGGTGCCGGAGGGGTCGCGGGCGAGCCAGCACAAGTCGCTCTCGGCCGACCTGATCACCGCTGAGGCGATCTCCCACATCGGTGCGCTCAACGACATCGCGGCCGGCCGTGGCCAGAGCCTCGCGCAGCTGGCGCTGGCCTGGGCGCTGCGCGACCCGCGCGTCACCTCGGTGCTGATCGGCGCCTCCCGACCCGAACAGGTCACCGACTGCGTCGGCGCGATCGGCAACCTCGAGTTCAGCGCCGACGAGCTCGCCGCCATCGACGAGCACGCCGTGGACGGCGGCATCGACCTGTGGCGCGGTGCCCGGGCGGCCGGGGACTCGGCCTGATCCTGGTTTCGCGGCGGCTGGCGGCGGGCTGGCGACGACGGGGGGTAACACGTTGTCCACCCAGGTAACAGCGTGCTGCAACAGGCTGCTACCTAGGTGGACGACGTGTTACCCCCCGCTCACCTCCGCTCACCCCGGCGTGAGGACTTGCCCATCGCGACCAGCCCCACGACGACCGTCCTCGGGTCATAGCGCCCCGGACCGGACCGCCTTGACCACCAGCTCGATGTCGGTCCGAGCCGAGAACAACGCGCGGAGTCGCCGTACTCTCCGACCCGTCTGGTACGCCGACAACCCGACGGCGCCGGCGAGCGACCCGCGGCGGGCGCCGGTCGCGAGCAACGCGAGCAGCCGCCGGTCGACGGCGTCCACCGAGACAACCGTGTCGCTGTTCATGACGTGAACCTCCAGGACCGGGCTCGGGCCGGCCGCCGGAGCGGGCCGGCCCGAGCCTTGGGTCTGCTACTTGGTGACCTTCACGGCCTTGCTGGTGACGCTCAGCGCGGCGTAGCCGGTCTTACGCGCGGTGACCCGGACCGACAGCTTGTGGCCACGGTCCTTCCTGACCACCGTGTGTCGTCTCCCGGTCGCACCGGCGATCTTCTTGCCGTCGCGCAGCCACTGGAAGCTGAGCCTCACCCCGCTCGGCGACCACCTGCCGGGGGTGGTGGTCAGGGTGCGGCCGAGCTTCGCCTTCCCGCGGACCACCGGCTTGACCTTGTTGACGATCTTCGCCGTCGTCGGTCTGGCCAGGAGGGTGTCGACATAGGGGGTGACCTCGATGCCGCTCAGCCCGTAGGTCTGGTCGGTCGAAGTGCCGGCGCGGTGGCCCAGACTGGTGTCCAGCTTGATCGAGATCGTGTTGGCGCCGGCCTTGAGCCACTTCCCGACGTCCACGGTGTTGGTGAACTGGTTGACCGAGTCGATGACATGTCCGTTGATGGTCACCGAGGCGATGTCGTCGCCGTCGCCATGATCGAGTCGGAGACGGTAGCCGTCGGCGGACGTCCACGAGGCCGGCAGGGTGAAGCTCCGGCTGTAGGTACCGATGCCGGAGACCTCCGCCATCGAGTCGACCCCGAGCGTGTCGAGCTGCGCCGAGGTGGCGGCCAGGTCGTTCCAGGAGCCGAGCGAGACGTCGTCGAAGCTGACGTGGGAGACCGCCGAGAGAGTCGGATCGACGACGTTCGCGTCGGCGTCCGGGCCCCAGCTGTCGAGGTCGAGACTCCAGCCGTCGCCGAGGTCGACCGCCGAGGGTGGCGCCACCGAGGTCACCGTGCGCGTCGTCCCGTCGGAGAGCGTCACCGTGGCCGAGCCCGCCGCCTCGGTGCGCAGCGCGAGCTTGCCGTCGGCCAGGACCACGCTCCCGGCGGTGGTGGCGACCGCGTGCGGCGCGGGTGCCTTGGTCAGGCCGGTGGTGTCGGTGATCAGGCCGACGATCTCGGAGTTCCGGGCGGCGAGATCGACGTCGAGGGTGACCTTGTCGCCAGAACGGGTGTAGTCGGTGACCGGGGTGACCTCGCCGGTGCTGGCGTCCAGCAGGTACGGCGTGCCGCTGCCGGTCAGGGTGACCGGCCCGTCGACGGCGTTCGCGGTGTCGGCGTCGTAGAGGTAGTAGTACTCCCCCGAGGAGTCCGAGCGGTGGGAGGTCTCCAGGCCGGCCAGGCTGTGGGCCGCATCCGGCTGCACGCCCGCGGAGCCCAACAGCGCACGGACCTCCTTCTGGGTGGGCGCGAGCACGACGTTGTCCTGGTCCTCGAGGGAGGTCAGCGCGGCCGCGAGCTCGGCGTCGGCCGCGGCCGCACCGCTGGCCCCGCTGCCGCCGGTGCCGTAGACCCGCTCGATGTCGCTGTCGAACAGGATGATCGGCAGGCCGTCTTGAGCGTAGTCGATCAGCTTGTTCACGGTGGCCACCGAGAGTCGGGTGGCCTGCTTGACGACCAGCGCCTTGTACGCCGGCCCGGCGGCGTCGAGCACGCCGTCGGTGACCGTCGCCTCGTCCTTGGCCAGCAGTGGTTCGCTGACGATGTTGTAGTTGTAGCCGCGGTCGAGGAGCTGCTGAAGCGAGTTGCCCGACTGCAGCGAATAGCCGGTGTCGGAGCCGACCAGCACGCCGAGGTCGACCTTCGCCTCACCGCCCTGCATGACCGACTGGTTGCGAGCGACGTAGGAGCTGAAGTCGCTGACGTCGTCCCACCAGATCTGCCGGCCGTTCCAGGAGGTGAAGCCCTTCCCGCAGCAACGGAAGTTCCAGCCCGGCCAGGCCGACTGGTAGCCGTTGAACGTGGTCGCGAAGGCGGAGCCGTGCAGCACCGAGCGGTTGACGCCGTCGGAGAAGTCGGAGTTGAGCTCCTTCATCACCGTCGCCCAGGGCGAGTCGACATCGGCGGTGAAGGTCACCGACTCCATCGAGAGCATCTTCTTGCCGGTCATGTTGACCGCACCGGCGAGATTGCGCAGGCCGTCACCGGCGGTGGAGTTGTCCCCCTCGGGGACGTCGACCGCGGAGGCCGCCTCGGCGACGTCGAGGCCGTCGAGGGTGTAGGCCTGGGCACGGTAGGTGTAGCCGAAGGACTTCGCCCAGTCGCTGATCAGCGAGGCGTGCTCGTTCTCGTACAGGTCGCCGAGGACGAGGTTGTAGTCCTCGCGAGTCCGGGTCACGGCCTCGGAGTCGTCGAAGAGGGTGTCGGAGTCGGTGGCCAGCACGCTGGCGTCGGCGCCGAGCTTGTGCCCGAAGTAGTTCTTGAACTTGGTCGGCAGCTCGGCCGTCCACAGCGGGCTGTCCTTGTGGATCTCGATGGAGTCCTCGAAGATGCTGGTGCCCTGCTGTCCGTTCTCCTTCAGCAGGCCGCGGATCTGGTCATCGAGGATGTTCTTGTCCCAGAAGTCGAAGACCGCCTGGACGCCGCCGGCGGAGAAGTAGTCGGTGGCGTAGGTGCGGTTGTGTTGGGTCACCGAGGCGCCGCCGGACATGATCTGTCCGGTGCCGCGGTAGTAGTTGCCGATCAGCACGTAGTCGCCGACCGCGAGATCGTCGCCGTCGCTGGGGCTGTAGTCGGCGAGCGCCGAGATCCCGGCCAGGTCGGTGGCGTAGTGGTACTGCCAGTCGGCCATCCGCCGCCGGTTGCCGTCGGCGTCGATCTTGCCGTCGAAGTCGTCACTGGCCGGCTCGGGACCGAACTTGTCGACCACATCGGTCTGGTAGTCCAGATCGTGCGCGTCGGCGTACGCCTGGTCCGGGATGCCCGCGGCGCTGCCGGCGTACCGGACCCCGTCGACCTCCTTGTACGGCGTCCCGGCGGCTGCCTGCGCCGCGGTGACCCGGGTCTTGTCGGTGGCGCCGGAGACGTCGCGCAGCGAGGCATAGGAGAGCACCGGCTCGCCGTCCTCGACGGCGGTGACCTTCGCGACCGCGGCCGAGGAGTAGTCGTCGGTGAAGACGAACGGCGCTCGCAGCGACTCGGTGTTGGAGAAGTCCTCGGTCTTCGTCTCGGGGAGCGGCAGCGCCATGCTGCCCGCCGTCAGGTCGGTGGCCGTGATCTTGGTGTAGGCCTGGGAGGCTTCCTTCTGCTGCTGCGGGTCGTTGGGGTCGATCGTGTTGACCGTCGGCGGCCAGTGCGAGGTGATGGTGAAGTCGACCTTGAAGCCGGTCGCGATCGAGTTCGCGGTCTGCAGCAGCTGGCGGACGATGTTCTTCCAGTTCGGGCTGCCGAAGCCGATGGTGGCAGCATCGTCGTTGGTGTAGCTGGTGGTGTCGGCGATGAAGGCGACCTCGACGCCGCCGAACCCGCCGGCCGCCATCTCCTTGATCTGCTTGGCGACCATCGCCAAGCCCTCGGCATCCGCGCCCGCACCGGCGTCGGGGAACCACATCCGGGCCATCGGCTTGGCGTCCAGGCCGGGGTTCTGGAACGCCAAGACGATCGAGTCGTCCGAGGACGACGTACTCGTCGCCGTGGCGACCGGCGTCGCGGCGGTGGCGCCGGCCGACGTGACCGGGCTCAGACCGCTCACGCCCAGCGCGACGACGGCGGCCGCGGCCACTGCTCCGGCGCCGCCACGGCGCAGGAGATGGGAGCTCGCTCTCATCTGGTGTCCTTTCGATGGGGGTGGATTGACTGCCTGGCGTGTGGTGAGGTGCTTGGCCGGTCGGCCTCAGCGCAGCCGGACCTCACGGAACGGTTCGACGAGAACCGCCCCGGCTCCGCTCTCGCCGACGCCGAGGAGTCCGTCGTCGAGCTCGGCGCGACCCTCGCCGCCGCTGAGGGTGCGCAATTGGTTCGAGAGGGTGGTGGTGACCTCGACCGTGATGGTGTTCTCACCCGGGCGGAGGTCGCGGGCCTCGACCGTGCCGGTGATCAGGTCGACCGACTCCAGCCGCCGACCGTTGACCCACACCCGGGCCGAGTTCGCGATCGTGCCTAGCCGGATCCTCGCGCCGCCGTCGTGGCGCTGCCAGTCGGCCGGCAGCCGGAAACCGGAGGTGTAACGGCCGATCCCGGAGACGCCGCTGAGCTCGTCGATGTCCGCCCAGGGCCGAAGCCCGTGCACGGTGGTGCGCACCGTGCGATATGTCGTCTGGTCGGCGCTCGCGCCGGGCTCGTACGACGTCACCGTGAGCTGCCAGCGGGTCACGCGACGGGTCGTGGGGACCGCGGCGACCTCGGTGATCCGCAGTCCGGACCGGCTCAGCCGGGTGCGGTAGCGGCCGGCCTTGGTGGCGCGCAGGAGCAGTCGGCCCTGACGGCTGACCACACTGTCGGCGGTCGTGCTCACCACCCGCTCCGGCGCTCCCGCGGATCCGGTCCAGCCCGGCGGTGCGAGCGCGATCACGGCCGCCTCGTGCGAGGCCAGGTCCAGGCTCAGCCGGACCCGGCCGCCTCGCCGTGCATAGCTGGTGACCGGCTCGACAGCGCCGGTCCAGGCGTCGAGCCGGTAGGGCACGCCGGCGCCGTTCAACGACAGGTCGAGCGGGACCGGTGAGCTGACGTAACCGTCCTCGGTGGACTCGGCACCTTCGTTGTAGAGGTAATAGAGGTCGACCTCGCCGGTCTCGTCAACCCGCCGATGAACGTTCCAGACATGGTCGACGCTCTCGCGGAACTGCGCGTCCGGCAGCACCCCCAGCCTCCGCAGCGCCGCCGGGACGCCCGCTTGCGCGGCGACCCGCTGGGTTGTGGGCAGTCCGGCGAGCTCGACCAGCAGTGCAGCGACCTTCGCGTCATCGGACCGGTCGGACTCGAACGGAGTCGTGCTCGGCAGCTCGCCCACGATCACGATCGGCAGCCCCGCCCTGGCGAAGCGCAGCAGTTGCCGTGCTCGCGCGAGCGTCATCGAGTTCGACGCGGGCCGTACGGCGGCGCTCGCGCCGACCTCGGCGACGTCGGTCAGGACCAGCGCCCGGTACGCCGGACCGTTGGGGGCGAGCCTCCCCTTCCGGACCACCGACTGCGGCAGATCGAGCAGGTGCGGGTCGAGGTATTCATAGGAGTAGCCCGCCGAGCGCAGCTTCGGGTCGTTCCACAGGAGCGCGTCGTCAAGGTCCCAGTTGTCCCGGCCGCGGTCCCAGTAGGCGTGCCGGTAGACCGCGACGTCGACGCTCGCCCGGCCGGACTGGAGGACCGTCTGCAGCCGCCCCAGATAGTCGGTGAGGTCCTTCATGTGGTGCCAGTTCGGGTTCCGTGGGCCCCAGGACTCGCCGATCCCGCCGCCGACGCTCGCGAACGGGCTGTAGCCGGGCCAGGTGGCGTCGGTGGCGGTCGGATAGGGGTAGCCGTGCAGGACGATCTGGTTGATGAATCCGGCGAAGTGTCCGTGCAACAGGTTCAGTACGCCGGGGAAGGTGATCGCATAGCCGTCGTCACCGACCTTCGGCGGCACCACCACATCGGTCTCGACGGAGAAGACGTCGCGGCCCGGGATGTGCGCCGCGGCCGACATCGACCGGTAGGCGTCGACCTTCTCGGCGAACCAGAGCGACTCCGTCTCGGGGACGTCGGGAACGAGGGCGGCGTACTGCATGTCCATGGTCGCGCCGTACGCCGGCTGGGCGCGGAATCTCATCCCGACCCCGTGTGCCCAGTCTCGCAGCACCCGCAGGTGTCCCTCGACGTAGAGCTCGGAGAGCACCTCGTAGTAGTCGTTCCGGAGCCGGTCGTCGGAGCCGTCGGCGTAGGCGAACACCTTGGCCAGGTCGAAGATCGCGTCGAACCGGACCATGAGCACCGGCAGATGCGGGGCGATGTCGTAGCCGCGCCGCTTCTCGATGATCTCGATCAGGCCGTCTGTCCAATGCGTCGACTGGGTGAGCTCGATCGAGTCCTCGAAGAGCTGCGCCGAGCCCGTCGCGATCAACCGCCGGATCCGCGGCGTCAGCACCACGTCATCCCAGTAGTCGGTGACCGCGCGGGCGCCGGATCTGTCGAAGTGATTGACCACCGGCCAGTCGCCGACGGTCTTACCCTCCGAGCGTTGCCAGAAGGAGATCAGCTGCCAGGTGCCACCGTCGGCCGGGGCCGTCCAGGCGATCCGCCCGTCGCTCACCCGATCGCTCAGCACCACCGCCGTGCTGCGGTCCAGGACCACCGGTTCGGCGTCGGCCGAGCTGTCGACCGCGATCCGCGCCGCGACCACGGCGATCAGGGTCTGGGCGGTGACGCCGTCCGCGGCCGCGGTCACCGACGCGGGGACCGCGTCGTCGAAGGTGTCCCCGGCTGCGACCGTGGCGACGCCCCAGAAGATCCCCTGTGCGCTCTGGTTGCTGTTCAGGTCGATGGTGGGCACCGCCGCCGGCCACGACGGGCCGACCGTCAGGTCCAGATCAAGGTCGTGCCGTCGTGCCGCCTGCAGCGCGGTGAGCACGTCGCGCTGCCACTGGGCGGTGCCGAATCCGTCTCCCAGGTTGGCCAGCTCAGCACCACCGACTCCGGCGCTGGCGAGGGAGGCGACCTGGTCCCGGACCATCTCCTGGTCCAGGTCGGCATCCGGCAGCCACCACCGCACCCGCGGCCGCCTCGCGGCCACCGGTGCGGCGAACTGCCGCAGCCAGGGGTCGGCGTGAGCCTTCTTCCTCGCCGCGCTCGCGCTCTCCGCCGGGACCGCCGGGGCCGCCACCGCGACGCTTGCCGCCGCCGCGCCCTGGAGCACGC
>NZ_JASGET010000047.1:0-17604 GCF_047606145.1 Nocardioides sp. | reverse complement strand
GATCTCATGCTGGTCCTCCACGGACAAGCGAGCAGGGCGGTCAGCCACCGGCCGGCGGTTCATCGGGAAGCCTCACCACACACCCGCTGCAATCAGCGCCGACACACGGATGGTGCACCAATGAGCGGGGCCGAGAGCCAGTTCGTCGACCGGCTCCTCGCCGAGCGCCAGAGCTGCCGAGGGTTCCTGCCGGATCCTCTCGAGCGGGCCGAGATCGCCGAGCTCGTCGCCGCCGCCTCGCATGCGCCGTCGTGGTGCAACACCCAGCCGTGGGAGCTGATCATCACCGACGGCGAGGAGACCGAGCGCTTCCGGAAGGCCCTACGCGCGCACGCGGAGACGTCGTTCGCAGACGCACCCGACATGCCGTTCCCGCCGGCGTACGAGGGGGTCTACCGCGATCGGCGCCGGGAGTGTGGCTGGCAGCTCTATCAGAGCCTCGGGATCGACAAGGGTGATCGCGTCGCCTCCGGACTCCAGATGCTCGAGAACTTCTCGCTCTTCGGCGCACCGCATGTCGCTGTGGTGACGACCGACCGGCGGCTGGGGACGTACGGCGCGCTCGACTGCGGCCTGTTCGTGCAGAGCTTCCTGCTGGCGGCTCAGAGTCGGGGCATCGGCACGATCGCTCAGGCCGCCATCGCGAGCCAGGCGCCGTTCGTGCGCGAGCACTTCGACATCCCGGAGGACCGTCTGGTGCTGCTCGGGATCTCGTTCGGCCGCCCCGACCCGGATCATCCGGCGAACGGGTTCCGGACGCGTCGTGCGGGTGTCGAGGAGATCGTCACCTGGGCGGACGGCGCGCTCCGACACGCCGGCGAACGGTAATCGGAGACGTCTCGTCTAAAAACCTTAGGGATTTGCGACTATCTGTCTTGTAATCCTGTGACGCGGGCCACTAGCCTGTGCTGAACGCCACCTCGAAGCCCGTGGCGCGAGCCTCATCACCACCTGGGAGACAGAGCAATGACCACGGATCTGGACACAGTGGACCGCGCTGAAGCACCGGTCGACGGCGTGGGCGATGGTGCGGTGCGGGTCCGCGTGGTGGAGGTCCGTGACGTCTCCGACTGTGTCCGGCTGTTCCGGCTCGTCTCCGCCGATGACGCTCCGCTGTCCGGGTGGGCGCCGGGGGCGCACCTGGAGATCGTTCTTCCGTCGGGCCTGGTCCGCCAGTACTCGCTGTGCGGCAGTCCGGCCGAGCGCGGGGCCTATGAGATCGCGGTGCTGCGGGAGCCGACGTCGCGCGGCGGCTCGGTCGAGATGCACGAGCGGATCGGGGTCGGAGACGTCATCGAGGTGCGCAGCGTGCGCAACCACTTCAAGCTCGTGCCGGCCCCGGCGTATCTCTTCGTCGCCGGCGGCGTCGGGATCACCCCGATCCTGCCGATGATCGCAGCCGCACAGGAGCAGGGCGCGTCGTGGCGCCTCGTGTACGGCGGCCGGAGCCGCGACTCGATGGCCTTCCTGGATCGCCTCGGCGCGGTCGAGGGTGTCGAGGTCGTCCCGCAGGACACCGACGGGCTGCCCGACCTCGCCGCAGAGATCGGCGGTGCCGATGTGGACGCCCTGATCTACGCCTGCGGCCCGGAGGGGCTGCTGGCGGCTCTCGAGGCCGAGTGTGCCGCTCAGGGGCGAGGGTCGGCGCTGCACCTCGAGCGCTTCGGTGCCGGTGGCGACCTCGCTGCCGAGGTCGAGGGCGACGTCGCCTTCGAGGTGGAGCTCCAGCGCACCGGTGCCGTCCTCACGGTGCCGCCGGGCACGTCGATTCTCGCCGCCGTCCGTGAGCTGATGGACGCGCCGTCCTCGTGTGAGGAGGGGTTCTGCGGCAGCTGCGAGACCCGGATCGTCTCCGGGGTCGCCGATCACCGCGATGTCGTGCTCTCCGAGGACGAGCAGCGCGAGAACGCCACGATGATGATCTGCGTGAGTCGCGCCGCCTGCCCGCGCCTCGTCTTGGACCTGTAGTCCCCCTCGCCTCCTGGGCGGCCTGGGTCGCCCCTCGTCTAAATATGCGACTGATCGTCTTGAAATATCGTCGGCTCTCGAACGGGAGATCTTGCTGATGGACCTTTTGACCTTCATCGTCGCCGGTCTCACGACCGGCGCCGTCTACGGCCTCGCCGGCGTAGGCCTGGTGCTGACGTTCAAGACCTCGGGCGTCTTCAACTTCGCGCACGGAGCTCTCGCGACCATCGCGGCGTACGCCTTCTACACGCTGCACGTGAGCCACCACATGGCCTGGCCGGTGGCGGGGGCGATCGTGGTGCTGGTGCTCGGCCCGCTGATGGGCCTCCTCATGGAGCTTCTCGTCCGACGGATCCAGACGGCCAGCCTGGCGTTGCAGATAGCTGCCACGGTCGGCGTCCTGCTGGCCGTCGAGGCCGCGGTGCAGCTGATCTACGGCACCGACTCGCTGCACACGGTGCCTGCGTTCCTCGGGTCCGGCGGCTTCACGATCGGCGGCACCGTGGTGCAGTGGTCGCAGCTGATCACCCTGATCTTCGCGCTCGTCGCGACCGCCGCTCTCTCGGCCTACTTCCGCCTCTCTCGTCGCGGGATCGCGATGCGGGCGGTGGTCGACAACCCCGAGCTGCTGGGCGTCACCGGAACCAGCCCGGTGGCCACCCGCCGCCTGGCGTGGATGATCGGCGGCGTCTTCGTCTCGGCCTGTGGCGTGCTCTTCGCTCCGCTGATGGCCCTGGACGCGGTCAACCTGACGCTCCTCATCGTCTCCGCGTTCGGAGCCGCCGCCATCGGCGCCTTCACCAGCCTGCCGTACACCTTCCTCGGTGGCCTCGGCGTCGGCGTGCTGGCGTCGCTGTGCACGAAGTGGTTCACCACGGGCATCCTCGCAGGGGTCCCGTCGGCGCTGTCGTTCATCGTGCTGTTCGTCGTGATCCTGGTCTATCCCAAGCGTCACCTGATGGGTCCCGCCTTCTCGGTGCCACGCTCCCAGGTCGCCCGGCGGGCTCCCGCCTCGCTGCAGGCGCTGGGCGGCCTCGCCCTGCTGGTCCTGCTCCTGCTGGTGCCGAGCTTCGCCGGTCTGCACATCGTCGACTGGACCGTCGCGGTGGCGACAGTCGTCGTCTTCCTCTCGCTGGCGCTGCTGGTCAAGACCTCGGGGCAGGTGTCGCTGTGCCACATCAGCTTCATGGCGCTCGGGGCCACCTCGTTCGCCCACTTCAGCGGCGGAGCGGGCATCCCGTGGCTCGGTGCGCTGCTGCTGGCCGGCCTGGTCGCGGTGCCGGTGGGTGCCGTCCTCGCCATCCCCGCCGGCCGGCTGAGCGGCCTCTACCTGGCGTTGGCCACCCTCGGCTTCGGACTGCTGCTGCAGTACATGTTCTACAACGAGTCGATGATGTTCGGCTCCAACATGCTGGGCTTGAACGTCCCGCGGCCGGACCTGTCCTGGGTCGATCTGGCCAGTGACAACGGCTACTACTACCTGACCCTCGCGATCGTCGTGGTCACGACCGCGATCGTGATCGCCCTGAGCCGCGGACGGCTGGGGCGGCTGCTGCGGGCGATGGCGGATTCGCCGACGGCGCTGGCCACCAGCGGCGCAGCGGCCTCGCTGACCCGGGTGATCGTCTTCTGTCTCTCGGCCTTTCTGGCGGCGATGGGCGGTGCGCTGGTCGGCGCCGCGATGTCAGTGGTCACCACCACCTCCTATTCGCCGATCACCTCGCTGACCTACTTCGTGCTCATCATGATCAATCCGGGCCGGCTGCCGTGGAACGCAGTCCTGGCCGGCGCCGGCATGATCCTGATCCCGTCCTACCTGCCGGGCGGCAACGTCAGCATCGTGCTGCAGCTGCTCTTCGGCATCTGCGCCATCCTGGTCGCGGTGATGCCGACCCGGGCGGGTGGCGCCTCGAAGGTCACGGACTGGGTCAATGCCACGTTCGGTCGGATCCAGCTCCGGTGGCCGGGCCGCGGCCATCGCACGGTCGCCGAGGTGGCCACGGCTGCTCCGGCGGCTGAGGATCGCCGGGTACGGCCGGGGCTGCTGGTGGTCGAGGGCCTGCAGGTCCGTTACGGCGGCCAGGTCGCCGTCGACGGGCTGGCGCTCCAGGCTCGTACGGGGGAGATCACCGGCCTGATCGGTCCCAACGGCGCCGGGAAGACGACCACGTTCAACGCGTGCTCGGGCTTGCTCCGACCGACCCAGGGCCGGGTACTGCTCGACGGTCGAGACATCGGACGGGCCCGTCCGGCCGCCCGGGCGCGGCTCGGCCTGGGGCGCACCTTCCAGAAGGTCGAGCTGCTGGAGTCGCTCAGCGTCTGGGACAACGTCGCGATCGGATACGAGTCCACGCTGGCCGGCGCCAACCCACTGAGCCACCTGTTCTCCCGCCCCGGCGACAACGCCAGGCTGGCGGCGCGGACCGCCGACGCCCTGCGGATCTGCGACCTCGTCGAGCTGGCGTCGGTCCCGGTGATGTCGCTCTCGACCGGTCAGCGGCGGCTCGTCGAGCTGGCTCGCTGCGTCGCCGGCGACTATCGGATCCTGCTCCTCGACGAGCCGTCGTCGGGCCTGGACCGGGCCGAGACCGAACGCTTCGGCAAGATCTTGCAGGCGCTGGTCGAGGAGCGTGGCCTCGGCATCCTGCTCGTCGAGCACGACATGACGTTGGTGACGGACGTCTGCGACCGCGTCTTCGTCCTCGACTTCGGCAAGCCGCTCTTCGCCGGTACCGCCCGCGAGGCGATGCGGTCACCCCTTGTCCAGTCGGCCTACCTCGGGTCGGACGCGTTGAGCCAGCAACTCGACGCGTCGGGCTCGGATGTTGCCGAGGCGGTGGCGTCATGACGGTCCCGGTGTTGGAGCTCGCGGGCGTCACCGCGGGATATGGAACGACCACGATCCTGCGTGATGTCAGCGTGAAGGTGGAGGCGGGCCGGGTCGTCGCGTTGCTGGGTGCGAACGGTGCCGGGAAGACGACGACCCTACGAGCGGCCGCCGGTCTGCTGCGCGTCAGCTCCGGCGAGGTACGCCTCGGCGGCACGGTCGTGAACCGGCGCCAGCCCTCCCAGCGCAGCGCTGATGGGCTGTGCCTGATCCCCGAAGGGCGGGGCGTCTTCCCCAACCTGACCGTGCGGGAGAACCTCGTCCTCCAGGCGCCGAAGCACGACGCGGCCAGCACGATCGGCAAGGCGCTCGATGCGTTCCCCGCGTTGGACGGCCGGCTGAGTGACCGGGCCGGATCGCTCTCTGGCGGCCAGCAGCAGATGCTGGCGCTCTCGCGGTGCTTCACCACCGAGCCCTCGGTCGTCCTCCTCGATGAGGTCTCGATGGGACTCGCGCCGATCGTGGTCGGCCAGATCTTCGACGCGTTGCGGAGGCTCGCGAGCACGGGAGTCGCGCTCCTGCTGGTGGAGCAGTACGTCGGCAAGGCCCTGGAGATGGCCGACGACGTCTACCTCCTCGACCGCGGCGAGATCAGCTTCTCCGGATCCGTCGACGAGGTCGACGAGGACGAGCTCGTCCGCCGGTACCTCCACGTCGATCCCGAGGCGGCCGAGGCGCTCTCCGCGCCCGAGGCCGATCGGGCCGGTGTGC
Source organism: Nocardioides sp. (assembly GCF_047606145.1). Lineage (GTDB taxonomy): Bacteria > Actinomycetota > Actinomycetes > Propionibacteriales > Nocardioidaceae > Nocardioides. The sequence continues at coordinate 12,038 of NZ_JASGET010000047.1, read as the reverse complement.
CGGACACCACCGCGGCGTCGTACTGAACGCCCCGTGGGCTCGCACCAGACATCCCGTCGTTCCCCAGCAGGTCCCCGCACCACCGCAGCATCTTGTTGACCAATCGAGTGTGACCGAGTCCGACTGTCAGGAGAAGAAAGCCATGCGTACCTACAAGAGAACGGCGGCCCTGGCCGCCCTGCTGCTGCCGGTCACCGTCCTGGCGGCGTGCGGCAGCAGCAGTGACACGAGCGCCGGCGACGCAGCCGGGGCCAACGGCGGCTCGTCGAGCAACACCATCAAGGTCGGGATGATCTGCAGCTGTTCGGGCTCGCAGTCCTCCTCGCTGGGGCGCTCGGGCGACGTGGCCAAAGCGTGGGCGAGCTCGGTCAACGCCGCCGGCGGCATCAACGGGTCCCAGGTCCAGATGATCGTCAAGGACGACGGCGCGGACGCGGCCAAGGGACTCCAGGCCGCCAAGGAGCTCGCGAGCGACGGTGTCATCGCCATCGTCGGAGACATGAGCGTCGTGGATGCCTCCTGGGCCTCCTACATCGAGCAGGCCGGCATCCCGGTGGTGGGCGGTGAGTCGCTCTTCCCGCCGTTCGCGACCAGCTCGGACTTCTTCCCGACCGGCGGCACCCTCGGGGTGGAGCTCTACACCTCGATGGCGGTCGGCAAGGAGGCGGGCGCGACCAACATGGCCTTCCTCTACTGCGCCGAGTCGCCGATCTGCGCCAACATGGAGGGCCCGGCCCAGAAGTACGCCACCTCGCTCGGGATGAAGCTCACCCCGGCCAAGGTCTCGGCGACCGCCCCCGACTACACCGCCGTCTGCCTGCAGATGAAGAACAGCGGAGCGGACGCGATGACCATCCAGGACGACGGCAACATCGCCCAGCGGATCGTGGACAGTTGCGCCGCCCAGGGCTACCAGCCGCGGGTGGTGGCCAACACGGGGTCGTCGACGATCACCTGGCTGAAGGACAAGAACTACGAGGGCGCGAGCGTGACCTCGGTCAACGCCAACTACACCGACCAGTCGGTGCCCGGCATCAAGCGGTTCACCGACGCGATGAACAAGTACGTCCCCGGTCTGACCACGAGCGACCAGTTTGCCTACTCGCTGACCTGGGAGTGGGCCGCCGGTGAGCTCTTCGAGGCCGCGGCGAAGGCCGGCGACGTGACCGCCACCTCGAGCACCGAGGACGTGCTCGACGGTCTCTACGCGCTCAAGGACGAGACCCTCGGCGGCATCGCGCCCCCGCTGAACTACACCAAGGGCGAGGCGACCATCATCCCGTGCTATTTCGACATCACCATCAAGGACGGGAAGTACGTCTCCGAGGGCGGCTACAAGTGCCTCGACGAGACCGAGCAGAAGGCGTTCACGGACGCCGGCGTCTTCTGATCCGGCGAAGTCCGGCGCAGGCACACCCGACAGCACAGATGAGACAGGGGTAGGTCGAGATGGCGTACGAGCTGGGGCAGGGGACAGGGCCCCTGCGTGGGATCAGGGTCGTCGAGCTGGCGGGCATCGGCCCGGCACCGCACGCCTGCATGATCCTGGCCGATCTCGGTGCCGACGTCATCCGGATCGACCGCCCCGGTGGCGGGCTGTTGGGGGAGGGGCCGCACGACCTCCTCACGCGAGGGCGACCGAGCGTCGCTCTGGACCTGAAGGACCCGGCCTCGACCGAGACGGTGCTGGAATTGGTGGCCCGGGCCGACATCCTCGTCGAGGGGATGCGGCCCGGGACCACCGAGCGTCTCGGGCTCGGTCCCGAGGTCTGCCTGGCCCGCAACCCCTCCCTGATCTACGGCCGGATGACCGGCTGGGGTCAGGACGGGCCGTTGGCACAGGCGGCCGGCCACGACATGAACTACGTCGCGGTGGCCGGCGCGCTCTACGGCCTCGGCCAGGACCCAGCCCGGCCACAGTTCCCCTCCAACCTGCTCGGTGACTTCGGCGGTGGTTCGACGTACCTGGTCATCGGTCTGCTGGCCGCGCTCCTCGAGGCGCGGCTCAGTGGCCAGGGTCAGGTGGTCGACGCGGCGATCGTGGACGGCACCGCACACCTGAACGCGCTGGGGGCTGCGCTCCATGCCGCCGGTCAGTCCGACCGGCGCGTCGGCGGCATCCTCAACGGCGCCGAGCCGTACTACGACGTGTACGAGACGGCCGACGGCGAGCACCTCGCGGTCGCCGCCATCGAGCCGTCGTTCTACGCCACCTTGACCAAGCTCCTCGAGCTCCCCGACGACCTTCCGGCACGCGATGACCCGACCCAGCGCGAGGCGCTGCGTGCGGCGCTGGCGGAGCGGTTCAAGGAGCGCACCCGCGCCGAGTGGGCCGCCGTCTTCGACGGCACCGACGCATGCGTGAGCGGGGTGCTGCGGCTCCAGGAGGCTTTCCACCACCCGCACAACACCGCGCGGGGCGTCTTCGTGGAGCACGAGGGCATCGTGCAGCCGGCACCGGCGCCGCGTTTCTCGCGGACGAGGCCCACGCTGACCACCGGGCCGATCACCGTCGGCGCGCAGACCGAGGAGGCGCTGGCGGCCTGGGGCGTACGGCGATGAGTGACGTCCGCGCCAGCGCGGCTGGGATCGCCGCCCGCTTCGGCGCGCCGTACTTCCTCGACTGCGCGCGAGCCGCACGCTTCCCAGGCGAACTGTGGCAGGAGCTGGCCGAGGCCGGGCTGATCGGGATCGGTCTCCCCGTCGCCTACGGCGGTGGTGGGGCCGGCCTGGTGGACCTGGCCGCGGTGACCGAGGAACTGGCCGCCGCCGGATGCCCCCTCCAACCACTCATCTACTCGCAGGGGATCGGCGGCAGCATCATCGCCGCACACGGGACGGCCGACCAGCAGGCCGCCTGGCTGCCCGGGCTGGCCGCCGGCACCCGGATCCTGTCGTTCGCGATCACCGAGACCGAGGCGGGCTCGAACTCGCAGCGCCTTGTCACCACTGCCGTCCGTGGCGGTGACGACTTCGTGCTGAACGGCGCGAAGACCTTCGTCTCCGGGGTCGAACGCGCCGACGCGGTGCTGATCGCCGCCCGCACGGGCACCACCGCGCGGGGGAAGGCAGCCCTCTCGATCTTCCTCGTACCACCCGATACCCCGGGGGTGAGGCTCGAGCCGCATCCGCTGGTGATGGTGGCTCCGGACAAGCAGTGGAACCTCAGGTTGGAGCAGGTCCGGCTCCCCTGGACTGCTCTGGTCGGGGAGCTCGACGGCGGTCTCAAGGCGCTCTTCGACGGGTTCAACCCCGAGCGGATCCTCAGCGCCGCGCTCGGGCTGGGTCTGGGCCGCTACGCTCTCGGCCGCGCCGCTGCCTACGCCCGGTCCCGCGTCGTCTGGGAGGTCCCGATCGGCGCCCATCAGGGTGTGGCGCACGCCCTGGCCCAGGTGAAGGTCGAGCTGGAGTCGGCGCGACTCCACACCGAACGAGCCGCTGCGCTCGTCGACGCGGGCCAACCCGCAGGCGAGGCGGCGAACATGGCCAAGATGGTCGCCGCCGACGCGGCCGTGCGCAGCCTCGATGCGGCGATCCAGGTGCACGGTGGCAGCGGGCTGGCGTTGGAGACCGGTCTGAGCGACTTCTGGTGGATGGTCCGGGCGCTGCAGGTCGCGCCGGTCTCGCGAGAGATGGTGCTCAACTTCGTCGCCGAGCATGCGCTGGGCCTGCCGAAGTCCTACTGAGTTCCACGGCATAGCCAGAGAGGCCTTTGATGAACACGATCACCGTCGGCGACGGATTGAAGCTCGCGGTCCAGGATCTCGGCACCGGGCCGAGCGTGGTGCTCGTCGGCGGCATGTTCCTGGACCGCCGGATCTGGGACCAGCAGGTGTGCTCCCTCACCGAGGCCGGCTACCGCGTGGTCTGTATCGACCTGCTCGGCCACGGGGAGTCCGACCAACCACTGAGCGGCTACGCGATCCCCGAGCTCGCCGGGCAGTTGGTCGAGGCGATGCGTCTGCTCGAGGTCGGGCGCGGGCTCCTCGTCGGCCACTCCTTCGCCGGGCAGGTGGCCTTCAGCGCGGCGGTCCAGGGCGCCGACCTGGCGGGTCTGGTCCTGCTCTCCTCCAATGGGGTGGCCGCGGCGCGTACGGCGGGGTTCCCGTTCGGTGCCCCGGCGGAGGCGCTGCTGCCTGCTCTGGTCACCGGGGAGCGGACGGCGAAGTTCGCCACCCGCAAGAAGAACCTGCTGGTCTCCTTCGGGGCGGACCCCGTGCCGGAGCTGGTCGACTGGCTGCTGGCCATGGTGCTCCAGACGCCGTCATGGGTGGCGCTGGAGTTCTACCGGACGCTGTTGACGTGCGATCAGTCCGACCTGGTGGCGCGCGCCCGGCTGCCGATACTCCATCTCTACGGTGAGGACGACCCGATCCTGGCCCGGAAGGCAGTGCCGTGGCTGGTCGAGCAACTGCCGGACCTCACCTCGGCGACGCTGCCCGGTGGGCACTATCCGATGCTGGAGGCGGGCCAGGCGCTGAGCGAGGCGCTGCTCGCCTTCTGCGATCGTGTCGGCATCGCGGTTGTCGCGTGATGAGCCTCCTCGACCCGCTGGAGGTCGGTGCCTTCGAGGCCGCCAACAGGGTCTTCATGGCGGCGTGCACGCGCTGTCGGGCCGATCCGGACCAGGTCCCGACGGCGGCGATGGCGACCTACTACGCGCAGCGCGCCGGGGCGGGGGCGATCATCAGCGAAGGCATCAACCCGTCACCGCTGGGCCGTGGCGAGCTCAACCAGCCTGCCCTCTACGCCGAGGAGCACGAACGCGGTTGGCGATCGGTGCTGGACGCTGTCCACGAAGCGGGCGGGCGGATGGTCGCACAACTCATGCACGCGGGCCGGATCACGTTCCGTGAGCTGCTCCCCGGCAACGCAGCACCGGTGGCGCCGTCGGCGATCCGGCCGAGTCCGGACTGTCGAGGCTACGCGGTGCGCTGTCCACGCCACGATCGCGGCTATCCGATGCCGACCGCGCTGCGGACCGACGAGGTACGCCGGGAGATCGACTTCTTCGTCCTCTCGGCTGAGCGTGCGATCCGGGCTGGCTTCGACGCGGTCCAGATCCATGCCGCCGGCGGCTACCTGCCGATGCAGTTCCTCTCCTCGTCGACGAACGTGCGCGAGGACGCATACGGCGGCAGCCGCGAGAAGCGGGCGCGCTTCCTGCTCGAGTGTGTGGAGCTGGCAGCGGATCGCATCGGTGCCGATCGGATCGCCATCAAGGTCTCGCCGTCCTTCGGCTTCAACGACATCCGCGACGAGGACCCCGAAGGCCTGTATGCCTGCCTGGCGGAGCGGCTCGACGAGTTCGGGCTGGCGTTCGTCGAGGTCGCCGACTACCGGGGACGACATCCGGCTGGCTCGTTCGACGCCACCGCGCTGATCCGCCGCCACTTCTCCGGGGTGCTGGTGGCCAACGGCGGCCACGATCCCGGCACGGCGGCCGAGACCGTCGTCTCCGGTGCAGCGGACGCGGTGAGCTTCGGCGGATCCTTCATCGCGAACCCGGATCTCCCCGAGCGGATCGCGCAGGGAATCGAGTTGGCGCGCCCGGACCGATCGACCTACTACCGGTCGCCGGACGGAGACCTGGGGACCGGCTACACCGACTATCCCGCACACCCCTCGGATATTGCGACGATCCGTCTTGTAAATGCCGATGGCCAACGCTACAGTCGAGCCACCGACGAGTCCAGGAGTGTGGGCAGATGACCACAGCGGCTACCCCCGTACCGTCCCTTGCCGTGTTGTTCGACAACGCACGCACCGCGATCGCGGCCGCACGCGAGGCGGATCTGGAGGTGTCCACGATCGGGGTCAGTCCCGAAGACTTCGACCTCATCGAGAGATCGAAGAGGTTCGAGGAGCGGATCGGTCTGCCATTGCGCATCCTCGGCGTGGTCGTAGAGCCGGACGCCGATGTGGCACTGGGCTCCGTGCGGCTCTAGTCACCGACATCGATGGGAGAATCCGTGAGCAAGCGGATGCAGGGCAAGGTCGTCTTCGTCACCGGGACCGCCCGGGGGCAGGGGCGCGCGATCGCCGTCCGGATGGCCAAGGAGGGCGCCGACGTGATCGGCGTAGACCTCGCCGGTCCGCTGCCCGGGGTGCCCTACGACTCGCCAACGCCGGAGGACCTGGCCGCCACGATCTCGCAGATCGAGGCGGTCGGCGGGCGTCACCTCATCGAGCAGGGCGACGTACGTGATCTCGCCGGGCTCAGGGACCTGGTGGACCGCGGCGTGGAGATGTTCGGTCGCCTCGACGGGATCGCCGGCAATGCCGCGATCTGCATTCCCAGCACGTGGGCCGAGACCACTCCCGAGCAGTTCCGCGACACGATGGACATCAACGTCACCGGCGTCTGGAACACCGTGATGGCCGGCGCTCCGCACCTGATCGAGGCAGGTGCCGGCTCGATCGTGCTGACCAGCTCGTACGCCGGGGTCAAGGTGCAGCCGTTCATGATCCCCTACACCACCAGCAAGCACGCGGTGACCGGGATGACCCGCGCGTTCGCTGTCGAGCTCGGGAAGTACAACATCCGGGTCAACAGCATCCACCCCGGTGCGGTGGAGACGCCGATGGGCTCGGGCGACATGCAGTCGCGGATTGCCGAGACGAACGCGACCAACCCGCCGATGGGGGAGATGGCCACGGCATTCCTCCCGGACCGGCGCATCGACGTCGAGGACATCGCCGACCTGGTGCTCTTCCTCCTCGGCGACGACTCCAAGAAGATCACCTCGGACCACGTCACCATCGACGCCGGCGCTCACCACTACTGATCGGCGGCGGAGCGCAATGACCATGACGACCTCGGACCTCGAGGCTCGCGTCGAACGCATCGAGGCCTTCCAGGCGATCAGCCAGTTGCCGATGCGCTACGCCCGGGCGATCGACGCTCGGGACCTCGACACGCTGGCCTCGCTCTACACCCCCGACGCGGTCTTCAGCCGCCGCGTCGACGAGCGCGGACCGCAGGCTGTGCGGGCGTACTTCGCGACGGTGCTGACGAACTTCTACCGCAGCATGCACCAGATCTGCGGCCATGTGATCGATACGATCGACGGCGACCACGCCAGCGGCACCGTCTACTGCCGGGTCGAGCACGAGGACGCCGACGACTGGGTGGTCCAGCTGATGGTCTACTTCGACGAGTACCAGCGGGTCGACGGCACCTGGCTGATCGCCTCACGCCGGCCGACCTATCTCTACACCGCCGATGTCCGCGACCTGCCGCAGACGGTGGGGTTCAACCATTGGCCCGGGTGGGATGCGGGCGATCGTGGCGGTGCGGACGCGGCCGGTGAGGCGGCTCGTCGCTTCGCTCCGACGTTGCCACAGGCCTGGGCGACCTGGGCCCCCTACTGGGACGAGCACCGCGACCGGGTGCCGGCCCGTACGCATCGTCCTTGAGGCGCGACGCGCACTCGAGCGACTAGTCGTACGACTAGTCCGTCTGGTCCTTCCAACCGGGGAGGACCAGACGGACCGCTGCGTCTCCGATGGACTCGGCGGTCCGGGCGGACGACCCGCTGTACCAGCGGGACACCCAGTTGAGCATGCCGAGGATCAGTCGGGTCGTCACCTGCACGTCATCGCTCTGGAGGTAGCCGGCTTCGACGGCGTCCTCGACCACGGCGGTCCACAGGGACTCGTAGTCGTTGGCCCACCGGCGCCAGCGCTTGTAGCTCTCGTCCGAGAGGCCCCAGCCGAAGTAGACGCCGCTGTAATTGCGCATCCGGACCGAGTTGTCGACCTGGAAGCGGATCATCGCGACCAGAGCCGCACCGGGCTCGGTCTGCTTCGCGAGCAGCTCCCGGGCGTGGTCTTCGACATCGTGCACCAGCCGGTCGAGCAGGATGCTGTGGAGCTCGTCGAGGGAGCGCACCGTCCGGTAGAGCGTCGCCCGGGAGACGCCGAGCCCTTCGGCGACGCTCTCGATGGAGACCGCGTCGAAGCCGTTCTCGTCGTACAGGCGCGCGGCGACGGTGGCGACCTCGGTCGGATCGATCAGCAGCTTGGGGCGGCCGACCGAGCGTTTGGGTGCGGACTGGGTCATGCGGCTCCTTCCGAGCCAGGACGCGAACCATATCGGATTCAGAACTTACGGCACCCGACGCCGGGCAGGCTTGAGGTGTCTTGGTGTTGGGCGGCGTGTCAGTGACGCGAATCCAGCACGATCGCGCTTCCCATTCCGCCGCCGGCGCACATCGCGGCGACCCCGACGCCGCCTCCGCGACGGTGGAGTTCGTGGGCCAGGGTGGTCACCATCCGGGCCCCGGTCGCGGCGACGGGATGCCCCAGCGAGCAGCCGCTGCCATACGGGTTGACCAGGTCCTCGTCGAGCTTCAGCTCGCGACAGGCTGCGATGACGACGGAGGCGAAGGCCTCGTTGATCTCCCAGAGATCGACCTGGTCGGCGGCGATGCCGGCACGAGCCAGTGCCTTCGCGATCGCTTGCGGCACGGCGAGTCCGGTGCGCTCGGGGGAGACGCCGACGCTGGCTCCGGCCACGATGCGGGCGAGGGGTGCCCAGCCGTGGTCCTTCGCGGCGTCGGCGTCGGCGACCAGGACCGCGGCTGCGGCGTCGTTGATCCCGCTGGCATTGCCGGCTGTGACGCTGAACCCATCGATCTCGGGATGGAGCGGCTGCAGTGCGGCGAGCTTCTCCAAGCTCGTCGAGGCCCGCGGGTGCTCGTCGCTCTGGAACCGGACCTGCTCGCCGTCGGCGCGGACGACGTCGATCCCGATGATCTCGCCGGCGAACTGGCCGGCGTCGATCGCGGCGATCGCGCGCTGGTGTGACCGGAGCGCCCATGCGTCCTGCTCGGCGCGGGTGATGCCGGTGAGCCGAGCGGCATTCCAGCCGACGGTGATCGACATGTCGTCGGCCGGTGCGTCCGGGGTGGGACGGTGCGATTCGAAGACCCAAGGCTGGTCGGGCGCGAACCGGTCGCCGAGCAGGGGTGCGGTGGAGGACGACTGCACTCCGCCGGCGATGATCGCGCGGTCGCCGGTGAGGATCGCGCCGGCCGCGGTGAGGATCGCGCTCAGCCCGCCGGCGCAATGACGATTGACCGCCAGACCGGGCACGTCGACCAAGCCCGCCTCGATCGCGGCATAGCGGGCGAGGACGCTGCCGCCGTGCAGCGACTCGGCCAGGATCACGTCGTCGATCAAGTCGCTGGGTACGGCGAGGCGCCGCACGATCTGCTGGATCACCGGGGTCACCAGGTCGGCCGGCTGGGTGCGCGACAACGTGCCCTTGAAGGACGTCCCGATCGGTGTCCTCAGGGCCGCGGCGATGACCGGTTCGGGCATGGGGACCTCCTGTCGAAGATTATGGCATAGTGTATCTCAATATTGATGGAAGAACGATCGTTCACCAAGGACGGCATCATGTACGACGCTCTCGTGTCCGCCGACATCGTGGTCTCCGAGACCGATGAGGCGGCCGCACTGCTGGTCGACCTGCTCGGCCTGCCGGCTCCCCGGCCGGCTGCCTATCTCGAGCCCGCCGGCCATGGCTTCCGGGCGGTCTTCCTGCGCCTCCGACCGTCGCTGCGGGTGGCGCCCACCCAACTGGAGTTGATCACGCCGCGCCCACGCACCGAGCCGCACGACCACGTCGAGGAGCGGATCGTGGCGCAGGCCGATCGGCCGGTCAGGACCCATGCGACGGTGCTCGCCGGGGACACGGACGCCGTCCTGGAGCGGCTGCGGACCCGCGGCGTACGCCACCGGATCACCGAGCCGAGCGAGGACTTCCCCTTCCCGCGGATCTGGATCGGGGTCACCGCGCGTGAGCCGCTGGCATACGACGCCGGTGTCGACGCCGGGCTGTGGCTCGAGGTCGTCCCCTCGGCGAGTGCCGGCATCGAGCCGGTCGCCGAGCCCGACGTCGAGGCGTCCCGGGGCGTGCGCCGCATCCGGGCGCGACGATTCCTCGTCGGTGACATCGATGCCGCAGTCCAGGCACTCGCGCGGAGCATGGGGCTGGCGCCGTCGGCCTTCTCATGGGAGGGCGGGGAGGCGTGGGCGACGTACACGTTCGGCAACGCCTCCAGCGCCGCGCTGGAGCTCCTGCGGCCGGCAGTCGGTACGGCGGCGGGCGAGTTCTGGGAGCGCTGGGGCGACGGTCCGCACGCGATCGTCTTCGAGGCCGGCGACCTGGACTACCTGGCCGGGCGGCTGGGTGAGCACGGGGTGGCGGTGGAGCGGTCGGTGAACCTGCGAGGCGAGAAGGTGCTGCTCGCCGATCCGAGTCGTACCTGGAACGTGCCGCTCGAGTTCGTCGCAGCGACCGAGAGCGCTTGAGAAGGAGGAGAGATGGATCTGGTGGAATCAGCGGCCGATCACGAGTTTCGGCTGGAGGCGCGTGACTGGCTGCAGCACAACAGGCCTGCCGAGTCACTGCCCTCGCCGGATGCCTCGCGGGAGGCGTTCGAGGCGAACCGGGCCTGGGAGCGGGTGCTCTTCGAGGCCGGCTGGGCGGCCGTCTCCTGGCCCGTCGAGTACGGCGGCCGGGGGTTGGGCCTGTGGGAGTGGATGATCTTCGAGGAGGAGTACTTCGCGGCCGGGTTGGGCCCGCGCGCCGCCCAGAACGGGATGTTCCTCCTGGCGCCCTCCCTCTTCGAGTTCGGCACCGAGGCGCAGAAGGCGGCCTTGTTGCCGCGGATCGCGGGCGTCGAGGACATGTGGGCGCAGGGCTGGTCCGAGCCGGAGGCGGGCAGCGACCTGGCCGGCGTACGGGTGAACGCCCGCCGCGACGATGCCGCCGGTGGCTGGCGGGTGAACGGTCAGAAGACCTGGAGCACCCGGGCTCCTTTCTGCAACCGGCTCTTCGCGCTGGTGCGGACCGACCCCGAGTCGACCCGCCACCATGGGCTCTCCTACCTCCTCATCGACCTGGAGGCGCCCGGTGTGACGGTGCGTCCGGTGCGCAAGCTGGGCGATCAGATCGGCTTCGGGGAGATCTTCTTCGACGACGTCTTCGTCTCCGACGCCGATGTGCTCGGCGAGGTGGGACAGGGGTGGAAGGTCGCGATGGCGACCACCGGCTCCGAGCGTGGGCTCATCCTGCGCTCGCCGGGTCGCTTTCTGGCCTCCGCGCAGCGGCTGGTCGACCTCTGCCGGAAGACGCCCGACGCGTCGGCGGCCCAGCGTCGCGACGTCACCGAGGCGTGGATCCGGGCGCAGGCCTACCGCTACGGCGGAATGAAGACGATGACCCGGATCGCCGAAGGCGGATCGATCGGGGCCGAGTCGAGCATCAACAAGGTCTTCTGGTCCGAGATGGACGTGCGGGCCCATGAGATCGCCCTGGACCTGCTCGCCGAGCGGGCCGAGATCGACACCGATTGGTGGCACGGGTTCATCACCTCGATGGCGACACCCATCTTCGCCGGCACCAACGAGATCCAGCGCAATATCGTCGCCGAGCGGGTGCTCGGCATGCCGAGGAGTGGACGATGAGATTCGCACCCACCGAGGACCAGCTCGCCTTCGCCGACGCGATCCGCGGCTTCCTGTCCCGGGCCTGTCCGGCGGAGGCGGTCCGCGAGGCTTGGGAGACGGGGACGCCGCCAGCGGTGTGGAAGGGCCTCGGTGAGCTCGGCCTGCTGACGCTGCTCGCGCCCGAGGAGCTGGGCGGAGGCGGCTCCGAACTCGAGCTCTTCGCGGCGTTCGACGAGGTCGGTCGTGCGGCAGCGCCGGGCCCCATCGTCGAGACCGCGGCCGTCGCCGTACCCCTGCTGGCTCGGTTCGCGCCGGAGCTGCTGACCGTGGAGACGGTGGCGGCCGGCGTGTCGGCCACCACCACCGCGGTGATGCCGTACGCCTGCTCTGGAGCAGGGCTGCTGCTCGGCGAGGAGCTGCGGCTCGTGGACCTGGCCGACGTGGAGCGCCCCGGCCCGGCGCTGGACGACTCTCGCGCGGTCGTCTCGCTGCCGGACGACGTCCTACGCGGGGCGAGTGTGCTGGCCTCCGGCGCCGAGGCCGCTGCCGCGGTGGCGACGGCGCGGCACCGGGCG
>NZ_JASGET010000046.1:0-4339 GCF_047606145.1 Nocardioides sp. | reverse complement strand
GGTGGGCTGGCCGGCCGCGGGCGGCGTCCACGCCGGTGGCGGCGGGAGGGCGGCGGAACCGGACTGCGCCGGGGAGTCGCCCAGATAGGTCGGCGCGTCGTCCACCGGGGCGGGCACGGACGCGCCCGGATCACCGGGTTGCCCGGACTGCTCGTACTGCCCCGACTGGCCGTACTGCCCCGTCTGGCCGGTCTCCCCGGGGTCGAACGCCGGGCGGATCCGGGTGCGATCGTCGAACTCCTCGACCGGAGCCGACACCTCCGGCTCCTCGGGCACATCGGGGCCGGCGGACTGCGACTCGACGGACTCGGGCGCCGGTTCGGAGACAGCAGGCTCGGGCGCGGCGGGCTCGGCCGGGGCCTGCGGCACCGGCGGCTGGGTGTGCTCGGTCCACTGGACGCCGTCCCACCATCGGGTGGTGCCCTGCGCGTCGACGTACCAGCCTGCAGGTGTCTGGCTCATGTGGTCCAACCTCTCACGTTCTCCGAGCGCCTCGGCGGCCCTGGGTCAGCGGAACACGCTACCTGTCGGCGGCGGCGCTCCCGGCTCGTGCTCACCCTGCCCAGCACCCGTTCCGGCTAACCCTGCCCGAGCCGGCTCTGTCACCGGCTCTGTCACCGGCTCTGTCGCCGGCTCTGTCCGAGGTCCTCTCCGAGTCAGCCCCGCCCGAGTCAGCCCCGCCCGGGCCGGCCCACGCCGAGGTCCGGGATCGTGGGAGTACGAGCGGGCACCGGGCTCCCGGACCAGACCGGAGGCGGCGGCAGTCGCAGCGCCTCGTCCAGCAGGTCGAGGTAGTCGTGACGGTCGACCTCGACGACCCCGAGGGACCTCAGGTGCGACGTCGCCCACTGCACGTCCAGAAGCCGGCCGGAGTCGTCGCCGAGCACCCCGACGAGACCCATCAGCGCGACCTTGGAGGCGTCGGTCTCTCGGTGGAACATCGACTCTCCGGCGAACAGCCCACCGATGCCCAGGCCATAGAGCCCGCCGGCCAGCCGGCCGTCGCGCCAGGCCTCGACCGAGTGCGCCCAGCCGAGTCGGTGCAGCTCGCCGTACGCCGCCCGGAACCGGTCGTCGATCCAGCCCATCGGGCGCCGTGGGTCGGCGCAGCCCGCCACCACCGCGTCGAAGGCGGTGTCGATCCGGATCTCGAAGTCGCGCGCCGAGCGCCGCAGCGACCGGGAGACCCGCAGACCGCCGTGCGGCAGGATGCCGCGGCGTACCGGGGAGAACCAGACCAACGGGTCGCGGGGCCGCTCGCCGGGCATCGGGAAGATGCCGTGCCGGTAGGCGGCGAGCAGCGTGCCCGGCGCCAGGTCGGCGCCCATCGCCACGACGTCGTCCAGGAGATCGCCGGTGCGCTGGCGCAGATCGGCGAAGACCCAGCGCGACGGCTCGGGTTCGATCGGCGCGGGCACGCTCCGACGGTACCGCGCCGCACTGTCGCCGGCCGGTTCGCCGGCCGGTCGCCAGCCGGTTCGCCAGCCGGTTCGCCAGCCGCTCCCACCGGCCCCTTCGTAGTATCGGGGCATGGTCAAGCGCAGACGAGCCCTCACCGCGGTGGCGGGTGCGGTGGCGCCGAAGCTCATCGAGCTCACCCCCGGCATCACCACCGGCGTGATCCGGCAGGCGCTGCACCGCGCGATCGTCGGCGTCGGTCCGCTCCCGGGCGCGGCGGCCGCCGCGGAGAAGCAGCTGGCCGAGCAGCACGGAGCGGTGGAGAAGGCCATCGGCGAGGTCATCGAGAACCACGTGGCGCTCGCCTCCGCCGGCGGCTTCGTGACCAATCTCGGCGGCCTGATCACGGCGGCGTTCACCATCCCGGCCAACGTCAGCGGACTCGCCGTCATCCAGTGCCGGATGGTCGCCGGCATCGCGCATCTGCGCGGCTACGACCTGACCGACCCGCGGGTGCGCAACGCGGTGCTGCTGTGCCTGCTGGGCAGTGACCGGGTCAACCAGCAGATCAAGCGGAAGCGGTTGGCGGCGCCGCCGATGGCCGTCGCGACGGCACCGGTGTACGACGCCGGCCTGGACTCGGTCATCGGTGCGGAGGTGGCCGCGGAGATGCTCGCCCGCATCACCGGCAAGCGCCTGGCCGCGACACTGGGCCGCAGGGTCCCGGTGGTCGGCGGCGTGGTCGGCGCCGGCACCGACGCGTGGGCGACCTACCAGATCGGCCGCTACACCTCCCGCGAGCTCCTGCCGCGCACCCGGCGATAGCCGCGCAGCGCGGCCCGTCCCGGGGCACTGCGCTGCAGGGCGAGATAGGCACGCCGGCGGGGCAACGCCTCCTCCGCGCGGCGCAGCGCGTCCTCGGTCTCGGCGATGCCCGCCCGCAGCCGACGGACCTCGTGCCGCAGCCGGGAGTTCTCCACCAGCAGTGCCTCGATGACGTCGTACGCCGCCCGGGCGACCTGTCGCGGTCGCGGTCGGTCGGGGTCGGCGTAGTCCGACGACGCGTCGCCGACCAACAGCTCATCGAGACTGCCGACGACCTCGTAGCCGCGATCGGAGAGCTCGGTCACCCAGCGGTGGGCGAGCTCCTGGGCCCAGGGCACGATCTCGGGTGGCAGCGCCAGCCGCGGCGACCGGCGGCGACCGGACAACGTGCGGTGTGCGATCAGCTCGCGCACCAGCGGCCGGTAGTCGGCCGGCTCCACGACCCCGTTGGCCTGCAGGTTGATCCGGCGCAGCAGGGCGGTCTCGGGAACGCCCAGCGACGGATTGCTGCGATCGGCACCGAGATCCAGCTCGAGCCCGTCGAGCCCGAAGGCGGTGCTGAACCGCTTCCACAGCAGTCCCGGGTCGGCGCCACGCTGCGGGACGGTGACCAGATGGATCCGCTCGGGCGGCAGGTCCGCTCCCCAGCGCTCCAGGATGTCCGGCAGCTCCTGAACGCCCCAGAACCAGGCGCCCACCTTGGAGCCCCGGGCGGGATCACGGATCCGGTCGAGGAACTCCGCGTAGCTCAGCGTGCTGCGGTGCTTGACGTTCTCCTGCCACTCCGCCGGGATCTGCCGGGCCAGGTCGCGCACCGAGAGCACCAGGTGGATCTCGCTGTCACCGGTGTCGCCGCCCAGGTCGGCGAGCGCCTGCCGGGCCTGCAGGCGTGACGCGGTGGCGAAGATCTCGTGGCTGATGACGACGGTGCCGTCCAGGCCGCGGACCTGCTCGGCCAGCTCGGCCCAGCACCCGACCGCCTGCTCCTCCAGGCCACCCCAGGGCAGCCGCATCAGGTCGAGTGCCGCCAGGAAGTGGGCGTCGAACCGGGCCGCCGGATAGTGGATGCCGTGCCCGGCGAGCGCCTCGCGGTTGCGGAACAGGACGTCCTGCAGATAGGAGGTGCCGGTCTTCGGAGTGCCGATGTGGAACAGCACCCGGCGCCGCTCGCTCACCCTCGGCCTCCTTGCCCCACCGATCCGACTCCTGCCGGTCCGTCTCCTGCTGGTCCCTCGTGCAGTGCGGCCAACGCCAGCTCCAGCACCCGCTCGGCGCGGGGCGGACGACCGTCGAGTCGGTCGGAGAGCTGGGCGAGGTCGCCGTGGACAGCGTAGCCAGCCTCGCGCAGGGCGTCTCGTTGCCGGCGGGCCTGGGTCGCGATCCAGCCCCGCGCCCACTCCGGTACGCCGAGCGGCGGCCCGGCCGGGTCGAGCCGCACCAGCCGCGGCAGCAGGGTGCGCCGCAGCAGCGTCTCCTTGCTCCCCGGGTCGACCAGCACACCGAGGACCGGGCCGACCTGCCGGGCGAGCTCGGCCGCGTCGGCCGAGAGCCTGGGGCCCCGTCCCAACCGCGGACCACGCACCCCGCCCGGCCCGACCAGCCTGGCCAGCACGCCCGGCCCGAGCAGCTCGGGCAGCCGGTCGAGCTCGGTGACGATCTGGACCCGCGACTCGCCGACCCGCGCCCGCCACCAACCCGCCACACCGCGCAGGTCCGCGCGCGGTGGGAGGTCGTGGCGGCGACCCGCCTGGCGCAGCCAGGCCGGCCAGCCGACCACTCCCTCACCGAAGGCGCGCGAGACCCACACATCGGCGAGCAGCCGCTCCAGCGGCGGAGCGACGACATAGACCACCAGGCCGCGGCCGCCCTCGGGACGGCCGCGGACGACCAACTCGTCGAGCAGTGGGCCGACCAGCCAGCGATCCCCCGCGAGCCGGTAGCGATGGCGCAGCCGATGCCGCCGGCCGGGCCGGGGGACGGCACCGGGTCCGGCCGTGACCAGGTCCTCGGCGAGCAGCAGGCTCGCGCCGCGCACCAGCTCGCCGGCGGGCAGCTCGGCCGGATCGACCGGAGCCGCGCCGAAGCCGGGGGCCGGACCGTCCCCGACCAGCGGCAG
>NZ_JASGET010000045.1:0-12928 GCF_047606145.1 Nocardioides sp. | reverse complement strand
GGCGCGGCTTTGTGGGGGGGGGTCCCCCGTCCTCCGCCCCCCCACTCCTCATCGGTCTACTTGGTGACCCTCACCTCCCGGTAGGGCATGAGCCGCACCGGCCCGACCAGCCCGTTCTCCTCGACCAGGCCGCGGGCCTTCACCTCCGAGTCGAGCGCGGAGAGCCGGTTGTTCAGCGTGGTGGCGACTCGGACCACGAGTGTGTTCCGACCGGCCTTGAGCCAGCGACCGAGATCGGCGGTCGGGTCGACCTGGTCGATCCGCACCCGGTGGCCGTTGACCCAGACACTGACCGAGTCACTGACCTGGCCGAGATCCAGGGTCGCGCCGTACGTCGTGTCCCAGCGCTTGGGGAGCGTGACGGTGGTGGTGTAGGTGCCCACTCCGGACGCGTCCGCCAGCGCCGGGATGTCCGGCCAGGCCTTGAGGCCCTTGAGCATCACCGAGACACGATGCCTGGTGGTGGCGCTGCCGGCGACGCCGGTGGTGCCGTAGGCGTTGGTCGGCCGCCAGTCCTGGACGCTGAGCCTCCAGGCGGCCTTGGTCAGGTTGCGGGTCGCCGGCACGCTGCGGATCTTGGTGGTGACCAGCGTGCCGTTGCCGAGCACCGTGCGGTACGTCCCGGCGCTGGTCGCCCGCACCGCGACGTGCCTGCCGCGGGCCACGGTGCGGTCGGCGGTGGTGACGACCGCGTGCTGCGCGGGGACCTTGACCTTGAACCGGCCGGTCTTGCTGCTCAGTGCGATCACGGTGGACTGATCCCGGCCGAGCTGCACGCGCACGGTCACCTTGTTGCCGTGCCGGGTGTAGTCGGTGATCGGGGTGATCCTCCCGCTGAAGGTGTCGAGCTTGTACGGCGTCCCGCCACCGGTCAGGGTGACGTCGGTGTCGACCTCCTCGCCGGTCGCCATGCACGGGTTGTCGACCCCGTCGCTGGTCCGGCAGGCCGCTGGCTCCTCGTAGAGGTTGGAGGGGTTCTCGCCGTAGACGGAGGTGGAGGCGGCTGCCGCGTCGACGCCTTCGTTGTAGAGGTAGTAGTAGTTGGTCCGGGTCGAGGTGTCCTCGCGCCGCACGCTGAGCAGGCTCGAGTTGGTCCTCGGCTGGGCATGCGGGGTGACGCCGAGCTGCTTCAGGGCGGCCGGTACGGCTGCCTCGGAGCGCACCCGGACCACGTTCTTGCGCGCGAGGATCTTGGTCACCAGGGTCGAGAGCGTGGAGTCGTCGTCGACCATCGAGGCCGTGCCGGTCGGCGTACCGACGAAGACGATCGGCAGCCCGGCCTTGGCGTAGGACAGGAACTTCTTCGCCGCGGCGACCGACATCCCACCGCGAGCGGTGTTGGAGGTCGGATAGAGGTCCTTGTCGAAGATCAGCGCCTGGTATCCCGGGCCCTGGTCGGCCAGCCGATGGTGGGTGACCGTGGCGTTCGGTAGGTCGAAGAGCGACTCGTCGGTGTAGTCCCAGGAGTAGCCGGCGCGCTGCAGGCCGAGGTCCTGCCAGTGTCGGTTGTTGGTGTCCGAGGTGGAGAACGCCGAGGGCGAGGAGTAGTTGCGCTGATAGACCGCGATGTCGACCCGAGCCCTGCCCTGGGTCAGCACCATCGTGTTGCGGGCGAAGTAGTCGTTGGTCGTGGCCGCGTCGACGTAGTACGGGTTCTGGCCGTTGTAGGAGTTGGCGAAGCCGACCTTGGCGTCCCCACCGCTGTAACCCGGGCCGGGCCAGCTGCTGGTGGAGGTCGCGGTCGAGGGGCGGGTGTGGTAGACGAGCCGGGTCACGCCGCCGGCGAACTCGTGGTTCATCCGGACGATCATGTCCTGGGTGGTCTCGGCCCAGCTCTCGTTGAGCACCGCGCAGCACTCGGTGCTGTACCAGGTGTTGCCGGTCATGTGGTTGGCCGAGGCCATCGGCCGGTAGATGTCGGTCTGGTCGCTGCCGGTCAGCGACTCGTACTCCGAGCGGTCCAGCACCGACGAGGTCTGCAGCTGGTCGCCGATCGAGGTGATCGGGCCGTCCTCCTGCTGCAGGCGCAGCGAGGTGCGGTAGGTGTGCGCCCAGTTCTGGAACGGGATGAGCCGGTTCTCGGTGTACAGGTCGCTGCGCACCTTGTTGAAGTCCGAGCGGACCCGGGTCGCACTCCCGTCGGAGAAGGTGTAGAAGGTTCCGGTCGTCGGCGCGCCGCCGAGGCTGGCGCCAGCCATCGTCGGGTCGACCAGGGCGGCCAGGTCGGGGACGATGTCGTAGCCGGTGCGGTCCTCGAACTCACTCGCCATGGTGGAGGACCACAGCTCCTCCGGCGCGCCCCACGGGTCGCTGGCGTGGGAGTCGACGAAGAAGTCACCGCCGTTCTTCTTCATCAGCGCACCCAATCCGCCCGACAGGTAGTCGTCGTAGGCGCTGGTGAGCTCGGCGGTGCCCTGCTTGCTCAGGGTCTCGGGGGTGGTGCCGAACGGGATCGCGCGGAAGGTCAGCACCACCCACTGGCCGCCGTGGTCGGGCGCGGTCCAGGCGAGGTGGCCCGAGGTGCTGCCGTCGTTGTAGCCGTCGGTGTTGGTACCGGTGACCTGGTCGGTGAGGTTCACCACCGAGTCGCGCTCGAGCGAGACGGTGCCGTCGCTGGCGCAGGTGGCGTCGGTGCACTCGTAGGCGAGCACGGCGACGATGGTGCCCGGATTGCCGCTGGTCGGGCCGGGGAGGTCGGCGTCCACCGAGCCGCCCGCGTCGACGGTGAGGCGGTAGTTGCCGAGCGTACGGCGGGCGTAGTCGTCACTGGCGGAGTAGTCACCGTTCGGCACTCCGCTGGCCACCTTGAGGCTGACCTTGATGCCGAGTTTGTCCGCCTGGGCGTAGATGGCAGCGAGCTGTGCCTGGCTGGGTACGCCGCCCTGGCCGATCTCGACCCCGCCGATGTGGTGCTCGGCGGCGTCGGTGAGGTCGGCCTTGAGCGAGGCGATGGTGGTGGCCGCGTCGTCCGGCTTGAAGTTCCACCGTACCCAGGGGCGGTCGTTGCCGGACGGCGTCGCGAAGCTGCTGGCGGTCAGCTTGGTGACCGGGTTGCGGGAGCCGGTCGCGTGGGTCGAGATTCCGCCTGAGGCCAGCGGACCGCTGGCGGTCTCGGTCGCGCCGCTGGCGGTCGGCGCCAGGCTTCCGGCCAGTACGGCGCTGGTGGCCGCCGCCGTCCACAGCCAGCGCCGACGGCGCCGGGCCGTCGTCGTCGTGGGGGTCATTGAGTGCCTCTCTTGCCTCGGACGTGACACGACACGGCTGCTCTTGCCCGAGTCTTCGCAGTCGCGATGCGTGCGGATCTTGAATCGTTTCAAGAAACCTGGTATGCCATCCTTCACAGGTTGGTGTGACGAGCGCAACAGGTTCGGGCCCATCGCGTCATGAGCATCGGGCATAGGCACCTATGCGCCGGATGGGAAGAGCCTGAGGGGCGATTCGGGGAGGAGGCGGATTCGGGCGGTGGAAGAGCTCAATCGGATCGACTGGAACCTGGTCGCCACTCTCGACGCGCTACTCACCGAACGCAGCGTGAGCGGTGCCGCGCGGCGACTCGGCCTGACTCAGCCGGCGGTGAGCAGGGCACTCGCCCGACTTCGGCGACACTTCGGCGACGAGCTGCTGGTGCGCGAACGCGGTGGCTACACCCTGACCCCGGTGGCCCAGCGGCTCGCACCGCTGGCCGCGGAGGCGGTCAGTGCCACCCAGGAGATGCTCGGATCGACCGACTCCTTCGACCCCCGGGCGAGCCGCCGCGAGTTCGTCCTCGCCTCCACCGAGTACGGCCAGATGGTGCTCGGGAGGCGGATCGCCGAACGGTTCGCCGCCGAGGCGCCGAGGGCTCGGTTGGTCTTCCGGTGGCCGGCGTTCGCCGACCAACCCGGTGATCCGCTGGCGCACGTGGACGGCTGGCTCGGTCCGCGTGACGTCTTCACCGACAAACCCTCGACCGGCCTGTACGCCGACCGGTGGGTCTGCGTGGTCGCGGCGGATCACCCGAGCGTGGGCACCGAGATCGCGCTGGCGCAGGTCGAGGAGTGGGGCTGGGTGCTGCCGACCGCGCCCAAGCACGGTCACGAGCCGTGGGTCAAGCGGCTGCTTGCCCACGGCGTCGAGCTTCCGGTGGTCGGGAGCACCGAGAGCTTCGCCGCGGTGCCCCACCTGGTGGCCGGCACCACGCGGGTCGGGGTGGTGCAGGAGTCGCTGGTGGCCGCGACGGCCGAGGTGATCGGCGTGCGGGTGGTGCCGTGCCCGTGGCCGATGGCGCCGCTCAGCCTGACGCTGTGGTGGCATCCGACCCGGGAGCACGACCCGGGGCACCGGTGGTTGCGGGGCGTGATCGCCGAATGCATGGGCGCGACGGCTGGCTGACGCTGCCGATGCTCGTGCGCCCGGGCCGTCATCCGAACGGGCTGCGGTGGGCGTCGTACGGCGCATGGACCGGCACCCAGCGGCGCAGGCCCGCGGCGGCGAGCAGGCCGAGCAGGCCGGTGACCGACACACCGAGGGCGAGCGTGGCGAGGCCCGCGACGACGGCGGGCACCAGCGGTCCGATCGCCTGGCCGGTGTCGCCGAGCAGGCGCCACAGCGAGAGGAACGTGGTGCGGCCGTCGGCCGGGGCCGCGTCCGCGCCCAGCGTCATCATGATGCCCGAGCCGAGCCCGTTGCCGAAGCTCATCACGATCGCCGCCACCCCCAGAGCGACCGCGTCGTGCGCCAGTGGCAGGACGATCATCCCGGCGCCCAGCAGCACCATCGCCGGCACCGCGACCCACAGCCGACCGAGTCGGTCCATGACGTGTCCGGAGGGGTAGAACAGCGACATGTCGACGGCGTTGGCCACCCCGAAGACCAGGCTGGTGGCGGTGGCGGACAGGCCGATGTGGTCGGCCCACAGCGGTACCACGGTCTGCCGGGCGGCTCGGACCGCGCCGACCGCCGCCACGGCCAGGCCGAGGGTGAGGAACAGCCGTCGGTGGGAGGCGAACATCTCCCGGGCGCGCACCCCGCCGCGGTGGCTGGGTGGCCGGTCACCGGCCCGCTCCTCGTTCGGGATCGCCAGCAGCAGTGCTGCGGTGGCGACCGAGGTGGCCATCGCGACCCCGAACGCCGCTCGAGTGCCCCACACCGAGATCGCCGCCGCGCCGACGAACGGTCCCACGAACAACCCGACCCGGTGCGCCCCGGCGAGCGTCGAGAGCGCTCGGGCGCGCAGGCCGATCGGCACCACCTCGGAGACATAGGTCTGCCGCGCCAGGTAGAAGGTGGAGTTGCACGCCCCGATCAGGGTCAGCGCGGCCGCGAGGACCCAGATGGAGTGACTCAGCAGCGCACCCAGCAGGCAGGCGGCGGTGACCGCGTTCGAGACCGACATCGCCCGCCGGTCGCCGATCCGATCGGCCAGCACCGCGGCCGGCACGTCGCCGAGGATCCGGCCGATGCCGAGCAGGGAGAGCATCAGCCCGGCGATGCCGGTGGAGGCGCCCTCGTCGAGCGCCACCAGCGCGATGATCGGTGCGACCGCCCCGTTGCCGATCTCGTAGACGAGTGCCGGCAGCAGCGCCGAGGGGGCGATGCGACGCAGCACGCTCAGTGCCGTGTCGGTCATCCACGCCCCGTCCGCTCGCGGTTCCTCGGCGACTCCGCGGGTGGACGGTCGTCGTCGGCGTCCCTCCCCGGAATCTCTTAGCCACGCTCACGATATCTGGTCCCGCGACGGTCGACACGCCGACCGGGTCCGCCGTACCGACCGGCCGCTGTGATGGTGTGATCAAAGGTCTGCCTGCATGCCGATCAGCCGAGGACACCGTTGACGCTCACCCCCACCCGCACCGATCCCGCCGACACCGGCCGGCCGGCCGGTTCCGGCGCGGGCGCACGCTGGTGGTCGGCCCCGCTGCGCCGTGGTCCGGACGGCACCGGTCCCCGGCTGGCGGCGCTGGACGGGCTGCGAGCGCTGGCGGTGACGGCGGTGATCGTCTTCCACGCCTTCCCCGGCACGTTCCCGGGTGGCTTCATCGGCGTCGACGTGTTCTTCGTGCTCAGCGGGTTCCTGATCACCACCGGCCTGCTCCGGGAGCGCGCTCGCGGCCGGATCGGCGTACGCCGGTTCTGGCTGCGCCGGGCCCGTCGGCTGCTGCCCGCGCTCGCGCTCCTGGTGGTGGGCTGCGGCGCCGCGCTCGCGGTGATCGGCGGCGACCCGGCGGTCGGCTTCGGTGCGCAGCTGGTCGCGGCCGCGGGGTTCTTCACCAACTGGCACCTGATCGCCGCCGGGAACAACTACTTCGCCGAGTCCTCCCCGCCGATCCTGCAGCACCTGTGGTCGCTGGCGGTCGAGGAGCAGTTCTATCTGGTCTGGCCGATCGCACTGATCGCGATGATGATGCTGTTCCCGCGCAACCGCACCCGGCTCCTCGCCGTGGCGGCCGCCGCGGCGGTCTCCATCCTCGCCATGGCCGCATTCGCGGCGATCGGCGACATCGGCCGCGCCTACTACGGCTCGGACACCCATGCCTTCGCGCTGCTGGCGGGCGCCCTGCTCGCCCTCGCCCGGCAGCTCGGACTGGTGCCGCGGCGGGCCACCTCCGATCTCGGCGGGGCGCTCGCCCTCGCGGGGCTGACCCTCGCGGTGCTCGTCCTCGCCGGTGAGGACCGGACCACCTACATCCTCGGACTGCCGGCGGTCGCCGGGCTGACCGCGTTGATCGTGGCCACCGTCGTGGCCGGTCATGGCCCGCTGGCGCGGGCGCTCTCGGTGGAGCCGCTGCGTCGGATCGGCGTGATCTCCTACGGCCTGTACCTGTGGCACTGGCCGATCCTGATCGGACTGCGCTATCGCTTCGGCGACGTCGCCCACGACCACGCCGTGCTCACCGCCTCGGTCGCCGTCGCGCTCACGCTGGCCGTCGCGGCCGCCTCCTACGTCTGGGTGGAGCGGCCGATCGTGCACCTGGGCTTCACCGGGTACGCTGCCGCCATCGCCGCCCAGGTACGGCGACCGGGCAGGTCGCGCGCGGTGGCCGGAGTGGTGGCCGGTGCCCTCGTCCTGGCGGGAGTCCTGACCACCGTGACCGCGCTGCGCGCGCCCCAGGAGACCACCGCGCAGCAGCAGATCGAGGCCGGTCAGGCGGCCATCCGCGAGGCCAACGCCCAGGCGAAGGCGGCCGCCAGCGCGCACGCGGCGACGAAGGCGAAGAAGGCGAAGAAGGCGGCCGAGAAGAACGGCGACGCCCACCGCGGCGCCACCCATGAACGATCGACATCGCGGCGCGACGGCACCGCGACGGTGCCGGTCGGCCGGCGGATGACGGGCATCGGCGACTCGGTGATGCTCGCCGCCGCGCCCGCGCTGCTGGACCGGTTCGCCGGCATCGACATCCACGCCGAGGTGTCGCGCCAGGCCAGCGCCGTGCCCGGGGTGATGCGGATGCTCAAGCGGCAGCACCGGCTGCGCCAGGTGGTCCTGATCGGCGTCGGCACCAACGGCTACCTCGGCAGCGGCGTCCTCGCCGAGCTGCGTCGGATCGCCGGCCCGCAGCGGTTGCTGGTCTTCGTCAACGTGTACGCCGACCGGGAGTGGGAGCACTCGGTGAACAGCCAGCTCTCGGCGTACGTCAGGAGCGATCCGAAGGCACGCCTGGTGGACTGGCGCGATGCCATCTCGGCCCATCTCGACGACCTCGGGCCGGATCGGATCCACCCCGGCACCGCCGGCGGCAAGCTCTACGCCGCCACGGTGGCGGCTGTGCTGTCGGGGCTCTCGGGGCTCTCGGGCTGACCGTCCGCGCCGTCGCGCGGCTCCGGCGGAGGCCTCACCGGTAGCGGGCCGCCGCGGCGGCCGCTCGGGCGCCGTACCCGCCGCCGAACATGGCCGCGTGCGCCAGCAGTGGGAAGAGCTGGTGCAGCGCGACCCGGTCGGCCCAGCCCTCGGCCAGCGGCGTGACCTCCTGGTAGGAGTCGATCACCCGGTCCAGGTGCGGCAGGCCGAAGAGGGCGAGCATGGCGAGGTCGAGCTCGCGGTGGCCGCCGTACGCGGCCGGGTCGATCAGCCGGGCGCCGCCGGTCGCGTCCCACAGCACGTTCCCGTTCCACAGGTCGCCGTGCAGCCGGGCCGGTGGCTCCTCGGGCAGCAGCGCGGTGAGCCGGCCGATGACCGACTCGATGGCGGCCGCCTCGTCGGGCTCGACCGCCCCGCGGTCCACCGCGAGCTTGAGGTAGGGCAGCACCCGGCGGACGGCGTAGAACTCCGCCCAGGTCGGTGTCGGCCGGTTGGGCAGCGGGAGCCTGCCGATGTAGCCGTCCGCGGTCGCTCCGAAGCGGTCCGCGCCGCGGCGGTGCAGCCCGGCCAGCGCCTTGCCCAGTGCCTCCGCCGACTCCGACGTCGGCCGGCCGACGTCGACCCACCCGATGATCAGGCAGTCCTGCTCGGCGGCGAGCACGTCCGGGACCAGGCCCGGGTCGGCCTCGGCCAGCCAGCGCAACCCGCGGGCCTCGGTCGGGAAGAAGTCGGCGGGCGCGTGTGAGAGCGTCTTCATCAGCGCCTGCGAGCCGTCGCCGAGCCGCAGCTTGGTGGCGGTGGCGATGTTCCCGCCGGGGACCGGCGCGGTGCTCACCACCACCCGACCCAGCAGCTGTTCGGCGCGCCGGGAGACCAACGGCTGACGGGGCACGTCAGCCGCCCGCTCCGGGGCCGACCCGGTCCCGCAGCCAGGCGACGATCTCGTCGCTGGTCCGCTCCACCATGTCGAGCACCTCCACGAAGCCGTCGTCTCCACCGTAGTAGGGATCGGGCACGTCCGCGCCCCGGCCGAGCGGGTCGAAGTCGCGGAAGAGCCGGGTCACCTCCGGTGGACAGCCCTGGTGGCGCAGCGCGCTGAGGTTGGCGCCGTCCATCGCCAGGACCAGGGCGTAGTCCGTCGGCTCGCCGACCGGCCACTGCCGCGCCCGGTGCCGGCTCGGGTCATAGCCGGCGGCGGTCAGCGTGGCGGCGGCGCGGGGGTCCATCGGCTCGCCGACGTGCCAGTCACCGGTGCCGGCCGAGACCGTCTCCACCCCGGCCAGGCCGGCCGCGTCCAGTCGATCGCGCAGCACCACCTCGGCCATCGGCGAGCGGCAGATGTTGCCGAGGCAGACCATCGCGAGGCGGACCGGGGCGCCGCCTGGGCCCGCGGCGGCACCCGGACTCACCGATCATCCTCCAGCATCCGTCGGACGACCGAGGCGACGATCGCGATGATCAGACCGCCCAGCACCGCCGACCAGAAGTCGTCCACATGCAGGCCGTAGCGGGTGTGTCCGCTGATCCAGGCGGCCAGCCCGAGCACGGCCGCGTTGACCACCAGCAGGAACAGCCCGAGCGTGACGATGATGAACGGGATCGACAAGACGGTGAGGACCGGCTTGACCAGGTAGTTCAAGAACACCATGATCGCCGCGACCACCAGCAGCGGCACGATCTTGTGCTTGATCTCCTCGGACCCGCCCGTGGGGCCGGCGAACCAGATCCCGGGCACCAGCCAGACCGCGACGGCGAGTGCGATCGCGTTGGTCACCAGCAGCGTCAAGAAGCGCACGCAACGGATTGTGGCAGCCGCAGCCAAGAGGACCCCTGCCTCGGGGAGGCGTCGATCGATGCCGGATCCGTTCGCGAATCAGCTCCTCGCTACTCGACCGGCGGTGGGTCGGGCGCCGGCCAGTCGTCGAGCCCGAGCGCGGCACAGATCTCCTCGGCCGCGCCGCGCAGGTGCGCCCGCAGAAAGGTCGCGGCACCGGCGATGTCGTCCTCGTCGAGGAGCGCGACCAGGGCGGCGTGCGACTCGGCCTGGTCGTGCGCGTTGCGCCGGATCCGCTCGACCTGGGCGAGCGCCAGCTTGAGCTCGACGGCGAGCTGGCGCTCCATCGCGATCAGCCGCGGCGAGCCGGTGAGCTCGACCAGGCTGAGGTGGAAGTCGAGGTGGCGCACGTTGAGCTCGGGATAGTCGGCACCCCTCTCGATCGCCGAGATGTACTCCTGGAGCCGTCGCCGTACCCGATCCCGGGCAGCCGGCGTCGCCGTCGGCCAGCTGCGCACGCCGGCCTCCTCGAGGACCTGCCGGGCCACGCAGACATCGCGCACCGAGTCCGCCTGCGGCGTGGTCACGCTGACACCGCGGTTCGGCGCCCGGTCGGCCAGCCCCTCCGCCACCAGGACGGCGAGCGCCTCGCGGACGGTCGAGCGCGCCACCCCCAGTGATGCGGCCAGGGCCTGCTCGCGCAGCGAGGTCCCGGACTCGAGCTCGCCGTCGAAGATCGCGCGCCGCAGCTCCTGGGCGACCCGCTCGACCGTCGAGGCGGGCTCGTCGAGGCTCAGGCTCGCGAAGGTGGCGGGGTCCGACATGCCGTCCATTCTCGCGTACGCCGACCCGGCGGTTCGGCCCTAGGCTGACCCGATGAGCGAGCCCACCCCTCGACCCGGGATCAGCGCCATGCCGGCGTACGTCGCCGGGAAGGCCCCGGTCGCCCGGCCGGGCCTGACGACCTACAAGCTCTCCTCGAACGAGAACCCCTATCCGCCGCTGCCGGGGGTGATCGAGGCCGCGGTGGCGGCCGCCGCCGAGATGAACCGCTATCCGGACGCCGGCAACACCGACCTGTACGCCGCCCTGGCCGCGACCCTTGACGTGCCGGTCGCCGACCTGGCGCTGGGCACCGGTGCGGTCGCGCTGATCTACCAGCTCGTCGCGGCGTACGCCGGCCCGGGCGACGAGGTCCTCTACGCCTGGCGCAGCTTCGAGGCCTACCCGATCGCGACCCTGGCGGCGGGGGCGACCTCGGTGCAGGTGCCGTTGACCGCCGACGCCCGGCACGACCTGGCGTCGATGGCGGCGGCGGTGACCGCCCGTACCCGGGTGGTGCTGGTCTGCACCCCGAACAACCCGACCGGACCGGCCCTGACCCAGGCCGAGCTGGACGACTTCCTGGCGCGGATCCCGGCCGACGTGGTGGTGGTCGTGGACGAGGCCTACCAGGAGTTCGTCCGCGGCGCGGACCCGGTCGACGGGATCGCCACCTATCGCCGGCATCGCAATGTGGTGCTGCTGCGGACGTTCTCCAAGGCCTACGGGCTGGCCGGCTTCCGGGTCGGCTACGCCGTGGCGCCGGCCCCGATCGCCGCCACGCTGCGTGCGGTCGGCCTGCCGTTCGGGGTCAGCGTGGTCGCCCAGGCCGCGGCGGTGGCCTCGCTGCGGCGCCGCGACGAGCTGCTCGCCCGGGTGGAGCGGCTGGTGACCGAGCGTGACCGGGTGCTGGCCGGCTGCCGGGCGGCCGGCTGGCGGCTGCCGGAGGCGCAGGGCAACTTCGTCTGGTTCGACTTCGCCGGCGCTCCCGACGCGATGGCGAGGTTCGTGGCCGCCGCCGAGGAGGCCGGCATCGTGGTGCGGGCGCTCGGCGACGGCGTACGGGCCAGCATCGGCGAGGTGGAGGCCAACAGCCGGCTCATCGAGGTCGCCCGGAGGCTCCCCTCCTCGCGGTAGGAAGGATCCGGCTCGACGAACGAGGAGTCCCGCGGTTCCGTGGCCGGACACCGTTACCCGGTCGCAACACGGATCGGACACCCTGGGCACATGTCGATCAAGGTCGCGCTCGAGCATCGCACCACCTACGAGTTCGCCCGGCCGGTGGCGATCGGGCCGCACGTCGTCCGGCTGCGGCCCGCGCCGCACAGCCGGACCCCGATCGAGGCGTACTCGCTGCAGGTCAGCCCGGCCGATCACTACGAGAACTGGCAACAGGATCCGTTCGGCAACTGGCTGGTCCGGCTGGTCTTCCCGGAGAAGGCCGACCGACTCGAGATCACCGTCGGCCTGGTGGCCGACCTGATGGTGATCAACCCGCTGGACTTCTTCGTCGAGGAGTACGCCGAGCGGTTCCCGTTCGACTACTCACCGGAGCTGGCCGAGGATCTGGCGCCGTACCTGCGGCCGGTCGAGGACAGCGCGCAGGCGGAGGTGTGGCGCGGCAAGCTGCCGTCGCTGCCGGCCGACGGCGTGCCGACGGTGCAGTTCCTGGCCGAGCTGAACGCGGCGGTCAACGCGGACGTCGCCTACAGCGTGCGGATGGAGGCGGGGGTGCAGACCCCCGATGACACCCTCCGGCTGGGCATCGGCTCCTGCCGGGACTCGGCCTGGCTGCTGGTCAGCCTGCTGCGCCAGTTCGGCCTGGCGGCCCGCTTCGTCTCCGGCTATCTGGTCCAGCTGACCACCGACCCCTTCGTCGCCGACGCCTTCGACGGTCCGCGTGGGCCGGAGCGGGACTTCACCGACCTGCACGCCTGGTGCGAGGTGTTCATCCCCGGGGCCGGATGGGTCGGGCTCGACCCGACCTCGGCGCTGTTCGCCGGTGAGGGCCACATCCCCCTCTCGGCGACGCCGCACCCCAGCTCCGCGGCCCCGATCGAGGGCGCCACCGAGCCGGTCGAGGTCACCTTCGGCTTCCACAACGAGGTACGCCGCGTGCACGAGGACCCGCGGGTCACCCGGCCCTACACCGACGCCGAGTGGGCGCGCATCGACGCGCTCGGCGAGGCGGTCGATGCCCGGCTCGCCGCGCAGGAGATCACCCTCACCATGGGGGGCGAGCCGACGTTCGTCTCTCTCGACGACCAGACCAGCCCGGAGTGGAACACCGACGCCGACGGGCCGCACAAGCGTGCCCTGGCGGGCGACCTCGCCGAGCGGCTGCGCCGGGTGTACGCCGAGGGCGGCGTGGTGCACCGCGGCCAGGGCAAGTGGTATCCGGGCGAGCCGCTGCCGCGATGGAACATCGCGCTGCAGTGGCGCACCGACGGGGTCCCGCTGTGGCGGGATCCGGCGCTGCTGGCCGACCCGTGGGCCGGTCCTGGCGCAGATCCCTGCGCGCCGGACCCGGCGGCCGGCTCGCGGCGGGTCGGGGT
>NZ_JASGET010000044.1:0-5891 GCF_047606145.1 Nocardioides sp. | reverse complement strand
GGGCGGGCGGAGCCCGCCCGCTCCGCGACCGGGCACCCGGCCGCGGCGGCCGGAGGCCCGGGCGAGGTCCGACCGATGCCGCATCCGCGCGATCCACGGTTCGCCATCGAGCGCGAGACCCTCAAGCTGGTCGTGCAGCATCCGATGGCGTTGGGTCGTACGACGAGCGAGGTCGGCGTCGAGGACTTCACCCACCCGCTCTATCGCGCGGTGTGGTCGCTGATCGCTGCCGCCGGCGGCGCGGTCGCCGGAGCCGGCGATCCCGGCTGGGCGGGACGGCTCAAGTCCTCGGCGGCCGAGCCCGCGGTGGCGGCGATGGTCAGCGAGCTCGCGGTGGAGCCGATTCCGGCGGCCCGGGAGCCGGACGCCTCCTATGTCCTCGTCCATGTCGTCCGGTTGCTGGAGCTCTCCGACCAGCGGCGGATCGCCGACGTCAAGAGCCGCCTGCAGCGCGCCGACGCCTCGGCGGACCCGGACGGCTACCGTCGGCTGTTCGCCGAGCTGGCGCGGCTCGAGCAGCATCGCCGGTCACTGCGCGACCGCTTGTCCTCGGCCTGAAGCCTCGACCTGAAGCCCGCCGCCCGGCTGGTGATCCCCCGCGGTATCACCAGCCGGGCGGCGCCGGCTCCCGAACCGCCGCTCGGCTATCGCGGCGGCGAGTCTCGAGCCGGGTCGTTCCCGCGGCCAGCCGGGCGAGCCCGGCGCTCCCGGGGCTGAGCTCTCCGGATCATCGGCGTGGGTGTCTCCTCGGGTCTCGTCATGACGCGGCGGGCGTCCTGGACGTTCGGGCGGAGGCAGGCAGGGCCTGGTTCCACAGAACATCAACAGGACCGTAGGGCAGGAGAGGGGAAGTTGTACCTGATTTGGAGGAAGTTCTGAGAAGATCATCAGATTCACCCGCGGGGGTCGCCCGGTGGCCGAGCCCCGCCGTGGGGTGGCTCGTCGTGGCCGGTCGACGGCCTCTCAGAGACGACCTCGATTTCGACCCCGAGCGGCCGGCTTGCTATCGTTCGTCGCGCTGCACAGCGGTCCCCTGTAGCTCAATTGGCAGAGCATTCGGCTGTTAACCGGAGGGTTGTTGGTTCGAGTCCAACCGGGGGAGCAGATGAACCCCGTCCGATCCGTTCGAACGGATCGGACGGGGTTCGGTCGTCGTCGGGTTCGGTCACACCGTGCCCACGATCCCGTCGCGCCAGCCACGTCCTTGTCGACGGCCCACCCGGCGGCGACATCCGCGGTGGCCTCGGCTCGGCCTAGCCCGGATCCGACTCGGCGGCCGGGCGCAGTTTGCCCGGATTGAGCAGGCCGTGGGGGTCGTTGCGGGCGGCAAGTGCCCGGATCCGATCCACGCCGCGGTCGACCCACCACTGGTGAGGGTCATGCACCTTCGCGCCGAGCGCGCGGAGCGCGTCCATGGCCCGGTAGACCTGGGCGGGGCCCTGGTAGCGGCCGTTGACCAACACGAAGGGCTCCGCGAAGCCGGCCTCGAGGTGCATGGTCGCCTGCGGGAGGACCCGGAGCGCCTCGTCGTAGCGGTCGATGAGCGCGTCGCCGATGGCCTCCACGTGGACCCAGGCGCCGGGCTCGGACCGCATCATCCACCAGGTCGGGTGGTTGTAGGACAGCGTGCTCTGCGCGAGCACCGCCGGCAGTCCCTCCCGGACCGACTCCACCCGACCGCCGGCGCCGGTGACGATGGCGGTCACCCGGTCGAGCGTCTCCGCGTCGACCACGGCGCGCAGGCTCGCCCGGCCCGGCACCAGCGCCACGTCGGCTGGCAGATGCGAGGCCAGCACCGCGTCGTCGACCGAGACCAGCCGCGGTCGCGGCTCCAGTGCCCGGATGTCGCGGAAGATCGCCAGCGCGTCGTGGACGTCGGCGAAGCTGGCCCACACCGCGCGCCAGGGCTGGAGCGGCTCCAGTCTGACCCCCGCCCGGACGAGGATGCCCGCGACGCCGTACGCGTGCACGTAGGGCTGGGCGGCCTCGTCCTCGTAGTGCGTGATCGAGGGCGCCGGTCCGGCGTCGACGACGTCCAGGCTCGCGACGAATCCCTCGTCGTTGTCGCCGTGACGGATGGAGCCGGTGCCGCACGAGCCGCCGGAGAGGAAGCCGCCCAGGGTGCTGTGCACGGTCGAGGGATACATCCACAGCTGCTGACCGGTCTTCCACGCCTCGGTCTCGAGGGTGAGCAGCTTCGCGCCCGCCTCCGCGGTCACCACCCCGTCCCGCACGGGGCCGAGGCCGGTCAGCCGGGAGAGGTCCAGCAGCAGGCCGCCGCGCAGCGGGATGGCCTGCCCGTAGTTGCCGGTGCCGCGGCCACGCGGGGTGACGGGTACGCCGAGGTCGACGGCCGCGGCGACCACCTCCGGCACCTGGTCGACCGCGGTCGGCAGGACGACCAGGTCGGCGAGCCCGAGAGGATGTCGATCCATCAGGATCGGCGACATGGTGGCGCCGTCGAGCGAGGCCCGCTCCCGGGAGGGCCGGTCGGCGCGCACGCCCCGGTCGCCGACGATCGCGGTCAGGCGCTGGGCGAGCTCCCCGACGACGTCGACGCCGGTCGTCGGCGTCACCCGGCCGCACCCACGGTGATCGACTCGATGCGGGAGCGCAGGAAGTCGCCGGCGGTCACCGGCTCGTAGGTGCTGGTGCCGACCTTCGCCGAGGGCAGCATCTCCACCACGGTCGCGGGATCGGCCTCGTGGAAGAAGACCAGCGACACCAGTTCCTCGGTCGGCTCGTCGGCCGGCGGCGGCAGCACCCGGTGGGGCGTGGACCGCCAACGGTCGGCGGTCCACCGGGCGAGCAGATCTCCGGTGTTGATGGTCAGCGACCCGGGCACGAACGGAGCGTCGATCCACTCGCCGTCGAGCCTACGGACCTGCAGGCCACCGGAGCCCGGCTGCCGGTCGAGGATGGTCAGCGTCCCGAAGTCGGTGTGCTGTCCGATCCGGAACTGACCCTCGGCCACCTCACCCACCGCCTCGCGGCCGGGATACCAGTTGAGGTTCGTCTGCCAGGGGCTGCGGCTGCACCGCGAGGTGAAGAAGTCGATGGGCAGATCCAGCGCGGTCGCGAAGATCTCCAGCAGGTCGTCGGCCAGCCGTGCGCTCGCCTCGGCGTAGGACGACACGATCTCGCGCATGCCGGGTCGCTCGGTCGGCCAGAGGTTGGGGGTGGGCGAGTCCTCCTGGCCGGCGACGTCCCCCTCCCAGGGCGCGGTCTCCGGGCCGAAGCCGAAGGACTCCTTGAGGTCCGGCGGGCTGTCGATGCCGTCGGAGCCCGCGTTGGCCTCGACGCCCGACGGCATCCAGCCGTGGCCGCCGGGACCGACCGAGTAGCGTCGCTTGGCCTCGACCGGGAGCCGGAAGAACTCCAGCGCCTCGGCCCGCACCCGGTCCACCAGGCCGTCCTCGAACGGGTGGCCGACCACCATCATGAAGCCGAAGACCTGCAGCGCGTGGTCGACCTGGGCGGCGACCTCCGCGCGGCGGTCGGGGTCGCCGCCGTACCACGGGGTGAGGTCGATCAGTGGAAGGGTCATCTCGTCGTAGCGTGACATCTGCGTCTCCTGGTCTGAGAAGGGTTGGTCGGTCAAGGGTCACCAGAGCTCGGGGAGCACGCCCAGCTGGTCGTACACGTCGAGGCCGTCCCACAGCGACCAGCACTCGATCACCCGACCGTCCGCGATCCGGAAGATGTCGATCCCGGTCATGGTCACCACCCGTCCGGTGGCCGGGACCTTCCCGTAGGGGCCGACGTGGCGACCCACGGTGCTCCAGTGCAGGACGACCCGATCGCCGTCGGTCAGCAGCGTCAGGATCTCGGTGCTCACCTCGGTGAAGGCACCCCGATAGCGAACGGCATCGGCGCGGACGGCCGCCACCGCGCGGTCGTCGAAGCCGGTGAGGTGGACGATGGCGTCGGGCGCGAAGGCCTCGCCGATGGCGCCGAGGTCTCCCTCGGCCCACAGCCGGCGATGATAGTCGGCGACCAGGCGCGTGGCGTCGCTCATCGCCGCACCGCCGATCCGGGCGCCTGGCTCCCGG
Organism: Nocardioides sp.; assembly: GCF_047606145.1. Classification (GTDB taxonomy): domain Bacteria; phylum Actinomycetota; class Actinomycetes; order Propionibacteriales; family Nocardioidaceae; genus Nocardioides. Next base: position 1,839 of record NZ_JASGET010000044.1, on the reverse strand, counting down.
CCGATGCGGTCCTGGCCGAGGCCCGGGGCGTGGGGGCCTGGGTCGAGGGAGTCCGGGTCGAGGGAGCGGCGGCGAGCCGCTGCTCGCTGGTCATCAGCCGGGTCCATTCGTTCAGGTAGCCGCGGATCGGCGCCTCGGTCGCGACGTCTCCCATCACGACGCCCACGGTCTCGGGGTCGTCGGTGTCCAGAGCGGCACCGCGCGAGGTGTCGATCCACTCCGCCTCCGGGATGAGCAGGCCGTCCTGGATGCGCTCGAACATCTCGAAGTCGTCGGGCGTGCCGAAGGACACGAAGTCCTCGTCGACCCGCAGCCGCAGCAGGTCCACCTCCTCGGGCGCGCCGGGCGCACCGATGAGGTAGACCGACAGCCGGGTCCGGCCGACCTCGACCGGCTCGACCACCATGAGCTGGTTGCCGACGAAGATCAGGTTCGGGAACAGGCTGAGGTTGAGCATGCTGCCGGTCGCCAGGTCGAGGGTGTCGCGATCGGCCAGGCCGCGCTCGCCGAGCGAGGCGACCAACTCGTTCGACGTGGGCAGTGGCCGCATCGTGGACCAGGGGCCGTCGGGGATGCTCGGTCGCTGGTCCACCACGGCGTGGCCGTGGGGCAGGGATCGACTCACGATCGGGGTGAGGGCGGGGTTGCGGTCGAGCACCGTGGTGGTGTCGGTCTCCTGCCCCAGCAGGTTGTAGCTGCGGTGGGCGAAGTTGGCGTGGATGCCGTCGGCGGCGTTGTCCCAGGAGACCTTCCAGTTGGCGGCGAACTCGTAGCGCAGCGGCGTGGGGTGGATCATCAGCTCGCCGCCGGGGTGCCGGTCGATGAGCGCGTCGAGCCATGGCCGGGCCGGACCGAGCCAGTCGAGCAGATCGAGCGGCTCCTCGGCGAGACTGCCGAACACGAAGCCGCGATAGACGGCGACGTGGGCGCGGCCCAGGTCGAACCGCCCGGACCTGACGTCGGTGTACGACGAGGGCACCGGCACGTTGCGCAGGTGACCGTCGACGTCGAAGCGCCAGCCGTGGTAGGGGCAGGTGAAGACCCGCTCACAGCCGCGGTCGGCGGTGACCAGCATGGTGCCGCGGTGCGAGCAACGGTTGAAGACCACGTGGATGCTGTCGTCGCCGGCGCGGGTGACCACGAGTTGGCGCCGCCCCAGTCGGCGACGGAGGAAGGAGCCGCGGGTGGGCAGTTCGCTGAGGTGGGCCAGATAGGCCCAGGAGCCGCCGAAGACGGTGCGCAGCTCGCGCTCGAAGATGTCCGGATCGGTGTAGAGGCGGCGGTGCACGTGCTCGGGGGTGACCAGCCGGTCCAACTCGGCCCGGACCGCCCGCACGTCGTCGCCGCCGAACGGGTCAGCGGCGCTCACAGCAGCCATCCCAGGTGCGGGCTGCCGGCCTCCAGATGGGGCAGCAGCATGATCTTGTGCACCAGCAGGTACGCCGTACCGCCCTCGGTGCGGGGTACCGCACGGAGCCGGTGCACCTGGCGGCCGGTGGTGGCCCAGGTCCGGTGGGCACGCACCTGCTGCAGACCGAGAACGCTGCTCACCACCAGCTCGTCGGGGCCGGCCGGCCAGGCCTCGACGCCGCTCACCGAGCGGACCACCGTCCCCGAGGGCACCAGTGCCCAGGCGTTCGGGTCGAGGAAGCGCCACACCCGCTCGTCGAGCCGGCGTCGGTCGTCGAGGAACAGGGACTGGTCATCGCCGGGGTGTGGCGACCGGGTGTCGAGGGGCACCCAGACCACCGTGTCGTCGCAGCAGTGCGACAACCAGTCGCGCCAGCGCTCGTGATCGAGCCAGCGTGCCTCGGCCGCGAGCTGCGCCGCGGCCGAGGC
>NZ_JASGET010000043.1:0-19092 GCF_047606145.1 Nocardioides sp. | reverse complement strand
GCCGCGCCGTACCACCGGCGAGACTGCGAGCCGCCGCCGAGGGTGCCTTGCCGGCGCCGCGGCCGGGCTCGCCGCCGGTGCCCAGCGGGATGATCTCCGCGTCAGCCATCTGCGCCCTCCCCCGACACGCCGGCCGGACCTGCCGCGCCGACCAGGCTCAGCCGGGCGGCGCCGGGCACCAGATGCTGCTCGAGACCGGCCAGCGCCCGGTCGATCCGCCCGCCGGTGACCGGCTGTCCGGCCCCGAAGTCGGCGATGGTCTCGGCCGTCGAGTAGGCCGGCTCGAAGCCCAGCTCCCGGCGCATCCGGGTGGTGTCCACGCCGCGCCCGAAGCTGAGCAGGCCGCGTAGCTCCGGGGAGTACTCGGAGCGGCGGGGCAGGCGTTGCCGCCCGCTGCCGTAGGCGCCGTACCGGAGCAGCGCTGCCGGGACCGGCACCGTCGGGCGCCCGAGGCGACGAGCGATCTGGGAGAGCGTGAGGAAGCCGTCGCCGGCCACGTTGAAGGTCCCGGGGACGCCGGTCCGGATGGCGTGACCGATCACCGCGTACAGGTCCAGCTCGTGCAGGAACTGCAGCCGCGGGTCGAAGCCCAGCACCGTCGGGATCACCGGCAGCCGCAGATGCTCGGCCAGCGGCGAGTCCATCGTCGGGCCGAGCACGTTGGCACAGCGCAGCAGGGTCACCGCGACGTCCGGACGGCGCCGGGAGAACCCGCGCACGTAGCTCTCGACGTCGGCGACGTCCTTGGCGTAGCCGCCGTACGGCGAGCGTCGCGGCTCCATCTCCTCGGAGAACATCGCGGGGTCGCGGTTGCTGGCGCCGTACACCGTGGTGGTGGACTTGACCACCACCTGGCGCACGGTCGGCGCGGTCTGGCAGGCGGCCAGCAGCTGCATCGTGCCGATGACGTTGAGCTCTTTCATCATCGTCCGGCCCCCGGTCGAGCCGGGGGTGGCGATGACGCTCATGTGGACGACCGTGTCGACGGCCTCCTTGGCGATCACCTTGGCGATCACCGGGTTGCGGATGTCGGCGCGGACGAAGGAGACCCCGCCGATGTCACCCCGCGGTGGCACCGCATCCACGCCGATGACGCGCTCGACGCCGGCGTGAGCAGCGGCGGAGCGCGCGAACCTGCGACCGAGGTCTCGGGAGACCCCGGTGACGAGCACTACCCGGCCTGCCGGCCGAGGCGGAACTGCCATCAGGTCACGCCCCAGGAGTCGGGCGAGCTACCGCGTGGCGCTCGCTACGTCACTTGCCGAGCTTGCGACGCTGGACGCGCGTCTTCTTCAACAGCTTGCGGTGCTTCTTCTTCGCCATGCGCTTGCGGCGCTTCTTGATGACAGAACCCACTGGATACCTCTCTCGGCCACCGACGACTCTCGCCGGCGTACGGCGAGACCATCGATCGGTACGCCGGATTGGCCCAGCCTATCCGGCGGTGCCGCCAGCCGGGGAATCGGGCGAGCGCCGAGGAGGCGGACGGCGGATCGGGGCTTGGCCTGGACCCACCGATCCGGTGCGGTGGGGCTCAGCCGGCGTCGTAGAAGGAGCGCTGCAGGTAGGCGTTGGCGTCGTCCTCGCGGACCCGGAAGGAGCGACCGACCCGGACGGCGGCGAGGTCGCCGGAGTGGACCAGTCGATAGACGGTCATCTTCGATACCCGCATCATCGTGGCGACCTCGGCGACAGTCAGGAACCTGCTGTCCGAGATGCCCTCCGGCTTGCTGGCCATAGTCCACCGTTCCTCTTCAAGCAGACCCGCCATCGGCTTCCCCACCGATGCCACACGTGTCCACGTCGTGGCGAGAATAGAGCCTGATGTGACTGATGGGGAAGAGGAAACCACTGGGAATCTTTGCTTCTCCGGCGTGTCGCGTTGCATCGAGCCGATCTGACTGTCGCCCATACCCTGTATGGGGGGTCGCGATCAAGGGCCTGCCCAGGACCGTCCGTGCCCGGTCAGGGCAGCGGGTCCAGGCCGTGCAGCGGGAACACCGCGGTCCGGGTGGCGTTGATCTGCCGGTCGAGCCACGAGGCCGGGTCGTAGCCGGAGCTCCAGTCCCGGTAGCTCGGCGTGCGACCGTCGGTCATCCGCAGCGGCGCCTTCGCGCCGAGTGAGGCCACGTGCTCGCGCCAGCCGCCCGGGGTCTCGATGTCGGGGTCGACCGGCACGCCGGAGAGGGCACCGAGCAGGTGCGTCCAGGCCCGGGGTACGACGTCCACGACGGCGTATCCGCCGCCACCGAACGCCACCCAGCGACCGTCGGCCACCTCGTGCGCCAGCCGGTGCAGCTCGAGATAGGCGGCGCGCTGACCGTCGACGCTGAGCATCAGGTCGGCGAGTGGGTCCTCCGCGTGGGAGTCGCAGCCCTGCTGGGTCACCAGGACCTGCGGTGCGAACTCGCGGACGATCGGCGAGACCACCGCATGGAAGGCGCGCAGGTAGCCGTGGTCGGCGGTGCCGGGCGGCAGCGGCAGGTTGACGGCGCTCCCGATCGCCTCCGGGCCGCCGACCTCCTCGGGGAACCCGGTCCCGGGGAAGAGCATCTGCCCGGTCTCGTGCAGGCTGATGGTCAGCACCCGCGGGTCGTCCCAGAACGCCCGCTCCACCCCGTCGCCGTGGTGCACGTCGACGTCGACGTACGCGATCCGGCGGACCCCGTGGTCGAGCAGCCACTGGATGCCGATGGCGACGTCGTTGTAGATGCAGAAGCCGCTGGCGCTGGCGCGCATCGCGTGGTGCAGCCCGCCCATGATGTTGGCCGCGTGCAGGCTCTCCCCGGTCAGCACCTGTCGGCACGCCTCGATGCTGGCCCCGACGATGTGCGCGCTGGCGCCGTGGATGGCCGGGAAGATCGGATCGTCCTCGGTGCCCAGACCGTGCTCGGGGTCGGCGACCAGGGTGCGCCCGGCGCGCTGGACCGCCTCGATGTAGGAGGCCTCGTGCACCAGCAGCAGCTCATCCTCGGAGGCCATCGGTGCCGGCACCGTCCGCATCCGGTCCAGCACGCCCAGCTCGTGGGCCAGCCTGATGGTCAGATCGGCGCGCACCGGTGCCATCGGATGGCTGGGTCCGAAGTCGTACTCGGTCAGGCTCTGGTCGTAGACCACGGTCGCCGGTCCGGGGCACTCGATCAGGCTCACCACGGGCGACCACGCTACCGCCTCGGCCCTATGGCATGCTGGCGGTGTGCTCACGAACCTGACCTGGTGGCCCGCCTGACCGGCGGCCCCCTGAACGTGCGCACCTGACACCAAACGGCCGCCTGCGGGCGGCCGTTCCTCGTCTGTGATCGGGACGCCCGCGGGCACGACCCCGGAGAACCCAGATGACCCGCAACCTCTCCCTGCTCACCCCCTCGGGGCGGCTCACCCTCGGCAACCTGCTGGGCGCCCTGCGCCCGATGGCCACCCAGGCCGCCCGGCCAGCCCGGGCAGCCCGGGCAGCCCGGGCCGCCCAGGACCCCGGCGCCGAGTGCTTCTTCGGCATCTCCGACCTGCACGCCCTGACCACCGCCCACGACCCGGCGCTGCTGCGCGGCCGGGTCACCGAGATGTCGCTGCTGCTCCTTGCCGTCGGCCTGCGGGAGGCGACGCTGTTCCACCAGTCGGCGGTGCCCCAGCATCGCGAGCTGAGCTACCTGCTGGAGTGCGTCGCCCACACCGGCGAGCTCAACCGGATGATCCAGTTCAAGGAGAAGGGCCGCGGCCGCGACGGGACCCGAGCCTCGTTGTACACCTACCCGGTGCTGATGGCCGCCGACATCCTGCTCTACCGGGCCGAGGAGGTGCCGGTCGGCGACGATCAGCGTCAGCACGTCGAGCTCGCCCGAGACCTGGCGATCCGGTTCAACCGCTCCTACGGCGAGGTGTTCACCGTGCCGCGGGCGGTGCACCCGCCCGCCGGGGCGCGGGTGATGGACCTGGGCGACCCGAGCCGGAAGATGAGCAAGTCCGCCGGCGACGACCACGCCGGGACGATCTTCCTGCTGGACTCCGCCGAGGTGTGCCGGGCCAAGATCGCCCGGGCCGTCACCGACTCCGAGACCGGCCCGGACGCCGTACGCCGGGATCCGGCGAAGCCGGGCGTGACCAACCTGATCGAGATCCTCACCGCCTGCGGCGGATCGGCCTCCGGACTGCGCGGGTACGGCGACCTCAAGGAAGCCGTCACCGAGGCGGTCGTCGCCACCCTCGACCCGATCCAGCGCCGATACCGCGAGCTCGCCGCGGATCCCGCCGCGGTCGACGCGGTCTATGCCGCCGGTGCCGCCCGCTGCCGACAGGTGACGGCACCGGTCCTGGCCGCCGCCGAGGCCGCCATCGGGCTGGGCTGAGCCGCCAGCGGGCGGGGTCAGGTGCCCGGTCGCGTCCGGGGTCAGCCGGCGAGCTCGTGGGAGCGCTCGGCGGCGGCGGCCATCGCGGCGATGAAGGCGGCCCGGACCTTGTGGTCGTCGAGCTCGCGCAGCGCGGCAGCGGTGGTCCCGGCCGGGGAGGTGACCTGCTCGCGCAGCACCGTCGGGTGGGTGCCGGTCTCGCGGAGCATCGTCGCCGACCCGACCACGGTCTGCACCACCAGCTCGGTCGCGACCGTCCGCGGCAGGCCGAGATGGACGCCGGCCTCGATCATCGCCTCCACGACGTAGAAGACGTAGGCCGGTCCGGAGCCGCTGACGGCGGTGACCGCATCGAGCTGCGACTCGGGCAGGCGGACCACCTTGCCGACCGCGGCGAGGAGTCCCTCGGCGGTCGCCAGGTGGGCGTCATCGGCGCTCGAGCCCGCGGCGACGGCGGTCATCCCCTCGTCGACCCGGGCCGGGGTGTTCGGCATCACCCGTACCACCGCGACGCCGGCGGGGACGCGGGCCTCGATGAACGCGGTGGTGATGCCGGCGGCGAGCGTGACCAGCAGCTGACCGGGTCGCAGCTCGGGGGCGATCTCGTCGATGACCGCCCCCATGTCCTGCGGCTTGACGACCAGCACGACGGTGTCCGCACGGGAGGCGACCTCGGTGTTGGGCGCGACCGTGACGCCGTACTTGTCGCTGAGCTCGGTGGCCCGCTCCGGGCGCCTCTCCCCGACCAGCAGCTCGGCGGCCGGGCGCCCCGAGCGCAGCAGGCCGGACACCAGGGTCTCCCCCATCACGCCGGCGCCGATGATCGCGGTGAGGGAGGACATCTACTACCCCTTGCTTGACGGATGAGCGAGCCCCGTCAGGATAGGCGACCGCGCGCTCAGTGACTCACGGTCTCATCGTGGAACCGGTCCGCCGGCAGCCCGGCGGCCAGCGCGGCGCGCCGTACGCTCCGGGTCCACCCGGGTGGGCCGCACACGTAGACGTCGCGCTCGGCGATGTCCGGGATCCAGCCGCGCAGCACCTGCACGTCGTCGTAGGTGTCGTAGCCCGACCCGACCCAGGAGTCCGCCGCACGCCGGGCGCCACCGATCCGGACGACCCGGAGGCCACGGGCGTCCCCGAGCCGGTCGAGCTCGTCGGCGAACAGCGGCCGGTCGCCGTACCGCTCCACCATCACCGCCTCGCCCGGCGCGTAGGGCATCTGCTCGGCGAGCGCGCGCAGCGGCGCCAGCCCGACCCCCGCGCCGATGAACGCCACCTTCGGCCTGGTGCGCGGCCGGTGCGAGAGCCGGCCGTAGCCGCCTTCGACGAGCACCTTGCTGCCCGGCCGCAGCGCTGCCAGCGAGGCGCCCCGCGGACCGGAGACGCCGACGGTGATGCGCATCGACGACTCGGTCGGGGCGGCGGAGAGGGAGTACGGCGTGCCGCCCGACCGACCGGGCCGGCCGAGGAGGCGCCAGACCAGGAACTGTCCGGCGTGCGCCAGCCGGTCCAGCCGACGGCCGGTCAGGTAGACCGAGACCACGCCGTCGCCCTCGGGCACCACCGCCGCCACCCGCACCCGGTGGTAGGCCGAGCGCCACAGCGGCAGCGCCAGCCGCCAGCAGAGCACCGCCGCCAGGCAGGCCGCCCACAGCCCCCACCATGCGGCCCTCGCCCAGCCTCGATCGAGGGGCCCCTGGCCGGTCCACAGCTGGTACGGGATCGCCAGGCCGAGGCCGAGACCGGCGTAGAGGGGCAGCAGGCGCCAGGACCCGCGGTGCAACCGGTGGCGTGCGGCCCAGATGCCGGCGATCAGCACCACGACCAGCGCCAGCGTCGCGACGAGCGCGAGCAGCACGGCGGGCGACGTCAGGCTCCGGCCGGCGGCGTGCCCCCAGGCGGCCAGGACGAGGTGCGCCGACATCAGGTCGACGGAGGCGAGCCCGACGATCCGCTGGGCCACCACCAGGCGGTCCCGACCGTAGGCGTCCTCCAGCAGCGGGATCCGGACCAGCAACAGCACCTGGGCCAGCAGCAGCATCTCCGCACCGAGCCCGGTCAGCCGGCCGAGCGAGGTCAGTCCGCTCCCGCCGAGGTCGACCAGCCCGCCGTCGGCGACCCACATCGACGCCACGAACAGCAGCCCTGCCCCCAACGCCGCGGCGGCGAGCGCACGCACGGCGGCGTCGCGGCGCACAGGAAGAGCGTCGAGTGGCGTCGTCGGCGTCACTCGGGCGGGGAGCGCTGCGGTCATGGGACGATCGTCCCCGGCGTTCCCCCACTGCCACCTGATCGCCTGCTGTGCGGTCTCTGTGAGCGGGTCTCGATACACCCTCGCTCGTCCCTCGCGAGGCCTACTCGACCGACGAGTCACCGGCTCCGTCGGTCGAGTAGCGAGCGCCGACAACCGCATCGTCGGTCGAGTAGCGAGCGCCAGCGAGCGTATCGAGACCCCCCACGGGGACGGCGGCGTGGTCTCGACCCGGGCGCTTGGTCAGCGACGCCTTCGCACCGTACGCCGCAGTCGTGCGCCCTGCCGCCGGGCGATCTCGCCCAGCAGATCGGTGCTGGACACCCCGGCCAACGGGTCGACCGCCGGCGCGGCCGCCCGACGCTGGGCCCGACGCTGGGCCTGACGCCGGGCCCGCCGTACCGCTTGGCGCTGGGCGCGCCGGTGAGCACGCCGCAGGTCGCGCTTCAGCGCCCGGCGGCGCTCGACCTCCCGGCTGCGCACCCGTTCGCGGATCGCCTCCTGCTCCTCCACCGAGACCTCGACCAGCGCGCTGACCGCGGCCACCGCGGCGTCGATCGGCAGCTCGGTCGGCGGCGCCGGCAGCCGGTCGGTCGCTCCGGCGGCGGTGAAGCGCAGCGCGGCCGGGTCACCGAGCACCCGGACGCCCGCGTCGCGCACCGCCTGCTCCCGTTCCGCCGAGAGCCGCGCCAGCCAGTCGCGAGCCACCGCCGGCACCGGCGGGATGGGCGCCTCGCCGGGTCCCCTCGGCGCCGACATCAGGCCCTGCATCACGCCTTGCCGCATCATCCGGCGCCAGGTGCGCTCGCCCCAGTCGTGAGCGGCGAAGAAGTCGTTGAGCCGGCGGTACATCTCGGTGCGGGCCCAGGTCAGCGAGGCGTTCTCCTGCTGGCCGGGCCGGAGCAGGCCCCCGGGCAGGTCGAGCATCTCCTCCAGCACGCGGGCCAGCCGCTCCCGATCACCCTCGTCCGCCACCAGCACCGTGATCCGGTCGCCGGGCAGGTGCTCGCGCCAGCGGCGGAGCACCGCACCGATGTCGTGGCTGTGCCAGAACGCGACCGCCGCGGTCGCCGTACTCGCCGGGTCCATCAGGTCCTCGACGTACTGCTCGTATGACATCGAGCCGTAGGTGGACTTGATCCACTCCTGCCACGACGACGGGATCAGCGCCTCCAGCCGCCGCGCCACCATCACGATGTGCACCCGGTCCGGGCCGAGGTCGGCGACCAGCTTGCCGATCCGGTCGCTGCGCAGGGTGACGAACTCCTCCGCGCTCAGCGCGATCCGGCCGGGGTGCGCCGGTACCTGCGCCACGAACTCCTCCCAGACCTCCGGCCCGAGGGTGCGGTAGCCCCGGGGCGAGCCGCCGCGCAAGGACCAGACCTCACGAGCCAGCCGCATCGCCGGACCGGGGTACCAGACGCCGTGATCGGCCAGGTCGTCCCGGTGCTCGCTCAGACTGGCCTGGATGGCGGTCGTGCCGGTCTTGAACGGGCCGACATGGATGAGTACGGCGTCCGCCGGGAGGCTCAGCGAGGCCGGCGAGGCGGGTTCGGGCGGGCACACGGGTCTCATCGTGCCACCCCACCGCCGTCGCCTGCGGCGTCAGGCCACGAAGTGGGTGCGGGCGAAGGCGAGCGCCTCGGCCAGCTCCGCCGCCCGGGACGCTCCCGGCGAGGCCTTGCGGGTGTTGATCTCGAGCACGATCTCGCCGGTGAACCCGGCCGCGGCGATGTGCCGCAGGAACAGGTCGGCGCCCATGGTGCCGCGGCCGGGCACCAGATGCTCGTCCTTCGCCGAGCCGGTGCCGTCGGTGAGGTGGACGTGCCGCAGCCGCGGGCCGAGCCGGTCCGCCATCGCCCGTACGTCGTCGTGCGCGATCGCGGCATGGGAGAGGTCGATGGTGGTGTTGGCGTAGTCCTCCTTGGACGGGTCCCAGTGCGGCAGGTACATCTGCATGCCGCGCTTGGCCGAGGCCCGCCAGGGGTACATGTTCTCCACCGCGAAGGCGATCCCGGTGTCCGCCTCCAGCTTCGCGATGCCCTCCACGAAGACCGCGGCATACTCCTTCTGCCACCGGAACGGCGGATGCACCACGACCACCTCGGCGCCGACCGCGTGCGCCATCTCGGCGGACCGCTCCAGCTTCACCCACGGGTCCGTCCCCCACACCCGCTGGGTGAACAGCAGACAGGGTGAGTGGATGGCGCTGACCGGCATCCGGTGGTGCTCGGAGAGCTGCTTGACCGCCGGGATCTGCCGGGAGATCTGGTCGATGCCGACCATCACCTCGACCGCGTCGTAGCCGACCTCGACCGCGTAGCCGAAGGCATGCGCGGTGGACTCGGGGTACACCGAGGAGGTGGACAGTCCGATCCGTGTCACGCCGCGCCCGCGCCCCTGACCGAGATCTGGTCGAGCCGCTCCAGGATGATGCCCTCACGCAGCGCCCAGGGGCAGATCTCCAGGGCGGCCAGATCGAAGATGTCCATGCAGGCCTCCGCCACCAGCGCTCCGGGCAGCATCTGGTGAGCACGGGAGCCGCTCACCCCGGGCAGCGCGGACAACTGCTCGACCGACATCTCGGCCAGCTTCGGGATCCAGCTGCGGATCTCGGCCAGCGGCAGCAGCCGCTGCACCCGCTGGCCCTCCCCTCGCGACGCCGCACCGCAGATCCGGGCCAGCGACCGGAAGGTCTTGGAGGTGGCCACCGCCTTGTCCGGCGCACCCGAGCGCAGCATCAGCCCGGCGTTGCGGGCGATCTCCGCCCGGATGGTGCGGCGCAGCTCGCGCAGCTCCTCCTCGTCGGGCGTGTGACCCTGATAGGTGCTCGCCAGCCGGGCCGCGCCCAGCGGCAGCGACCAGGCGACGTCCGGCGACTCGTCCTCGCCGCCGGCCAGCTCCAGCGACCCGCCGCCGATGTCGAAGAGCGCCAGCCGGCCGGCCGACCAGCCGAACCAGCGGCGTACCGCCAGGAAGGTCAGCCGGGCCTCGTCCTCACCGGGCAGCACGTCGATGGTGACCCCGGTGTGCTCGGCGACGTAGTCGAGCACCTCCTGGCTGTTGACCGCGTCGCGCACCGCCGAGGTGGCGAAGGCGAGCATCTCCGAGACGCCCCGGTCCTCGGCCACGTGCACGGCGTCGTCGGTGAACCGGGTGAGCGCGTCCCGGCCGGCGTCGGTGATCGCACCGCCGTCGTCGAGATGCTCCGCCAGCCGCAACGGCTGCTTGAACGAGGAGGCCGGCAACGGCGCGCCGCCGCCGAGAGCGTCGACGACCAGCAGGTGACCGGTGTTGGACCCGATGTCGAGCACGCCCAGACGCATGAGGCTCACGCTACCCGCCCCGGCTCTCGAAAGTAGGCTGGGTCGGTGCCCGAGGTCGACCTGGTGTTCCCACGCGCGTGGGTCGAGTTCGAGAACCCGGCCGATGCGACCGAGACGATGCGCTGCGACCTGACCTGGCTGACCTCGTCGTTCACCTGCATCTTCGGCCGGGGCTGTCGCGGCATCTACGCCTCCGCCCCCGACGTCGGCTGCTGCACCCTGGGCGCCCACTTCGCCGACGGCGAGGACGGCAGCCGGGGTGAGGACGAGGCCCGCGTCGCGGCGTACGTCGACCGGCTCGACGAGACCCTGTGGCAGAGCCACCCGGGGCGGCCGGTGCGCCGCTCGGACTGGGTCGCCCACGACGAGGACGGCGAGGCCAAGACGGCGGTGCGCGAGATCGAGGGACAGGAGGGCTGCGTCTTCCACAACCGGCCGGGCTTCCCCGGCGGCGCCGGCTGCGCCCTGCACCTGCTGGCCCTGCGCGAGGGCGTCGACCCGCTGGAGGCCAAGCCGGACGTGTGCTGGCAGCTGCCCATCCGGCGCACCTTCCGCGACGTGGAGCGGCCCGACGGCAGCAGCTACACCGAGGTGTCGATCGGCGAGTACGACCGGCGCGGCTGGGGCCCCGGCGGCCACGACCTGGACTGGTACTGCTCGGGCAACACCGAGGCCCACATCTCTCCCGAGCCGGTCTTCCTCACCCACGCGGCCGAGCTGATCGCGCTGATGGGACGAGCGGCCTATGAGGAGTTGGTGACCCACTGCGAGGCGCATCTGCGCTCGCGGTCGCTGCTCGCCGTGCATCCCGCCGACCCCTGTTGAGTGCCTCTCGATGTCAAGAGAACCGGACCCCCGATGCACGGCTCTCTCAGCGTCGGTTCAGAATCGTTGCCATGCGCCTGGACCACGTTTCGTACGCTGCCGGACCCGACGGACTGATCCCCACCGCGAAGCGTCTGGGTGCCCTGCTCTCCCAAGAGCCGGTCGACGGCGGGGTGCACCCACGATTCGGCACCCGCAACTTCACCATCCCGCTGCGCGGCGGGCTCTACCTCGAGGTCGTCGAGGCACTCGAGCACCCGGCCTCGGACAAGGCCCCGTTCGGCCAGGCGGTCAAGACCCGCTCGGCGCTCGGCGGTGGCTGGATCGGCTTCGTGGTCGCGGTCGACGACATGGCGCCGATCGAGCGGCGGCTCGGCCGTCCGGCCGTGCCGGGCAACCGGCATCTGCCCGACGGCACCGAGCTGCGCTGGCGGCAGATCGGCATCAACGGCCTGATCGCCGACCCGCAGCTGCCCTACTTCATCCACTGGGAGACGCCCATCGAGCTGCACCCCGGCAACGCCGGGTCGGACGTCACGCTGACCTGTCTGGAGATCTCCGGCGACTCCCAACGGGTCAAGGACTACCTCGGCGAGGAGATCTCCGAGCGGGTCGACCCGTGGACCGGCAAGCCCGCGGAGAACGTGGAGCTGAAGTGGGTGGCCGAGCACGGCGCCCCCGGCCTGCTGGCCGCGACCTTCATGACCCCCGACGGGGAGGTCCGCATTTGAGCGTCCGCCGATGAGCCGGGCGGACCTCGCCCGGCACGGGGCGCGACGCGGTCCGGCCGGAGCGATCCCGTCGCCGAACATCTGGCACCACACCGCCAGCTACGAGCTGGAGAACCGCGCGCTCGATCCGCACGGCCGGCTCTGGGCGGCGATGGAGCGGGCCAGCGGCGGCTGGGCGGGCCGCGACGTGCTCGACGTCGGCTGCGGCACCGGGTTCTACCTGCCGCGGTTCGCCGAGTCCGCGCGGCGGGTGATCGGGGTCGAGCCGCATCCCGACCTCGCGGCGCTGGCCGCCCGCCGTGCCCGGCGGCTGGAGAACGTCTCCGTCTCGACCGGGATGGCCCAGGACCTGCCGCTGCCGCCCGCCAGCGTGGACGTGGTGCACGCCCGGTGGGCCTACTTCTTCGGGCCGGGCTGCGAGCCCGGTCTGGCCGAGCTGGATCGGGTGGTACGCCGCGGCGGCGTCGCGCTGGTGATCGACAACGATCCGACCCGGTCCACCTTCGGCCGATGGTTCCGCCGCGGCTATCCGAGGCTGCCGCCGGCCGAGACCGTCGCACGGTTCTGGTCCCGGCACGGCTGGACCCGGGTGAGCGTCGACATGGACTGGTCGTTCTCCTCGCGCGCCGACCTGGAGGAGGTGGTGCGGATCGAGTTCGACGCCGCCACCGCCGACGCGGTGCTTGCCGAGCACACCGGCACCGGGGTCGACTACGCGGTCAACCTGTGGTGGAAGCGGTTCTGAGGACGCGGGATCCGGAGCGGCCGGCTCAGCGCAGGTCGGTCAGCGAGTCCGGGTCGGGACTGGTGCCGAGCATCTCGCGCAGGGTGTCGTTGACGTCCCAGATGTTGACGTTCATCCCGGCGGTCAGCACGCCGTCGCGCAGCCAGTAGGCGATGAACTCGCCGGCCGACAGGTCGCCGCGGATCAGCACCTCGTCGTCCGGGGCGCTGTGGCCGACGTACTCCATGGAGAAGGTGAACTGGTCGGTGTAGAAGTACGGCGCCCAGTCGTAGCTCTGCGCACCGCCGAGCATGGTGCGGGCCGCGAGCGAGCCCTGGCGCAGCGCGTTGTCCCAGTGCTCCACCCGCAGCCGGCCGAGGACGGGGTGGTCGGCCAGCGCGACGTCGCCGGCGGCGAAGACCCTGGGGTCGCTGGTGCGCAGCTGCCGATCGACCTCGATCCCGTCGCTGACCCGCAGCCCCGCCGCCTCGGCCAGCGCCACCGCCGGGACCGCGCCGACCGCCGCCACCACCAGGTCGGCCTCGACCGGCCCGGCGTCGGTGCTCACCACGCCGTCGGCGAGTCCGAGGACGTTCACCCCGGTGCGCAGGTCGACCCCGTTCGCCAGGTGCAGGTCGCGCAGGTAGCCGGCCAGCTCGGTGCCGAGCACGTGCTGCAGCGGCAGCTCGGCCTGCTCCAGCACGGTCGGCCGCGCGCCGTGGCTGCGCGCCGCGGCCGCGACCTCGAGCCCGATCCAGCCCCCACCGATCAGCGCCACCCGGGTGCCCTCGCCGAGCCGCTCCTTGAGCGCGCGAGCATCCGCGATCGTCCGCAGCGTGTACGCCGACCCGCCGCCGTCGAGGGCCAGCGCCCGCGGCTCGGCGCCGGTGGCCAGCAGCAGCCGATCGAAGGAGAGGACGGTGCCGTCGTCGAGCCGCACGCTGCCGGCCGGAGCCAGGTCCAGGCCGTTGGCGCGCCGGCCGGAGCGCAGCTCGACCCGCTGGTCGTCGTACCAGGCCCGGTCGTGGATGACCTCGAAGTCCGCGTCCGATTTCAGGAACTCCTTGGACAGCTGTGGTCGCTCGTAGGGCAGCTCCGGCTCCGCCCCGACCAGCGTGATGGCGCCGTCGTACCCCTCCTCGCGCAGCGTCTGGGCGGCGCTGGCCGCGGCCAGGCCGCCACCGAGGATGACGATCCGTTCCGGTGTCTGCGAAGTGTCGCTCATGCCGCCAGCCTAGGACCCCCCGATTCGCCGGCGGTCGAGGTCGACTCCCCGCGGGACCGACCGCTCAGCTCGATCCGCGCACCTGCAGGGTCGGCTTCAGCATCAGGCCCCCGGCGGCGTACGACGGCGTGGCGAGCAGACCCTCCAGCGCCTTGACCAGCTCCTTGGCCACGTCCTCCAGCGGCTGACGCACCGAGGTGAGCCCGGGCGGGACGGTCTGGGCGACGGGGGTGTCGTCGAAGCCGACCACGGCGATGTCCGTGCCGGGCCGCAGTCCGCGCTCGAAGAGCGTGTGGAAGACCCCCATCGCCAGGGTGTCGGAGGCACAGACGAACGCGGTCGGACGCTCGTGCGCGGCGGGCGCCTCGTCCAGCAGCGCGCTGGCCGCGAGCCTGCCCGAGGCGATGGAGTCCTCCACCCGGGAGGCCAGCCCGCTGGTGGACAGTCCGCGGGCGCGCATGGTGCCGGTCCAGCCGGAGCGTCGTTCCTCGCCGAGCAGCGAGTCCTTGCGCCACCCGATCCAGGCGATCCGGGTGTGGCCACGATCGATCAGATGGTCGGTGGCGAGCTCCGCGCCGTAGGCGCTGTCCACGTCGACCCAGGGATGCCGCGCCTCCGGCTGGTCCCACGGCCGGCCGAACGCGACGAACTGGGCGCGCCGGGACTGCAGCCAGGCCGCCTGCGGGTTGCCCAGATAGGTGTCGGTGACCACGAAGGCGTCCACCGCGGTGGAGCGCAACAGGTCGTCGTACCCCGCGACCGGGTCCTCGTGGTCGCCGTCGAAGAGCAGCACGTGGTAGCCGGCCGCGCCGGCGGTCTCGACCAGCGAGTGCACGAACCGGTCCATGGCCGCGTTGGCGGTGCCCTCGGCGAGCGCCGGCAGTCGCAGGCCGAGCAGGTGGGAGGCCCGGGTGCGCAGGGAGCGGGCGGCCCGGTTCGGCTGGTAGCCGAGCTGCTCGATGGCGCTCTGCACCCGGGCCAGCGTGTCGGCGCGCAGCAGATCCGGGTTGTTGACCGCGTTGGAGACGGTCTGGCGCGACACCCCGGCAAGCTCGGCGACGTCGGCGAGGGTCGGCGGGGTGGCGAAGCGCCCGTTGACACGCGGCACTCGGCACCTCCAGATGGATCGATCCAAGCAAGCATATCGATCCGGGTCGGTTCCCCGGGACGGTGACCGTACGACGATCACGGCCTGTCGGCCACGGACCCGACGGCCGGCGGGCGGCGAGGTTGTCGGGACCCTGCCCTACCGTGTCGGTCATGGCCTCCACCTCCCGGTCCGCGAACCGCACGCGCTATCGCTGCTCGGAGTGCGGCTGGGAGACCGCGAAGTGGACCGGCAGATGCGGCGAGTGTCAGGCCTGGGGCTCGGTGACCGAGGTCGCGGCGATCACCGAACGGGCCAGCGCCGGTCCGGTGTCCGCGCCGGCGGTGCCGATCGGCGAGGTCTCGGCGACCGAGGCCGAACGGCGCAGCAGCGGCGTGCCGGAGCTCGACCGGGTGCTCGGCGGCGGACTGGTCCCGGGCGCGGCCATCCTGCTGGCCGGCGAGCCCGGGGTGGGCAAGTCGACGCTGCTGCTCGAGGTGGCGGCGCAGACGGCGAGGTACGGACGCCGCGCGCTCTACGTGACCGGCGAGGAGTCGGCCTCCCAGGTGCGGCTACGCGCGGACCGGACCGGCTCGGTGCAGGCCGAGCTCTTCCTCGCCGCGGAGACCGACCTCGGCGCCGTGCTCACCCACGTGGAGCAGACCCGGCCGCAGCTGCTCGTGGTCGACTCGGTGCAGACCATCGGCGCGGCCGGGATCGAGGGGGTGCCCGGCGGCATCACCCAGGTCCGCGAGGTGGCGGCGGCACTGATCCGGGTCGCCAAGACCCGCAACATCACCACCATCCTGGTCGGGCACGTCACCAAGGACGGGTCGATCGCCGGGCCACGGGTGCTGGAGCACCTGGTCGACGTGGTCCTCGGCTTCGAGGGTGACCGCGAGTCCCGGTTCCGCATGGTCCGGGCGCTGAAGAACAGGTTCGGCCCGGTCGACGAGGTCGGCTGCTTCGAGCTCACCGGCGAGGGCATCCTCGGCGTCACCGACCCGTCCGGCCGGTTCGTGGAATCGCACCAGGTCTCCGTGCCGGGCACCTGCGTGGCGGTCACGATGGAGGGCCGGCGACCGCTGCTCGCCGAGATCCAGGCGCTGACCGTGACCGGGGTCGACGACCATCCCCGGCGTACGACGTCGGGCCTGGACGGCTCCCGGCTGGCGATGATCCTCGCGGTGCTGCAACGACACGGCCGGATGGCGTTCTCCGGGCGGGACGTGTTCGCCTCCACCGTGGGCGGCGCCCGGCTCAACGACCCCGGCGCGGACCTGGCGACCGCCGTGGCGCTGGCCTCCTCCCACGTCGGCACGCCGACGCCGCGCGGCGTGGTCGCGCTCGGCGAGATCGGGCTGGCCGGCGAGCTGCGCCGGGTCCGTGACCTGGAGCAACGGCTCGCGGAGGCGGCCCGGCTCGGGTTCAGCGTCGCGGTGGTGCCGGCCGAGCCGGGCGGCAGGGCCCAGGCCGTGCCGCGGGAGCGCAACGTCGATGGGATGCGGGTCTTCGAGCTGCACGACATCCGCGGTGCGCTGGAGTTCCTCCGGCTCACCCAGCCGCCGAGCCCCCGTGGCGACTGACGCGACCCGCCGGTCCTGATCGGGGCCGAGCCTGGACGCCGAGCCCGGCTGAACCGGCTCGGCTCAGCCGGCGGTGCCCGTTAGACTGCGGAGGCCAGCGACAGAGGACAGGGCTGGGCGAGGTCCGGCGAAGGGGGAGTCGTGTCGACCGAGCGGTCAGACGAGACGCTTCGTCTGCGCGAGACGCTTGCGCTGATCGCGCCGGGCACGCCGCTGCGCGATGGCCTGGAGCGGATCCTGCGCGGCCGGACCGGCGCGTTGATCGTGCTCGGCCACAACCCACTGGTCGAGTCGATCTCCACCGGCGGCTTCAACCTCGACGTCCCGTTCACCTCCACCGGCATGCGCGAGCTGGCCAAGATGGACGGCGCCATCATCCTGGACGGACCGATCACCCGGATCGTCAAGGCGGCGGTCCACCTGATGCCCGACCACTCCATCCCGTCGACCGAGACCGGGACGCGACACCGCACCGCGGACCGGGTCGCCAAGCAGACCGGGCTGCCCGTGATCTCGGTGTCGCAGTCGATGCAGATCATCGCGGCGTACGTCGGCGAGACCCGGCACGTGCTGGAGGACTCCGGGCAGATCCTGTCCCGCGCCAACCAGGCGCTGGCCACGCTGGAGCGCTACAAGATGCGGCTCGACGAGGTCGCCTCCACCCTCTCCGCGCTGGAGATCGAGGACCTGGTCACCGTCCGGGACGTCGCGGTGGTGGCGCAGCGCCTGGAGATGGTCATCCGGATCGCTCGGGAGATCGAGGACTACGTGCTGGAGCTCGGCACCGACGGCCGCCTGCTCTCCCTGCAGCTCGAGGAGCTGGTGACCGGAGTCGACCTCGAGCGCGAGCTCGTCATCCGGGACTATCTGCCGCGCACCCGCCGCTCGCCGCGGCCCGAGCAGCTGCTCGCCCAGATGGAGGCGCTGAACTCCACCGAGCTGGTCGACCCGGCCGCCACCGCGCGCATCCTCGGACTCTCCTCCGGCGATGCGCTGGACGGCGCCGTCGCGCCGCGCGGCTACCGGCTGCTGGCCAAGGTGCCGCGGCTGCCGAGCGCGGTGGTCGACCGGCTGGTGGACCACTTCGGCACCCTGCAGAAGCTGCTCTCGGCCAGCGTGGAGGACCTGCAGGCGGTCGAGGGCGTCGGCGAGCTGCGGGCCCGGTCGGTGCGCGAGGGCCTCTCCCGACTGGCCGAGTCGACGATCCTGGAGAGGTACGTCTGAGCCGCACCGGTCCTGGGCCGGTCATGGGGGGTCGATCGTGCGTCGAGCGCGGCGCCGGTCAGTCGACCGATCTCCCGGCGGAGCCGCCGGTGGCTCCGGTCGATGCCGTGCTCGTGGCCGTGCCGGTCGCACCGGACGCCCCCGCTGACCCCGTGGCGGTCCCGCTGGCCGTCGACGAGCCGGCCGATGAACTGGCCGAGCTGGCCGACGAGCTGGCCGACGAGCTGGCCGACGAGCTGGCCGAGTCGCTCGCGACCTCGCCCGGCGACAGCAGGTGGAAGGTGGAGGTGCCGGGCTCGCCGCCGAGCGGGGAGGCGACGATGGTGAACTTCCCCGGCCGGGCCCAGGGCGAGTGCACCGTGCAGGTCGCGGCGACGACACGATGGCCGGCCCAGGTGATCGGCAGCTCGGTGACCGAGTCCCGGCGTACGACGACATCGGTCGAGGCGATGGCGGCCGGGCAGTCGACGCTCGACCACACCTGGCCGGCGTGACTGTTGACCCGCACCTGCAGCGCCTGACTCGACACCTTCCAGGTGCACGCGACCGAGGTGGTGGTGTGCAGGTCGAGGGTGAGCGTGATGGTGTCGTAGGCCGGCTGGTCGGCCACGGCCGGGGTGATCACCACGTCGGCCGGGTCGCACTCGCCGACCGGGTCGGGCAGCACCGTCGTCGAGGCGGAGCCCGACGGACTCGCCGACCCGACCGGCCCGAAGGTGGTGCCCGGGGAGGTGCTCGTCGACCCGCTGGCCGACTCACCGGCCGAGTCGCTGGCCGACCCGCTGGGCTGCACCGTCACCGTCACCGTCGGGCTGCCCGCGACCGGTACCGCGGCGTCCGAGCCGCCCGAGCCGCCGCCGTGTCCGAGGACCTTCGCGATCGCGACCACCAGCAGCAGCGCGAGAGTGATGACCACCAGGCGCCGGCGCCAGTACACCGACGCGGGCAACGGTCCGCGGGTCGTCGATGGCATGAGCGCCACGGTAGTGAGTCAGCGGCCCCATCTCGGGGTGCCACTCCGCGTGGTGCCACGCCGGCTGGTGGGACCGGGCACAATCGTTCCCGATGACGACTTCCCAGGCCGCCCCGGCCGAGCTGCACGCCCCGATCCTCGACTGGTACGCCGCGCAGGCCCGCGACCTGCCGTGGCGGCGACCGGAGGCGACCGCCTGGTCGGTGATGGTCAGCGAGTTCATGCTGCAACAGACCCCGGTCAACCGGGTGCTGCCGGTGCACAATGCGTGGCTCGAGCGGTGGCCCACTCCGACCGACCTGGCCGCCGAGCCGAGCGGCGAGGCCGTCCGGGCCTGGGGGCGCCTCGGCTACCCCAGACGCGCCCTGCGGCTGCATGCGGCCGCGACGGCCATCCGCGACCAGCACGGCGGCCGGGTGCCGGACGGCTACGACGACCTGATCCGGCTGCCCGGCGTGGGTGACTACACCGCCGCGGCGATCGCCAGCTTCGCCTACGGCCGCCGGCACGTCGTCCTCGACACCAATGTGCGGCGGGTCTTCGCCCGGATGGTCGGCGGGGTCGAGTTCCCGGCGCCGTCGGTGACCAAGCCCGAGCGCACACTCGCCGCGGAGTTGCTTCCGGGCGACGAGGGCACCGCCGCCACCTGGTCGGTGGCGGTGATGGAGCTCGGCGCACTGGTCTGCACCGCCAACCAACCGCGCTGCGGCGGCTGCCCGGTGCGACACCTGTGCCGGTGGCACGCCGCCGGCCGGCCGCCGTACGACGGCCCGGCCCGGCGCGCCCAGACCTGG
>NZ_JASGET010000042.1:0-20222 GCF_047606145.1 Nocardioides sp. | reverse complement strand
GCGGGAGCCGCCGCACCCGCGGGGGTCACGGCGCCGGCGCTGCCCGTCTGCGAGAGCAGTCCGGAGACGCGCACCAGGCCACGTCGCAGCGCGGTCGCGGGGCCGGTCGGCTCCTCGCCGACCGAGATCTGCAGGGCGGTGACATCGGCCAGGCTCTGCTCGGCCCAGGTCGCGGCCGAGGCGCCGTCGACGTCGACGGTCGCCTCCGGGGTGGTGAACCGGGCCACCACTCCCCCGCGCACCACCGCGCGCGTCACGCCGTCGCTCTCCGCGATGAGCACGAAGGCCGGCAGGTTCCGCAGGCCGTCGGCGAGCAGCGCGTCGAGGACCTCGTCGAAGCCCGCGCCGTCGTCGATCAACGCCCACAGGGCGGCCGCACGCTTCTTCTCCGCGGGCGGCAGCAGGACGCACGCGTTGTCGCCGACGATGCCCAACCAGGTGCCGGGTGTGTAGGCGGTTTCAGTCACGGCAGGACTCCCAACTTCTGCTCCAGACTCGCGCGCTCTCGCGCGGCGTCATAGGGGAACTCGTCGGTCAATCCCACCACATCGATGACAACCGCCGTCGCGTTGTCACGTCCACCGGCCGCCACCGCGGCGGCGACGAGTCGCTGCGCGGTGTCCCGCGCGTCGGTCCGCTGGCCCAGGATCTCGGCGATTCCGGCGTCCGAGATCATGCCGCTCACCCCATCGGAGCACAGCAGCAGCCGCGAGCCCGGCACCAGGGTGAGCGCGAAGAAGTCCGGCACGGCCGGGATGAGCCCGCCGAGCGCCCGGGTGATCACGTTGCGGTCGGGGTGGCGCTCGGCCTGCTCACGGGTGAGCCGGCCGGCGTCGACCATCTCCTGGACGAGGCTGTGGTCGACGCTCACCTGACTCAGGGTGCCCTCGGCGAACCGGTAGATCCGGGAGTCGCCGAGGTTGAGCAGGAGCCACTGCGGCTCACCTGGGCCGTCGACGAGCAGGGCCGCCGCGGTCGTCGTACCGGAGGTGTAGTCCTGTGAGCCGCGGGCGCGCTGCTCGGCTGCGTAGGCGGTGATGCGCTGCTGGGCGGCGTCGAGGGCGGCGCTCATCGCCGCCGCGCCGGTCTCGGCATCGAAGCTCCGCTGCTCCTCACCGGTCCGGGCGAGCCGGGCGAACTCCTGGATCACGATGTCGCTGGCGATGTCGCCGCCATCGTGGCCGCCCATGCCGTCGGCGACGACGAAGATCGGCGGCTCGGCCAGGTGCGCGTCCTCGTTGACCGCACGCACCCGGCCCACGTCGGTGGCGGATCCGTGGTGGACCAGTGCTCGTCTCACCGCCGATGGCCTAGCGTGGTGAGGGTGCCGGGCAGGGTCGAGCAGCGGGTCGAGCAGGAGGTCGAGCAAGGGGTGGGCTTTCGTTCGCTCGCCGACCAGCTCCGCTCCTGGCCGGCCGAGAGGCTCTCCCGGCTCCTGCATGCGCGTCCTGATCTCGCCACTCCCGCCCCTCACGACTCCGGCCAGTTGGCCGCGCGCGCGGCCACCCGAACGTCCTTGGTCCGAGCGCTCGACCAGCTGAACCGATGCGAGCTCACGGTTCTTGATGCCCTTGTCGTTGCGCATCAAACCACCGAGCGGTCACTGACTTCCATGGTTCGCGCCGAACCGGATGCGATCGCCGAGGCGCTGACCCGGCTGGAGGACCGCGCGCTGGCATGGCGCTCGGTCGGCGGCCTACGCGCGCTGACCGGGGTGGCGGAGGTGCTGGCGGGCGGCCCGGCGATGAGTGGGCTGCTGCCGTTCTCCGCCGAGCCGCTCACCGCGACCCAGGTGCGCGCCCGGCTCGAGGAGGTCTCCGAGCGAGCTCGGCGGCTGCTCGACCATGTCGCCGATCACGGTGGCGAGGCGACCACCGGTACCGCCCGCATCACGGTGACACCGGCCGAGGCCGAGACCCCGGCCGAGGAGCTGATCTCTCGCCGGCTGCTGATCGCCCGCGGCGAGGTGGCCCGGCTGCCGGGCGAGGTGGCGCTGGTGCTGCGCGGTGGCCGCACCACCGCCGACCCGGTCGACGTACCACCCGTGGTGCCCGGCTCGCCACGCCCGGCGCGGCTGGTGGAGCAGGCGGCGGCGGGTGCGGTCCTGGAGTCGGTACGGCGGGTCGAGCAGCTCATGGAGCGTTGGGCGAGCGCTCCCCCGGTCGCGCTGCGCAACGGCGGTCTCGGCGTACGCGACCTGAAGGCGATCGCCGCCGACCTCGGCGTCGACGAGCCGACCGCGGCGCTGCTGGTGGAGACGGCGGTCGCCGCCGGGCTGGCGACCACCGCCGCGGCGCCCAGCGGCTCCCCGGCCTGGATGCCCACCGACCACTACGACGACTGGCTGGGACTCTCCAGCGCGGCGCGGTGGGTGCAGCTGGCCCGGGCATGGCTGGTCTCGCCCCGGATGCCGGCCCTGGTCGGCCACCGCGACCCCAGCGGCAAGGCCTGGAACGCCCTGGTCCCCGAGCTCGCCGGCGTGTTCATCGCCGAGACCCGCCGCGGCTGCCTGCGGGTGCTGGCCGAGCTGCCCGACGGGGAGGTGTTGGCGCCGGGCACCGGACCGGCGGCCCTGGTGGCCAGACTGGGCTGGGAACGGCCGCGGCGGCCACACACCCGCGGCGACCAGGTCGAGTGGACCCTGCGCGAGGCCGCCACCCTCGGCGTCGTCGCGCTCGGTGGGCTGACCGGTCACGGTCGACGACTGGTCGCCGACGAGGATCCGACCGAGCAGCTCGCGATGCTGCTGCCCGACCCGGTCGACCACGTGCTGCTCCAGGCCGATCTGACCGCGGTGGCCCCCGGTCCGCCCACCGCGGAGCTCGGCCGCTGGCTGGCGCTCGCGGCCGAGGTGGAGTCCCGGGGCGGCGCCGAGGTCCACCGGTTCACCAAGGACTCGGTCCGTCGCGCGATGGAGGCCGGGTGGAGTGCGGCCGAGCTGCACACCCGGCTGGCCGAGGTCTCCACCACGCCGGTGCCGCAGCCGCTCAGCTACCTGATCGACGACGTCGCCCGCACCTTCGGCACCACCCGGGTCGGGCTGGCCGCCGCCTACCTGCGGGCCGAGGACGAGTCGGCGCTCAGCGAGCTGCTGGCGCATCCCGGGGCGGCCGGCCTGGGGCTGCGCCGGCTGGCGCCGACGGTGCTCATCTCGACGACTCCGCTCGACGTCCTGCTGCCCCGTCTCCGGGAGCTCGGGGCGGCGCCGGTGCTGGAGGCGCCGGACGGCAGCGTCCACGTGAGTCGACCCGACGCCCTGCGGGCGCGGACACCCCGCGACCGGCCGCCCGCCTCGCCGGGGCGAGAGTCGGCACACGAGACGGCCCGGATCGCGGCGGTGGTCGCCGGCGTCCGCGCCGGCGACCGGGCCTCGGATCGGTCGGCGGATCGGTCGGCAGGGCACGACACGCTGTCCACCCCCGCCACCATCGCGGCCCTGCAGGAGGCGATCGACGCCGGCGCCGCGGTGGTGGTCGGCTACGTCGACGACCAGGGCGTGGCCGCGGAGCGGACCGTCACCCCGGCGGCCCTGGACAGCGGCCAGCTGGTCGCTCGCGACGGCGACGGCCTGCGCAGCTTCGCACTGTCCCGGATCCGGACCCTGCGGACGACGTAGCCTTGAGCGTTGTGAACGACGGCCCACTCATCGTCCAGTCGGACAAGACCCTGCTGCTTGAGGTCGACCATCCCCGGGCGGACGAGGCCCGCAAGGCGATCGCGCCGTTCGCCGAGTTGGAGCGCTCCCCCGAGCACGTGCACACCTACCGGCTGACGCCGCTCGGGCTGTGGAACGCGCGCGCCGCCGGTCACGACGCCGAGCAGGTGGTCGACACGCTGCTGGAGTTCAGCCGCTACGCGGTGCCGCACGCGCTGCTGGTCGATGTCGCCGAGACGATGGCGCGCTACGGCCGGCTGCGGCTGGAGAAGCACCCCACCCACGGGCTGGTGCTCGCCTCCTCCGACGCCGCCGTGCTGGCGGAGGTCGTCCGAGCGAAGCGGATCGCCGGCATGATCGGGGCCCGGGTCGATCCGGTCCCCGACAGCGTCGGCACGGTGGTGGTCCATCCCTCCGAGCGCGGCAACCTCAAGCAGGCCCTGCTCAAGCTCGGCTGGCCGGCGGAGGACTACGCCGGGTACGTCGACGGCGAGGCGCACCCGATCGAGCTCGACCCGGACGGCTGGGAGCTGCGCTCCTACCAGCGCGAGGCGGTCGACTCGTTCTGGCACGGCGGATCGGGGGTCGTGGTGCTCCCCTGCGGCGCGGGCAAGACCCTGGTGGGCGCCGGCGCGATGGCGCAGGCCAAGGCGACCACGCTGATCTTGGTGACCAACACCGTCTCGGCGAGGCAGTGGAAGGACGAGCTGGTCCGGCGCACGTCGCTGAACGAGGACGAGATCGGCGAGTACTCCGGCTCGGTCAAGGAGGTGCGACCGGTCACCATCGCGACCTACCAGGTGCTGACCACGAAGCGGAAGGGCACCTATCCGCACCTGGAGCTGCTCGACGCGCGCGACTGGGGCCTGATCGTGTACGACGAGGTGCACCTGCTGCCGGCGCCGATCTTCCGGATGACCGCCGACCTGCAGGCCCGCCGGCGGATCGGCCTGACCGCGACCCTGGTGCGCGAGGACGGGCGCGAGGGCGACGTCTTCTCGCTGATCGGCCCGAAGCGGTACGACGCCCCGTGGAAGGACATCGAGTCCCAGGGCTGGATCGCCCCGGCCGACTGCGTCGAGGTGCGGGTGACGCTGCCCGACGACGAGCGGATGGTCTACGCCACCGCGGAGGCGGACGAGCGCTACCGGCTGGCGTCGTGCACCCATCGCAAGATCGACGTGGTGCGCGATCTGGTCGCCTCCCACGCCGGCCGGCCGACGCTGGTGATCGGGCAGTACCTCGTCCAGCTCGACGAGCTGGCCGCCGACCTGGACGCCCCGGTGATCGACGGGAAGACGCCGGTCAAGGAGCGGCAGCGGCTCTTCGACGCCTTCCGCTCCGGCGAGGTCGGGCTGCTGGTGGTCTCCAAGGTCGCCAACTTCTCCATCGACCTGCCCGGCGCCGAGGTCGCCATCCAGGTCTCGGGCTCCTACGGCTCCCGTCAGGAGGAGGCCCAACGACTGGGCCGGCTGCTGCGCCCGGGGACGCCCTCGGAGACCGGCGAGCCGAAGACCGCGCACTTCTACACCGTCGTCTCGCGCGACACCGTCGACGCCGACTTCGCCCAGAACCGGCAGCGTTTCCTGGCCGAGCAGGGGTACGCCTACCGGATCATGGATGCCGAGGATCTGCACGCGGTGGGCGACTGAGGTGGCCGAGGTCTCCCGTGCCGACACGCTGCGCCGGTTCTTCGGCGCCGACGGACGGCTGCTGACCATGCCGACCCGGCACGCCAAGCGGGCCGTCGTACTCGACGAGCTGGCGCAACACTTCGAGCCCGGACACGTCTACCTCGAACGCGAGGTGGTCGAGATCCTCAGCCGCTTCCACGACGATCACGCCGCCCTACGGCGCTACCTGGTCGACGACGGCTTCCTGACCCGGCGGGAGAACCGCTACTGGCGGTCGGGTGGCACGGTGGACGTCAGCGACTGATTCCGACGGGCAGGCGGCACGGCTTGACCGTCTTCCGCCGGCGCCCCTCAGCCGAGCTCGCCGAACTCCTCGCCGACGCCGCGGATCTCGACCTCGATCGTCCGGGCGGTCCGACCGGGTGCAGTCCGACCACGATGCCGGTCCGGATGTCGAGGGCGACCTTCCAGGCCCGCGGATGGACAACGTCCGGATCGGTCTCGCGCCCTACCGGTCCGCCGATCTCGGCCTCGTTGCGCTCGGAGACCCCACCGCAGCGGGCAGCAGCCGCGGCGCGGGTCGTCGTGGTCGGTCGACTCGAGGGTCAGCAGACGTCGGACTCCGGGATGTTGCCGCGAACGGCGAAGTCGCCGCTGATCGCGGCCGCGGCGGCGAGCAGTGGCGGCAGATGCTCCTCGCGCAGGGTCTCCAGTGACGTCTCGGCCGCGTGCGCATTGACGTTGAGGGCCGCGATGACCGAGCCATCGGCCCTCCGCAAGGGTACGGCGACCGAGCGGATCCCGGGTGCCAGGCTCTGGTCGGTGATCGCCCATCCACGCGCCCGGATCTGGTCGAGCTCCGCGGTGAGCTCGGCCAGCTCGGGGGGCTGGTGGGCGACCACTCCGGCGCGGGACGGCACCGCCACGATCCGGGCGACCTCCTCGGTCGACAACCCGGCGAGCAACACCTTGCCGAGCGAGGTCGACGACGCCGGGAAACGCGTCCCGATGGAGACCCGGAGCGCGACGATCTTGGGGACCGCCACCCGGGCGACGTACACGATGTCGGATCCATCGAGCTGCGCGATCGAGGACGACTCCCCCGTCTTGGCGACCAACGCCTCCATGTGCGGTCGAGCGATCTCCCACAGCCCCATCGAGTGGACGTAGGCCATCCCGAGCTCGACGACGCGGGGGGTCAGCGCATAGCCGGACCCGTCGGAGCGGACGTAGCCGAGCTCGCTCAGCGTGAGCAGGATCCGCCGTACCGTCGGCCGGGCCAGTCCGGTCCGCTCCGCGATCTCCGACATGCTCAGCCGCGGCCGGAGCTCGTCGAAGGTCTTGATCACGTCGAGGCCACGTGCCAGAGCCTCGATGAAGTCAGGGCCGCTCCCTCGTTCCGCCATCGTCGTCCTCCTCGCTCAGCGACCTCGATCCAACCACACCGACGCTTCCGGACGTCCGTCCGCGGTATGGCTCAGGCCACCGCGCCGGCAGTCTGTGACTTCCCCGTGTTCCCTTGACGGCCGGCGTGAGCACCGCCACAGTAGTATCAACGGACATATGACCGCTAGACGGACAGGAACACGATCTTCATGGCAGAACCTCGCACCGGACCGCTCCGCGGACTCGTCGTCGCCGACTTCTCCCGCATCCTCGCGGGTCCGTACGCCACGATGCTGCTGGCCGACCTCGGCGCCGAGGTGATCAAGGTCGAGAGCCCGGGGGGTGACGACACCCGGACCTGGGTGCCGCCGGTGCGTGACGACGTCTCGACCTACTACCTGAGCGTCAATCGCAACAAGCGGTCGATCGGCCTTGACCTCAAGGACCCCGCCGACCTCGAGGTGGCCCGCACGCTCGCCGGCCGCGCCGACGTGATGATCGAGAACTTCAAGCCGGGAGGGCTGGCCAAGTTCGGCCTGGACTACGACAGCGTCTCCGCAGGCAACCCGGCACTGATCTACGCCTCGATCAGCGGCTTCGGCTCGACCGGCGGCGCCCACCTGCCCGGCTACGACCTGCTGGTGCAGGCCATGTCCGGGCTGATGAGCCTGACCGGGTCACCCGACGGGCCGCCGTACCGGGCCGGCATCTCGGTCTTCGACGTGATGACCGGCATGCACGCCCTGATCGGAGTCCTCTCCGCGCTCTACGAGCGGGCCGAGTCCGGTCGCGGGCAGCACATCGAGGTCAACCTGCTCTCCTCGGCACTGTCCGGCCTGGTCAACCAGACCGGCGCGTACGTCGCCGGTGGCGTGACCCCGTATCGGATGGGGAACGCCCATCCGAGCCTGTTCCCCTACGAGCCGCTGCCGGCGGCCGACGGCGACATCATCGTCATCGCCGGCAACGACCGCCAGTTCGCCACCCTCACCGCAGCGCTCGGAGCACCCGAGCTCGCCGCCGATCCCAGGTTCGCCACCGTCGGAGACCGTACCCGGAATCGGGAGGAGCTGCGGCCGCTGCTCACCGAGCGACTCGCCACCCGCACCAAGGCGGAGTGGTTCGACATCCTGGTCGAGGCCGGGGTGGCCGCCGGGCCGATCAACAGCGTCGCCGAGGGCATCGAGCTCGCCACCGGACTCGGCCTCGAACCGGTCGTCGAGGTCGGCGAGGGCCAGTCGGCCATCCCGCTGGTACGCAACCCGATCCGGTTCTCCCGCTCGGCACCGCGGTACGACCGCCCGCCGCCCGCCGCCGGGCAGGACGGTGAGGCCATCCGAGCCTGGCTGACCGGGACGAGCACGGCGACCGAGTCCTCCCAAGGAGACCCCGATGAGTGAACCCCGGTTCCCCACCTCGTTGGGGATGTCCACCACCTCCACGATCACGCTGCTCGGCGAGGACCTCGCCGAGGACCTGATGGGCAAGGTCTCGCTGACCGAGCTGGTCTACCGCATGACCACCCTCGAGACGCCGACAGCGGGTCAGGTGCGGATGCTGGACGCCTGCCTGCTCGCGCTGGCCGACCACGGCTTCACCCCGACGGCGATCGCAGCCCGGCTGACCTACCTGTCCGCGCCGGACTCGGTGCAGGGGGCCATGGCGGCCGGGCTGCTGGGGGGCGGGTCGAGGTTCCTCGGCGTGACCGAGGACTGCGGTCGTTTCCTGCACGCGATCATCGCCGACCTGGCAGATCGAGGGGGCACCGTACCCTCCGACGACGCCGCCTGGGACGCGGTCGCGCGCGACGTGGTCCGCGAAGAGCGCGCTGCCAAGCGGATCATCCCCGGCCTGGGGCACCCGGTGCACAAGGAGCTCGACCCGCGTACGCCGGCACTGGTCCGGATCGCTCACGAGACCGACTCCTACGGCCCGCACCTCGCCCTCTTCGAGGCCATCGGGCGGGTGCATCCGGAGCTCCTCGGCCGCACGCTGGTGCTCAACGGCGCCGGCGTTGTCGGGGCCGGGCTCGCCGATCTCGGATTGCCGATCTCGTTGCTGCGCGGCTTCGCCCTGCTCGCGCGCGCCGCGGGCCTGCTCGGTCAGCTCGCCGAGGAGGAGCGGATGCCGGTCGGCATGGACGCCTACCTGTTCGTCGAGCACCACGCCGACTTCGTCGACCCGACCACGCTGGCCGAGGACGACTGATGGCCAAGCTCGTGGCGGTGCTCGCCACCACCCACCACCCGTTCTTCTACAAGACCAGCCAGCTGCCCACCGACGAGGCTCCGCCGTTCGCGGCCGAGTGGGTGGGCAAGGTGACGGCCTATCGCGAGACCCTGACCAGGGCCCGGCCGGACGTGTTGGTGATGGTCGGCTCCGACCACTTCCACCAGCTCTGGCTGGACAACATGCCGCAGTTCCTGGTCGGCAAGGCACCCTTCTACGACGCCAACTGGGAGAACGAGATGCGGGAGTTCGGCATGCCGAAGCTCCTGCTCAAGGGCGACGAGGAGCTGTCGTCGTACATGCTTCGCGAAGGCCTGGACTCCGGCTTCGACCTGGCCTTCTCCAACGAACTGCGCATCGACCACTCGATCACCTGCCCGATCATCACCGTCCGCCCGGAGGCGGACCTGCCGATCGTGCCGATCTACACCAACATCTTCGCCCCGCCGCTGCCGCGTCCCGAGCGGTTCGTGGAGCTCGGCCGGACGATCCGGGAGATCATCGACTCCTGGCCCAGTGAGCTGCGCGTCGCGGTGATCGGCACCGGCCACCTCTCCCTCGAGCTCGGCGGGCCCCGCCAGTTCGGCCCGACCGGTCCCGATCCGGAGTTCGACGCCCGAGCGGTCGACTGGATCAAGCGCGGCGACATCGACGGCTGCCTGGCCAATGTGACGCTCGACAGCCTGCATGCTCCGGGGAACGCCACCCACGGCTTCATGGACTTCATGCTCATGATGGGCGTCGCCGGCCACGCCCGGGCCGACTACACCGATCACCTCAGCCTCTTCCACACCATGGAGGCCTACTTCACCTGGTATCCCAACCCCGAGCTGATCACCGCGCCGGCGCTCGCCTCGAGAGGAGACCTGCTGTGAGCAAGTACCTGGTCAACAAGTTCCTCTACACCGTCGACCGCGAGCACGAGCTGACCGAGCGATATCGCGAGGACCCGGCCGGCACGGTCGCCTGGTGGGAGGAGCACCTCGCCGGCCGGATCCTGAACGCGATCCCGGCCGAGGACACCACCTGGCTCGCCTTCACCGACGAGGAGCGGTCGGCGCTGGTCAGCCACGACCACGTGCGTCTCTTCGAGCTCGGCGCACATCCGTTCCTCACCCTCACGCTGTGGATCGCGATGTTCGAGCGTGACTTCACCGAGCCCCTCGGAATGCAGCTCGACTACGCCCGCAAGCTCGACCACGTCACCCAGCCCTATCCCGACATCACCACCTGACCAACGACGTACGACGTTCTCGGCCGACCAGAAGGAAGATCTGATGCCCACACCCGAGCAGGTGACCGTTGCCCCGGCCGTCGTGTTCCGTCACGGCCTGGTGCTGACCATGGACGACGCCCATACCGTGATCCCCGACGCCGACGTGCTCGTGGTGGGGATGCGGATCGAGGCGATCGGAGTCGGTCTGGAGGTGCCCGAGGGCACCGTCGAGGTGGACGCCTCCGGTGGCATCGTGATGCCGGGCATGGTCGACACCCACCGACACATGTGGCAGACCGCGATGCGTGGGTACGGCGCCGACTGGACGCTGACGCAGTACTTCGTCTGGAACTACCTCGAGCACGGCAGGAAGTTCCGACCGCAGGACATCTACGCCGGCAACCTGCTCAGTGGGATCGAGGCCATCGACGCCGGCGTCACCACCAGCGTCGACTGGTCGCACGGCCTGTCCAGCGTCGAGCACGCCGAGGCCGCGGTCGATGCCCTCGAGGAGGTCCCGGGCCGGTTCGTGTTCGGCTACGGCAACATCCACGCCGGGCCCTGGGAGTGGACCGCCTCACCCGAGTTCCGCAGCTTCGTCGAGCGCCGGATGCCGCGCTCGGAGATGCTCGGCTTCCAGCTCGCCTTCGACGTCACCGGCGACCCGGCCTTTCCGGAGAAGGCCGCCTTCGAGGCGGCACGCGAGCTCGGCGTTCCGGTGACCACGCACGCCGGCGTCTGGGGCGCGACCAACGATGCCGGGATCCGGCTGATGCACGAGCACGGGTTCATGACGCCGGAGACGGTCTACGTGCACGCCGCGACGCTGAGCGACGACTCCTACCAGCGCATCGCCGCGACCGGCGGCAGCGCCTCGGTCTCCGCGGAGAGCGAGTCCAGCTGCGGCCAGGGCTACCCGTCGAGCTGGGCGCTGCGGCGCCACGGCATCCCGATCTCGCTCTCCGTCGACACCAGCGTGTGGTGGAGCGCCGACGCGTTCGCCGCCATGCGAGCCACCCTGTCCGCCGACCGTGCTCGCGAGCACCACGAGGCGCACGCGAGCGGCGAGACCGTCACCCACGTCGCCCTGCGCGCCCGGGAGGTGGTCGAGTGGGCCACTCGCGGGGGTGCTCGGGCGCTCGGCATGGACCACCTGGTCGGCAGTCTGGAGCCAGGCAAGCGGGCAGACGTCGTCCTGATCAAGAACGACGAGTCGCCGGCGATGTTTCCCCTGCTCAACCCGTATGGTCACGTCGTCTTCCAGGCCCAGCGCGGTGACGTGCACACGGTGCTGGTCAACGGTCGGGCGGTGAAATTCGAGCACCGCCTGATCGGCGCGGATCTGGCCAAGGCGCGTACCACGGTCGCCGAGACCGTCGACCACCTTCGCGGCGAGCTCGGCGAACAGGAGTGGATCGGCGGGATGAGCCCGGACATCCCCGAGTCCAAGGTGCTCGACAACCCGTACACCTACACCGAGTACGCCGACTCCTCGACCCACGCCGCCACCCGGGACGAGGCGTGACGGAGCCCGTGGTCGTCGGCGGCGTACCGACGGCGTGAGCAACGGCGACCGGCCGCGGTCCGCGCCTCGGGCGGCCGGGACGGGCCGGCTGGCCGCGCACTACCCTTGAGTCGTGAAGGTGCTGCTGCTGGAGAACATCCATTCCGTCGCCGTCGAGACCCTCGAGCGGGCCGGGTTCGAGGTCGAGCTGCTCTCGCACTCGCTCTCCGAGGACGAGCTGGTCGCCAAGCTGCCGGGCGTCAACTTCCTCGGCATCAGGTCCAACACCCACATCAGTCCACGGGTGCTCGACGCGGCGACCGACCTCACCGCCATCGGCTGCTTCTGCATCGGCACCAACCAGGTCGACCTGGAGGCCGCCGCCGAGCGTGGCGTCGCGGTCTTCAACGCGCCGTACTCCAACACCCGCAGCGTGGTCGAGCTGGTGATCGCCGAGATCGTGGTCCTGGCCCGCCGCCTGACGGAGAAGAACCAGCGGATGCACGACGGGGTCTGGGACAAGTCCGCCAAGGGCAGCCACGAGGTCCGCGGACGCACCCTGGGCATCGTCGGCTACGGCAACATCGGCACCCAGCTGTCCAACCTGGCCGAGGCGATGGGGATGTACGTCATCTTCTACGACATCGCCGACCGGCTGGCGCACGGCAACGCCCGCCGGATGCCGAGCCTGGAGGCACTGCTCGCCGAGGCCGACGTGGTCAGCCTGCACGTGGACGGCCGACCGGGCAACGCCGGCATCTTCGGACCCGAGCAGTTCGCCGCGATGAAGCCGCGCAGCCTGTTCATCAACGCCTCGCGCGGCATGGTGGTGGACAACGAGGCGCTGCGCGACAACATCGGCTCCGGTCACGTCGCGGGCGCGGCGCTCGACGTCTTCCCGGTCGAGCCGAAGGCGCAGGGCGACGAGTTCGTCTCCGTGCTGCGCGGCCTGGACAACGTCATCCTCACCCCGCACGTCGGCGGCTCCACGATGGAGGCGCAGGAGGAGATCGGCTACTTCGTGGCCGGCAAGCTGCGCGACTTCGCCCGGGAGGGCAGCACGGCGCTCTCGGTCAACCTGCCCGCCGTACAGCCGCCGCCGCTGACCACGGGCGCCCGGCTCGGCTTCCTGCACGTCAACGTGCCCGGGGTGCTGGCCGAGGTGAACAACCTGCTCGCCTCCGATGGCGCCAACGTCTCCGGCCAGTACCTCGCGACCCGAGGCGAGCTGGGCTACGTGATCACCGACGTGGCCCAACAGCTCTCCGCGGCGACGCTGGCGAAGCTGGAGACCTCGGCGCACACCCGGTGGGTGCGCGGATACACCGCACCGTGACTCCGCCGGACCGTGAGTCTGCCAGGTAGCCGTATTACCCTCACCCCTCATGGAGCTGCCTCAACATTGGCCGCTGCCTGAGGCAGCGGAGGTGCGAGACCAACTGCTCGCGGCGTACGGCGACCCGTCGCGCCGCTACCACGACACCCGGCATCTGGCCGAGGTCCTGGCCCGGATCGACGAGCTGCGTGCCGCCGGCGCGGACGCCGATCCGGTGGCCGTCGCGCTGGCCGCCTACTTCCACGACGCCGTCTATGACGGCGAGCGCGACGCCGAGGAACGCTCGGCGGTCTGGGCGGAGCAGGCGCTGACCGGACTGGTCGACGACGAGACCGTGGCCGAGGTCGCCCGGCTGGTCCGGCTGACCGAGACCCACGACCCCGAGCCGGACGACCTCAACGGCTGCGTCCTCTCCGACGCCGACCTGGCGATCCTGGCCGCTGGCCGAGAGCGGTACGACGAGTACGCGGCCGCGGTCCGCGAGGAGTACTCCCACCTCAGCGACCACGACTTCCGGGTCGGACGCCATCACGTGCTCGACCAGCTGATCGACAGGGAGTCGCTCTTCTCCACGCCGTACGCCCGGCGGGACTGGGAGGACGAGGCGCGCGCCAACATCGCCCGCGAACTGGCGTCCCTGGACGCCCTCGTCCTGCTCGGCTGAGAGCGGTCAAAAGGATTCGCGCGGAAGCTCCCATTGATGGGATGATTTCTGGTCGTGAGCTTCGCGACCTACGCCGATCTGGCACGCATCCCCGCCGTGCGCCAGATCCTGCTGCTGGGGCTCTGCTTCCGTATCCCGATGACGGCATCGAGCGTGCTGGTCACGCTGCACGTGGTGGGGCATCTGCACCGCTCCTACGCCGAGGCCGGCGTGGTCACCACCGTCCTCGCCCTCGGCCTGGCGGGAAGCAGTCCGTGGCGCGGCCGGATGCTCGATCGGCTCGGTCTGCGGCGAGCGCTGCTGCCCTCGATCGTCGTCCTGGCCCTCGCCTGGACCATCGCCCCGTGGGTCGGCTACTGGCCGCTGGTGGTGCTGGTCGGCGTCGCGGGCATGTTCATGGTGCCGTCGTTCTCGATCGTCCGTCAGGTCCTGCTGAGCGCGGTCACCCCCGGCCAGCGCACGGCGGTGCTCTCCATCGACTCGATGGTGACCGAGGCCTCGTTCATGCTCGGTCCGATCCTCGGCGTGCTGGCCGCCACCTACCTGCCGACCACCGCGGCGCTGATGATCTGCCAGTGGTTCCTGGTCGCCTCGGCGATCGCGTTGTGGGTGGCCAACCCTCCGCTTCGGGCCCCGCACCCCGATCACCCCGCCCCGGCCGGGTCGGCGAGGACCGATCGACGGCTGGGCTGGATGACGCCGGGCGTCGTACTCCTGCTGGTGGCGACCTTCACCGCCTCCCTGATCCTGACCAGCGAGGATCTCGGCTCGGTCGCCGCCATGCGCCAGCTGGGGCATCCCGGCTCGCTCGGCTGGGTGCTCGCGCTGTGGGCGAGCGGCTCGCTCGTCGGCGCCGTGGTGTACGGCGCCCTGCAGCGGCACCCACCCGCCTCGGTGCTGCTCATCCTGCTCGGCGCCACCACCGCGTTGGTCTCGCTCGCGCCGGACCGGACCTGGTTCGCGATCCTGATCGTGATCAGCGGCCTGTTCTGTGCCCCGACCCTGACCGCCACCGTCGCCGATCTGACCCAGCTGGTCCCGGCCCGGGTGCGCGGTGAGCTGATGGGCTGGCACGGCTCGGCGATGACGCTGGGCAGCGCCCTCGGTGCTCCGCTGGTCGGCACCGCCATCGACTCCGCCGGCTGGGACGGCGCGTTCGCGCTCGGCGGCCTGCTCGGCCTGGCGATCGCCCTGGTCGTGCTGGCCTTCCGGCGTACCGGGACCGGGCGCTCCGCCGTGGACGACGTCGCGCCCCGGCCCCCGGCCCCGCCCTCGACAACCCAGCCCTCGACGACCGACGCGACCCTCCGCTGACCCGCGCCGACGACCGGCGGCGACCTGCCCGACCGGGACGTGGCGGCGAGGAGGAGGATGGATCCATGCCAGATCCCCGACATGCCGATCTCGTCTTCACCGGCGGACCCGTCCACCTCGGCACCGCGGCCCGCAGCCGCGCCACCGCCGTCGCCGTGACGGGATCGCGGATCGTCGCCGTCGGCCACCACGACGACGTCACCGACCTGATCGGACCGGCCACCGAGGTGGTCGACCTCGCTGGCCGGCTGCTCGTCCCCGGCTTCCAGGACGCCCACGTCCATCCCGTCGGCGGCGGACTCGAGCTCGGCCAGTGCGACCTGACCGGCGCGCTCACGGCGGACGAGGTACGCCGACGGATCTCGGCCTACGCCCAGGCCCACCCCGACGCCGGCTGGATCACCGGTGGCGGCTGGTCGATGGAGACCTTCGACGGATGGCCGGACCGCGCCTTCCTCGACGCGCTGGTGCCGGACCGACCGGTCTACCTGGCCAACCGCGACCACCACGGTGGCTGGGCCAACACCCGCGCCCTGGAGATCGCCGGGCTCACCGCGCGCACGCCCGACCCGGCCGACGGCCGGATCGAGCGAGACGCCGACGGCAACCCGACCGGCATGCTGCAGGAGGGCGCGATGGGACTCGTCGCCGAGCATGTCCCCGCGCCGCGGATCGACGAGCTGGTGGCGGGGCTGCTGCGCGCCCAGGAGCTGCTCCACTCCCTCGGCATCACCGCCTGGCAGGACGCCCTGGTCGGCGCCAACCCGCTGCTGCCCGACGCGACTCCCGCCTATCTGGCCGCGCGCGCCGACGACCGGCTCACCGCGCGCGTGGTGGCCTCGCTGTGGTGGCAGCGCGAGCGCGGCGCCGAGCAGATCGACGACCTGCTCGACCAGCGCGAACGGCTCACCCGCGCGGGCATCCACGCCTCGACGGTGAAGATCATGCAGGACGGCATCGCCGAGAACCACACGGCCGCGATGCTGACGCCCTACCTGCGCGGTTGCGGCTGCGCCGCCGGCGGCGACCACGCCGGCATCTCCTTCGTCGACCCCGCGGAGCTGCGCAAGCACGTCACCGAGCTCGACCGGCTCGGCTTCCAGGTGCACTTTCACGCCCTCGGCGACCGGGCCGTGCGGGAGGCGCTCGACGCCATCGAGGCCGCCCGGACGGCCAACGGATGGCGCGACACCCGGCCGCACCTGGCCCACCTCCAGGTGGTGCACCCCGACGACGTCGACCGCTTCCGGGCACTCGGCGCGACCGCCAACCTGCAGCCCCTCTGGGCGGCGCACGAGCCGCAGATGGACGAGCTGACCATCCCGTTCCTCGGGCCGGAGCGGTCGGCCTGGCAGTACCCGTTCGG
This sequence comes from Nocardioides sp., assembly GCF_047606145.1. Lineage (GTDB taxonomy): Bacteria > Actinomycetota > Actinomycetes > Propionibacteriales > Nocardioidaceae > Nocardioides. Next base: position 3,918 of record NZ_JASGET010000042.1, on the reverse strand, counting down.
CAGCCTCCGCGACGCCGGCGCGGTGCTGGCCGCCGGCTCGGACTGGCCGGTCAGCAGCCCCGACCCGCTCGCCGGCATCCACGTCGCGGTGAACCGCGTCGAGCCGGGCGAGGACGCCCCGGTGTTCTATCCGGAGCAGCGGATCGACCTCGCGACCGCGCTGGCGGCGTACACCTGTGGCACGGCCTACGTGAACCACCTCGACGAGACCGGCACCATCGCCGCGGGCAACCTGGCGGACCTCGTCGTGCTCGACCGGGATCCGTTCGCGCACCCGGCCGAGGAGATCTGTCAGACCCGGGTCGAGCAGACCTACGTCGACGGCCGGCGGGTCTACTCCCGCTGACCGTCCCCCGCTCACCGCTCCTTGCGCCGCCGCAGGCCGGCCGCGTGCAGCCGCGCCACCAGCTCCCGGCTGCGCACCGGGGTGGCGCCGGCCGCGACCACGGCGTCGTACCGCTCGGCCGGCACGTCGTAGTGGTCCCGGTCGAAGCCGCGCGCCGGAATGCCGATCGCGCGGGCGAAGGCGTGCAACTCCTCGTAGGAGGAGTCGCTGGCCAGGTGCGACCACCAACGCCCGTGGCCGGCGGCGTCCGGCGGGTCGATCAGGATCACCCCCCACTTATACAAGACCGCATCCACGACCTCATCCGCGACGGTGACGGCCCGGTTTGCCGCGGCGAGCCACGATGGTCCGGATGGACACCTCGACACTGCTCGCCGCCCGGGCGCTGGTGCTGCACGATCTGCAGGCCCGCCGACTCGCGACCGCGGCGGCGGTCTCGGTCCTGGAGAACGCCATCTCGGAGCGGGCCTGGTGGGCCGAGCAGTGGCCGCAGGGCGCCATCTACGTCGCCGGCCTGGTCGCCCAGGACGTCCAGGACGCGCTCTTCGACGGCGTGCTGCCGGGCGGATCTCAGCGCTGGCCGCTGTGTCACAGCTGCGACCCGGACACGCCGGAGCACTCGCTGACCATCTCCCCCGACCTGGGCGGCCCGGACCCGGTGTGGGTCTGCGAGCCGGGCGGCCGGACGGTCGCCGAGCTGGGCGACCTGTAGACATCGAACATTCGTTCGATCTCTGCGCTAGAATGGGCGCATGGACGTCCAGGGCACGCTCTTCTCCACCGCAGCCACGCCGCTGGGCGAGGACGGGTTCGAGCGGATGACGTTGACCCGTGGCGCCTGGGTCGACGTACGCCGCGACTGGCTGCCGGACGCCGAGGAGGTCTTCGCCACCCTGGTGCGCGACGTGCCGTGGCACGCCGAGCGTCGCCAGATGTACGACCGGGTGGTCGAGGTGCCACGCCTGTTGCACACCTATCTCGGCGGCGACCCACTGCCGCATCCGGCGCTCACCGCGTGCCGCGAGGCGCTGTCCGCCCACTACGCCGACGAGCTCGGCGAGCCGTTCGTCACCGCCGGGTGCGCCTACTACCGCGACGGCCGGGACTCGGTGGCCTGGCACGGGGACACCATCGGCCGCGGCAAGATGGCGGACACCATGGTCGCGATCGTCTCGCTCGGCGACCCCCGACGCCTGCAGCTGCGCCCGCGCGGCGGCGGCGATTCCCGGGCGATCGAGATGGGCTCCGGTGACCTGGTCGTGATGGGCGGCAGCTGCCAGCGCACCTGGGAGCACGCCGTGCCCAAGGTCGCCGCGGCGGGGCCGCGGATCTCGGTCCAGTTCCGTCCCCAGGGAGTCTTCTAGACGTTTGCGACCGACGGCGGCGCGGGATGATCGAGGCACCGACCCGAGGAGCCGCCGTGACCGCCACCGCTTCCCCCGCCGCGCCGCCCGGCCCGGACGAGATCGCCCGGGCCGGCGAGCTCATCGCCGCGGTGAGCGAGACCTTCGGCCAACGGGTGGCCGGCCAGCAGCGACTGCGCAGCGCCCTGTTGATCGCCCTGCTGGCCGAGGGCCACGTGCTGCTGGAGAGCGTCCCGGGGCTCGCCAAGACGCTGGCCGCCTCGACGCTGGCACATACCGTGCAGGCACGGTTCTCCCGGATCCAGTGCACACCCGACCTGCTGCCCAGCGACATCATCGGCACCCAGGTCTACGACCCCCGTGACCACCGGTTCTCCACCCAGCTCGGCCCGGTGCACGCCAACTTCGTGCTGCTCGACGAGATCAACCGCTCCAGCGCCAAGACCCAGTCCGCGATGCTGGAGGCGATGCAGGAGCGGCAGACCTCGATCGCCGGCGTGATCCATCCGCTGCCGCGGCCGTTCATGGTGCTCGCCACCCAGAACCCGATCGAGGAGGAGGGCACCTACCCGCTGCCCCATGCGCAGATGGACCGGTTCCTGCTCAAGGAGGTCGTGACCTATCCCAGGCCCGAGGACGAGCTGGTCGTGCTGGAGCGGATCGAGGCCGGCACGCTCGGTCCGGACCACACCGATCCGACGCCGGTCGCCGGCACCGAGGAGGTGGTCGCGCTGCAGGAGCTGGCCAAGCGGGTCTACGTCGACCCGGCCGTCAAGCGCTACATGGTCGCGCTCGTCCAGGCCACCCGCAACGCCGAGGCGGCGCTCGGCCCCCGGCTCGGCGGCTACGTCGAGCTCGGCGCGAGTCCCCGCGCCGCCATCGCCCTCCTGGTCGCCTCTCGCGCGGCGGCGCTGCTCCGTGGACGCAGCTACGTCACCCCGACGACGTCCGCGACCTGCGACACAGCGTGCTGCGGCACCGGCTGCACCTCAGCTTCGAGGCCCTCGCCGAGAACATCGCCCCGGAGATGCTCATCGACGCGCTGGTCCGTACCGTCCCCAGCCCGTGAGCCCAGCCCGTGACCCCGCCCGTGACCCCGCCCGTGACCCCACCGATGAGCCAGCCCGAGGCCGGCCCGCCGGCGTCGTACCTGCCCCGGATCAGGGCCCGCGTGCTGATCCATGCCCACCGCCGGGTGGTCGGACTGCTCGACGGTGAGTACGCCTCGCTCCATCTCGGACGCAGCATGGACCTCCACGACCTGCGGGAGTACGTCCGCGGCGACGAGGTGAAGGACATCGACTGGAAGGCGACCGCGCGCAGCGGTCAGGTCCTGGTCAAGCGGTTCACCGCCACCCGGCAGCACCTGATCGTGCTGGTGGTCTCCACCGGGCGCTCGATGGCCGCGCAGGCGGGACCGCGCAGCACCAAGCGTGACCTGAGCGTCACGGTGAGCGGGCTGCTCGGCTGGCTGGCGCTGCGGCACGGCGACCGGGTCTCGGTGATGTACGGCGACGCGGCCGGCTGCCGTACCGCGCCGACCGCCGAGACCGAGGCCGCGCTGGATCATGCGCTGAGCGCCGTGCACGACGCGATCACCCCGACCTCGGCCGAGGCCGACCTGGCGGCGCTGCTTCGACAGGTCACCACGACCCTGCGTCGCCGGTCGATCGTGGTGCTGGTGGCCGACGACCCCGCGATCGACGAGGGCGTGGCCGCGCTGCTGCATCGCGTGGCGCTGCAGCACGAGGTGATGGTGGCGACCATCGACGACCTGGACCCGACCAGCGACCCGGCCACGCTCGGCGGACGCCCGCTGGTCGAGGTCGGGCAGCGGATCGAACTGCCGGACTGGGCGCGTCGCGATCGCCGACTGGCGCAGGAGTACGCGGCCCTGCGCGCGGCCGAGGAGGAGCGGGTCGGTCGCCTCCTGGACCGGCTCGGCATCGCGCACCAGTCGATCGGCGAGGAGGGCGCGGTGGTGACCGGCGTGCTCCGGCTCTTGCACAGGCATCGCCATGCGCACCGGTGACCTCGCGGTGGCGGCGGCCGACCTGCCCCGGGAGTTCCAGCAGCCGGTCGACCACGCCGACCGCTGGCTGTGGCTCGCGTTGGCCGCACTCGCCGTGGTGGCGCTCTACTTCCTCGCGGTGACGTGGTGGGCGCGGCCCCGGCGGCCGGCGGCGCCGACCACGCCGACCGCGCCGC
>NZ_JASGET010000041.1:0-29965 GCF_047606145.1 Nocardioides sp. | reverse complement strand
TCCTGGCCCGAGCATGGGTCCGCGTGATCTGGCGCTGCTGGCAAACCAACACCGCCTACAACCCCCAACCCCACGGAGGCGCCATGCAACTTCTTGCCGCCTGAGGTTGACCTAGGGAATCTCATGCGCGGGCCTCCTCGTGCGCAGCCAGCTCGGCGCGGATCTCGGCGCCGTGCTGGTCGAGCAGCGGCGCCGGCGTCCGCAGGGCGTAGCCGTTCGCCATCCGCCAGGGCGCGCCGACGTACTCCAGCCGTCCGGCAGCGGGGTGGTCGGCCGTGACGAAGACTCCGCGTTCGCGGAAGTGCGGATGAGCGACGACCTCGGAGACGCTGAGATAGGCGGTGATCGGGATCCGGGCGGCCTCGGCCTGCTCCATGATCTCGACCTTGGGCCGGGCCGCGAACCAGTCGGCGACGTAGGCCATGAACCGGTCGCGGTCCTCTCCACGCACGGTCTGGCGATCGAGGTAGGCCTCCTGGAACTCCGGGTCGTCAGCGGCGATCAGCCGCACCAGCCGGTTCCAGAAGGCGACGTTGGTGACGTACACCATGACGAACCCGTCCTTGGCCCGGAAGGGCCCGGTGAAAGTGGCGCCGTGGCGGTGTGGGCTGCGGGCGCCGCGGGGCGCCCTCATCCCGGAGTACGCCGCGGCGAGGAGGTAGGACGCCCGCCGGTCGGCACCGGCCAGCAGCACCTCCTGCCCGGAGATGTCGAGGGTGGCGCCACGCCCGGTGCGCCGAACGCGCAGCAGGGCGGCGGCGGTCGCCTCCCCGGCCGTACGCCCCACGGTGTAGTGCTCCAGCAGTCCCGGCTTGCGCAGCGGCGCACAGTCGGCCTGGCCGGTCGAGCTCATCGGGCCGCCCATCGCCTGCAGCACCAGGCCGGTCGCCTCGCGGTCGTGGTAGGGGCCGCTCTGGCCGAAGGCGCTGATCCGGGTCAGCACGAGCCGCGGGTTGAGCTCGCTCATCGCCTCCGGGCCGATGCCGAGCCGCTCCAGGTGGCCCGGGCGGAACGACTCCACCACCGCGTCGGCGCCGGCGATCAGCGCGCGCAGCGTGGCGAGGTCGCTCGCGTCCCGCAGGTCGAGCGCGAGGGAGCGCTTGTTGGTATTGAGGTGCAGGAAGAGCGCGCTGCGCTCGGGGTCGGGGACGTCGCCGGGGAAGGGGCCCCAGGCGCGGGTGAGGCTGCCCTCGCCCGGCCGCTCCACCTTCACCACGTCGGCGCCGAAGTCGGCGAACAGCTTCGTGGCGAACTCCCCCGCGACCCAGCGGGACAGGTCGAGCACCCGCAGTCCGGTGTAGACCTGATCAGGCACGACACACCTCTTCTTCCAGCCAGCGGCTCGCCACGTCGGGACCACCACCGAGGACGCCGAGCTCGCGGGCGTGCTCGGACCACCGGTGCAGGTCGGTCTCGACGACGTAGCCCATCCCGCCATGGAGCTGGTGGGCCTGCAACGTCGCCTGGCGGTAGGCACGGGCCGCGTGCATCACCGCGATCGCCGTCTCGCGGGTGGCGGGCCTGCCGGCCAGGTGCACGGCGATGGCGCTGCGGGTGCACAGTCGGGCCGCGGCCAGGGCGATGTGGACGTCGGCGACGATGTGCTGCGCGGCCTGGAAGCCCGCGATGGGGCGGCCGAACTGCTCCCGCCCGCAGGTGTAGGCGACCGTCCTCTCCAGCACCGCCTGTGCGCCGCCCACCATCTGCGCGCACTGCAGGGCGCGGACGGTCAGGGCCACCACGCGTACGTCGGCGGCGTCCACTCCGGTGACGAGATCGGCGGCGTCGACCGATGCGCCCACGTGCAGCCGGGCGAACCGGTCACCCGCGTTGGTCGGCATCGGCTCGACGCGGACGCCGTCGCCGGGGCGGAGCAGCACGGCGGCCGGCGTGCCGTCGGGTGCCGCGGCGGTGGCGAGCACGAGGTCGGCCAGATCGGCGTCGAGGACGTACGCGCACGTGCCGGTGACCCGGCTCTCCCCGGTCCGGCCGGTCAGTTGCAGCGACGGCGTCACCTCTCGGGCGTCCCACGGGCTGGCGATCGCCACGGTGCCGCGCAGCGTGCCGTCAGCGATCCGCGGGATCAGCCGGGAGCGCCATGCGCCACCCAGCCGGTCCACCGCGATCCCGAACGCCCAGGTGCTGAAGACGACCGAGGGGCACAGCGCCGCGCCGGCCTCCTCGGCGAAGATGCCGGCCTCGGCGAGGGTGGCGCCCGCGCCGCCCAGCTCCTCGGCGAACGGCAGACCCAGCACCCCGGCCTCGACCAGCGCCGGCCACAGGCCGGGTCCGGCACGCTCGGTCAGCAGCTCCCGCCAGACCGCCCGCAGGTCACGGTCGGATTCGGTGGCCACAAGTCTCACGGCGTCTCTCCTCAGCGTCCGTACGACGGCATCCGATGGCCGCGCTGCGCGATGACGTCGCGCAGCACCTCGTTGGTCCCCGCCCCGAAGCGCAGCAACGGCGCGGAGCGGTAGAGCCGCTCGAAGCGGCCCTCGCCGGGCGCACCCGGGCTGCGGTGGGCCAGCAGGCCGGCCGGCCCGAGCAGGTCGAGCGCGACCGTGGCGATCCGCTGGCGCAGCTCGCTGGTGAAGATCTTCTCCACGCTCACCTCGATGCTGGGGATGACGCCCTCCTCCAGCAGCGAGGCCGCCTCGTAGCCCATCAGCCGGGCCGCCTCCACGTCGGCGTCGAGCCCGGCCAGCCGGTGGCGTACCTCCGGGTCCTCGGCGGGGACCCGACCGTCCTCCCGGGGCTCGCGCACCAGGGTGAGCAGATCGTCGACGGCGCGGCGCAGGTCGCCGGAGTTGGTCAGTGCGCCGCGCTCGAGGTCGAGGGCGCCGGTGATGTAGCGCCAGCCCTGGTTCACCTCGCCGATGAGATTGCCGGCCGGCACCCGGACGTCGTCGAAGAAGACCTCGTTGGTGCGGTAGCCCGACCACGCGATCAGTGGACGGACCGTGACACCCGGGGCGTCGATCGGCACGATGATGACCGAGATGCCACGGTGGCGCGGCGCGTCCGGATCGGTGCGCACGCAGAGCCACTCGTGGGTGCTGCGCTGGGCGCCGCTGTTCCAGATCTTCGCGCCGTTGATCACCCACTCGCCGGTCTCGGCGTCGCCCTCCAGCACCGCTCGGGTGCGCAGCGCGGCGAGGTCGGTCCCGGCGCCGGGCTCGGAGTAGCCGACGGCGCAGACCATCTCGCCGCGCGCGATCGGCGGCAGGAACTCGGCCTTGTTGCGCTCCGTGCCGTGCCGCATGATCATCGGCGCCACCGAGGTCACGGTGAGATCGGGTGCCGGGACCCCCCAGTACTCGAACTCGCTCACCAGCAGGTGCTGGTGGATCGGCCCGAGGCCGAGCCCGCCGTACTCGGTCGGCCAGTTGAGGCCGAACCAGCCGCGCTCGCCGAGCTTGCGGCGGAACGCCGCCACCTCGCCGTCGGGGAACTCCAGATCATGCTCGGCCAGCTCCCGCCGCAGCTCCGGCGTGACGTGCTCGCGCAGGAAGGCACGGACCTCCTCAAGCCAGGCCTCCTGCTCGACGTCCAGTTCGAACTCCATCTTCCTACTTCCGGTCGAGAATATCTCTATTCGAAATAGTGGCAGGTGTTGCGAACTGTATCAAGCAAGCGCTCGGCCGATCTCTCCGTGACGTCCGCCGCGACCTTGCGCGCCACCACCGACCAACACCGCTCGCGGATGTCGGTGGTGATGGAGGCAGCGTGCGGAGCGAGGGCCAGTCCGCGGTGATGGTGAGCTCGACGCCGGTACTCACGACGGACCGTCCCGCGCCCCGCGCAGCCCACCCAGCAGCGCGTTGCGCAGCTCGCGCGGATCGATCACGTCGTCGTAGGACACCGTCCCAGCCAATCGCCACGGCCCACCGGCCTCGTTGGCGACCAGTGCATCTCGGGTCTCCTCGTCCGCCTTCGAGGTCGCCGCACCGACCCCGGCCGGGATACCACCGAGCGTCGCGGTGGGGAACGCCAACGAGAGGCTCTGACGGTCGAACGCGTTCTGGCCCATCACCGAGCTGCCGAAACCGAACGCCTTGCGGATCGTGACGTGGATCTTGGGCACATCGGCGCGGTGCTGGGCAAGGAACATCCGAGCGCCGGACCGCAGGATCCCCGCACGCTCGGCGGCGCTGCCGGCGAGCATGCCGGGGTTGTCGGCAAGCAGGATCAGCGGCAGCCCGAAGGCCGTCATCCGCTCGATGAAGCGCGCCCCCTTCTCGGCCGCCGGGACGTCCAGCGCGCCGGCAAGGACCAGCGGTTGGTTCGCGACCACCACCACCGGCCGCCCACCGAGTCGGGCCAGTGTGGTGATCAGCGAGCCACCGTGGTCGGGTCCCGACTCGAGCAGGCTGCCGCGGTCGAAGGTCGCCTCCAGCACCGCCCGCATGTCGTATGGCGCCCGCGGGTTGGGCGGAATCAGGTCGAGCAATGCATCCGTGGGTCGCTCGTCGACGTCACCGGAGGCCGCCGGTGTCGACACCGCGGCACCGTCGCCAGCGGCCAGATAGGAGAGGAACCGGCGTACCCCGTCGAGCGCGGCTCGGTCATCGGCGGCCACCTCGTGCACCAGCCCGCTAGCGATCGCGTGCGCCTCGACCCCGCCGAGAGTGAGCTTGTCGATCTCCTCCCCGGTCGCGACGGCGACCAGCGGTGGGCCGGCGCTAAACAGGCAACCGGTCCCGACCACCATGATCACGTGGTCGGCCATCGGTGCGGCCAGCGCGCTGTGCCCGGCGGCCGGGCCGGCGACGACGACGACCAGCGGTACCCGGCCGATCAGGTCGGCCATCAACTGCAGATCGTTGGGCGCCGGCCGGTGCGGGTGCAATGCGTTGGTGGCCCGGTGGCCCGCGCCCTCCAGGATGAGTACCAGCGGCGCGCGCTCACGCCGCGCGAGCTCGCATAGCCGCGCCCGCTTGGTGGCGCCGGCGGTGCCGATCGACCCACCGGCGACGGTGACGTCCTCGGCGCCGACGAAGACGGTACGGCCCGCGATCATGCCGCGGCCGGCGATGAAGGCGTCGGCAGGAGTCGCACCGTCGCCTGCCAGTAGGCCGAGCTCAGCGAACGAGCCGACATCGCAGACCTCCTCCACCCGGGCGCGCGCATCCAGCCGGCCGGGCCTACGACGGGCGGTCAGCTTGTCCACCCCTCCCATCGCGCGCGCCGCCCGACGGCGCCGCTCGAGGTCCTCCAGCAACGGCTGCCAGGCCGGCCGGTTGGCGTCGTCGGTCATGGCTTGAGCCGGCCGTCGGGGAGCTCGACGAACAGTCCCTCGGCGGTGACGGTCTTGACATCATCGACCTCGATCCAGCCCTCGATCCAGACCTTGCGACCCTGGGCACCGCTGACCCGAGACTCGAGCTTCAGCAGTGCCCCGAGCGGGGTGGGCCGCTGGTAGCGGATGTCCAGCGTCGCGGTCACCGCCCGCCGGCCGCGGGCCTGCATCACCAGTCCGAGCATGGTGTCCATCAGCCAAGCGGCGATGCCTCCGTGCACGCAGTCCGGCGGCCCCTCGTGCCGGGCGTCGGCGACCAGTTCGGCGTGCGCGGTCTCGCCGGCGATGACGATCGCGATTGGGATCCCGAAAGCGTTGTACTGCGAGACCCGGAACGGCTCTCCGGCCGCAGCGGCGTCCAGCGCCGACTCGAAGGCCTGCCGGACGGATCGCTCCGCGACGGCAGCCTCCAGCCGGGCTCGCAGCCGAGTCACCTCGTCCCGAACCGCGGCCAGCTCGTCGGCCTCGACCCGTGTCACGGCGGCGGCCAGTACCAGGTCGCGTACCTCGTCGGTGAGCGCGGCACGCACCTCCAATGGGTTCGCGCCGAGGGTCGTCACAGGCGCTCCACCAGGGTGCCGGCCGCCATCGCGCCGCCGGCGCAGGTGGCGATCAGACCGATGTGACCGTCCGTACGCTCGAGCTCGTCGATGATGGTGGCGAGCAGTCGTATGCCGGTGGAGCCGACCGGATGGCCGAGCGCGATCGCACCACCGTTGACGTTGAACCTTTCATCCGGCACCTTGAGCATCTTCTGGAAAGACATCGCCACCGCGGCGAACGCCTCGTTGGCCTCGAAGAGATCGACGTCGGCAACACTCATCCCGGCACGCTTCAGTAGTGTCTCTCCGGCCGTGATCGGCCCATCGAGAAGGTACTTGGTCTCGGCGCCGACCAGGCACTGATGCAGTATCCGGGCGCGCGGGCGTAGGCCGAGCTCGGCAGCCCGCCGCTCGGACATGATCACAGCGGCAGTCGCGCCGTCGGAGATCTGCGAGGCCGTGCCCGCCGTGTGCCGTCCGGCGGGAATGACTGGGTCGAGTCCGGCCAGCGCCTCTAGGCTGGTCGCGCGCAGCCCCTCGTCGCGAGTGGCGGTGGCGCCGTTGGGCAGTAGGACCGGGATGATCTGCCGGTCCAGCCGGCCCTCGTCCCAGGCCCGCCGGGCCCGCTGCTGGGAGCGCAGCCCGAAGGCGTCCACGTCGGCGCGGTCGAAGCAGCGGCGGTCCGCGATCCGCTCGGCAGCGACGTACTGGGTGGGCATGTCGAGGTTCCAGTCGTCCGGGCGGGGCCGCCCGTACGGCGCCCCCTCGCCGATGTTGGCGAGCAGTGGCACCCGCGACATCACCTCGACACCGCAAGCCATCCCGGCGTCGATCAGCCCGGCGCTGACCTGTGCGCCGATCAGGTGCACCGCCTGCTGGCCCGAGCCGCACTGCGCGTCGATCGTGGTTGCGCCCGCCCGCTCGGGTAGACCCGCGTACAGCCAGGCGGTCCGCACCAGGTGACCGGATTGGGCACCGGCCTGCGTGACGCAGCCGCCGATGACCTCTTCGATCGCCTCGGCGGGTACGCCGATCCGATCGATCAGACCGCGTTGCACGTTGCCGAGCAATTGGGCGGGGTGCAACGAGGCGAGCATGCCGCCTCGCCGACCGAACAGGCTCCGGGCTGCATCGACAACAACGGCGCTGGACATCTGGACCTCCACGGAAGTGGCGCTGGGGCCTGTGCACGGTAGGCCGGGTGGCGGATCGCGTGCCGGCGGGCTCCCGCTGTGCGAAACCTGCCTGCGGAACCGTTGATCCGTTGGTTGAGCTGGGTCCGTCGGCGGTTCCTCGTCGAGGCGCTGCACCGACAGTCCTGACCCCCGCCCCGGGATGCGGTGATGGTCGAGCCTGTCGAGACCCTTGCTGACTGCGGTTTCGACGAACTCAGCCGACAGGGAAGCCGGCGGTCCGTGGCACCAAGCGGACGTGGCCGTGACTGAGCACCGGGGTCCCGCGGTCGACGCAGGTCGCCTCGACCGTCCACGTCTCCTCCGCCATACCCTCTTCGCGACCCTCTTCGTGCCAGACCGCTATGCTGAGCCGCTCGCCGGGGAGGAGAGTGCCGGCGAAGCGAGCGTCGTAGGAGGCCAGCCGCTCCGGCGCGCCCGCACCGAGCGCGTCGATGACGGCGCGCGCCACGATCCCGTACGTCGCGAGACCGTGCAGGATCGGGGCGCCGAAGCCGGCGTGGGCAGCGGACTCAGGGTCGATGTGCAGCGGGTTGAGGTCACCGTTGAGCCGGTAGAGCCTCGCCTGGTCGGGCGTGGTGGCGACCTCGATCACGCGATCGGGTCTGCGATCCGGTGGCGCGCCCTCCTCGGCCGGCCCGGACCCCCCGCCGAACCCGCCCTCACCGCGGGCCCAGATCCTCATGGTCGAGGTCCACAGCGGGGCTCCGTCCGTGGTGGTGACCCGCGACTCCCGGACGACGACCGCAGCCTTGCCCTTGTCCCAGACGTCGATGACCCGGGTCGTGCGTACCGCCGTCGCGGAGGTCGGCAGCGGCGTGTGCAGGACCAGTCCCTGACCGCCGTGCAACAACCGGCGCAGGTCGACGTCGAGGCCGGGAAGGCGCAGGCCGGTGGTGAGCCTGGGGCCGGCGGAGATGCCCTGCCCGGCGACCAATGCGAAGGTCGGCAGCACCCGCAGGCCCGGCTCATAGGTGTAGACCAGTTCCGGGTCGGTGCCGCGACCGGCGCCGAGGGATAGGTGGTAGAGGAGCACGTCCCGCTCGGTCCAGGCGAGCTCCTCCACCTGCGCCGGCGCGGCGAGGGCCGCGTGAAGGTCGATGGGCATGGAGCTCCTCCGGCTGTCGGGACGGCGACTCACCCGAGCCTGCCGCACCCGACCCGGCACGCGCCCCGCGGCTCCCGGCCAGCGAGAGTGGGTGCCGAGGTCACGGGGCCGGCCCGGCGCACCTCCGGCCCCACTGAGTGGGATCACGGCCTTCCGGGGCCGAAGGCGCGTCCTACCGTCGCTGCGTTCGTCCCACCCCGTCCCCGGAGGACCGCCATGACGCAGACCAGTCTCACCAGTCTCACCGGCCGCACCGCCGTCGTCACCGGAGCAGGCACCGGTCTCGGCCGCGCGGAGGCGCTCGCCCTTGCCGCGGCGGGAGCGCGGGTCGTCGTCAACGATCTCGGCTCCGGCGCCGAGCAGGTCGCGGCCGAGATCCGCGCTGCCGGAGGCGAGGCCTTCGGGCTGTCGGGCGACGTCGGCGAGTGGGAACGCGGCCAGGCGCTGGTCAGTGCCGCGATCGACACGTTCGGCGGTCTCGACATCGTCGTCAACAACGCCGGAATCCTGCGCGACACAATGGTCTTCAACCTCACCGAGTCCGACTGGGACGACGTCATCCGGGTCCACCTCAAGGGGCACGCCGCGCTCACTCAGGCGGCGACGGCGCACTGGCGCGAGCAGGGCAAGGCGACCGGCGGCCCGATCTACGGCCGCATCGTCAACACCTCCTCCGAGGCGTTCCTCTTCGGCCCGGCCGGCCAGCCAAATTATGCCGCCGCCAAGGCCGGCATCACCGCGCTCACGCTGGCGACCTCGCAGGCGATGGGGCGGTACGGCGTGACCGCCAACGCGATCTGTCCCCGCGCACGTACCGGCATGACCGCCAACGTCTTCTCCGACCCTGAGTCCGCTGGGTCCACCGAGCCGGCCGCGAGCGCGGCCCTCGACCCACTGGCCCCCGAACGCGTGGCGACCTTCGTCAGCTACCTCGCCTCGCCAGCCGCGGCGGAGATCAGCGGGCAGGTCTTCGTGGTCTACAGCGACTTCGTCGCATTAATGGCCGCACCGGCGGTGGAGCACACGTTCATCGCCGCCGACGGGGCCTTCACCACCGAGGAGCTGGCCCGTGACCTGTCCGGCTACTTCGCCGGGCGCCCGGCCGAGCGGACCTTCGCCGCTCGTTCGGTGGCCAAGCTCGACAACACCGGCGCCCAGAACCTCGCCAGGCCGACCGCCGTCCGGGCCGGCTGACGCGATGACTGCGCCTGTCGCCCAGGAGGCTGGCGAGCTCGCCCAGCGGTATGCCGCGGCGATCGACGAAGGCGATCTGGACGCCGCGGCCGGGCTCTTTGCCGAGGACGCGGTCCTGCTCCTCCCGGAGCCACCGCGCGAACTCGAACCGATCCACCGGCACGAGGGTCGCCAGGCGATCCGGCAGGCGCTCTCCTCGGTGTTCGACGTGCGGGCGACGATCCATGAGCTCACCGGCCAGGTCGTCGACACCGACGCAGCCCGTGCCAGCGGTCGGGTCAGCTGCGTCGCCCACCACTATCTCGACGACCACGACCGGCCCGACCGCTCGGAGACGGCGATCGACCTGGTGTGGCGGGTGCGCTATGACGACGAGTACATCCACCGCGGGGGCCGCTGGCTGATCGCGGCCCGAGCCCTCACGGTGCTGGCGGTCGAGCTCCATCCGGTCCGCGCCGTCCTTCCCCGCGGTGGCATCCGCCTGCTACCGTGAAAGAAACGAGCAAGCGCTTGGGAGGCTACAGTGACGATCGACGCGATCAAGGAGAACGAGGCCAACCCGACACCCCGGCGAGGCGTCGCCGACCGGATGACACAGATCCTGGACGTCTTCCTTCTCGGCGACGAGCGGCTGCTGCTCGATGATGTCAGCCGGGCCACCGGCCTGCCGCGCTCGACCACCTTCCGCATGCTGACCCAGCTGGTCGAGCTGCGCTGGCTCGAGCACACCGGGCACGGTTACCGCCTGGGTGTACGCGCCCGCGGGCTGAGCGGCAACGACCCGGGGGAGCTGCGCTATGCCGCCGCTCCCCTCCTCAACGAGCTTCACCTGCGCACCGGCGGCGTCGCCCACCTCTCCGTCCTCGAAGGCCGGGCGATGCGCTACCTCGACAAGATCGGCGGCACCGCCGCTGCGAGCGTGCCTAGCCGGGTCGGCGCTCGGATCGTCCCCGACCGCACGGTCAGCGGCCGCTGCCTGCTCTCCCTGATGTCACCCGAGGAGGTCGACGACCTGCTCGCGGTCGCCGACCACCAGCCGCGCACGTCCGGACAGTTGGCCCAACTGCACGCCGAACTCGACCGCATCCGCACGCGACACGGGCTCGCGATCGACAGCGCCGAGCAGTGCGTCCTGGGCATCACGGCCATCGCCGCGCCCGTCCACGGCCCCGACGGCGTCCTCGGCGCCATCTCGCTGGCGGTCCGCGACGGCGCAACCGATCAGCTGGCGCCGCTGGTGGCGCTCGCCGCCCGTCGCGCCTCGCAGGCGTTGGGCGCCCCCGTGCCCCGCCCTCCGCGCTACGACCGGCGCCGGTGCCCCCGACGCGATCCGGGCCGCCCGGGCTGAAGCGTTCCGGGACCGCTGATCTCGTCGGACGCGGGCTCACCCAGCAGAACAGAAGCCCCGCTGAGGGCCCGTCCCGGAATTATTCGTCACGCCCTAACGGATACGGCGTCGATCGGTGTCTCTCACGCCGAGTGTGCGCCGGCGCTGCCGCGCTTGCCGAAGTAGGCGTCTTGGAGCACGGTGAGGTCGCTGACCTCGGACGCCCGGGCGGAGAGCGCGGTACGACCGTTGTCGAGTACCACCACGTGATCGGCGATCGCGAACGACGCCTCGACGGCCTGCTCCACGAGCAGGATCGCCAAACCGGTCTGCTTGAGCGCGTCGACGCGCTCCATCACCTCGTTGACGACGACCGGCGCCAGACCACCCGACGGCTCGTCCAGCAGCAGGAGTTTCGGGTCGGCCATCAGCGCCTGCCCGATGGCGAGCATCTGCTGCTGTCCCCCGGACATGCTCGCCGCCAACGCGTGCTTGCGCTCACCGAGGATCGGGAAGAGCTCGTAGATCCGCTCCACCTCCTCGCGAAGGCGGTGCCGCTTCAGCCTCCGGACGTAGCCGCCGAGCATCAGGTTCTGTTCGATGCTCTGCCCACGGAAGACGCGCTTGCCCTCCTGGACGTAGGCCACCCCGCGGGCCACCCGACCGTGCGGGGAGACCCTCGCCAGGCTCTCACCCTCGAAGAACACCTGGCCCGCCTGGATCCTGTTCAGGCCGGTGACGGCTCGCAGCGTGGTGGTCTTGCCGGCGCCGTTGCGGCCCAGGAGCACGGTGATCTCCCCCGGCCGGGCCTCCAACGAGACGTCCCACACCACCCGCAGGTCACCGTACCCGGTGCCGAGCTGACGGACCTCGAGCAGCGGTCTCACGGTCTGCCCCATCTCGTTCACGCCTCCTCTCCCGATCCGGTGCCGCCTCCGGCAGCCTCGCCGACCAGATCGCCAAGCACCATTCCGCCTCCCTGCGGCCGGTCCTGGTCGATGCCCAGGTACTCGCTCATCACACGCGGGTCGTTCTCGATCTCCTCGGGCGTGCCGTGAGCCATCAACTGCCCATGGGCGAGCGCATAGATCTCATCCGCCAGCGAGAGCACCAGCTGGAAGTTGTGCTCCACCAGGACCACGGTGCCGCCTGCTGCGCGCACCCGGCGAATCACCTCGGCCAGCCGCAGCACCTCGTCCTCGTCCAGCCCGGAGGCGACCTCGTCGAGGAGCAGCACACCCGGGCGCGCCACCAGGCTACGGGCGACCTCGAGCAGTCGGCGCTGGCCCAGTGGGAGCGCGGTGGCCTCGGTGTCCGCCAGATCCTCGATGCCCACCAAGGAGAGCATGCGACGCGCCTCCAGGTAGTCGGCCCGGCGGACCCGACGGTACCGAGGAAGCCGCAGCACCGCCTCGAGCACGGTGGCACGCTGAGTCGTGTAGCGGCCCGCGGTCACGGCCTCGAGCACCGTGATGCCGGCCGGGATGTTGGGCGTCTGGAAGGTGCGCGCGACACCCGCTCGCGCGACCCGGTACGGCGCTCGTCCCTGGACCTCGCGACTGCCCAGCCGGATGGCGCCGGCGTCGGTCCGGTAGAAGCCGCAGATCATGTTGAGCAGGGTGGTCTTGCCCGACCCGTTGGGCCCGATCAGGGCGGTGACGCGACCGGGTTCGGCGACCAGGTCCACCCCTGCCAGCGCACGGTTCCCACCGAAGGCCTTCGTCACCCCCTGCACCTCCAGCCGTACGCCGTCCAGGTCCGGCATCTCGGGAGTCAGCTGGCTCCGCTTCGCCTCGGACCCGGCGAGCCTGATGCCCCACCGCGACCAGACGTCGCGCGCCAGGCCGATCAGGCCACCGGTGAGCAGCACCCCGCCGACGATCAGGAAACCGCCGGTGACCAGCAGTGAGTACTGCTCGAAGCTCGAGGTGGCGTTGAGTCCGAACTGCAGGATGAAGCCACCGACGAGGGCTCCGTAGACGGTCGCCGAGCCACCGAGGATCGAGGCCGCCAACACCGTCGTAGCGAGCGTGAAGCTGAACGAGTCGGGCGAGACGTAGAGCATCAGGTTGGCGAACAGGGCACCGGCCAGGCCGGCCGGCAGCGCGCCGAGGGCGTAGGCGAGCAGCTTCATCCGGAAGACCGAGATGCCCATCGAGGAGGCGAGCACCGGAGACTGCTTCAGCACCCGCAGTGCGGTCCCGTGCCGGGAGACGGCGATGTTGCGCATCACCGCGAACCACACCGCGGTCACCACCACGATGGCCGTGTACAAGCCGTCGGAGCTCAGCGGCGAACCGAAGAAGGTGGCCGGCAGGATGCCGGACAGACCGTTGTGACCGCCGGTCTGGCTGGAGAAGATCGAGATCACGTCCGGGATGAGCAGGACCAGGAAGAATGAGGTCATCGCCAGCGACCAGCTGCCGAGCCGGAGCCCGGGGATGCCGGTCACGGTGCCCACGACCAGAGCCGCCACCCCGCCGACCAGCAGTTGGAGCAACAGGTCGGTGTGTCCCTTGCTGGACAGGATCCCGGCGGCGTACGCCCCGGCGGCGTACGCCGCAGCTTGGCCGAGCGCCAGCTCACCCGCGTAGCCGAGACTGAGGTTCAGTCCACTGACCAACAGGGAGAGGATGAGTGCCAGCTGCACCTGCTGGATCATGGTGTAGTTCGAGGAGATGTCGGGCAGGAAGAGCACCACGACCCCGACGATGATCGCGATGAGCCACAGCGGTCGATGCCGGCTGCGAAGCGAGACGGCCATCAGACGACCCTTTCCTTGGCTCGGACGAACAGGCCGGCTGGCCGGGCGAGGAGGACCGCGATCAGGATCGCGAAGACGGTCAGGTTGGAGTACTCGCTGCCGAGGTAGCGCGAGGCCCAGGCCTCGGCCAGACCGACGATGAGTCCTCCCACCAGGGTGCCGGGCATCGACCCGAAGCCGCCGATGGCGAGTACGACGAACCCCTTGAGCGCCAGCGACGCGCCGAGCGTCGAGACGGCGAAGGTCAGCGGCCCGACGAAGACGCCGAGGACGCCACCGAGGATTCCGGACACCACGAATGCACCGAAGGCCATCCGACGCACGTTGACGCCACGCAACTGGGCGGCCTCGCGGTCCTCGGACATGCCGAGCAGTGCCAGACCCACCAGGGAACGGCGGCTGAACTGCACGAGTCCGACCACCACGACGATCGCCATCACGACGAGCACCAGCTGGATCGGATAGAGGCGGCCGCCGAGGAACGAGACGGCGTCATCTCCGCCGAAGAACGGCACCGTCAGCGGCTGGCTGCCCCACTGGATCTGGACGAAGCCCTCGATGAACATCGAGGCCCCGAGCGTGGTGACCAAGATGTTGTGCATGTCGCGGACAGGCCGAACGGCGATCAGCTGCTCGACCGCGGCGACCGCACCGACCACCGCCAGAGCGATCAGCATCACCAGCACCGTGTTCAGGCTCCAGCTGACCAGACCCGAGTAGGCGATGAAGGCACCGAGCATCATCAGCTGAGCCTGGGCGAAGTTGAACGTCTTCGATGAGATGTAGACGATGTTGTAGCCGACGGCGACCAGCGCGTACACCGCACCGAGTGCCAGCCCGCTCCAGATGAGGGTCATGTTCTGATCCTTGTCAGGTGATCGGTTGCCGAGATGGCGACGTCACAGTCGTGCCTTCGGGGATCGGCGCTCCCCCCGAAGGCACGGCTCACTGGAACTGGCCGTTCTTCAGCACCGACGGCGAGATGAAGATGTAGTTCCCCGACACTCCTTGCGGAGCGTGCACCGAGGAGGTGAAGCCGTAGTCGGGGAAGATCACGGTCTTCGCGCTCTTGAGCACCGACGAGTCGACGAGCTTCTCGGCGACCTTGTCCGCGTCCGTCGAGCCTGCGGCGTCGGCCGCGGCCATCACCAGCGGGAGGGCATCGTAGTTGGCGGCGAGGACGAAGCTGGACTTGATCTCGCCGTACTTGAGCATCCCCTTCACGGCGGCGTTGACCGCCGTCGCCGAGGAGTCGTGCTTCGCGGACTTGGGCACCTGCATCACCAGGTTCTTCACCTCGGAGGTGCCGACCAGGCCCGTCGGTGGCTTCGCTCCGGTCAGGTTGGTCGCCGACACGGAGGTGTTGCCGATCATCGGGATGTCCCAGCCGAGCTTGGCCACCCCCTTGAGGACGTAGCCCAGCGGCGCGCCGTACGCGTCGATGACCAGTGCGTCGGGATCGGTCGACTCCAACGCCTCGAGCTGCGAGGTCATGTCGAGCGCCGTGGTGTCGTACTCCTTGTTCCCGGTGACCTTGACGCCGGCAGCGGTCAGCGTCTTCTCGGCGCTGCTTCCGAACGTCTCGCCGTACGCACTGTTCCCGTGCAGGATGGCGACGCTCTTGTAGCCCTTCTCCTTGAAGTAGGACGCGTAGGCGTCGAGCTGCTCGCTCGCACCGGCTGCGATGTCGAAGTTGAGTGGGTACTTCGAGGCGTCCGAGGAGGTCTCGGTCGGCCCGATGTTCATCGACAGGATGTGATTCTGGTTGAGGATCGGCAGGGTCGCCTCCGCCACCGTCGACGGTCCGGAGTTGAGCACCAGATCCGGCTTCTGCTTGGCGATCGCGGCCCGTAGCTTGGTCACCGCGGTGGTGGGGTCGCTCTTGTCGTCGATGACGGTGACCGTCACCTTCTCGCCATCGACACCACCGTTGGCGTTCGCGTAGTCGACGCTGGCCTTGGCCGCGGCGATGGAGGTCTGCGACTGGTCCGCCAGGACACCTTCGGCGCTCACCCCACCCATCACGATCACGCGATAGACATCGTCGCCACTGCCGTTGCTGCTGCTCCCCGAGCCAGAGCCACAGCCAGCGAGAGCGGCCGCCAGCAGCGCCGTGCTCGCGACCGCCATCAATCGGATCTTCATGCTTCGGTACCCTTCCTCGCAACCAGAGGCAAACCAAGCGCTTGCTAGTTTCTAACGCTAGCATGACGCAGGTCACAGTCGTCAACACAACGAGGTGAGAATGTCCGCCACGCATCGATCGGACCGGGGCACGGCCCTGATCACCGGCGCCGGCGGCGGCATCGGCACGGCGATCAGCCGGCTGTTGGCCGCCCGAGGAGTGCCGCTCGTGCTCAGCTACCGCAGCCGACGACCCGACGACCTCATTGCCGCACTCGGCGACGCGGTCGTCCACGCCGACCATTGCGCACTCGACGACGCGCCCGACGTCCAGCGCTTCGCGAACGGGGTGCACGCCGCGGTCGGCGACGTGCGCACCGTCATCCATGCGGCCGGGCCACACGTGCCGATGATCCATCTCTCTCGGGTGCACGCCGCGGCGTTCTCCCGCCAGATGCGCGACGACGCCGACGCCTTCTTCAACCTCAGCAGCGCGATGTTGCCCTCGCTGCGCCGTACGAAGGGGTCACTCACCGCCGTGACGACGGCGGCCACCACCCGGTTCCCGGTGCGCGACGGCCTCTCCTCCGCGCCGAAGGCGGCCGTCGAGGCGCTGGTGCGCGGGTTGGCAGCCGAGGAGGGCCGGTTCGGTGTCCGGGTCAACTGCGTCGGCCCCGGCATGCTCGACGACGGCATGTCCGCCCGCCTGATGGCTTCGGGCGACCTCGACGACCGAGCGCTGACCGCGGCGAGGGCCAACATCCCGCTGCGGATGTTCGGCAACTCCCACGACATCGCCGAGGCGGTCGAGTTCCTCTCCTCAGACCGGGCCCGGTTCATCACCGGCCAGAAGCTCGACGTCGATGGCGGGTACGGGGTTTGAGGAACGAGCACCGGCGACCGTGGCGGCGTGGCCCCCAGGTCTGTCGCATGCCCACACACCCTGCCGGCGCCGGTGGATGCCTCCACCGACCGCCGTGGACATCCATCCGCTGACCGCGACCGGCACGTCGACCGGCAGACTGCTACCCATGAGTAGCGCCCTGCCCGACGCCACCCCGCGACGCGAGACCCGCACCGTCGAGCGCGACGAAGGCACCGCCTTCACCGTCACGCTGAGCCGCGCGACGGCGGCCGCCGCCCCGCTGGTGCTGGTGGTGCCCGCGATGGGCGTGCCGGCCGGCTACTACCACCGCCTCATCGACGCCCTCGCCGAGGCCGGGATCAGCGCCGCCGTCACCGAGCAGCGCGGCTACGAGGCCTCCGGTGGCCGGGTCCCCGGGTGGCGCTACGACTTCGGCTACGCCGACCTGATCGACGACCTGCGCGCCAGCCTGACCGCGCTCGCCGGGGTCGCGGACCCGGGGCAGGGTACCTATCTGCTGGGCCACAGTCTCGGCGGTCAGGTGGCCAGCGGCTATCTCGCCGAGACCGCCGGAGACCCCGAGACCAGCGAGACCAGCCCGGTGGACGGTCTCCTCCTGGTCGCCTCACAGTCGCCGTACTGGCGTGGCTACGGCAGCCGGTTCCTCGCGCTGAGCCAGGCGATGGGGCTGCTGGCCCGCGTCGTCGGGCACTTCCCCGGCCCGCAGGTGGGGTTCGCCGGGCGGGAGGCCCGGGGGCTGATGACCGAGTGGGCCCGGTTCGCCCGGTCCGGGCGGTTGCGGTACGCCGGCCGCGAGCCCGACCTGGCCGCCGTCACCGTGCCGGTCCTCGCCGTCACCATCGACGGCGACACCCTGGCGCCGCCGGACAGCACCGAGCAGCTGCTCCGGCTGATGCCGTCCGCGCCGGTGACCCGAGCCCACCTGACCGCCGGCACCCACTTCACCTGGGCGCGCCGACCGGACGCCGTGCTCCCCACCATCGCCGACTGGCTCGCCGGAGTGCGGTAGGCCCACGCCGGCAACTTCTCCACGTCGTCACGGATCCCATCCGAAGGCGGGCAGACCGCCCGTCGTACTCACCGATAGGGGGAACCATGAAGACACGAATGATCGCGGCCGGACTCATCTCGACCGCCGCCGTCGGTGCCGGACTGGTCGGTCTCGGAAGCGGCCCCGCCACCGCCGCCGACTCGATGCCCGCCTGTGGCAATGCCGATCTGGTGGCGAGCTACACCTACAGCGACGCCGGAGCCGGCCACACCTACGGCTGGATCGTGTTGAAGAACGTCTCCGGCCACAGCTGTCACACCGGAGGCTTCGGCGGGATCTCCTACGTCGGTCACGGCGACGGCACCCAGATCGGTGCCGCCGCGGCCCGGGAGGGCAGGAGCTACCGACTGGTGGTCAAGCCCGGCACCAAGATCCGCAGCCTGGTCGACGAGGTCGACGCCGGCGCCTACTCGACGAAGAAGTGCAAGCCGACCCACGTCGACGGGTTCCGGGTCTACGTACCGAACGCGACCGTGTCACAGTACGTGGCCCACCCGACCACCGGCTGCGCGAACGACGCGGTCGAGCTGCTCTCGCACCGGTCCTACCGGCACGCCTGATCCAAGCCGATCCTGATCCGGCCCCTCCTGACCCGGGCCGGCTCCGGCCGGGTCGGGATCGCCGCCGGTGGTCACTCGTCGTAGCGGTGATAGACCTCGCGCATCGCCCCGGCGGCGTCGATCCGGCCGAGGATCGCCTCGGCGATCTCGCGCAGCTGTCCGATCTGGTCCTCGGTGAGCGGGTCGACGACCGCGGCGCGCACGGTGGCCACGTGTCCCGGCGCGGCGCGCTCGACGACCGCCCAGCCGTGCTCGGTGAGCCGTGCGTCGGTGACCCGGGCGTCCCGGGCCGAGGGATGCCGCTCGATCAGGCCGCGCTCCTCGAGACGTCGTACGACGTGGGAGAGGCGCGGCAGGGTCGCGTTGGTCTGCCTGGCCAAGGAGTTGAGCGGCAGGGTGTGACCGGGAGCCTCGGACAGCATGGCGAGCGCGTAGTACTCGAAGTGGGTGAGGTCGGAGTCGCGGCGTAGCTGGGCGTCGATCGCCGCCGGCAGCAGCTCCAGCACCGCGGCCAGCCGGACCCAGGCGGTGAGCTCGGTTCGGGTCAGCCAACGGGTCACGCCGCACTCCTGGAGCAGTGGATGAGACAACCCTGGGGGCAATGGTTGTCTTCACAACCTTAACCTGGACCGGGCCCGCGGAGCCCCGGACCAGTCCGAGAACGGACTCATCCCGGCGGCGCCCGACCCGGCCCACCCGGCAGCAGGGCCCTCCCGCTCACCGGCCGCTGGTCGCTAGGCGGTGGGTCCGGCGAGTCCGGCCTCCAGGGCGGCGATGATCTTGGGTCGCAGCTCCTCGGGCTCGATCACCTCGTCGACCGAGCCCACCTCCACCGCGCGGTGGATGTTGTGGATGCCGTCGAACTCGGCGGCCACCTCACCCAGCTTCTCGGCGCGTACGTCGCGCCGGGTGGCCGCCAGCTCGGCGGTCAGGCTCGCCTGCTCGGTCGGCTCCGCCTCGGCCAGCCGGTGCTCGAGGTCGACCACCCGCCGATCCCGCGCGGTGCGCGCATCGACGTCCCGGCTGAAGACGACCGCGGCCGCCGGCGCACCCCCCAGCACGCTGGCGAAGGAGCCCTCGACGGCGAGCACCGTCATCGACGGGTTCAGCGCCTTGGAGAAGACCACGAACGCACCCCCGTGATAGCGCGAGATGACGCAGAACACGATCGGACCGGCGAAGTTCACGATCGCCCGGCCGATCTCGGCGCCGTACTCCAGCTGCAAGTTGCGCATCGACTCCGGCGACCCGTCGAAGCCGGACAGGTTGGCCAGGACGACGACCGGGCGGTTCCCGCTGGCCGCGTTGATCGCGCGGGCGACCTTCTTCGACGACCGCGGGAACAGCGTCCCCGCGGTGTAGACGTCGGGGCCGTCGGTGGGCGGGAAGCCACGCCGTGGCACGGCCTTGGACTCGATCCCGATCAGGCACACCGGGATGCCGCCGAGGTGGGCGTCGTAGACCACCGAGGTGCCGGCGTCGGCCATCTGCGCCCACCGCTCCAGCGTGGCGTGGTCCTGGTCGGCGAGCGCCGCCATCACGGTGCGGATGTCGAACGCCTTCTTGCGGTCGGGATTGAGCTCGGGCGAGAAGATGTCACCCACGGTCGCGAAGCCGGAGTCGGTCGGGTCGTGCGGGTACGACGTGACGTCGCGCTCGCGCGGGTCGCTGGTCGGCACCCGTCGCGGCCCGGCCTCACCGGGGACGACGTAGGTGTGGTCGTAGTGCGCCAGCAGGATGCCCAGCGCGCCGGCGAGGTCCGGCGCCCAGTACTGCGCCTGGCCGTTCGGGCCCATCACCCGGTCGAAGCCGCCGATGCCGTGGTTGTCCTCGGCCGACACGCTGCCGGCGTAGTCGAGGGTCTGCTTCCCGGTGAGCACCATCGCGCTGTCCGGCGTCATCACCAAGATGCCCTTGGTGTGCATCAGCATGGTCGCCTCGGCGTTCCAGTACGGCTGCGCCCCGACGTTGATGCCGGCCACCACGACGTTGATCTCCCCGCCGGCCTGGGTGAACTCCACGATCCGCTTGAGCGCGGCCGCGACCCAGTCCATGTTCTCGGTGCCGGAGTCCATCGAGATCCGGGCACCGGCCGAGACCGCGAACCACTCCACCGGCACGCCGAGCCGCTCGGCGAGGTCGAGCGCCGCGATGATCCGGGTGCACTCCGCCTCCGAGACCGCGCCGAGCGCGCGCAGCGGGTCACCGCACAGCAGCACTCGGGTGATGCCCTCGGGGTAGTGCTCGGTCGGGGTGGTGATGACGCCGGCGATGATCCCGGCCTTGTTCAACCCGTAGGGTCGCGTGACCGGCACCAGCGTGCCGGTGTCGTCGAGGTCGTACTCGGTCGCGGTGCCGCCGCGACCCGCGATCATCGCCTGCAGCTCGTAGGGGTAGACCACCCCGCGGCGACGAGCCCGGACCACCTTCTGGGCGTAGTCGTCGAGCGGCTTGAGCCGCTCGCTGGGCGGGCCCTCCAGCGAGACCACCACCCCCGAGCCCGGCTGGTAGTGGAAGCGGGCCGCCATCGGCACCTCGGAGCCATCGCCGAAGGCGACGGTGCCGTCGACCAGCACCTCCTCCACGCCCGCGCCGGCGGTGACCGGCGCGACCCTGTCCTTCAACGCGGTCAGCTGGTCCACCTCGGCGTCGATGGTGGGCCAGATGTGCACCCACACGTAGTTCATGTCGAGCCGGACCCCGCCGAGCTCGGCACGGGCGCGCCGGATCGCCTCCAGGCAGTTCGCGATCGCGCGCTCGGCGTGCGGCAGGCCGACGACGTTGCCGTCCTCGTCGCGTACGACGGCCAGCTGCCGCACCTGGGCCAGCGCGACCAGCCGCTGGTCGGCCTCGTTGCCCGGGGCGACGGCGTGGAAGAGCAGCACGTCCTCGGGCGCGTCGAGCCGGGTGATGTCGAACTCCCGCAGGCGCCACAGGTTGAGTCGGCGCCCGACCATCGGGTGCACCCCGCGGACGTGTGCGTCCTCGACCATCCCGCCCGCCGGGCCGGCGGTCGAGCCCTCCGTCGACGCATCGGCCGTGTCGGCTGAGGAGTCGGCCGGCGTCTCGGGGCGGTAGGTGAAGTAGCCGACCGGCCGGCCGCCGCCGGGGGCGACACAGACCGCGACCCGGCGTACGTGGTGAGCGAAGCCGAGCGCCGCCACCGTCTCGACCAGCTGCGCGCTGGCCCGCTCGGGGTCCTCGGGCAGCTCGGGCCAGGACAGGTAGAGGTCCACCACGCCCTGGTGTCCGGCCGGGGCGGCGGCGACCTGGGCGGCGATGGCCTCGACCAGGGCGCTGCCCGGAGTCAGCTCGGCGACCCGGCCGATGGTGGTGACCAGGTGGGTCGGCCGGTCGTCGAGGACGTAGTCCGCGGTCGCGAACGGACGGCCGGCACCGTCGACCTGCACGGTGAACTCGGTCAGCCCGTGCAGCCCGTGCTCGCGGTAGTGCCGCTTGGCCAGTACGGCGAGCATCGGCTCGTCGACCGGCAGCGGGTCCCCCTCGATCCGCTCGGCGAGGAAGCTGACGATCCGCTCCGGGATCGTCGCGAGCCGATCCAGACCGGCCTCCCGCTCGGGGCCGGCGGGCAGCCCGGCCAGCGCGACCAGGTCGTCGCGGACGCCACCGAGCACCTCCTGCCGGTCGGCGTCGACCAACGGCTGGTCGAACCAGCGGAACCGGACGCTACGGGCCAGCTCGCCGACCACGCCGAAGCGCAGCTGGGTGGCGAGCACCAGCCGCTCCAGCATGTCCCGGACCGCGGTGTCCAGCGGCGCGGCCGGCGCCGGCTCGGCGATCCAGCGCTGCAGCAGCGCCGTCACCAGCGCGATGTCGGGTGCCGAGCGCTGCTGGGCGAGGAAGATCCGGAAGACCGCCTGCTCCAGCTCCGGGGTCTGCTCCAGGTCGGCGATGCCGTAGTGCCGCAGCACCCGGCCGAGCTTGGCGCGGAACGCGGTCGGCAGGGCGCCCCGCTCCGGGTCGAGGCTCTGCAGGTAGGTGTGGAAGTGCTCGCGCGGGCTGTGCACGGCGTTCTCCACGTGTGCGTCCTCGCCAACCGGGCGGTTGCGGGAGAGCTCGGCGAAGTCGGCGAAGGCGCCGACCAGCTCGAGCTCGGCCTCGACCGAGGTGATGCCCTCGGCGAGCAGCTGGTCCCGCTCGCTCAGGTAGTCGGCCAGGGTGCGCCCCTCGTCGCGCGGATCGATGTCGTAACCGAGCACCATGGCCAGCAGATCGCCGCGATGCCGGGCCGCGCGGGCGGCGAGGTCGGGCGGCAGCGAGCCGCCGTTCGGCAGGTCGAGGTCCAGCTCGCCGACCTCGACGGCGGTCTCCTCCTCGCCGTCGTCGACCGGCTCCAGCCGGATCAGCGGGGCACCGGTCTCGACCTGGCTGCCGGTCGAGACCAGCAGCTCCTTGACCCGGGCGGCGAACGGCGCCGGCAGCACGGTCTCCATCTTCATCGACTCCAGCACCAGCACCGGGGCGCCGGCGGCGACCTCGTCGCCGACCGCGAGCGGGGTGGCCACCACCAGCGCCGGCGCCGGCGAGCGCAGCACTCCGCCCTCGTCCAGCGCGATCCGGTGGGTGACGCCGTCGACCTCCACCAGCTGCACCGGGCCGTGCGTGGCGGTGACCAGGCGGTGGGTGCGGTCGCCGATGGTCACCCGCGACTTGTAGGCGCCGATCCGCTCGACGTACGCGTCGACGCTCTGCTCGCGGCCACCGGTGGAGATCAGCACCCGGAACAGGTGCGGACCGATCCGGGAGACGGTCACCTTGGCGGGGACGCCGCGCAGCTTGAGGTCGACCGCTCGGCCGGTGCGGTGCTGGACCTGTGGCCGGCCGCCGCGGGCGGTCTCGATGAGCCGGGTGCGCTCGACCTCCTCCTCGAGCTCGTACGCCTCGATCCCGGCGGCCACCAGGGCCACCCCGGAGTGCCGATGCGAGACCAACCGGCCCTCGCCGCGGACCCGGTCGATCCAGCCGGTGTCGGCCCGGCCGTCGATCACCTCGGGAGCGTCGAGCAGGTCGAGCACGAAGCTCTTGTTGGTGGCGCCGCCCTCGATCACCACCTCGGTCTCGGCCATCGCCCGGCGCAACCGCGCCAACGCCTCGTCGCGGTCGCGACCGTAGGCGATGATCTTGGCGATCATCGAGTCGAAGTCGGCCGGGATCGAGTCGCCCTCGGCCACCCCGGTGTCGACCCGGATGCCCGGGCCGGCGGGCAGCTCCAGCAGCACGATCCGGCCCGGCGAGGGGGCGAAGTCGCGATCGGGGTCCTCGGCGTTGAGCCGGGCCTCGACGGCGTGCCCGATCTCGACCGGCCGCTCGCCCTCGAGCCGGCCGCCGGAGGCGACGTGGATCTGCAGCTTGACCAGGTCGGTGCCGGTGGTGGCCTCGGTGATCGGATGCTCGACCTGGAGGCGGGTGTTGACCTCGAGGAAAGCGAAGAACCGCTCGGTCGGGTGGTAGAGGAACTCCACGGTCGCCGCGCCGGCGTACCCGACCGCGATGGCGAGACGCTCGGCGCTGGCCTTCAGCTCGGCGACCTGGGAGGCGTCCAGCACCGGGGAGGCGGACTCCTCGATCACCTTCTGGTTGCGGCGCTGCACCGAGCAGTCGCGTACGCCGACGGCCCAGGCGGTGCCCTGCCCGTCGGCGATCACCTGCACCTCGACGTGCCGGGCACCGGTGACCAGCCGCTCCAAGAACACCACCCCGGAGCCGAAGGCCCGGGTGGCCTCGTCGCGGGTGCGCTCGTAGGCGTCGGTCAGCTCGGCGTCGGAGGCGACCTTGCGGATGCCGCGGCCGCCGCCGCCGGCGGTCGCCTTCAGCATTAGGGGGTAGCCGATCTTGGCGGCCGCGGCGGTCGCCTCCTGCAGGGTGTCGACCCCGCCTCCGCTCCACGGCGCCATCGGTACGCCGACCTCCTCGGCGATCAGCTTGGAGCCGATCTTGTCGCCGAGCTTGCGCATCGCCTCGGCGCTGGGGCCGATGAAGGTGACACCGATCCGGGCGCACAGGTCGGCGAAGTTGGGGTCCTCGGCGACGAAGCCCCAGCCGACCCAGGCGGCGTCGGCGCCGGTCTCGACCAGCGCCTTCTCCAGCACCGCGTAGTCCAGGTAGGGCCGGTCGGCCGCCGGGCCGAGGTTGTAGGAGAGGTCGGCCTCCCGGACGAACATCGCCGCCCGCTCGCCGTCGGTGTGCAGCGCGACCGTCTCGATCCGGCTGGTCCGGGCCGACCCGGCGTCGGACCCGGTGCCCGAGGCGGCGTTGAGATCGCGAACCGCGTGGATGAGCCGCATCGCCGCCTCACCCCGATTGACGATGGCAATTCGCGAGAACATCCCGCCTGTCTCCCTTCGTCGTCGCGCGGCCCGATGCCGGGCATCCCCCGCAGCCTGCCACCTGCTGCGTACGACGCGCGAGTAACCCCCTGCCGCGCCCGGACGGCGCGACCGGAAGGCTCCGCCGGGGGCCCGAAGCGGGCTAGGATCCAGCGGCAAACCCGCGTCGTCTTCGAGGAGAACCCATTGAGCGCGATCATCACCGGTGTCGACGGAAGCGACACCGCCGCAGACGCGGCCCTGGCCGCCGCGAGGCTGGCGAGCGCACTGGACGTGGAGCTGGTCGTCGTCTGCGCCTTCGACAAGCTGGAGTACGAGGAGATCGACACCGGCGACCAGACCTTCGAGTTCACCACCGCGGAATGGGCGCACAACGTCGCCACCCGGGCGATCGTCCCGCTCAAGAGGGCCTATCCCGACCTGCAGGCGGCGGCGACCTCGGCGCAGGGCAAGCCGGCCGACGTGCTCCTGCAGACCGCCGCCGAGCACGACGCCGACCTGATCGTGGTCGGCAACAAGCGGGTGCAGGGGGTCTCCCGGATCCTCGGCAGCATCGCCGCCGACGTCGCCCGGCACGCCACCTGCGACGTGTACGTCGCCAACACCCACCGCCGCTGAGCCTGGATCCGCTGAGCCTGGATCCGCTGAGCCACGCCGCCCGATCCGGGCCGAGACCTCGGCCCGGATCCCGGCCAGCGGGGTCGCTCAGCGGGTGAAGACCAGCGCCTGGAAGCCCCAGCCCAGATCGATCACCTCGTCCGAGGTCCAACCGCAGGCGGCCGCCGCGGCGGCGAGGTCAGCCGTCGAACGCGCCGCCGAGCCGGTCGCCGCGAAGGTGCGCAGGACCGTCTCGGCGGCACGCGGACTGAGCCGGTCCGGACTCGTCGACTCCAGGAGCACCAGGCGAGGACCCTCGACCGTGCGCAGCCAGCCGGCGAGCTCGGCATCGGTACGACAGGCGGCCACCAGGGCGGCCACCACCGCGTCGCCTCCGGCCGAGGCGGTGGCCAGGTCGCTGGCCCAGCCCAGCGCCTCGTCCGTGGCCGACGCGCGCAGCACGGCGAGCGCCGGCTCCTCCTCGACGAGGGTGATCTCCGGCCCGGGATCCGGCGCGGGCGGCGTCGCCCGGGTGCGCCGCTCCTGGACCGCCTGCCACACGGTGAGGGCGCCGGGACCGGTCAGCGTCAGCCGGCGCAGCCCGGTCCACCACGACGCGGCGAAGAGCCCGTCGAGCAGGTAGCCGAGGTTCTCGGACTGCTCCATCAGCTCGCCGTACAGGTCCGGGTCGGCGAGCGAGGCCGACCGCAGCGTGTGCCCGCTGCGCAGCTGCCAGGGCGAGACCCGCCGGCGCACCGCACCGTCGAGGGCGGCCAGCGAGAGCACCAGCTCGGCGTCGAACCCGTCGAAGGACTCCAGCTGGTGCTCGTCGATGAGCAGCATCTCCCCGCTCGGGCCCAGCCCCAGCACTCCGTCGGGCGTCCGGGTCAGGATCCGCTGGCCGACCAGGAGGTCGCTCAGCATCCCGAGCACCGCCGCCGGCTGGCCGGTGGCCGCGGCCAGCTCGGCCACCGGCCGAGGAGACTCCGCGACCGCGTCCAGCAGACCGAGCCGCACGGCGGCGCGGACCACCAGCCATCCGACCGGTGAGGCCACCGCCGACCGTCGCTCGGCCTGGCGGTTCCCGCGATGCCAGTAGCCGGTGATGTTCACCCGTGACCTGTCCAGGCCCAGGTCACGGGCCCAGCGCCGCAGGCCGAGCAGGTCGCGGGCCTCCCCCGCCGCCCAGAGGTAGCCGGCGCCGGCCGGCACCCGCAGTCCGCGCACGGCTCCCTCGAGCTCGCCCGGGGCCACCCACGCCACCGTGTCCCCGGGGCGCTCGCGGAGCTCCTGGCGTCCCGACGGATCGCCGAGCTCGACGACCACCTGGGCCGGCACCGTGCTCGGCCGTTCGGCGAGGAACCGGCCGATCGCCGGCAGCGCCGTCTCGTCGCCGGCCAGGATGATCCAGTCCAGCTCGTCGGGCAGGAGCGTCGACGACTTCGGACCGACCAGGCAGATCTCGTCGCCGGGTCGGGCGCGGCGCGACCAGGAGATCGCGGGCCCGTCGCCGTGCTGGACGAAGTCGAGCGCGACCCGGCCGTCGGGCAGTGGCCACGGGGTGTAGTCCCGGTCGAGCCGGCCCTCGGCACTCGGCCATTCGATGCCGTGGGCCAGCTGACGCGGCGCGACCGCGTCGACATCGCCGTCGGCGGCGAAGACCAGCTTCACGTGGTCGTCGAATCCCGGTGCGGCGAACGGCGGCTGCGCGGTGCCGCCGGCGTCGAACCGACCCAACTGGTCACCGCTGACGACCACCCGGCGCATCCGCGGGGTGAGGTCGTGGGCCTCGGCCACCCGGACCCGGCGGACCACCAGCGGATGGGTGCGGAACCCTCGGCGTGCCATCGCCGCTCCCCCTCGATCCTCAGCCGAAGAGCTTCTCGACCTTGGTCAGCAGGGCCATCGACTCGTCGTAGTCGCCTCGCAGGCCCCACCACGGCAGGTCGTAGGCGTGGCCCGACTTGAAGGCCGGCAGGGCGGCGTAGACCGGGTTCTTCGACAGCGTCTTCACGTCGGTGGTGTCGGCATTGAAGCCCATGATGAAGACACTCTTCTGGGTGATGTACTGCCCCACCTGCTCGGTGGAGAGCGGGAAGGCGTCGCCGCCGGAGACGTAGGCCTTGAAGTGACCGCTGGCGTAGAGCGGCGCCGGCTCCAGACCGACCTTCTTCAGCTCCTTGGGCAGGCCGAGCGACTCGATCAGGCCGTACGCCGTCCCGTCGGCGGTCACGGTGAGATAGGAGACCGGACCCGGCGGGGGCGTGATCGCGGCCTTGACCTCCTTGATCCGATCCCGGTAGTCGGCAAGCAGCTCCTGGTAGACCGCCGGCTTCTCGAAGACGTCCTCGGCCAGGTAGGCGAACTGCTTCTGCCAGGTGTCCAGCTTGCCGCTGACGATCACCGTCGGCGCGATGTCGGTGAGCTTGTCGTAGGCCTTGGTGGCCTGTGCCAGCGGGAAGCCGACGCCACCGGCGACGATCAGGTCCGGCTTGAGCTTGAGGATCGCCTCCAGGTCGAAGCCGTCGGAGCTCCACGGCAGCACCACCGTCCCGTCCTCCTCGGCGTCGTCGGCCCAGTAGGACTCGTAGGAGGTGTCGTCGGTGTCGGCCGCGGTCGGCAGGGTGCCGGCGACCGGGATGTCCAGGTGGTACAGGTAGCCGGCCAGCGCCTGGTTGAGTACGACGACCCGCTGGGGGTCGGTGGGGATGGTGACCCGACCCATGTCGGTCGTCACGGTCCGGGTGGCGCCGTCGGACCAGGTGTTGTCGGCGCCGTCGGCACCGTCGTCTCCGTCCGAGCCGCAGGCGCCCAGCAGGAGCAGGGCCACGGCGAGCAGGACGGCGAGCAGGGAGCGGGCCGGGCCCGCGACACGAACTGGGGAGCGCAAGGTGAGTCTCGAGACTTCTCCGGGGACAGGGACGGCCCACCGCATCCGGACGGGATGCAGTTAGGCTACCCTTACTCAACGCGATCCGACCGGCACGAATCTGACAAGGCCGCATCCGGACCTGACATCTTCCCGGCCCCGTCCTACCCACCCTGGAGCACACCGATGGCACTGAGCGTCTTCGCCGACGTGGTCCCAGAGAACTCCATCCGGTTCCGCGGCCATGAGACCCACTCCCACCTCGAGCCACACCTGCTGCATGCCGCCGCGGGCAGCTCGCGGCTGCTGGTGGACGGCGAGCCCGTCCTGCTGCGCGAGAAGGAGAGCATCTGGCTGGCCGGCCAGGTGCCGCACGCGGCCAAGGTGGCCGAGGGCGGCATCCTGCTCGGACCGACGCTGCCGCCCCAGGTGGAGCCGCCGGAGCGGTTCCGGCTGCTGGGCGTCGTACCGGCCATCAGCGAGATCATGACGGCGTCGCTGATGGCCTCGCCCTCCACGTCTGCGCAGGTCAGGCCGTTTCGCGAGGCGCTGAGCGCGGTGCTGACCCGGCTGGGCCGGCACTACTTCGCCACTCCGATGCCGACCCACGCCACCGTGCGGCTGCTGGCACGCGACGCGGTGCGGTCACGGCTGACCCTCGACCAGCTGGCCCGGGAGCACCACATTAGCGCCCGGCAGGCTCAGCGGATCTTCCTCGACGAGACCGGCCTCGCCTTCGCCACCTGGCGCACCCGCGCCCGGCTCAACCTGGCGATCGACCGGCTCATCGCCGGACGCCCGATCGCCGAGGCCGCCCGGGCCGCCGGATACCGCAGCCGAGCGGGCTTCCTGCGGGCGCTGAGCCGGGAGGCCGGCATACCGGTCGAGGCGCTCGCGGAGCGTCCGCTGACGGCGCTTCGAGCGCATTGGCCGGCCGCCTAGCTCGGCCTATCGTCCGCGACGTGTCACGACCCAGCCCGTCCCGCGCCGTCGCCGAGCCGATCGGCTCCCGGCCGGCAGGTGGCCGGGCGCGGCGCCGGCTCCTCGCCCTGGCCGCGGCGGTGGCGGTCCTGGCGTTGCTGTCGGTCGCGAGCATCCTGCTCGGCTCGGCCCTGCTCTCCCCGGGCGAGGTGTGGCACGCGCTGACCACGCCGGACGGCTCGGTGAACCGCTCCACCGTCGTCGGCCTCCGGGTGCCGCGCACCGAGCTCGGCGTGATCGTCGGAGCCGCACTGGGGGTCGCCGGTGCGCTGATGCAGGGACTGACCCGCAACCCGCTGGCCGATCCGGGCATCCTCGGCGTCAATGCCGGCGCCGGGTTCGCGGTGGCGCTCGGCGTGGTCGCCTTCGGCGTGACCCGGATCCAGCAGTACCTCCCGTTCGCGTTCCTCGGGGCCATCGGCGCGGCCGTGCTCGTCTACGCCATCGCCGCCGGGGGCCGCGCGGGTCCGACACCACTGCGGCTCACCCTGGTCGGCGTGGCGCTCGGCGCGGTGCTGACCGGGATCTCGCGAACACTCGCACTCCTCGACGAGCAGACCTTCGACCGGATGCGGTTCTGGAACGCCGGCACCATCGCCGACCGCCCGGCCGGGACCATCGGGACCATCTGGCCCTGGGTGGTGGCGGGCCTGGTGCTTGCCGCGCTCTGCCTGCCGGCGCTCAACACGATGGCGCTGGGCGACGACGTGGCGACCTCGATGGGGGTGCCGGTGCCACTGGTCCGGGCGGGCGTGATCCTGAGTGTGACGCTGCTGTGCGGTGCGGCGACCGCGGCGGTGGGGCCCATCGCCTTCCTCGGCCTGATGGTGCCGCACGCGGTCCGGTTCGTCACCGGACCCGACCTGCGCTGGGTGGTCGCGTTCACCGTGGTGGTCGCGCCGGCACTGCTGCTGCTCGCCGACATCGTCGGCCGGCTGATCGTCTATCCCGCGGAGCTGCAGGTGGGGGTCGTGGTGAGCCTGATCGGCGCGCCGGTGCTGGTGGCGTTGGTACGCCGATCCCGGGTGGTGGCGTCCTGAGCGCCCCGACCCGGGCCGATG
This sequence comes from Nocardioides sp., assembly GCF_047606145.1. Taxonomy (GTDB): domain Bacteria; phylum Actinomycetota; class Actinomycetes; order Propionibacteriales; family Nocardioidaceae; genus Nocardioides. Next base: position 62 of record NZ_JASGET010000041.1, on the reverse strand, counting down.
CACGCCCGGGCACGCCGGCCGCCGTACGCCGGCGGTCGCGGCGGCACCCGCGCTCGGCGCTG